>NZ_JBITHD010000008.1:0-379129 GCF_044457685.1 Nonomuraea sp. NPDC050536
CGCCCGCGGGGAACGAGGGCGAAAGTCCCCGGGGCGCGGCTCGTCGGACCAATAGGCAGAACCTTTGCGCTTGGCGGTCCCATCCGTGTATGGAGAAACGCAGACCGCTGATCCGCAGTCCTTCGACCGATTCGCCCGCGACTACGACCGCTTCGTAAGCCTGCTGCCCGGACAGAACACCGCCTGGTTGCTCGGGTTAGGACTGAAAGGCGGGCGCGCGCTCGATGCCGGCTGCGGCTCCGGGCACGCGGTGGAGGCTCTGGCGGACAGCTTCGAGGAAGTCCTCGGACTGGACCTGAGCAGTCCCCTGATCAGGATCGCCCAGGCCGCACACGCCAACCGCCTCGAGCAAGGCTGGAACGTCCCCGGCGCCTACCTCCTGCTCGACCGCCCCGACAGCGAGGGCCGGTGGGGAGCCTACGTCGGCAAAGCCACCACCCCCGGCCTGCGCCACCGCGTCCTGCAACAGCTCAAGGACCGCGACCACTGGTACCGGGCCCTGCTCATCCGCTACGAAATCAACGACGACGAAACGCTCAACAGCAGCCAAGCCGGATGGCTCGAAGGGCGGCTCTACGACCACCTCGCCAACGCCCGGCGAATCGACCTGCACAACCACAATCGGCCCCGGGACTGCGCTTCCGGCCTCCGAGGAGGATGAGTGCAGAAATAGGCGCTGGAGACTGGACGTGTTCCTGACCGAGGCCTCCGCCGAGGTTCCGGCGGGGGCGGTGGCCCCAAGAGGAGGTGAGAGGGAAGACCAGAACGCCGCCCCGAGCCAAGGGCTAGCAATGCGGCCTGCACGGCGTTACGCGTGTCAGCTCTCCTGGGAGCCGCCGAGCTCGTCCGGGGCGGGATCTGCTCCGTCGAGACCTAATGCCGTATCCGCGGTGGACGCGCAAGAGCTGTTGGTGGCGGGGTTGCGACGCGGGAGCGACCCGATAGTTCCCGCCTGGTTCGCACCCGCCGTGACCTGCGCCTTTCACAGCGACTCGAAGCGGTGTCAGAGCGATGTCAGGTCCGTGTAGGGTCGCGGGGCCACGATTCTCGGCATGGATAGAGCAATGCAGCCCCCGGCCGACACCCAAGGCGCTCAACCGAAAGGCTTCGTCGCGAAGCTCCTCGCCGACCGTCACTCCGTCCCGTTCTCCATCGCACTGCACCTGGTGCCCGGCGCGGTCATCGTCGCCGTGTACGCGTTCATCGCCGCCCCCCTGGTCCGGGCGATGGGCTTCCCGATCTTCCTGGCCTGGGCCATCGCCCTCGCGATCGTGCTCTTCCCGCTCCAGCTATTCCTGCTGTGGCTGGGCAAGAAGAAGACCGGCCGCTTCACGATGAAGGGCGTCGTCCGCTACCGCGACAAGCCGGTCTCGCGCGGCAAGGTCTTCTGGCTCGGGGCCGCGTGCCTGGTGTGGATGACCGTGGTCTCGCTCTCGCTGACCCGGCTGGACAACATCGTCTACGACTGGTTCTTCACCTGGGTGGACTACCAGGGCGCCGGCCCCTCCGGCACCGCCTACCTCCAGGGCTACTCGCACGAGCTTGTGCTCACCACGCTGCTCATCTGCGCGCCGTTCACCGGCTTCACCCTGCCTCTGCTCGAGGAGTACTACTTCCGCGGCTTCCTGCTGCCCCGCCTCCCGCAGCTCGGTAAGTGGGCCCCGTTCTTCAACACCTTCTTCTTCTCGGTGTACCACTTCTGGGCCCCTTGGACGGTCCTGTCGAAGCTCGTCTTCCTCTACCCGGGCGTCTGGCTCGCCTGGAAGAAGCAGGACATCCGCATCTCGATCGCCATGCACCCCGGCTCGGCGCTGCTGATGACCGTGGTCGGCGTCATCGCCCTCGCCTCCGGCTACTCGATGTAAGACCGCCCGAAACGAGGGGTGCCGTCCGCTGGCCGAGGGCCGGATGCGTCGCTCCGGAGCGGGCCGCAAGCGCGCCGAGCAGGCCCGGGACTCCTATAGCTACGGCGAGGGGCAGAGTAGGTGTGATTCTGCGTTCCTCCACGAGGTGCTCGACCGCGCCGCCGCGCGGCCCGGCCTGGCCGTACCGCTGTGCGCGGCACGGCCACCCGCCGGACCGCCTCACCGCCGGGCGGCGTCCGGCGGCGTCGGGTGTGTCGTACGGCAGGGCGAGTCGTGCGCTTGGCTCCGATGGACACCGGGGATGGCATGCGGTCGGCTACATGAGTGGCCAGGCGGTGCGCGCGATGTAGAACAACGGCGGGCGCCCGCCCATTACCCGGCGCATGATCGTCGACCGGGGTCAGACGCCGAAGGGGCGGCCCTCGGCGCGTTCGGCCTCGGCGGCGAGGCTGGCCAGGAAGCGCTCCCAGCCGTCCGCCACCGCCTCGGGCGGGATCCCGACGTGTTGGAAGCGGAGCTCGCACGCCTGCGCCCCGCGCTCGGCGAGCTCGAAGCGGAGTTGCGTGCCGGTCCACTCGTCGTCGCGGGTGTGCGCCGTGCACGACCAGCGGACGAGCGACGGCGGCTCGACCGCATCGACGCGCATGACGATCTGCTCGGCCAGCCCTGCGAAGCCGAAGGTCAGCCGGCCGCCGAGCTCGGCCGAGCCGTACACCAGGGTCGTCCACCAGCGGCGCGGCCCCTCAAGGGAGGCGATGGCGCCGAACACGCGCTCGCGACCGGCCTGGATGGTGAGGTGACGTGTGTACTCCATGGTGAAGCCACTCCCCCCGCGTCAGCCGGCGAAGCCGGCGGCGCGGACGGCGGTGGTGTCGTGGATCTGGCGAATGCGGGCGATCTTTCCGTCGCGGAGCGTGAAGTGCTCGGCGACCCGCAGGGTGCCGAGGCCGATGACGTCCATGTCGTACAGCAGCATGGCCTCCTCGCCCGCGCTCATCGCGGAGAGGAGGTCGACCCGCGTGGCCATGGACCCGAAACTCTCCAACGCGGTCGCGAAGGACCGGGGTGTCGGATAGTCGTTGACCGGCGCCTCCACCGTCAGGTCATCGGCCAGCATGGCCGCCGCCGCGGCGAAGTCCTTGCCGGTCCAGGCGTCGTGATAGGCGCGCACTGCGTCCTGAGTGTTCATGGTGTTCCTTTCACAAGTAGCGACTTGTGGAAGTCTGCAAGTCTCGGCTTGTACAAGTCAAGGCTTGAATTCCTGGTAGGCTGACCGGCATGAGTGAGGCGGCACTGCAGGCACTGGCCGAGCCGCACCGGCGCGAGATCCTGCGCCTGGTGCGCGACCAGCCGCGGTCGGTCACCGAGATCGCCGCCCGGTTCGCCATCACCCAGCAGGCGGTCTCCCAGCACCTCAAGGTGCTCAAGGACGCGGGCCTGGTGGCGGTGCGGCCCGAGGGCCAGCGTCGCCTCTACGTCGTACGCCCGGAGGGGCTGGCCGTGCTCCGCGACTACCTCGCCGAGTTCTGGCCCGAAAGCCTGCGGCGGCTCAAGGAGGCCGCGGAGACCGGCGATGACAGCTGAGCCGATCACAGCCTCGATCTACATCGAGGCTCCCCCGGAGCGGGTCTTCGACTACTTGGTCCGTCCCGAGGCGATCATCACCTGGATGGGAGAGTACGCCCTGCTCGACCCCTCCCCCGGCGGGCGATTCGAGCTCGACGTCAAGGGCGTGCCCGTCCGTGGCCGGATCCTGGACCTCGATCCGCCGCACAGGCTCGTCGTCAGCTGGGGATACGCCGGATCCGGCCGCCTGCCGCCGGGCGCCAGCACCGTCGAGGTCCGCCTGACCCCGGAAGGTGCCGGCACCCGCGTCGAGCTCCAGCATCGCGACCTGCCCGCCGACGAGCGGCCCGGGCACGTCAGCGGGTGGAGCCACTACCTCGACCGCCTCGCGCTCGCCGCCGGCGGCCACGAGCCCGGCCCGGACCCGGGCATGCCGCCCGTGTCACAGCCCAGCGGGGCCATCTCGCCTTAAAGGGTGTGACGAACTCGGAGAAGACCTCGGTGCTGATCACCGGAGGCAACAAGGGGCTCGGGTTGGAGTCGGCCCGGCGGCTCGGCGAACTGGGTTGGACGATCCTCCTTGGCTCGCGCGACGAAGGCCGCGACAGCCGGTCAATCGACACTCCCTGAACCACTTTGCACTCCGGGGCCGTTCGGGAGTTCCGGGGCTAGGACGCGGGGGTGAGGTTGACCACCGCCTTGGCGGGGTTGGGGAAGGTGAAGGTGGCCCGACAGGTGCCGGCATTGGTGTACAGGTAGGAGCCTCCCAGGCCGGCGCCGACCAGGCTGGTGCCGTAGAACTTCAGCTCCCGCCCATCCGCGGAGATGGTGATCTTTGCGGGGTCGGTACGCTTCACTTCGAAGATGCCGATGCCGGTCATGTAGGCATCGCCTTGCTGCTCAGCCGACTTGGCGGTTCCGTCGGGGTTGAGCTGGACGATGATGTCCCAGTTCTCGTTCTGCAGCCCGCCGCCCCAGGCGACGCAGGTGAGCTTCACAGGCTCGGGCGCATCCTGCGCGGTGCTGGCGAGTGCGGCCTGGGCGGGGACGGCAAGGGCCGCTGCTGCGATGGCAAGGGCGGCGATACGCTGAAAGAATCTCACGGGATGACTCCTGTCGGGACGAGATGGTGTGCCGTTGCGGCGTGAGATCACTGTCGGAGGGCCGGTGCGGTGTCCACCACCCGTGGACAGCGCATGCGGACGACAACCGGACACCGGCCAGGCCTGGACAGCGGCTGACGAGCGAAAAGACGAAGGGCATGGCGCGTGTCTGATCGTGATGACCCGGTGTCCGAGCCAGGGCATGGACGCCGGCAGGGACCAGGCGAGGACCCCGTGGCCGCATTCATCGCACAGTTACGGTCGCTGCATCAGCAGCAGGGGTCACCGTCGGTGCGGGAGTTGGCGGACAGGACCCGGGCCGCCCAGATGCCGCATTCGAAGTCGGTCATCGGCCAGGCGTTGCAGGGGCATCGCATGCCATCGGAGGGAGTGTTGCGAGCGCTGGTTCAAGCTCTTGGCGTCGATGATCCTCACTCTTGGTTGGAGCGCCGCGCACAGGCTCTGGCAGCCAGCAGAACCACACCGGCGGCAGCGTGGGAAAGCCCCGCCGAGCAAACCGAGCAGACCGTCGGCGAGGCAGGCGCCACTGAACAGGCCGCCGCAGCCGGGCAGAGCCCCGCCGGGCATCATGCGGCTGCCCCGGGCCCCGGCCGCAAGCTTTTATCGCGCAAGCCCTCCCCGCGATGGATGATCATGATGGTGGTCGTGCCGGTGGTCGCCGTACTCTTCACGGCTGGCATGTCGGCTCTTGGCGGCAAAGACACAGGCGCCGGGCCCAGGCCCACGGGGGCACGGCCGTCGCCCGCCACACCGGCGGCTGCGCTCCCCCAGGCCACCCGACCGGTCTCTGCCTCCACACCTGGCCTCGGCAAGGGCGCCGGAACCTGGAGCGCGGTGCACGGCCTTGGCTGCCAGGCGGAATGGGCCTACGCCGACCCCGGCTGGAGGCCGGCTGGCGGAGGCTGGCGGCAGGACGGCTGCACCGGCACGGCACTCTTCCTGCAGGTCGCTTCTGAGCTGGGGCACGCCACCCAGGGAGTGAACTGGTACTTCGACACCCGGCCTGAGGCCCGCTGCACCATCGAGGCCTTCATCGCCGACGACCAGCGTTCGGCCGGCACCGCCTCCTACTACCTCGACGACGACAACACCACCCCACCGCACCTGGCAGGACCGGTCACCGTTGACCAGAAGGCCCACCGCGGCACGTGGGTCACCCTCGGCACCTGGCCGGTCCCCGGGCCGGGACGCCTGACCCTCATCCTGGCCAACCAACCTCATCAGGCCCACGACACCTCCACCGTGACCGCATCCGCAGCCCGCGCGACATGCCGTTGGAGCGACAACGACTGATCAGCCTGGTGTTGGCTGCTGCGGGCGCTCGGCGTGGACGCCGGAGCCGTGCCCGCCGAGCGCCAGCCGTACCAGCACCAGGGGTTTCGGCGCCCGGCAGCTTCTCGACGATCTCAATTTCTCTCTGTCGCGAGACGGGCTTGGACATGGCGCACAGCATCGCCGTGACGATCGACCTAGTTAACCAACCAGATCGAATAAGGATCATCGACTTCGGTACATCCGGCTCAGCAATCACGCAGCAGATGGATGTGGACTTCGAGGCTCAGTACGCCAGCCTCGTCGAGCGGGGGGATGACGATGCGACCCAAGGTGACCATCTACCTGGACGACCCTGACGCCGAGCGGATAGCCGATGCCAAGCGCGAGGTGGAGCGCGCAGTGCGGGCATGGCTGGAAGTCCAGGGCATGGAGATCATTCACGAGGCGCGGCCGATCTCCGGCTCCTGGTGGAAGACACTCGTGGCCCGGGTAAAGAACCCCACCGAGGAGGACGTTCGAAACGGCACGAAACTCGCCGGCAGAGCCGCGAGCCTGTACGGGCTGGACACCCGGCAGGCCGAGGTGGACAAGGTGCAGGCCGAAGCGTTCGCCGCAGTGATGAAGGCGTTGGAAGGGGTTGATTCCGCGGTCATCCACTCGGGGACGCTGCTCGTCGTCAAATACGGCACCAGCGTAATCCGGCGCGAACCCAGTCAGCTCGACGTCGAGAACCTACGCCGCCACCCCATCCTGACCACCCGGCCAGAAACGATCGTGCAAGAACTCCAGGACCTTGCCAAGGAGCACCAACCCCTCACTTGGGAGCAGCAGGCGCTGCCCGAACCGCAACGGCAACTCGAACCCTGACCCGTCTTCGTCGAACGTCGGCCCGCCGTCCTGAGCGGGGCCGAGGTTCTGCTACTCGTAGTAGTGCTTGGCGGCATGAGTGCTGGAGCTTCCGGGTCAGCGCGGGTCGCGGCGCAAGGGGTGGTCGGGCGGGACCTGTACCAGGACGATGCGATGGCCGTCGGGATCCGCGATCTTCAGGTGGCCGTCGGGGCAGCAGCTTCGCTTTGTGAGAGCCGGGTTCAGTGCGCGCGTACGCCCTCGATGGCGATCGCCAGCAGGCGGTCGGCTTCGGCCGGACCATCGGGGTCCTGCTCGGTCGCCAGGGCGATGGCGCTGACGAGCTTCAGTAGCTGGGTGATGGCGATCTCGGGGCGCACGGCGGCTGCCGTTCGGGCACGGGCGAGAAGAGCATCACCGGCGTTGATGATCATGTCGTGACAGGTGCTGCCGAGGGTCGGATCACCGCCGCGCATCAATGACGCGCCCAGCCCTCGGTTGGCCACCGCGTGTGCGCCGACAGCGCGGAGCCAGGTGAGCAGCGCCTCTCCCGGCTCGGGGTCGGCGAGCAGGTCGTCGGCCTTGGCGCAGAGTGCCTCCACCCGGTCCTTGAAGACCGCCTCCAGGAGCGCCTGCCGGGAGGGAAAGTGCCGGTGCAGGGTCGCCGAGCCGACTCCGGCACGGCGGGCGACCTCCTCCAGGGAGGCGTCGGCGCCGTGCTCGGCGATGAGGGCGCCGGCGGCGGCGACGATCTGGTCGACGTTACGGCGGGCGTCGGCGCGCATCCGCTGCCGGGGCGGCACGGCGGTGTCCTTGGACAAAAGGAACTCCTGACGACTTGCCAAGTGGGGTGGTCCTCCATATCGTAGCAACCTATAACCGGAGGGCCACCCCAGTTAAGAGGGTGGGCTCTTGTTCCAGTTAAGGGAGAGACAGTGACACCGACGAACAAGACCGTCGTGGTGGTGGGAGCGACCGGCCTGCAGGGCAGGGCGGTGACACACCACCTGCTCCGCGGCGGCTGGCGGGTGCGTGCGCTCACCCGTGACCCGGACGGGGCACGGGCCCAAGTACTGGCGCAGGCCGGCGCGCAGGTGGCGCGGGCGCAGATGGAGGACGTCGATTCCCTGACCGCCGTGGCCGAGGGCGCCTGGGGCCTGTTCAGTGTCCAGCCCACGGTCGGCCAGCCCGGCACCGCACCGGACTTCACCGCCGAGGACGAGGTGCGCTGGGGCGTGAACGTCGCCGAGGCCGCGCGCGCTGCCGGCGTCGGGCACCTGGTGTTCACCTCGGTCGCCGGCGCGGACCGCCACCTCAGCGAGAAGGTGCCGGTGAACCTGGTCAGCAAGTGGCGGATCGAGCAGCACATCGCCAAGCTCGGCCTGCCCGCGACGATCCTGCGGCCGGTCTCGTTCATGGAGAACTTCACCGGCGGATACGCGCTGCAGAACGGGAACCTGTCCACCGGGATCGCGCCGGACACCGTCCAGCAGATCATGGCCGTCGACGACGTCGGTGCCGTCACCGAGTTGGCGTTCTCCCACCCCAAGGAGTGGATCGGCCGGGCGGTCTCCCTGGCCGCTGACGAGCTCACACCGGTGCAGGTCGCCGCGGCCATCGCCAAGGCGCTCGGAATCTCGCTGCCCTACGTGCAGATCCCGATCGAGGCGATCCGGGCTCTGAGCGAGGACTTCGCCTACGCCAACGAATGGCTCAACGAGTACGGCTACCGGGCGGACATCGCCGCCACCCGGCGGATCCACCCTGCCGCGATGGACTTCGCCACCTGGCTGGAGCGCACCGGCGCCGCCCAGATCGAGGCGTTCCTGGACTCCGTGCGCGCCGCGGGCCAGGGCGCATGAGCAGCCACGCACCCGGCCTCGGCCGTGTCGGGATCTGGGCTGGCGACTTCGACCTCCTCTCCGCAGCCGATGTACGGCAGGCCGCCACTGCGATCGAAGACCTCGGTTATGGCACCCTGTGGTTCCCCGAGACCACCGGACGCGAAGCCATGGCGCAGGCCGCCGTCCTGCTGGCGGCCACCCAGCGGATCACCGTTGCCGCCGGCATGGCCGACATCTACGCGCGCGACGCGGTCACGACCGCCGCCGCACAACGCACCCTGGAAGAGGCCTTCCCCGGACGATTCCTGCTCGGCCTGTGGGACAGTCACCCGAGCCTGGCCGAGGACGTCCGCGGCCACCGCTTCGGCCCGCCCCTGGCTACCATGCGCTCCTACCTCGACGCGCTCGACACAGCCCCGTTCGGGCCACCCGGCACGACGGCCTCCCCGCACCGGGTACTGGCCGCCCTGGACCCCGGCATGCTCGCCCTGGCCGCCGAACGCACCCGGGGCGCGACCGTGCTGGGCATGCCCACCGCATACACCCACATCGCCAGGAAGACCCTCGGAGACGACCGCCTGCTTGCCGTCACCCAACTGTGCGTCCTCAGCCACGACCGCACCCACTCCGCCGAACTGACCCGCACCACGGCTGCGGCCGCGCTGCCGAACCGCCTGGGCCTGCTGCGTGATCTCGGATACCCGTCCCCGGACGCGCTCGACGACCGGCTTGTCGACGCGATCGTCGCCCACGGCCGCGCCGAGGACATCGCCGACCGCGTCCAGGAGCACCTCGACGCCGGCGCCGACCACGTCAGCCTCCACCTGCTGACCGCCGAACCACACATCCCACCCCTACGGCAGTGGGAACAACTCGCCGCACACCTCCCAACTTGACCCGGCACACCGACCAGAGACACGACACCAACCCCCACCAGTGAGGAACGAAGTCATGGACTCCCGTTTGGCCGGCTCCCTGAGGACTACAAAGGCGAGGGGGCCGTCAAGCTTGCGCGGATGCACGCCCACGGCGAGTACATCAGGTATATCGCCGAGCTGGACATTACGGAGATCACCCTGCTGTACGACATGCTGAAATAGGTGGTTCCGGGCACACATGGCGGCATGGGCGTCTACAGATGGTCACCCAGGGGCATGTGTCGTCGGGGGTCGGGCCATAGCGCAGGTCGAGTGGACCGTAAAACTGGTCCCGGGGCAGGCGCACGGCCTCGTCATTGGCGGTCTCGATGATGCAGAGGAACACGTCGCTACCCTGCGGCATGTCCCCGGTCCTCACCGCTTCGAGGTGGGCGGCGATCATGTCCTGGGTGCGGTCGAACGGGGCCGGTTCTCCTCGAACCACGCCTGTGCGGGACCGCCCAGGATGAGGAGATCTTCCGTCGCGGGCGCTACGCCGAATCGGCCTGACCGGACCAGGGCAAACCCTGTCCCATTACCTGGGAGTAGCCCGCCCATGGCTGCGGGCAGGTTCCCGCAGTCAAAGGGAGCGCCGAGTCGAAGGGTTAGCCAGTCCGGCGTACCTGCGGGACGGAGGACGAAGCGGACAGCAGAGTCACGGGTGCTAGAGAGTTTTGAAGTTGGGAGTTACGTTACGTAAGTGTCTCCTGCTGGCAGCGTGACGACTGTTTGCTATGGGTCTATTCCGGAGGCATGAGGTATCCCGAGGGTGGTGGACTGACCGCCCAAGCACGGGCTCGCCGGGAGCAGGTGCGCATGCGGGCTGGGGACCGCTTCGCCGCAGGCGCGACGGATGCACAGGTGGCGGCCGAGTTCCGGGTCAGCCGGATGTCGGCCAACCGCTGGCACCGGGCCTTCGACGCCGGTGGCGGCGAGGCGCTGCTGTCCAAAGGGCCGGGCGGTGAGAAGTGCAAGCTGACCCAGGCCCAACTGGCGGGCTGCAGGGGGCGTTGGACGAGGGGCCGGCCGCGTACGGGTGGAGCGAGGATCAATGCTGGACCTTGGCCCGGATCGCGGAGTTGGTCTGGGACCTGTTCCGGGTGCCCTACACCCTGAGCGGGCTGGACTATCTGCTGCACCGGCTGGGCTGGAGTCGGCAAGTACCCACGCGGCGCGCGACCGAGCGCGATGAGCAGGCGATCGCCGCCTGGCGAGACGATGTCTGGCCGGAGGGAAAAGGGCCGCGGCGAACCTGGGCGCCTGGCTCTGCTGGGAAGATGAGGCCGGTCAAGGTCTGAGACCACCCAAGGGCCGCAGCTGGGGACGGCGCGGGATGACGCCGGTGGTGACGGTGTCCGGCAGCGGGTCGGGCACGGTGATGATCGCCGGGCTGATCGCCACCAAGCCCGGCCGTCTGCCGCGGCTGATCTACCGGATCCGGCTACGGCGGGGACGTAAGGGCGAGCGCAAGTCGTTCTCCGAGGCCGACTACATTGCCCTGCTGGATGCCGCCCACCAGCAACTGGGCGGTCCGATCGTGCTCGTGTGGGACAACTTGAACACCCACATCAGCGCCGCCATGCGCGCGCTGGTCGAGCATCGCGCCTGGCTGACGGCTATTCAGCTGCCCTCTT
Organism: Nonomuraea sp. NPDC050536; assembly: GCF_044457685.1. Lineage (NCBI taxonomy): Bacteria > Bacillati > Actinomycetota > Actinomycetes > Streptosporangiales > Streptosporangiaceae > Nonomuraea > Nonomuraea sp. NPDC050536. The sequence continues at coordinate 11,072 of NZ_JBITHD010000008.1, forward strand.
ACGCGCCCGAGCTCAACCCGGTCGAGGGCGTCTGGGCTCACCTCAAACGGTCCCTGGCCAACCTCGCCAAGAAGACCCTGAACGAACTCGCCCGGCTGATCAAGACCCGGCTGAAGAAGATGCAGTACCGGCCCCATCTGATCAGCGGCTTCATTGCCAAGACCGGCCTCGACACCAAGCCGCCGTAACCCCAGCCTTTAAAGCTCTCTAGTAGCAGCGTTTGCGGGTCAGTTTGGACAGCGCTCTAGGCCCGCGCGCTCGAGAAATATCGGTGAGAAGTAGCAGCGCTGATGGCCCCATGATCCGGACGCGCTGTCCGTATGGCACCCTCGAGCCGAATAACGGAGTGTAATCATTCAATTACTGATAGGCATGTTATGTGCGGCCGACTGCTGGAGGGGGAGTCGGTCTTGCGCGTGGGGGGCATGGGCGTCTGGGCGCGAGCACGTGCAGTTCCCAGGGGCCCGTGGCCCCATAGGGCTGGTGACGCGTCGACCATGACGGCCTCTCACGGGGCTGGGCGTAGAACACCGGTTGCTGAACGCTGAGCTCGACACCTACCGAACTGCAAGGACGCCGACTGGCCGCAGTGGCCGTCTCCATCAAAGTCGTCGCCGCTGCCCTGGTACGCAGCCGCCATGTCTGAGCCCGACGCTCCGGACAGGCAGGCGGGCTCAGCGCGCTGACCCTTGTCGATCATTCGGCGTGCGACACAATCAGTGCGTGTCGTCCCCCGATAAGCGCCCGTGGTTAGTGGAGCGGGTAACGCGCAGCAGATTCCTACGTGATGCCAATATCGGCCAGGAGATCACTGCAGCCCTTCGCGCCGTGGACCAAGCGATGGATCGCCAGAGCGTCTTTGAGATGTACGTCACGGGCAGCGCCATGAGCGTTGCGGCAGCCCTGGGGCTGTATCTCCAGTACGCCGTCGACCAAGCCTGGTGGGGCGGAGGCTCATGGTGGTCGGTCGCCCGCCCGTTCGGGCTGGTCATCGGATCGGTGGGCCTGATTTCGATCATCATCGCGCTGGAGAGGGCGCGGCTGCAGGTCAAGAGCACGGTAGGTGCAGCCACTGACAAGCGAGCCGCCGCGCGTGCACAGCGGCCTGCGGACGACTTGATTGGCCCAGCACCTGCGAGCAGAGCGACGTGAAGTCGTGCCGATCGAGAACCTGGTTGACCTGTCGGCACTCTGCCTCTGGGATGTCGGCATCTGCGACCTGTAGTAGTTCCGGCAGGTCGTAAGAACCGTCACCGTTGGGTCCGGGCGATCGGGTGCTGGGCTTACTGATCGTTTCAGAATGCGACTGTCGAGTCGGTGGATGATCTGGTCGAACTCGCCTAACGAGGGTGAGGCCAGAAACCGCCACCCCGCACACCTTCGACGTGGACCTCGTCGCCGCCCATACGGCTCTCCGGGTCGGCTCGCAGAGGCCCCCGGTAGTGCCCGCCCTACCCTGACGCACCCGCTCGCCTCACGAGAAAGATGCTGGTCAGCGGCATGGGAGGCGCGCTCGGGTCGCCATACTCTCGTCGACGTATCGATCTCACCGTGAGGTCTGATCCTTCTCAAGTGGTAATACGCAAGTTAAGAGGCAAACAGCATGGCTAGGGACCGAAAGCGCATCAGCCGGCGGGGACTGCTGGCGACGGCGGTGATCGCGATGGGAGCGGTTCTCGCCCCCGTGGCGGCCCAGGCGGCCCTGGCCGACACGGCCGGCGGGACGCAGAACCCGGTCCGCGCACTGGAGCAGGCGGCCCACCCACTGCGCTCGACCGAGCCCCAGGGGAATACGGCCGACCTGCGAGCCCTGGGTCCGATGATCGGCGATGCCAAGGTGGTCGGCCTCGGCGAGGCCACCCACGGCTCCCATGAGTTCTTCGCCATGAAGGAGCGGGTCTTCCGCTACCTCGTCGAGGAGAAGGGCTTCACCACCTTCGCTCTGGAGCTGAGCTGGTCCGCTGGGCTCCAGATCGACGACTACCTCCAGACCGGCGAGGGGGACGCACGCAAGATCGCGAAAGAGGCGCTGGCCACCTCGCCGTGGGAACGGGAGGAGTTCGTGAGCCTCATCGAGTGGATGCGGGACCACAACCGCCGCCACCCCGACCGCATGGTTCACCTCATGGGCGATGACATCGGCGCCCCCAAGCTGAGCGACGACTTCTTCAACCGGGTGACCAGCTACGTGCAGCGAACCCATCCGGAGTCGCTGCCGCACGTCACGCGGCTCTACACCGGTCTGCGCCCGATCGACGACGTGTTCGCCTACCTGGGCAAGCCTCTCGCGGAACGGCAGCAGCTCGCCGCCAAGGCACACCAGGCCCTGAATCTGATCAGCAGCCAGAAAGGCACAGACGAGGACGAGTTCGAGCTTGCGGTCCAGAACGCCCGCTCCATCTCCCAGACAGCCACGTTCCTCGCCTTCGACCTCACCGACAAGGCCTGGCTGCCCGTCGCGCAGCGCTACCGCGACCAGGTGATGGCCGAGAACACCGCCTGGTGGCAGCGGCGTACCGGCGACAAGATGCTGCTGTCGGCGCAGAACGACCACGTCGGATACGTGGCCAGCGAGCCCGCGCTGTACCCCAAGACGCAAGGGTCGTACCTACGCGACGCCCTGGGCGAGAAGTACCTCCCCATCGGCTTCACCTTCCACCAGGGCTCCTTCCTGTCGAAGGACGCCGCTCTCGGCGGCGACTGGAAGAAGTTCACCGTGGGCGCGGCCGAGCCCGGCATGAACGAGCACACCCTCGACAAGGTCCGCTACCGGGACTACTACCTCGACATCCGCAACGCCCCGGCCGCCGCGCGCGCGTGGCTGGACGTCGCCCGCCCCACACGCAACATCGGCACGCAGTACCCCTATCCGCCCGGCCACCTCGCGATCGCCCGCTCCTTCGACGTCCTTATCCACCTCCACGATGTACGGGAGGCCGACCAGCTGAAGCCGTGACAACCGGCCCAGGCGTGAGCAGCCCGACGTCGCCTGACCTGCGGGGAAGACGGCCGCGAGGCCGGCCTCCTCGCAGGGCCTGCCCGGTCGACCGTGCATAGGTCATCGCGGCGCGCGTGTCCAGGCACTGGCACGTGATCAGGTCCGCGCCCAGGCGTCCGTCACGGCTGGGGGCGTACGATTCCGGCGGCGAGGTCAAGGTCGCATCGCTCGAGGGCGACATCTCACCCACCGCAGGCTCCCCGCTCGGCATGGGATGACGCCTTACACGTGGGGCGGTCACGGATAGGTCTGAGCTGAGCGAACACGCAGTGTCTTAAGATCGCTTCGCAGCTCGGAAGTGATCGTTTCCCGGGGCGCCCAGGCGCGCGACCCGGGTATTCGGTTGGCAGCCGCTGACGATGTCGTGATACTGCGGGGATGTTCACCGATGCTGACGACCCCCAAGGGAAGATGAACTCCTTCGCGTACGTCGAATCTCCCGAGCCCCATCCCGAGATCCCGCTCGTCGGTGGGGACGTCACCGAGGGGGTCGTGCGTGTCGGGGACACGGTGCGCCGTCCGGTCGGCCCAAATGCTCCGCTCGTCCACGCGCTGCTGCGCCATCTGGAGCAGATCGGGTACGCGGGCGCTCCGCGGTTCCTCGGCATCGATGCGGCCGGGCGAGAGGTGCTGACCTTCATGCCCGGCGAGGTGGCCGGGCGGCCGAGGCCGGCGTGGATCGCCGATGAGGAGCGGCTGGCTACCGTCGGGCGCCTCGTGCGCGACTACCACGACGCCGTCGCGGGGTTCGTCATGCCCGAAGGGGTGCGGCCCGGCTTCGGGCTCTCGGAGCCGCCCGGCATGCCGCCTGCGCCGCCGTACCCGACGGAGGTGGTCGGGCACATGGACTACACGCCGGACAACATCGTGTTCCGGGATGGCAAGGCGGCCGCGTTGATCGATTTCGACATCGCCAAGCTGGTCACCAGGGTGGATGAGATGTGCAACGCGATGCTGTATTGGGCGCCGCTGGGCGACCCTGTCGATGCCGATCCGCTGCTGCGGGAGGTGGACGTGCCGCGTCGCTGCCGGATCCTGGCCGACGCCTACGGGATGTCGGACGTCGACCGCTCCCGGCTCGTCGAGGTGGCGGTGCTGCGGACGCGCCGGTCGTGGTTTTCGATGAAGCAGATTGCCGAGGAGCGAGGCGGCGGCTGGGCAAGGATGTGGGATGAGGGCGTCGGTGACCAGATCAAGCGACGCGAGGCATGGCTGGAGCGCACTGGCGCAGCCATCGACGCGGCGCTGAATACGCCGTAACCCAAACAACTTCCGAGTGGGTTAGGCAGCGGGGATAGTCATCGGTTGATGATCGCTTCCCAAGATTGGGCTGATCGTTTCTGGTGTGGTGGCCGGAGGCCGAGATGGTTTCTCTTCGGATCTCGAGCCTTGACCGCCCATTTCGATTCACACCATGCCTGCCATGAGCGTCGACCTCACCCTCGCGATGCCCCTCCGTCGGCGGGTGCTCATCGACGCGTGCATGGACAACGACGCCAGTGTCGAGACGGTCGACGGCAATCGTCAGCGTGTGGGGCTCATAAATAGGATGCGGTGTCTGACCTGCCGGTTCTCGGGGCGGTGTCAGCCGATAACCTGATCAGCTGGCGATCTGGTACTCGTTGATGAGGCCGCCGAGGATGGCTCTGCGGTGGACTCGTTGGTCGGCCAGGTCGATGGGGGTTGGCGGTCCTGTTTCGGCTTGCGATGGGGATAACTGTCCGATGCCGCGGTGAGGTCGGGCCGTGTTGTAGTGCTCCAGGTAGCGGGTGAGGGTGCGGCGGAGATGGTGCTCGTTGAGGATGAGCATGCTGTCCAGGAGTTCGCGGCGTAGGGTGCCGATGAGCCCTTCACAGTGCGCGTTCGCCTTCGGGGCCTGCGGTGGACTTTTGATGACCCGCAGGCCAGCGTCGGTGAAGATCGCGTCAAAGGCGTCGGTGAACTGGCCGCCGCGGTCGCGGATCAAGAACATCGGCTTCGTCATCACGATGCCGGTGTTCATCAGGAAGTTACGAGCAGCTTGGGCGGTCCACGATCCGGTGGGGTTGGCGGTGACGCCGAGCAGGTGGGCCCAGCGGTTGCCGTGTTCAAGCATGATCAGGGCATACAGGCGTGTGAGATTGACGGTGTCCACATGCAGGAAGTCCACGGCGACGATGTGCTCGGCCTGGGCCGTCAGGAACTGCTTCCACGTCGGCCCGCTGCGGCGCGGAGCGGGGTCGATCCCGGCCCGGTTCAGAATGTTCCAGACGGTCGAGGCGGCGATCTTGTGGCCGAGGCGGGTGAGTTCACCGTGGATGCGCCGGTGGCCCCACCTCGGGTTCTCCGCGGCCATGCGCAGGATGAGGGTCTTGACCGCCGCCGGGGTGGGTGACCGTCCGGGACGGCGACGATTGCTGTAGTCCCACTTCTTCGCCGCGAGGTTGCGGTGCCAGGCCAGCAGCGTGGCCGGGGTTATCGAGAAGATCTTCGCCCAGCGATGGCGAGGGATCAGATGCGAAAGCGCCGCCAACCACAGGCGGTCGGCCGTTTCGTAGCGTACCCGCGGGACCTGTCGGCGTAGGACCGCGTTCTGATGGCGTAGGACCAGCAGTTCCGCCTCCTTGGAGGCACTCCTCCGTAGCAGCAGCGCGGGCAAAGACAGCAGACGGCGGGTGACGGCGTACACCGTAGACAAGATCACGAAACATGATCCCAGGCGACCCGAACCAGCCACTCGGCGCCCACGCCTCTTCCGTCCACCGAACGAGGGCCTCTGCCTTGAAGGCGATTCGAGTTCTTGAGCCCCACAGGGTGGATGGCATTGTCGGCAGGCGCAGACCTGCACGGATGAATTTTCAGCACCCGCGCTGTCAAGGCGCCGATTGACGTCCGCGTTCGTGGGCGCGCGGGTCAGGCCGGCGGGGTCCTCGGGGTCCAGCGGGGGGAGTAGCCGGTGGCGTGGTGGATGGCCAGTGCACGGGCGGCGTACTGCAGGCCCTGGCGGTCGTCGCCCTTGGCGAAGCGGATGTCGGACAGGGCCATGAGGGCCTGGCTCTCGACGACGCGGTGCCCGGTGGCGGACATGAGGGTCAGTGCCTGCTCGGCGTGGATCAGCGCCTCGTCCTGTCTGGCCAGGTGGAGGTGGGCCGAGGCCAGGCCGACGAGCGCCTCCCCCTCGCCCCGCGGGTTGTCGGTCGCCCGCGAGATGGCCAGCGCCCGCTGGTGGTGATCCACGGCGGTGTCGGCGGCGCCGAGTTCGAGCCGCACACTCCCCAGGGTGTTCAAGACGTCCACCCTGGCCTGGCCTGCCTCGACATCCTGGATGGCCGAAAGGGCGCGTTCGGCCGTCTCGGCGGCTTGGTCGCAGTGGCCAGCCCGGTGGTGCACCCTGGCGAGGTTGACCAGGCACTTGGCCTCACCGTCGTGGACGCCCGCGCTGCCGCAGAGGGCGCGTGCGCGGGTGAAGGCGTCCGCGGAGCCGCCAAGGTCGCCGAGTTCGAGCTGGACACAGCCCATGTTGAGGAGGGGCACCACGTGCGCGTACTGGGAGCCGAACTCCTGCAACGCGGCAAGCGACTGCGCGCAGTACTTCAGGGCGTCGTGCAGCATCCCGCAGTCCCAGCACAAACCGCCCAGATTGCCGAGTATCCTCGCTTCTCCCTCGCGCCAGTCGATCACGCGGGCCAGTGTGAGGGCTTCGGTGAAATAGGTGATCGCCTGGCCGAGATCGCCCGACAGCGCGTGCCGGTTGCCGAGGTTGCATAGGGTGTTGGCCTCGCGTAGCCGCCATCCGTTGCCGCGGTTGATCTCCAGGGCCATGGTGTGGAAGCCGATAGCGGACTGGTGTCTGCCCAGGTCAGCATGGAGATGGGCCAGGCTTTCCGCCATGGCGCTCCTGGCCAGATGGTCGCCTTCCGCCTCGGCCGCCCGCAGGCCCGACTCGCCGACGGTCATCCAGTCGGCGTGATACTTGCGGAGCCAGAAGAACCCGCGGAGCACGTCGGCGAGATGCCAGGCCGCCCGGCGGTGGCCGTGCGACGCGGCGTGTTCGACGGCCGCGACCAGGTTATGCCGCTCGGCCTCCAGCCAGGCCAGGGCGTCTGCCGCGTCCTCGAACCGCAGATCGTCCGGAGAAGGCTCGGCCTGCTCGTAGGGGAGCTGGAGGAAGGGCAGCTTCAGGGGCTTGTCGGCCGCGTGGGCGGTCCGCAGGTACCACGCGAACAGCCTCGCCCGCGCCTCGCCGTGTCCTGCCTGATCCGACCTGGCGCGTTCGGCACAATAGACAGCCACCAGGTCGTGCATCCGGTAGCGCCCGCTCACGTACTCCTCAACCAGGCCGGCCGCGGCCAGTCGGCGCAGCGACCTCTCACTCTCGCCGACCGGCAGGCCCATGAGCGCCGCCGTGGCCTCGGCGGTGAAGCCCGCGCCCGGAAGGAGCGCGAGGTGGCGGAACGCGTGGGCCACCTCGGGCCTGAGCGCGGAGTAGGAGAGGTCGAAGGCCGTGCGCACCGTGCGCTGTTCATCGCCCTCGATCACCAGGGCGTCCAGCCTCCGACCCACGGCCATTCGCGCGGCCTGGTCGGCGATGCTCCGGCCAGGGTGGGCGTGGACGTTGGCGGCGGCGATTCTCAGCGCCAGCGGGAGGCCGCCGCAGAGGCGGGCCAGCTCGGCGGCCGCCTCGGGCTCGCCCTCGACGCGCTCCCCGCCGATGATTCTCCGCGTCAGTTCCAGGGCCTCGTCGAGGGGTAACGGGTCGAGGCTGAGCGGACGGGCGCCGTCGTGGGCGACCAGGCCCCGCAGCCGGGTGCGGCCCGTGACCAGCACCAGGCAGGTGGGCGCGCCCGGGATGAGCGGCCTGACCTGCTCGGCCGTGGCCGCGTTGTCGAGTAGGACAAGCATGCGCTTGCCCGCCATCAGGGATCGGTACAGGCCCGCGAGCTCGTCCAACTCGGCCGGGATCCGCCGTGGCTCGACGCCCATCGTGCGCACCAGCCGGCCTAGGGCCTCCCGCGGTGTCAGCGGTGCGCGCACAGGATCGAATCCATGCAGGTCCACGTAGAGCTGGCCATCGCTGAAGTGAGCGGCATACCGGTGGGCAAAACGCAGCGCCAGCGCGGTCTTGCCCACCCCCGCGATCCCCTCGACCAGGGCCAGGACCACAGTGTTCGGCGAGTCCTCGCCCATCTGGCACACCAGCGCCTCCAGAGCCGACATCGCCTGCTCACGGCCGGTGAAGTGCGCCACGTCGGCTGGTAGCTGGCGAGGGAGCATGGCCCCGCCTGCCGCGGGGGACAGCGGTGTGCGCTCCCCTTTGAGGATTCTCCGGTGCGTCTCCTGCAGTTCGCTTCCCGGCTCTATGCCCAGCTCGTCGATCAGCCGCCGACGAGTGTCGCGGAAGAGCGTCAGGGCGTCCGCTCGCCTGCCGCTCCGCTCCAGCAGGCTCATGAGCAGGCGTACGAGCTTCTCCCTGAGCGGATGGACGGCCACCAGCGCTGACAGGTCGGTGAGCAGTTCCTCAGGTCGCCCGGAGTCCAGGGCGATCTCCGCGCTCCTCTCGACCGCGGCGATCCTCTCCTCCTCCAAGGCGGCGCCGGCGGTACGGAGGAGCAGGCTGTCCGAGACGTCGGCCAGCGCGGGTCCCCGCCAGAGCAGCGAGGCCTCGGCCAGCAGGGGCCCGGCCGCGGCGGGCTCGCTGTGCCGCGCGCGCTCGACCAGGTCGCGAAAGTGGTAGAGGTCCACGCTCTCGGCTGCGGCGACAAGACGGTAACCTCCCGCCGACGTGATCAGGGTGACCTGCGGCAGAGCGGTGAGCATGCGGCGCAGCTTCGACAGATACCCCTGCACCGCGTTCCGCGCCGAGCCCGGGGGGTTCTCTCCCCATATCACCTGTATCAGCTGCTCGACGGACACGACCTTGCCGATGTCCAGCAGGAGCGCCGCCAGGACCGATCGTTGCTGGGCGGTGGCGGGCCCGAGCAGCCGCTCGTCCCGCCACACTCCCACGGGGCCCAGCAGCCGGAACGTCAGGCTGTCCTCCACCGCTCACCGCTCCAGGTCGGGATGGTCGACTCCTCGATGCGGAGTCTACCCACAGGAGTCGATCATGGCTCCTGTCCGTGCTTCAACGGGATTTCAGCGTCATTTCAGCGGCTTCGGCTCTACTGGTGCCTTCCCGATCAGAAGGAGCAGAGGTATGCAGTCATCGGAGCACCTGGATCTGTCCGTGGATGAGCCTGACCTGGCAACGCCCTGCGGCAACCTGGACCCCATCGGTTGTACCGCCGGCGGCTGCGGCGTCGCGTGCTGTGGTTCCGTGTCCGGCTGTCTCTGACACGACGGTTTCGGCGACTGGGCGGCGGGCTAAGCTCCGGCGTTCAGTCGCCCCGAAGCGGGGATATCACGCATGACGACTTTCACGGCACTCGACGATCTCGTCTCCCCCTATGGGGTCATTTCCGCCACGCTGGACACGACGACCGCCCAGGAGCCGGACCAGGTCCCCTTCGGCAAGGCGTCCATCGGCAGTGGAAACCCCGGCCTCGGCGCCCACAGGGATCGTCACGTGGCCGGCGGCGGTCGCGCGTGGGGCTCGCCGGAGAAGGCCCGGTTCCTGGCCATCGCAGAGAGCGCCGAACGCTACGCCGGCTCGGACCTCCTGGGCGAGCATCGCATCTGGGCGACCCCCGGGGAGCTGGCCGGTGACTGCCTGGAGTTCAGCCGCTTTCCCCGGTGCGCCGAGAGCGAGTACGCCCACCCCGCGTGCCCGGTCCGCAGGCCGGACCCGGGGGCGCCGATTCGCTGGGTGCGTGGCCTGGACCTGGCCAGCGGGCAGATGACCTGGGTTCCCGCCGCCATGGCCTGCTACGGCCTGCGCGACGCGGTCCCTGCAGAGGACTTCGTCTTCCGGATCTCCACGGGCTACGCCGTGCACACCGATCCCGTGGAGGCACTGGTCAGGGGCATCTGCGAAGTCGCCGAGCGGGACATGATCTCCGTGGTGTGGCTGCAGCGGCTTCCCCTGCCCGTGCTCGCGCCAGCCGACCACTCCGAAACGGTGCGCGCCCTCGTTGAGTTGAGACGACGCAGTTTCGTGGAGCCGTACCTGTTCGACGCGACGTCCGAGCTCGGCGTGCCCACCGTCTACTGCGTCCTCGCCGCCGACCACGACCCGCGTGCCCGCCGTACGGTCGGCGCGGGAACGGGACGAACCCTCGCCCAGGCGGCGGAGAGCGCCCTGTACGAGGCGGTGAGCATCCTGGGCCTGATCCGCGACAAGGAGCCCAACGACCCCACCGCGTTCACCTCTCTGGAGGACGGCGCCATCTACATGGGCGCCGCCGAGCGCGCATCCGCGTTCGACTTCCTCCTCGACCGTCCCGAGATGCCCGTCTCCTCCGGCCGCATGCCGCTACCCGACGACCCAGACCTGGCGCTGGCCGGGCTCGTGTCCACGTTGAGCAGGGAGGGCATGCGCACCGTGGCCGTGGACAGGACCACCCGCGAGCTCGCCGACGTCGGGCTGACCGCCGTGAGCGTGGTCATCCCTGATCTCCAGCCCATGTGCCCGAACCCGATGGCGCAGTTCAAGGCGCATCCCCGCCTGTACCGGGCGCCCGCGCGCATGGGATACCGCGTACTGGCCGAAGAGGAGCTGAACCCATGGCCCCAGCCGTTCCCGTGACGGATCCGCCGCGCCCTGCCCTGCTGGCCGCCGGACCGTTCGGCCGGTCAGTGACCGGCCTCCTCGCCGCGGAGTTCGATGGCGCGCGGACACTCGCGACCGCGGACGAACTCCGCGATACAGCCCCGCTCGTAGTCGCTCTGTGGCGACCGGCCGAGGCTCTGTGCCAACGCGTAGACGATCTCGCGCACGGCCGCGGGAGCGCGTGGCTGCCCGTCATCAGGGAGCAGGCCTCGATCCTGGTCGGGCCGTGGATGGGCCCCGGCACCGGCGCGTGCTTCCGCTGTTACCGCGACCGGCGCAGGCAGCACGACCGAGAGGGGAACAGCACGGACGCTTTGCACGCCGCCTACGACCGTGATGAGACGTGCGGTCCCGGCGGGTTCCTTCCCCAGCACGCGCGGGTGGCCGCGGGAGTGGCCGGCGCCCTGTTGCGCGACGGACCGTCGGCGGGGACCCGAGTGATCAAGATCTCGTTGAGCGGGCTCTCCGTCAGGAGCGACCGCCTCACTCCCTGCCACGGCTGCTCGCGCTGTGATGCCAGGATGCCGGAGCGCGACCTGCGGGTCCTGTTCCGGCTTACCGAGGAGGTGGTCGCCGATGGCCGCTGAGCCCACAATCCGGCCGGTACGGCTGTGCCTCGGCCTGGTCGTTGTCAGGGCAGGCGAGCAGCTCGTCGTCGAGGGCGCCCGGTACCGCCACGTGTTCCGCGGCGCGGCGGCCACCGAGGTGCTGCCCCGACTGCTGCCGCTGCTTGACGGCTCACACGACGACGGTGAGCTGTGCGAGCTCTCGGGACTGAGCCCGCCGCAACTGCGGCAGGTGCTCACGCTACTCGGGAACCGTGGGCTGCTGGACGAAGCCGAGACGCCCGCCGGCGGCGGGACGGCGTCGGAGGAGGTCGTCGCCTACCTCTCCCGTACCGTCGGGGCGAGGGGGGACTACTCGGGGTCCGGCCGGCTGCTCGGCGTCCTCGCCGGCGCCGCCGTGGCGCTCCACGGGGACGAACGAATAACCTCCAAGATCGCCCACGACCTGCTGGCCTGCGGTGTCGGCTCGGTGTCGGCCGATCCCCTGCCGCCGCACGCGTCCCCCACCCTCGCCGTCGTCGTGGACGGGGCTGACGACCCCACGACCTTCCGGCAGACGGTCGCGAGCTATGGCCCGCTCGATGTGCCGGTCCTCCGCGTCGCCGCGGACGCCGGCCACGTCGAGATCGGCCCTTGCTTCTTCCCCGGTGTCACCGCCTGCCCGGCCTGCCTGGCGCGAGGACGCGAGGAGATGGGCTGGGAGGCGCCGAGTGGTGTCGTTCCGGTCGAGGCGCTCGCCGGATGGGCCGCCGCGGAGGCGCTGGCCATCGCTGGCAGGCTCCCCGAACTGTCGAGCGTCCGTTCCGTGACCCGGGTCTCCCTCCAGGACTGGACGAGCGCGAAATACCTGGTCGTCCCCTATGCCGACTGCCGCGACTGCGGTCCCGCCGCCAACCTCGCGGATGCCTACGAGTGGGAGATGCGTCCCCCGCCCTTCTGCCTCATGCCCGACGACGACCGGCCGCCGGTCGAGATGGCGCCGCTGACGGACCTGATGACCCAGCGCCCCGGCTTCACCACGCACCCGCGGCTGGCGCTGCCGGAGGTGTCGGAACCGGTGGACGGCATCTTCTGCCACCCCGTCCCCGCGGACGGGACGCCCCTGGACGAGAAGCTGCTCGCCGACCTCCTGGCTCGGGTGGCGGGACTCCGCCGCGGGCCGTCCGCGGGCCGGCTCCAGCGATGGGTCCCGAGCGGGGGCAACCTCGCCTCGGTGGAGGCCTACGTGGTTGTCGAGGACGGCGTGGCGGGCCTGCCCGGGACGGTGTTCCGCTACAGCGATCTCACCCACGAGCTCATCGCCGTCAGACCGGAACGGGTTCGGCATTCTCGGATCCTGGAGGGCACAGGGCTGGCGGCGGGGAACTGGGCCGCCGTGCTCGTCCTGGTCGCCGCTCGAGGCCGGCTCGGCTCCAAGTACGGACAGTTCGCCTCGCGTCTGGCCCTTCTCGACGCGGGCTGTGCCACCACACAACTCGCCGCGGTGGCACAGGCGCGGGGGCTGGGTGTGGAGTTCGCCGCCCAGTGGGGCGAGCGGCTCGCCGAGGTGCTCCGCCTCGTAGCAGATGACCAGTTCGTCACCGCGGTCGCGGGGATCCGCCGGCCGCCCTCCGAAGGAGGTACAGCGTGCCCCTGATGCCCGACGGCGAACTGGGCGAGACCGTGACCGGTCTGCTTCGACGCCCGGTCGCCCTTCCCTTCGGCGGCGACGGCGCGGCGCACGACCGCGCGGCGCCTCCCCTGCCTGCCAACGCCGTTGCCCTAGAGGAGGTCCTCGCCGGGCGCCGGTCGGTCCGGGAGTTCGATGCCCGGCGTCCTGCCCTGGCGGATCTGCTCGGCGTGCTGGAGTTGGCTGAGACCTCCCAGCGCCGTCAGCGGCCCGCCGGTCTGGGCGGCGCCGCCGACCTCCGAACGGCGGTGGCCGCCTACGGGATCGACGGCTTGCCCGCCGGCCTGTACGTGCGCGACCATGCCTCCGGCGAGCTGCGCCGGGCGGGAGAGGCGCCCTGGCTCGAGGAGCTGCGGGACAGTTACGCGCACGCTCCCACGCTCGTCCTGATCTGCTGCCCCGCGGGGTGCTTCGGGGCCGACACGTACGGCCAGCTGCTGGTCCGGGCAGGCGCCCTCGGGTACGCCGTCTGGCTCGCGGCGCGCACCTATGGCCTCGACTGCTCGGTCTACGGCAAGGCGAACCGCCACCTCGCAGGAACGTTCATGCAGGACGGCATCGCGATGCGGCACCTGTTCACCATCGCGGTGGGCTACAGCACGCCGCAGCCCCCTCCGGCGCCCTGATGTCCCTGACCACCTGGGGCGTCACTTGGCACATGGCCAGGCGGTTCGCGCCGTTCCGCTGGCAGGTTTGCGGCTCGCTTGTGATGGTGCTCGTCCTGGTCGGGACAAGCATCGTCAGCCCGCTCCTCCTCCAGCGGGTCATCGACGACGCCCTGCCCCACCGGGACGGGCGGCTGCTCGCCCTGCTCTGCGTCTCGATGATCGGCGCCGGGCTGCTGGGCAGCGTCGTGACTGTCGCCGAGACGGCCCTGACCAACTGGATAGGCCAGCGCGTCGTCGCCAACTTGCGTGTCGAGGTCTACGACCGCGCGCGGACACAGCCGCTGCACTACTACACGGCCGAAAGTGAGTCGGAGATCCAGACACGGCTCGTGAGCGACATCGAGGGGGTCGACGGCTTCATCACGCACACCGCCCAAAGCGCGCTGGCCGCGACGACCAGCCTGGTGACCGCGCTGGTCGTCATGGTCATCCTGAGCTGGCCGCTCGCGCTGGTTTCGATGACGCTGGCGGTCCTGCTCAGCCTCCTCAACAACCGGTTCGCCCGGCGGCGGCGGGTGCTGGCGAAGCGGCGTCAGGAGCACCTGGCCACCGTTCTGCGGTTCGTGGCGGAGGACCTTTCCCTGGGAGGTGTCATCCTCGGGCGCACGCTGCGCCGTACTGGGAGGCAGCGGGCGCGCTTCGTCGAGGTCTGCGAACGCATCCAGGACACCACCTATCGCCAGCGGATCGCTGGCACGGTGGCCTACGCCGTCATCGGAGCCTCGTTCGCCTTGGTCTCCCCTGCCATCTACTGGGTCGGCGGCAGCATTGTACCCGGGCTGTCGGTTGGTGCCATCGTCGTCCTGGTCGTCCTTCAGACCCGGCTGGCCGGGCCGATCCAGAGCCTGCTCCAACTCAGCGGGAGCCTGCAGGCCTCGATCGCGATGTTCGAGCGCGTCCTGGAGTATCTCGGCCCCGCGCCTGCCTCCGACGCCCCCCGGTCCGCGCGCCCCTGCGGCATCGAGGGCGGAGTCGCCCTCAGGCTCCGCGGCGTCTCCCATTCCTTCGAGGGCTCAGGGCGCCCCGTCCTGTTGAAGGTGGATCTGGACATCCCCGCTGGGTCGGTCACCGTGGTCGTGGGCCCCACCGGCTCGGGCAAGAGCACCCTTGGGCTGATCATGGCCGGGCTGGTGTCGCCGGGCGAGGGCACGGTGGAGATCTCCGGATCCGGCTTCACCGACGCCGAGCGGCTCCGCGAGGTCGCGACCCTGATCCCGCAGCATCCCACCCTGTTCAACACCTCGATCATCGAGAACCTCCGGTTCGCACGCGATAACATCCCTCCCCACGAGCTGGACCAGGTGATCAGGCTCGCCTGCCTGGACGAGTTGGTCACCTCCTCGCTCGAGGGGTACGACACCCCGGTCGGGCAGGCGGGCCATCGGCTGTCCGGCGGAGAGCGCCAGCGGCTGGCCATCGCCAGGGCACTGCTCGCCGACAGCCCGCTCCTCGTCGCCGACGAGGTCACCAGTGCCCTCGACGGCGCCACCGCCGAGCGTGTCCACGAGGCGCTGAGGGAGCGCGGCCGCGGTCGCACGCTGGTCGTCATCGCGCACCGCATCCCTCGCCTCGCCCCCGGCGACTTCGTCGTGATGATGGACCACGGACGTGTCGTCGAACACGGCACCCACGCCAGCCTGAGCAAGCGCAGCGACGCCTATCGCGCCATCCTCGAAACTCAGTACCAGGCGTCCAGGTGATACCTGGCCCAGGCCGGACACGACTTCAACCGCCAAAACAGCAAGCGGGAAACTCGGTGGTGAGTGGCTTGGTCCTTCACGCACCATGACCCACGTGATCACAGTCCGCCGAGCAGGTGAGCGCGATGGGCCTGTCTTGAGGAACGTTCGCCTGCGCGCCCTAGAATCGGACGCGCAGGCCTGCGGCTCAACCTTGGACAGGGGCATGCACAGCCCGGAGAGGTTCCGGCGCGAACGGCTCCCCCAGCACTGGACGCCCAAGATGTCGAGATGGCCCGTGCGCGTATGACCTGAAAGGGCCAGAAGGCAACGCCGCAACCCTGTCCAGCTGATCGCCTATCGGTGTGCGGTGCC
The DNA here is from genome assembly GCF_044457685.1 of Nonomuraea sp. NPDC050536. Taxonomy (NCBI): domain Bacteria; kingdom Bacillati; phylum Actinomycetota; class Actinomycetes; order Streptosporangiales; family Streptosporangiaceae; genus Nonomuraea; species Nonomuraea sp. NPDC050536. The sequence continues at coordinate 26,714 of NZ_JBITHD010000008.1, forward strand.
AAAACTCGTACACGGCATCTGACCTGGTTTTCTATGCTCAGCGCTTGTGTTTCTACGCCTCCTGTACCTGCTGATCGTCCGGTTGTTCGGCTGGTTGAGCCTCCTCGTGCGAAGCGATGCCTCCAAGGATGTCGAGATTTTGGTGCTGCGGCATGAGATCGCCGTCCTGCGTCGTCAGGTCGCCCGGCCGCGACCGGACTGGGCCGACCGGGCGCTGCTGGCAGCGCTGGCACGGCTGTTGCCCAAGCGGCTTCGGCTCCATCGGATCGTGACGCCGGGCACCTTGTCGGCCTGGCATCGCCGGCTGGTCACCAAGCACTGGAGTTATCCGAGCACGGTCGGGCGCCCGCCGGTCCCGGACGAACTGCGGGATCTGGTGCTCCGATTGGCCCGGGAGAACCCACGATGGGGGCACCGGCGCATCCAAGGTGAAGTGCTCGGCCTCGGGTATCGGATTGGTGAAGGCACAATCCGCCGGATCCTGGTCGCGGCCGGTCTAGGACCAGCGCCACGGCGGGCGTCACCGACCTGGCGGCAGTTCCTGACTTCTCAAGCCTCCGGCATCTTGGCGTGCGACTTCTTGCACGTCGACACTGTCTTCCTCAAGCGCTTGTACGTCTTGTTCGTCATGGAGATCAAGACGCGCCGCGTGCGCATTGTGGGCGTCACCTTCAACCCAAGCGGCGCCTGGGCCACTCAGCAAGCCCGGAACTTGTTGATGAAACTGGGTGAACGCGCCAGCATGTTCAGGTTTCTCATCCGAGACCGCGATGGCAAGTTCTCCCGATCGTTCGATGAGGTCTTCGCCGCCAGTGGTGTACGGATCATCAAGACGCCCGTCCGGTCGCCGCGGGCGAACGCGTTCGCGGAGCGGTTCGTGGGAACGCTACGCCGTGAGTGCCTCGACCACCTGATCATCTACGGTGAACGGCACCTGCGCACAGTCCTGGCCGAGTATGAACGCCACTTCAACGATCATCGCCCGCATCAAGGCCGCTCTCTTCATCCGCCGATGCACGACCTAGGCAAGGTGATCGACATGACCGCCCGGATCCGCCATCGAAGGACCGTCACCGGGTTGATCAGCGAGTGCCGCAGAGCTGCCTAACCACCCTGCGAACGCCCAGCTCAACCACGGTCTCAACCCTTTTGGCACCGCACACGGGTCCGCCGCCTGCCCGGTCAGGGGCCCGTCGAGTTCGCGATGTCGTCGGCGGCCACGTAGCCGAACGTCATCGCGGGCCCGAGCGTCGAGCCGGCGCCGGCGTAGCTGTTGCCCATGACCGCGCCGCTGGCGTTGCCCGCGGCGTACAGGCCGGGAATGACGGAGCCGTCGGCGCGGAGCACGCGCGCCCGCGCGTCCGTGCGCATCCCACCCTTCGTGCCCAGATCCCCAGGGACGATCTTGAACGCGTAGAACGGCGGCAGCCACAGCGGCGCGAGGCAGGAGTTGGGCTTGACGACGGGGTCCGTGTAGTAGTGGTCGTAGACGCTGTCGCCGCGATGGAAGTCCAGGTCCTTGCCCGTCAGCGCGAAGCCGTTGAAGCGGCTGACGGTCTGGCGCAGGTTCGCGGACGGCACGCCGATCTTCGTGGCCAGGTCCCCGATCGTCCACGCCTTGTGGACGGCTCCGGCGGCGTACCACTCGTCGGGGAACGGCAGCGTCGGGGCGATGTCCTTGAACAGGTAGCGGTTGCGGTAGTTCTGGTCGACGACCAGCCAGGACGGGATGTGCGGTCCCGTGGCGTTGCGGTCGTACATGACGTGCACGACGTCGCTGTACGGCGCGCCCTCGTTGACGAAGCGCACGCCGTCTCCGTTGACCAGGATGCAGCCGGGCAGGGTGCGTTCCGCCAGGCAGAAGTACGGCTCGCCGGGCAGCGGGATCGCCGGCCCCCACCAGGCGTCGTCCATCAGGTCCAGCGCGGCGCCCGCGCGGCGCCCTGCCCGGATGCCGTCGCCGGTGTTCTCCTGGGCGCCGACCGTCCAGTCCGTCCCGATAGGCTGCCGCTGGAACTCGGTGCGCATGGCGAGGTTGTGCTCGAAGCCGCCCGAGCCGACGATCACTCCGCGCGCGGCCCTGACCAGCACCTCGGCGCCGTTCTGCGACACGAGCGCGCCCGTGGCCCGGCCGCTGCCGTCGAACTGCAGGTCCACCAGCGGGGTGTTCAGCCACACGGGCACGCCGGCGGCGAGCAGCCCGGCGCGCAGGCCGCCGGCCAGCGCCTGGCCCATCGTCAGGGGGATCTCGCCGCGCAGCGCGGCGGCGGTGTACCTGGCCACGCACTCGGCGGACACGGCGGCGCCCTTGAGGTTGACCGCGGCGAGCGTGAGCCACCGGTAGTCGGCGCTGAACACGACCAGCCCGGCGGGCGTGGGGATATAGGAGGGGTTCAGCCGGGCCAGTTCCGCGCCGAGTACCCGGCCGTCCAGCTGGTCCGGCTCGATGGAGCGGCCGTTCGGCATGCCGCCGGGCAGCTCGGGATAGTAGTCGGAGTAGCCCTCCATCCACCGGAAGCGCAGCGGGCTGTTGCGCGTCACGAAGGAGATCATGGCGGGGCCGTGCGCGAGGAAGGCGGCCTGCCGGTCGGCCGGCACGGTGCCGCCCACGACGGCCGTCAGGTACGCGGCCGCCTTGGCGGGTGTGTCCGGCACTCCGGCGGCCAGGATCACCTCGTTGTTCGGGATCCAGATGCCCGCTCCCGACCGCGCCGCCGACCCGCCGAACGTGGGCGCCTTCTCGATCACCACGGTGCGGAGCCCGCGCTTGGCCGCCCTCAGCGCGGCCGTCATCCCGGCCGCGCCGGAGCCGATGACGACGACGTCGTAGTCGGCGACCGCCGCATGGGCGGGGACGCCGAGCACGCCGCCGGTGAGCACCGCTCCCGCGCCGACAACGGCGCCGCGTAAGACCTGGCGCCTGGTGTGCACGCGTGGCTGGGGGTTCTGGTCCGCGGGCATGGTGAATCCCTTCGACGTGAGGCTGACCTTTGACGGCACCTCGCGCCTGGCGCCCGTTACGGATCTATCCGAAGCATTCGCTTGCTTGGTTCAACTGTCAACAGAGCCGTCGCACTCAGCGCACCTCGCCGGTGCGAGCTACGTCAGCGAAGGCGACGGCTATCGCGGGCCAGGATCGTCGGCAGTAGCGGGCGGAACATTCTGGTTAAGCCGGAAAAGGTTGTCGGGATCCCAGGTTCGCTTGATTTGGGCGAGCCGCTGATAGTTGTCGCCATAGGCCCGGCGAACCCCCTCAGAACCCTCGTCGGCGAGGTGGTTGACCTCCACCCCGATGGCCCATGACCGTGTCTCGGCCCACAAGCGGTCAGCCCACTCGATGTGCCTCTGCGGGTTCTCGTCGTCCGCCGACCAGGCCGCCCCGACCTCCATGCAGTAGGACGCCTCCCGGTGCCGGAAGGCGGTGGCGTCGGCCGCGACTCGCGCCACCGCGCCACCCATCGGCAGCAGAAGCACACCGTTGTTCGGCGAACTCAGCCCGCCGCCGTGCTCGATCATTGCGGCGATGAGTTCCTCGTTTATCGCACCGCCAAGGTGAGAGCGCATGTGATAGGGCGTGGGCCGCCCCTGCGGGTCGAAGATGTGCTGAAGTATCTCGAACGTCGTTGGTTCGACCAGGTCGGCGAACGGTCTGCCGAACCCGCGCACCGGCGCGAGCTCGCCCTCCCCATCGGCGAGGGGCCCGACGTAACACATCGCCAGCGCGAGCACCGGCTTCCCATGCAATTCCTGAGGAACGAACGGCGCCGGCGGACCGGCGAGGATCGCCGGCGCCACATTGACCTCCTCGGGGGCGCTCTGGCCGTGCCCGGCGAGGAAGCGCAGCACGTCGGCGGCGTCCTCCAACCGGTGCAGGACCATCCCGCCGAGCAGCCGGTCGACCGGGTGCAGGCGCAGCGTGAACTCGAGAACGATCCCGAGATTGCCGCCGCCGCCCCGCAGGCCCCAGTAGAGGTCTTGATTCTCGTCGGCGCTCGCGCGGACGATCTTCCCCGAAGCGGTCAGGACGTCGGCCGCGACGAGGTTGTCGCAGGCGAGCCCGAAGACCCGCGCGAACCACCCGTTGCCCCCTCCGAGCGTCAGCCCAGCGACGCCCACATCGGCGACGTGCCCGCCGACCGGCGCGAGGCCGTGCTGTGCGGCAGCCGCGGTGAGCTCACCCCACCGCACACCAGGGCCGACGTTGGCCGTCCGCCGCTCTACGTCGACGACTATCTGCTTCATCGGGCCCAGGTCCAAGACCAAGCCGCCCTCCGTCGTCGAGAAGCCGGGGAAGCTGTGCCCGCCGCCGCGCACGGCGAGTTCGAGGCCGGTGTCACGTGCGACCACCAGTGCCGAGACGACATCATTTCGGGTTCGGCAGCATGCGATGGCAGCGGGTTTGCGGTCGATCAGTTGGTTCCAAACGCGGCGGGACGATTCGTAATCGGCGTCCTCAGGCCGGATCACTTCGCCGTCGAAGCCGTCAGCCAACGCGCGTAACGCGTTCTCAGGAGTCACGTTGCCTCCGATATTTCAGCACACAACGATGAATGGGTCGTATCACCTCCGACCAGGAAGTGCTACGCCTTGACATTGCCAACTTTCGGACGTCGTCCTCCAGCAACCGAAATCCCACCCATAAGCCGTCAAACGGCCGCGATGCCCCCCATGCTGGGTTCTCCCGCGCCATCCGCACAATCAGTGCCTTCGGATGGGAAGACCAGCAACAACAACACCTCGAGATGGTCGCAGCCCCAGCACTGATCCCGCAGGAAAACCCCAGCTCACAGCACAACGTGCGCGAGCTTGGGATGGGTGAGGTTTGCTGCCTTGGCGTCCGCGCGATGCAGTTCTGTCTGCGCACTATGGCGTCCAAGAGGTGCTGCGGTTGACTCCCCGCAGCCGTCGTGCAGTTCTCGCAGGTGTCTGGCCTGTTCGATGATCGGTACTTGGCTTTGTGCCTGGATGCATCGACTAAGTCGTCCTGGCGCTCACCGCCGAGACCCGCGGCTGAGGGCCGGGTACCGCGCCGAGCTCGCCACCTTGCACGAAACCTTGACATAGGCACACGAGGTGCCGGCCACCACGGGAGCCGAAATCGATTGACGCGGCTGTAAAAATTGAGCCGTGACGGAGATCGAACTGACCACTGGGTACGGGCGAAGCACTGTTCACCGTCATGGCGACGTCGTGGTGCGCGATTCGGGTCCGTGGACGCCTGCCGTACACGTCCTGCTCGGCCACCTCGAAGACGTGGGGTTCTCCGCAGCCCCTCGCGTGGTCGGGACCGGGTACGACGCCGACGGCAGGGAGATGCTGACCTACATCGAGGGCGGCTTCGCCCACCCTGGCGGCTGGTCTCTCGAGGGCGCGGCGGCCGTGGGCCGCATGTTCAGGGATCTGCACGACGCGGTCGGCACGTTCAAGCCGCCGACAGACGCCAGCTGGTTCCCGTGGCACGGCCGCGAGGTCGGCGACGGACGAAGGATCATCAGCCACTGATCGGCCGGCGGGTGCCGGGCCGTCCAGGACGCCGTCCGCCGTTGAAGGTCCATTTGCGTGCTACGAGGTTGCGATGCCAACGCAAGATCGTAGCCGGGGTGACCGGGAACACCTCCGCCCACGACCAATCGCGACAACGCCGCAAGCCAGAGCCGGTCGGTGTGACCCCACCGCGGCCAGTCACCGAGTCGACGGCGGAGCACCTGGTTTTCATGACGAAGCACCAGCAGCTCCACATCCTTTGACACATCAGCACCGCCAGCAGGCCGAACAAGCCCCCCACCAACCTGTAGACAAGCGACAACGCCACCTCGTGATGGTCGCAGCCGCCGCCCTGATCATGCGGCAAAACCCCAGCTCACAGCACGAAACCGTGAATTCGAGCGGGACAGGGGTCCGCCGCCGAAAGGCGAAGGCGAACCGCTGCTTGTGCGATGGAACGGGAACGTACGTCAAGCCTCTCCGGATGCCGGCGTTCAGATCTCACGGCTGACCTGCGAGAACGGGCTTAGCGTACGTTTTCGTTCCGCTGCACTTCGACCCCCGAATCGGCTTTGTCGCACTGACCACCATGACCTTAGGCAACGCCACGAGCTGCGCAAGCACACCGGGCTGGTTCCTGCCCCACTGGATGAGCGTGATCGGGCCGATCCTCCCACCGAACGCGTTCACCGCCACGGGACGTAGCCTTCAGCGTCGGCCTGACACGTCCTCTCGTCGTGCTACTCACGTGGGTGGCCGCAGGCTACCTGCTGATCGCGTTTGGCAGCCTGCCTCAACAGCACGCCACGGCGGCTACACCCCACTACGCCCGGAGGTCTTCTTCATGCTCGATCACCCACGGCCACGTGTCACCAAGATCTCGACCAAGTACAACTAGGCCTGAAGAAGCGGTCGTCGATGGCCTTGTGGGCGCCCAGGCTCCCGAGACCGGGCGTCAGGACGGCGGGTCCTCGGAGGCGGGCATCGTGAAGAATCTCAGGAACACCGGCCGCGCTCCCGGCGACGCGTCCTCCGGCGCGCGGCCGAATCTGGACAGCAGTTCCATGTACGCCTCGAAGAACTTGTCGAGTTCTTCCCGGGTCAGGTGAGTGAGCCCGCGGGACGCCTTCGCCCACTCCCCGTACCGCCGATGGTCTCTGAAGAAGCGCCGGGCGAGTTCCAGCTCCTGGTCGACCTTGAACTCGGTGATCTCGTCGAGGAGCTTCTGCGACTCCTCGTCCATCTCACCCGCCGAGGGCCACCTCAGGTCGGCGCTGATCTGCCGCCACCAGCGCTCCTTTCCGGTCGACCGCTCGGGGATCTCTTCGATGAACCCGTTGCGCTCAAGCTGGCGCAGGTGATAGCTGAGCGTCCCGGTGTTCTCACCGAGCGCCCGGCCGAGCGTGGTGGACGTGGCCGGGCCGTGGATGCCGAGATGCCGCAAGATCCGCTGTCGCAGCGGATGGCCGAGCGCCTTGTGCGCACCTGGATCACTGAGCTGCCGGATCGACGGTCTGTTCGCCACGCTGCGAGCCTACAACTCCTCGCCTGCATATTGCAGAAGTTTCGCTGCAGCATTTCTTCTGCAATACTCCGTCGCGGTGATCCCCGATGCCGCGACAAGGGGGACACGTAGGACACGAACCCGGGGAGTGACCGAGGATGACATCAGTAGCCGCGGACGAGCACGCATCGAGACGGCGCTCACTCGCTGCCGGACTTCTGGCCCTGGGCGTGCTCCTGCTGATCGCCGTCGGCGCGATCAGGGACACCACCCCCACCGCGGTGAGCCCGGCCGGCGCCCCCGATCGGGAATTCAGCGCGCAGCGGGCCTTCGCCCAGATCGAGCGCTTCGCCGTCAAACCCCACCCCGTCGGCACGGCCGAGCACACCCGGGTCCGCGACTACCTGGTCGGCGAGTTACGGCGGCTGGGCCTGCGGCCCGAGGTACAGGAGGCAGTGGGCGTCTCACCACTCGACGAGCAGGGCGACCCCGTCACCGCCGGGCGCGTCTTCAACATCGTCACCGTGATACCCGGGACCGCTCCCACGGGCCGGGTCTTCGTCACCGCTCACTACGACTCCGTCCCCGAGGGACCGGGTGCCAACGATGACGGGGCCGGCACGGCTAGCGCGATCGAGACGGCCAGGGCGCTGGTCGCGGACGGCACACGGTTGCGCAACGACATCGTGTTCCTCATCACCGACGCTGAGGAGGCCGGGCTCCTGGGTTCGGAGGCGTTCGTCAAAGACCACCCGCTCGCACAGGGGCGGAGCGTGGTGCTCAACAACGAGGCGCGCGGGGCCAAGGGGCCGGTGCTTATGTTCCGGAGCACGGAGTCGAACTCCGGCCTGATCTCGATGTTCGGATCGGCGGCGCCGATGCCCGTGGCCGACTCCGTGTACGCCGAGCTCATGAAACTGCTCAATAACGACACCGACTTCACCGCCTTCAAACCCGGCGGGATGGCCGTACTCGACTCCGCCTACGCCAACGCAGGGACCCTGTACCACAGCGTTCTCGACGACCCCGTGCACGTCGATCTCGCGGCACTGCAGCAGATGGGCGATAACACGCTGGCGCTCGTGCGCGCGTTCGGCGGCACCGACCTGGCGCGGCTGGCCACCGGGAACGACCTGGTCTACTTCAACGTCCCGCCCGGCCTGCTGGTCCGCTATCCGACCTGGGCGGCCTCCCTGCTGGGCGCCGTCGCCCTGCTGGCGGCACTGGCACTGATCTTCCTGGCCCGCCACCGGGGCGTGGTCACGTTGCGGCGCACGCTGCTCGGCACCGCGCTCGCCGTGGTCCCGATCGGATTCGGGGTGGGCGTCGGTGTCTTCGTCTGGGACCTGCTCAAGGTGATCCGGCCCGAACTCAGCGGAACCGCCACCACGACGCCGTATCGGCCGGAGCTGTTGTGGCTTGCCGTACTGATGCTCGCGGGCACGATCCTCATCGCGTGGTACGCGCTGCTGCGCCGTCGCGTTGGCCCCGCCGAACTGGCGCTGGGCATGCTGGCCTGGGCGGCCCTGATCGGTCTCGGACTCGGCATCGTGGCGCCCGGAGCGTCGCACCTTGCCGCATGGCCCGCTTTGGGGGCGGCGCTGGGTGGGTTGGCCGCGCTCTGCTGCCCGCCGCGGTCGCGCGTCCTCATTCTCGCTGCCGGTCTCGTGCCGGGCGCCCTGATCCTGCTGCCCAGCGCGTGGAACACCCTGCCGACAGGCCTGCAGTACGCGGGCTACGCCCCCATGCCCCTGATGATCCTGTTCGGCGGCCTCCTGCTGCCGCTGATCGAGGTGGTCTGGCCGCGCAGGCGTTCCCCGCTGATCCCGCTGACCGCGCTGGTCATCTCAATCACCCTGGTGGCGGCGGGCCTGCTGGTCGAGCCAATCGACAAGGAGCACCCGCGGCGAACCAGCCTGGCGTACGGCCTCGACGCGGACACCGGCAAAGCCGTCTGGCTGACCTCGAAGGCGCCTGACCGGTGGGCCCGCCGCTATGGCGGCGCCGACGCGACCGGCGTGCCGCTGGCGGACCTGTGGGGCGGCGGGTCCAAGCTCCTCAGCCCGGCGAAGGCCGCCCCGATGCCGGCGCCCTCACTGCGAGTGCTCGCGGACACGACCCGGCAGGGCATGCGAACCCTGCGCGTCCGGATCCACTCCGAGCGCGGAGCAACCATGATCGGCCTGCGGGTGGACGGGGACACCGCGATGGTGCGTTCGCTGACCGTCGAGGGGCGCTCCATAAAGGCCGATCCGGCGGGATTCGTCTTCCACGCCCCGGGACCGGTGGGAGTCGAGGCGTCGCTGACCATAAAGGCTCCCGGCGACAAGATCCGGCTGCGGGTCACCGACGTCAGCCGGAATCCCAGTGAGATGTCCGCACTTCCAGGCTTCATCACCCCACCGGGCTGGCTGTTCCTCGGCGACACCCAGATCTCCGTCACCAAGGCCTACGCCATGTGACGGCGCGGATAAGGTCTAGACACTGAGCCCTTTTCATCCTCTGGCGACTTCGTGGTTCTGCAGGACGGCGATGGACTTGCACAGGTGTCCGGCTTTGAGGGGGCAGCAGCGGAGCTTCCGCAGGATGCGCCAGGTCTTGAGCTGGGCATTCGCGCGCTCGCCCGGACCGCGAAGACGGGCATGTGATCGATTGGTTCGCTTCTGGGACTCGGGCTTGTTCCTGCCCTTGTACGGGGTGACCAGCGGCCCCTCCGCTCCCTGCAACCCTTGTCGGCCAGGGTGATGATCCCCGCGCTGTCCAGCACACGCAAGATGCCCCAGATCCGGGCGGCGCTCAGGTCGTGCGTCTTGCCCGGCAGAGATCCCGAGGTCCACAGGATCGTGCCGTCGGGTGAGGCTATGACCTGGACGTTCATCCCGTGCACGCGATGCTTGCCGGAGAAGTAGGGCCGGTCGGCCTTGATCCGGTCGGTGCGGATCAGCGTGCCGTCCAGCATCAGGTAATGCAGCCCGTCCCGCTGGGCCTTGCGCACTGCCTGCCCGAGCTTGGGTGAGCGCGCTGACAGCAGCATCACCGTCTCCTCCACATACCGCCACGCAGTCGCCGTGGACACGCCGAAACCGGCTCCGAACTCACCAAACGTCTCGCCCTTGCGCAGGTAGACCAGCACTAACAGAGCCTGCTGACCTGACCACGGTCGACAAGGCCAACACCAAGCAGGCGTACACGATCGCGCTGCGCGCTCTCGCCCGCGAGCTCGGTGCGCGGGTCCCGCTGACGGGCCTGGAGGGCGAGACCGGTGCCCGGCAGCCACGCCGACGTCATCGCGCGGATGCGTCCTCGTCCATTTCTGACCGCCAAGCGCATCCCAAGTTGTTTACAAGGGCATCGCGACATCCTCGATCATTACCGACGTCGAAGGAAGGCTTGAACGTGAATTCCCATGCATTCGACCTGCTGTGCCGTGCCGTGGAAGAGACGGACGCGGGCCGCGCCGAGACGGCGGAGCGCTGGCTGGAAAAGCTCCGCAGTGTGATCAACCCCGAGAAAGCAGGCGGCGACGACTTCCTCTATCTGCTCTATCACGACGCTTTGGCCGCCCGGCATGGAACGTGCCAAGACGAGCGGGACAATCTCTATCTCCGCAGCTTCGAGCGTCCGCAGATCCAGCTGTTCGACCTGGTGGCCGCACACCTGCCGATCGTAAATCTGGCAGGTCGCATTGGCGGCGCGCTCCTCGCCGGACACCTCGCCGGTCAGGACGAGGCCACCATGCTGTCGGTGGGGATCGGCTCAGGCGGCCAGGAGGCGGCGGTGCTGCGGACGCTCGCGGACCGCGATCAGGCACCCGGACGGCTGAGGGTCATCGGGGTGGACCCTGCAGCGGCCAGCCTCCGTCAGGCCGAACAAGCCATCCGCGACACCGGTGTCACGCTGGACTTCCACGGAGTGCCCCGACTCGCCGAACACATGACCGGCGAGGAGTGGGACCTGGTACGCCGTGCGCCACGTCCACTGGTCATGAACGCCGCGTTCGCGCTGCACCACCTCCGAGACAGTCCGTCCGGCGTGGACGAGCGGAACACGTTCTTCGAGAGATTGCGCGCGGCCGAACCGGACGTCGTGGTGCTATGCGAGCCGGACTCCGACCATCATCGGGTGGCGCTCCCCGAGCGGTTCCACAACTCGTGGGAGCACTTCCACACCGTCTTCCGGCTGATAGACGCGCTGGAGGTGACGGCCGCCGACCGCAACGCGATGAAGCTGTTCTTCCGCCGCGAGGTGGCCGACATCGTCGGCACAGCCGACGACAAAGAGCGCTACGAACGTCACGAGCCGACCGCCACCTGGCTCGCCCGGCTGCGTGAGGCCGGGTTCCACCCGATGCCGGTGCCCCCGTCTGCGGTGCCGGAAGCCGCTACTCCCGCCGCCATCCGTCAGGATCCGGACAGCGTGCGCATCGGATTCGAGGGCGAGTCACTCGTCGCCGTCCTGTACGCGGTGCCTGCGCGAACGTAGCCGGCGGCCGTGCGGTATTCCGGGCGGCCAACACCGCATCACGGTCGCCCAGGAACTCATTAGCAAGGCGCACACCGACCACCCCGGAATCGATCTCAGCCCCGGCAGCCCTTACCTGCCCCTCACCTCGCTCGACCCCGCCCGGGCCGCCCCCGACCTCCTCGACAACCTGCTCCACGGCACCCACACCTGCTGGCACCTCTACTATCACCACGCCGACCCCCAACGCCCCGCCCCCGCAAACGTCGAGAACTCACGGCAACAACTCCGCCGGGCATTCCTCACCGCGACCCGAGAAGAAGCAGCGACCCGACGCGAACGACTGCTGTAGCACCCAGAGAGCATGCCGGCTTCGGATACGGCGCCAGTGAAACAGCATGTCAGCACTGAGTTCCTCGGAGATCGCTCCCATGGCACAGCCCGCTCCAGGTACGCGGCGACGCGACCTGGAGCAGCCGGGCCACGCCCATAGCGGGCAATCTGCGCGCCGATTCGGATGCTCCAGGTATGAAGGCCATCTGCAAGCGGATCATCAGCACCACTCATATCGATTCGTGGGCACAGATCGCTGAGCAACGGCTGCTCGGTGGCTGCTCGTACGGGTTCGATCGGCCGTGAAACTCGAGCCTCTCCATCGAAGCTGGGTCCATGCAGCTGCGCCAAGGCTCAGTGACAGTTCGTCCCTCATCGTGCGGCTTTCGATGTCACACCGTGTCAGATCCTGACGGTGCGTTCCGGGGCGTACGAGCACGCACGGAGCACGGCGGCGCCCTGCGGGCGCACCATGGTCCCCCTACTTCTGCTGATCTGATCGGCGCCGCGTAGTGCCCCGAAACTCAAACACAGTGCTTGCCCTGCAGCGACAAAGCGGCACCAGTCCCGACAGTTGAGCTTCTGATCAAACCAGGTTGAGCGCTCGCTCAAATGATGGTGATCAGGATCGGGATAACACCAGCTCAACATCGGTGGACCAATTTTCGGCACCCACAGGCTCCACCACGCGCCGTCCCGGATCCAGTCGAAATCGTCGACCTCAAGGTACGCCGACGAGACCGGCTCGGCGGAGTCCTCCACGAATACCAACATGCCGCTTGAACTGCATGGACGGAATTTTCGGCAGGCGCAGGGTCATCGGCTGGCACGGACACCGGTGTTCGGAGTGTTCGGAGTGTACGGAATCGTACGGGATTCTGGCTGCCACCCAGCGCCGCCCGTAGGCTCGGCCGAGAAAAGGGAATCCGCTCTTGTCGCGACAGCAGCTAGATATTCGAGCAAGGGAAAAGGCTCTATCAGCCCCCCAACGGGCTCGGCAGCAGAATGTGCGCAGCTTTCCTCCTGTCAGATCCCAACACGGTTGAGCTTGAGCCACCGCCTGGATGACAATGCACGCCGCGACTGTGGGCGCTTGCACCCCCTAAGCCGGACTACACGCGGGACTCCCAATTTAAGAAATGCCGGAGAAAATGCCAAGACTGCGAAACCACCTGACCAGCACAGCCGCGAAGCCGCGTCCAGACACAACCGACTACCACAGCCTTGCAGCGAAGACCGGAACAAGCCCACGCCAGCGGGGATGGCGCCGATTGATTCTGCTCACCGCCTCGCTACTCGTTGGAGCCTTCGGGATCACCGCTCCGGCACACGCATCATCAGGCACCCCAATTGTGAGCTGGGGCGCGAAGGATAACAACTGTCTGGACGCGGGTGGTGGCTGGGTCAGCACCTGGCCCTGCAACGGCAACGCGAACCAGCGATTCACCTCTTACGCAGTGGGAACGGGCGGGGCCTGGGAGGCCCGCTCCGACAACGGTCTGTGCCTAGATGCCGGGACCAGTAGCGGCCTGGGATCATGCAACCCCTCCCGCCATTCGCAGTGGTTTATCGCCACTACGTACGGCAATGGCACCAGCAGCGTCGCGGTACATCCAGATGGAGCGCCGAATTTCTGTTGGGATGCCGGCTTCAGCCACCAGTGGCTACTCATCGCGCCCTGCAACGGAAACATTAACCAGCAATGGTACATGGGATAGGGTTAGCGGCCGGCGGGCTCCAGTCAAACTGGAGTAGCGGCGGGTCACGCTCGGCGACGTGCCGGGCGACCGCGTCGACGCCGGGGCGCACGTACCGCTCCAAGGACCGTACGGACGCACGACGCAGAGAACGGCACTTCGACCCCGATGCTGAGCGCGGAGTGCCGCAGCCAGTGCGGGGTCTGAGGAACATTGGAACCGGATCGTGCGCTAAGCGTTTGCAGTAATCGCGGAGTGTGGGTGGCGATCGTCATCATCGCGGGGGTGGTCGTCGGCCCCATCGGCGGCGGGCTGGCCTGGGCGGCCGGCACCGTGCCCCCCTTGCCTTGGCGGTCCTGGTCGGCGCGGGCGGCCTCGACGCGTCCCAACCCCCGCCACATCCCACACGATTCGGGCGGCCCCAGAACCCGGGTCTCACTGCCCGAATAGAAATCCCCGCCGGGCACTTCTTGCTCAACACCAGCCCGCCACCGATCTACACGTCACGGAGCTCAACTCCAGAGGTCCGCTGGGGTCCCTCCAGGCCCCTGAGCCGACGCGGTCGACCGGCGGACCTAGATCCGATCAGTAGGCAAGGCGATCACCTCCCCCAGCGCTGTTATGCATGGAGGCTTCCCCCGTGGACCCATCCGCCATTCCCACCTATGCCACCGTCACCCGCCGACGTTTCCTTTCCACAGCCGCAGGGGTGGCGGCAGGGGCTGTGACCCTGACCGCCCTCGAAAGCGTGACGGCTGGACCCGCTTTCGCAAGCTCGGCTATGGGGCTGGATTCCAACGAGGATCCTGACCCGGGCCAAATCGCCGCAGCCGGCTACACGTTCCTGTCCTACTACCTGACCGGGTCGGGGAGCATGACGGCAGCGAAGGTCGCCGCGTGCGCGGCCCACGGGGTCGCGGTCATCGCCAACTACGAGCATTACCAGAATCCCTTTACCCTCGCATCCCCAGGCGTTCCGGGCCGGACGGATGGGAGGTCACCCTTTGATGGAGGTCGATACGACGCCCAGTTGGCACTCGCGGCTGCCAACAACTGTGGCATCCCCGGAGACCGCCCTATCTACTTCAGCATCGACATCGACGTGCTGCCTTCCCAGTTCTCCGCCGCGGACGCTTACATGGACGGGGTCGCCTCGGTTCTTCCGCCCAGCCGGATCGGCGTCTACTCCAGTACCTGGTACATCGACCACCTGGCTGGCAACGGCAAAGCGACCTGGTTCTGGCAGTCGAAGTCGACCGGCTTTTCCGGCGGCGCGAACGGCACGCTGAACCCGCACACCAACATCTGGCAGCAGTCCAACCCGTTGTACGTCTACATCAGCGGCAAGACGTGCGACTGGAACTACGTGATCACCGGCGACTACGGCCAGTGGGGCACCGGTCCCAGCACCAAGCATGTGTACGCGCTAGCCCCCAGCGGGGTGGGGGTCTACCAGTGGAGCGGTTCAGGGCAGAACTGGACGCAGATCGGGGGGTCGGCAGGCGCTCTCTACGCGGGCGGTTCACAGCTGTTCGCGACCAATCCCACCAGCGGCGACATCTACCACTACAACGGCGTGCCCAACAACTGGTCACGCATCGGCGGCCCCGGCTACACCTTCGCCGCCGCCGGCAACACCTTGTTCGGCATGGCTCCGAACAGGAGCGCGGTGTACCAGTGGACCGGCGGCTCCAACTGGACCCAGATCGGCGGACCGGCAGGCACACTCTATGCCGGCGGCGCCGGGCTGTTCGCCACAAACCCCACCACTCGCGACATCTACCGCTACAACGGCGTGCCCAACAACTGGTCGCGCATCGGCGGCCCTGGCTTTGTCTTCGCCGTCACAAACAACACGATCTACGGCCTGTCCCCGCAGCAGAGCGCCGTCTTCGCCTGGACGGGCGGCTCTACCTGGACCCAAATCGGGGGGCCCGCCAGCTACCTGTATGGCGGAGGCCAGGGCTTGCTGGCCATCAACCCCTCCACCAGCGACGTGTACCACTACAACGGCACGCCCAACAACTGGTCGCGCATCGGCGGCCCTGGTTACTCCTTCGCCTCCACCGACAACGTCACCATCGCAGTGTCCCCCAACCAGGACGGCGTATTCGCGTGGTCTGGCTCCGGCACCGCGTGGTCGCAGATCGGCGGTCCCGCCGACGAACTCGTAACTGGCTCCTGACCCCATCGGAGTGCACGTTATGGCCCACATGCAGTTCAAGCGCCTGGGCGGGCGTCTCGCCCTCGCCGTTGCGATCCTCACAACCTTGGTCGCTGCAGGAGCGCGCCCGGCGTCCGCCAGCCACCCCGCACCCAACCCCGCCGCCCACCCCGCCGGCCGTACGCAGGCCGCTCTCCAGGGAGGGTCGGCGTGGGTCACCGCAGGTGCCTTCGCCAAGATCTACGACCCCAGCGTCAGCGAGACCCAGTCCTGGTACATCAATGACCACACCTTCGTCCGGGACGGCTCCGGAACCTGGCACCTGTTCGGCATCACTCACCCCGAGCCCGCGGATCCGAACAACGAGATCGAGTTCGCACACGCCACCGCGCGCTCTCTTTCTGGTCCGTGGACCAAACAGCCGCCCGCGTTGACCGTCGACCCTGGCTACGGCGAGACTCATCTCTGGGCCCCGTACGTGATCCGCGTCGGAGGCACCTACTACATGTTCTACGCAGGAGGTGGCGGCGACCCCACCTCGTGCGAGATCAACCTCGCCACCTCCACGGACCTCACCCATTGGACCCGGCTGCCGTCCGGTCCGCTGTTCACCGACGGCTACGAAGCGCGGGACCCCATGGTCGCCCGCGTCGGAACCCAGTGGGTCATGTACTACGACGCGACCAGTGCCCCAAGCGGGGGCAACCACATCGTCGCCTACCGGACCAGTACCGACCTGATCCATTGGAGCGCCCGCAACGTCGCCTATGTGGACCCGCAGACCGGCACCGGAGCGGGTGGAACCGAATCACCCTTCGTGGTTCAGCACGGCGGCTTGTGGTACCTGTTCATCGGTCCCCGTGTCGGCTACGTCGGCACCGACGTGATCGCCAGCAACAACCCCTACCGCTTCGACCTGAGCGGCCAGGTGGGCCACATCGCCTCACACGCGGCCGAAGTGATCCAGGACGGAAGCGACACCTGGGTCAGTTCGGCGGGCTGGGGCCAGGGTGGGGTGTACATCGCCCCATTAACCTGGCACACCACCCCCGCCACCGGAACGCACCTGTACGCCCTGACTCCCGGTGGCAGCGCGGTCCAGGAATGGGACGGTACGTCGTGGTCGACGATAGGCGGCCCCGCAGGAACCCTCTACGCCAGCGGGTACGGCGTCTTCGCCACCAACCCCACCAGCGGCGACATCTACCACTACAACGGAACCCCCAACAACTGGACGCGTATCGGCGGCCCCGGCGCTACCTTCGCTGTCAACGCGACCAGCCTGTACGGCCTGGCACCCGACCACTCCGCCGTGATGCAGTGGAGCGGCGCTGGGCAGACGTGGATCAAGATCGGTGGCCCGGCAGGACAGTTGTACGCGGGCGGCGCCAACCTGTTCGCCACCAACCCCACAACCGGCGACATCTACCGCTACAACGGAACGCCCAACAATTGGACGCAGGTTGGCGGCCCGGGCGCGGCCTTCGCCGCCAACGCCATCGGCCTCTACGGCCTGAGCCCCGACCGCAGCGAGGTGCTGCAGTGGGCCGGCAGCGGCATGACCTGGTCGCAGATCGGGGGCCCCGCAGCCGCACTCTACGCGGGCGGCACAGACCTGTTCGCCACCAATCCCACCACGGGCGACATCTATCACTACAGCGGTAGTCCTCAGGACTGGAGCCGCGCCGGTGGCCCTAGCAGCGCTTTCGCCGTAACCGACACCGACCTTTTCGGTGTCTCCTCTGCAGGCATCTACGAGTGGAAGGGAGGCACCTGGCCGCAAATCGGCCCTGCGATGTCAACGATAACCGGCGGGCCATGAATCGCCTGCACTATCTCAAGGAACTGCTTCGGTGAGAACTTCCAGCATTCGCAGACTGATGGGCGCCGCGTTACTCGGTGTCCTGCTCGCTCCCTTCATGATGTTCGCGGCCACGACCGCTGCGCTCGCCGCGACCGGCAGTGACATAGAGAACATAGTTTCAACCCAGAATGGACACGGTCCCTGCGAGTCCAACTTCCCCTACAAAGGTACGGGATATGGCAGCGCCTGTTCCGGAGAGGACTGGTGTGCGTATTTCGCCAGGTGGGTGTGGGCCATGGCGGGCATCAGCGTGACAAGTTCACTGACTCCGTACGTCCCCGACTGGGCACACTCGACGGGCACGCACACCTGGCACCCCTACGGTGACCACTACACCCCGCACGTGGGCGACGCCGTCATTTTCGCGCATGCCGACACCAGTGGCTGTCCAACCTGCTCACAGGGCGCCCACGTCGCCATCGTGGAGGCGGTTTCAGGTGACCAGGTCGAAGAGATCGGCGGCAACCAGGGCAACGTAGTGAGCCGGAGTTGGTTCACCCCGTCCGCAGGCTGGAACGGAGATACGGTACTCGGCTATCTGAGCGCCACGCCGCACCTCTACGCACTCGGCCCGAGCAGTGACGGAGTGTTCCAGTGGAGCGGTTCGGGATCGAAATGGTCCCAGGTCGGTGGACCCGCCGGAACCGTCTACACCGGCGGCCTCGGAACGTTCGCCACCAACCCCGCCACCGGCGACCTCTACCGGTACGACGAGACCACCAACGGCTGGGGCAAGGTGGGCGGACCCGGATACACCTTCGCCGTAACCAACACCGCTCTCTATGGCCTGGCCCCTAACAAGAACGCCGTCTACCAATGGAACGGTTCCGGAACGGGCTGGACTCAGATCGGCGGGCCGGCCGGCTATCTCTACTCTGGCGGCTTCGGCCTGTTCGCGACGAACCCGGCCACGGGCGACCTCTACCGCTACAACGGCTCGCCTAACAACTGGAGCAAGGTCGGCGGACCCGGATACACCTTCGCCGTGACCGACAACGCGCTTTACGGTCTGTCCCCGGACCAGAATGCCGTCTTCAAATGGAACGGCTCCGGTACCAACTGGACCCAAATCGGCGGCCGCGCCGCTTACCTCGACGGCGGCGGAAAATACCTGGTCGCCATCAACTTCGACACCAGCAACGTCTACCTCTACAACGGCTCGCCCAACAGTTGGAGCCAGATCGGCGGCCCTGGCTACACCTTCAAGTCCACCAGCGAGGGGCTCTATGCAGTCTCGCCCAACCAGGACGCCGTATTCAGATGGAACGGCTCCGGAACAGGCTGGACCCAGATCGGCGGACCCGCTGACAACATCTTCACCCAGCCCTGACCGACCTGCCCCCACCTAATTTTCACCGCCGCCGCCGTGCCCCGGGCCTGCTGTCCGAGCCCGGGGCACGCCACCTTCCGACCATCTTTTGGAGGCCGCCAAAAAGTTCATCGATCCGTTCTCGCCACCTTCACTCTCGAAGAAGGGTGTGTCCAGTTAACGGCTCTGTCTCTCTTTCGGTGGTGGCGGAGAGTTAGGCCAGGAGGATGCGGTGGCGGAGCAGCGCGAAGCCGGCTCGGGCGTGCATCTGGCGCATGATGCGTTTGGTCTTGGTGTTCACGCCTTCGGTGCCGCCGTTGTGGTAGGGCAGGGTGACGGCCGCGCGGACGGTGTCCCGCTCGAATATTGGGTTACGTGGCATGAGCAGCGTGGCAGTACTCGCTGATCATGCCCGCGACCACGGGTCTTCGGCGGATGGATCTCAGGTCGTTGAGCTCGGTCAAGTCCCGGACGGGTTTGCGTTGCGCTGTCCGGGGGCCGTTGCCGCCGAGACTGGTGCGGCCGGTGCCTGTTGTAGTGGATCAGGTACTCGTGGAGCACGAGGGCCAGGTGGCGTCCGGCGATGCCAGCGCAAGATCGTCGCCAGCGCGACCGGGACAGAAGGCGGTGAACCAGCCGAGACAACGCCGCAAGCCAGAGCCGGTCGGCGTGGCCCCACCGCGGCCGGCCACCGCGCTGGCGGCGGAGCACCTGGTTCTCGTGACGCAGCACCAGCAGCTCAGCCTCGTTGGACAGATCAGAGCGAACCAGCACCGCCAGCAGGCCGCACAAGCACCGCACCAACCGGTAGACCAGCGACAACAACACCCCGCGATGGTGGCAGCCGCCGCCCCGATCACGCAGCAGAATCCCAGCTCACAACACGAAACCGTGTTTCCGAGCGGCACACCCTCACCAAGGCTCCCGGAGGCGGAGAGGTGGCCGGGCGTTCCCCGGTCAACCGCGGCAAACAGGGCCTGAAACGCTCGGACATGACCGACGGATACGGCATTCCCCTGAGGCATGTCCTGGCCGGCGCCAACCGCCACGACTCCCCCGCTGCTCGCCCCCACCCTGGATCGCCTGGACGACCTGGGTCCATTGCCCAACGACGTCACCGCGCACCTGGACGCCGGCTACGACTCGGACAAGACTCGCACTCTGCTCAACGAACGCGGCCTCCATGGCCGCATCGCGCACAAAGGCGAGAAGGCGCCCATCCAGGCCAGTCAACGTTGGCACGTCGAACGCACCCACGCCTGGCAGAACGCCTTCTCCCGGATCGCCCGCTGCTACGAGCGGCGCGCCACCGGCGTCGGCGCATTCTTCGACCTCGCCGACACGATCATCACCGTGCGCAGTCTGATCCGGCAGGCATGGACGACTCACCGCTGGGACGGACGCCCGAATCGCCGACCATGACCGCACCCCTACCCGTACGGCCTCCTACAGCCCCGGGTAGAAGCCCGGAGAGCCCAGCTGCTCGAACCAGCTCGGTGGCTCAGGCGCGGTGAACGCGTTGGCCATCGCGTCCAGCCAGGCGGCGAACGTGGGGAAGTCTGGGGTGGAGTTGGTCAGGTCCTCCCAGTCCCCGCCCTCAACGTAGCGTGCGCGCCCTTCCTGATCGTCGTAGTGGTGGTAGTAGACCGGGTATTCGCCGTCTGCGTCCGGCTGGGTGACATCGAAGCACCAGACCGCCTCGTTGTCTGCGTCGGCGAGGGCGAAGCCGACCAGGTGGTTGGTGGACAGCCACCGGCCGTCGCCGCGGTCCACATGCTCGGGCATATGCACGAGATCGGAGTTCAGCTCAACGATGGCATCGTCACCGACGACGACGAACTCGATGTACCCGTTGGATGAGACGTCCCAGCGCTTACAGGTAAAGGCGTTGTGCTCGGCGAGGAAGGCCCGGTAGCTGGGCGGAGCCGTCCAGTCGACGGTTCCGAAATGGGGCTTCAGCCCTGTCTCGCGGTCGTGGACGGCTTCGGCGGAGGCGGGCTCCGACGCCGTGATGATGACCGTGCCGGATCCGGCGGCGCGGTGAAGGATTGCCAGACTCTCGTATATCGACATCGCGGTCCTTGATCGGGTGATCGTACGGCTACGTGGGCGTGGCCCAACAACGTAGGTGCCTGATTGTGGCCGATGATAGCGATCGGCGGGATCTGTAGAACTCTCACAAGGCGATGACGTATTCAATTACGCAGCGTCACGTTCGAGAACCCCAGCCGCCCGAGTGGGCAAGTCCTGACCAGCTCGCAGACGGCCTACATCCGCACCAATCCGCGTGGCCTCTTAATCGCTGGCTCTGCCGAGCTGGAAGCGCTCGGATATCGTGAGTCTCTGCCGACCGACAGGGTTAGGGCTTTGCTGCCCATCTGCGCTGCACCCCGCCGGGGCACCTTGACTCGTCCCCACGCCCACCAAGGTGCACCGTCGTAGCCCACGCCCCGGCGACAGATCGAACACCTCGTCCCGGACAGGGTGTCTCGACCGTGAGGGCTGGATCTCGTCCCACGCCGAGAGGGTGCACCGAACTCACGCAGGCCGTGCCCGTAGGAAACGTGTCATGAGCCCTAAACGGTGTTGATCTTGTTGTGACTTGCCTGGTCAATGCTGGGCGGACATGACTGAGCGGCGGCGACGTCCCGTCGCTGGCTGGCTGATGGTCAGCCCACATTCGGGAGCCTCGCACGGAGTTTCGTTACATGGTGCCGGTGGCGTGGCGCTGCGTGCGGGAGTTTCGTTACGGGGTCGAACAGGTCGTGGGCGTTGAGGGGGCGATTGGACGACAACACGTGAAATCCGGGGCACAATCCCTGCGGTCTGATCACGGCGGGAGGTCGCGCCAGCGTTCGGCCGACGCCAGAGCGTCCAGGCTGATCCGCTCCAGGAACGCACCGCCCCTGGCCAGGCGGCGTCCCACGGGCGTGTCGAGCCCGAGCGTCTGCCCTGCCGCCTTCGTGATCTCCGCCGCCGCGAGCGTCTGCCGCGCGCTGATCACCGTCGAGTGGTACCAGGCGTCGTCGTCGACCACGTAGATGTCGCGCCGCCGCTGCGGATCACGTTCGCGCCTGATCAGGCCCTGCTGGGTCAGGTAGCCCACGGCCATGGAGATCGAGGCGGGACTGACTTTCAGCCCGCGCGACAGCTCGGCCGCGGTGAGCCTGCCGTCCTCGCTCAGCCACAGGCCGATGAGCACGCGCGCCATCATCTTCGGCAGGCCCATCCCGATCGCCATCTCGACGGCTCCCTCTTCCACCTCGAAGACCTTGCGGTCCTGGAGATTGGCCTCGGGCGAACGGGCCGGGGTGCCGCGCCGCGCCCGCCGCGCTGCCGCCTGGTGCGCCCGCTCAGGCCGGTAGTCGCCGGGGCCGCCGTTGCGGCCGACCTCACGGCTGATCGTCGAGGTCGGCCGGTCCAGCCGCCTGGCGATCTCGGCGTAGGAGCGGCCTTCGGCCAGGCCGGTCGCGATGCGCTGGCGGTCCTGCCGGGTCAACCTTCCTTCTGACACGGCGCCATTATTGCGTTCGGCGCCACACAATGCAACGTTTCATTGCATTCAGCTTCACCGTCATTGCATCAATATATCGGCTTTCAACTGGAGTTACGCATATCTGTTGATTGACAGAATTTCTGAAAGCAACGTAGCTTTCAATTGTGTCGAACACGTACTATCGCGACGAGCCGGTCACGCCGTCCCTCGACCAGGCACCCGCCTGTCCCTTCGATTCCGCTCTTTCGCTCACCGCCCTGCGCGTAGAGCAGCCGCTCGCCCGTGTGGCCGCGCCCGAGGGCGCGCCCGGCGTCTGGATGGTCACCGGATACGACCTGGTCCGCCAGATCCTCGCCAACCCGCGCTTCAGCTCCCGCTACGAAACCCACTACCACCCCCTGACGGGCGGCCACCTGCCGCCCGCCCCCATCGGCGACCTGACCGGCATGGAGGCATTCGAGGGCTTCGCGCAGCCGGTTCCAGCGCTGATGATCTGCGAGCTGCGCCGATGAGGGCAGACGTGTTCAAACGCATTCTTCCAGCGCTTGGCCTGCTGGTTCTCGCGCCGCTGGTTGGCGAGTATCTGCTTGGCAACATCGCCATCGACGCCCTACCGATGATCATCGGGCTGATTCCGCTCTATGGCGGTGGCGCGCTGCTGATCCGTGAGGTCGCCCGCCGGTGGCGGCTGGGGTGGCCGGGGATCATCCTGCTCGGGCTCGCCTATGCCGTGATCGAGGAGGGCCTGCTCACCCGTTCGCTGTTCGATCCCGACTATGTCGGGCTGCGTTTGCTCGACTACGGGTTCATCCCGGCGCTGGGCATCGGCGCCTACTGGACCGTGTTCGTCCTGGCCATCCATGGGGTGTGGAGCATCGCGGTGCCGATCTCGATGGTAGAGGCGGGCTCACGCCGACCGGACACGCCCTGGCTCGGCAAGGTGGGCCTCACCGTGTCAGCCATCCTGTTCCTGCTAGGCGGCGCGGTGCCCATCGCCCTGGCAAGTCCGGCTGCCATCTACCCGTTGTCGGCCGCTCAGATCACCTGGACGCTGATCACGGCCGTCGCCCTGATCATCGCCGCGTTCCTGTCCGTTCGATTCCGCCGCCCCCTCCGTTCGGCCACGCCGGCCAGCCCGTGGACCGTCTTCGCGATCACCATCGCGGCCGGGCTGGCGTTCTGGATCCCCAGCTTGCTCGCCATGGTGGGGATCAAGCTGGAGTCCATCGTGCCCGCGTGGATCACGGTCGGCTTCTACCTCGCGCTCTACGCCACGATGACGCTGCTCATCCTGCGCTGGTCCCGGTGCACAGGCTGGGGACCCTGGCACAGGTTCGCCCTGAGCGCTGCCGGCCTGGTCACCTACGCGTGGCACGGCTTCCCTCAGCCGCCGAGTTTCCCAGCGCCCGCGAATGTGGACCTCATGGGCAACGCGGTCTTCGCGCTGGCCGCCCTCGGGCTGCTCGCCTTTGTGGTGGTACGGCTCCGCCGCACCGCTCCGCCAACCTGATCTCAACCTTGGCGCTTGCCAGATCGCTCCAGATTTCTTCTGAACAAGCCCAGCTTGGCCTTGCCGCCGTAGTAGGTGACCGGGGGCAGCACCGTGCGCCTCCTACGCCGAGACCGGCTTGTCGCGATCGAGGTGGCGGTAGATCGTAGCGCGGCTGACGCCGAGCAGCCGCGGGTGCAAGCCTCAGACAGGTTGATCGCGATCACGCAGGGCTCGTTCAGCACGATGCCCTTCCTGCGTACGTACACGAGCGTGTTCGCGGTCCCTAAGTCGGTCCGAGCGCGCGGTGCATGGTCAGGTGCAGGTGGGCGCAGCAGCGCCCGGTCTCCCCCGGCCCTCGACGTCGATCAGGGTGTGTTCGTAGCGGCCTGTCTGCTGAGCCTTATTCGGGGAGTGTTCGGGGTAGGCCAAAGCGGGTCAGGATGCTGTTGTCGAAGCGGGTCAGGGCGGTGATGCGGTCGGCCGCGAGGGTGAGGACCATGAGGCCTGTGGCACGCCATGTGCGTGTGCGGGGGTCCAGGAGGTAGACGCCGAAGGCGGGTTGGCCGTTGGCTCGCGTCACGATCAGGCGGTAGCTGGTGGCCTGGGTGAACACGGCGGCCTGGAAGCGGGCGACCGCCTCGCGGCCGAGGTATTCGACCGGCAGCGGCGGCATCGTCAGTCGGACATTGTCGGCGAGCAACGCGACCACGCCGTCGACGTCGCAGGATTCGAAGGCCCGGGTGAGGCGGTCGATGAGCTGCCGCTCGACCGGCGAGTCGGGCGCAGGTGGGGGTTGCGTGGCACCGAGACGGGGCAGCCGGGCTTGCATGGCAGCGCGGGCGCGTTTGAGTGCGCTGGTGACCGATTCCTCTGTGGTGTCGAGGAATTCGGCAACTTCGGTGGCGCGGTAGCCGAGCACGTGACGCAGGATGAGCACGGCACGCTGGCGCGGCGGCAACAGCTGGACGGCGGTCACGAAGGCCAGCGATATTGCCTCTTTGGACTCGTAACGCGCCTCGGGGCCCGGCGCGGTGTCGCCGAGGCCCTCCACCAACGCGTCCGGATACGGCTCGAGCCACACCACCTCGCCTCGGGCGGACGGTTCAGGTAGGTCGAAACTGGCTACGGGGGTGGCCATTCGGTGCCTCTTGCTGGTGGACCTCAATACCTTGAGGCAGCGGTTCGTCGCGACACGGTAGAGCCACGTCCGGACTGAGGACCGTGCCTCGAACGTGCCGAGACCCTGCCAGGCGTCGAGCAAGGTTTCCTGTAGGGCGTCCTCGGCGTCGTGCATCGAACCGAGGAACCGGTAGCAGTGCACCATCAACTCGCGGCGAAAGGGCTCGACGAGCTCGCGAAACGCCTCGGCGTCGCCGGCTCGGCACTTGGCGATCAGCTCTTTTGTCACCGCATTGTCCTCATGTCGAGTCGCCGACAGCCCAGCGCGTGGCTGGGCAGTCGGCTACGGATTCGGGAACCGAACTTCCGGGCGTTGACATGGCCCTCAATCGCATCCTGCCAAGACGAGGGTGTCGGCCAGCTCCGCGGGGCGGCTGAGCATCACGTAGTGGGAGCCCGGGATCTGCAAGATCCTGGCCAGCGGCCCCAATCGCACGGCGAACCGCGGGAACGAGGCATAGTCACCAGGCGGAAGCGCGTAATCGCTGACCGGATTCACGTAACTGGCCTGCAGTCCTCCGGACGCGACCAGCGCGTGGAACGTGCCGAGGTCGAGTTTGTCCGTGAAATAGCGGACCGGAATAGGCGACATCTCCGCATAGACGGCCTCCGCCGCGGCGGAATCCATATCGTTGCAGGCGCGTTCGCGGATGACGGGGAAAGGCAGCAGAAAACCCTGAGCCGGATCGGCCATGTCGAAGAACGCGGCGTCCGCAGGCGGGAACTCATCGGCCAGCGCGTGCCCCGCGGAGGGCACGAACGCGCTCAGGAACACCAGCCGCTTGATCCGCTCCGGCGCCTGTTCGGCCGCTTGGGCGATGTAGGCGCCGCCGATCGAGTGGCCGACGAGCACGATATCGGACAGATCGTGGTCGTGGAGGTAGGCCGTCAGCGAGGCGACGGCGTCGGTGTGCGAGAGCGTCATCGGCTCACCCGGGCCGTGTCCGGCCAGGGTCGGCGTATGCACGATGTGGCCGTCGCGGCGCAGCTCGGACGCCGTGGCGTTCCACATCTTTCCGGTCTGGAATGCCCCATGGACCAGTACGAACGTCAGGTTGTCAGTCGTATGAGCAGCCGGGTTCGGCTCGGTCGGCGATACGGCGGTCATGAGATCTCCTGTCGGTTTGTGACGCTGGCCCGCGCGGGCGGACTAGTCGTCACCCAGGTAGATCCCCGCCACCGACAAAACTGGGCGTCGCACACCGCCCAGTTTTCCCGACCACCTGGATCCACCCCAACAACCTCGAACAACAGGAGCACATCATGGGAAAGATCGTCGTCTTCGAGAACGTCTCACTCGACGGTGTCACGCAGGATCCGACCGGCGAGGAGGGCTTCAACGCCGCCGACTGGCGCCGCGACCTGTCCGCGGCCGCCAGGGCCGAATGGGCCGAGCGACTGCTCACAGACACACGCGGCGTGCAGGCGTTGCTCCTGGGGCGCCGCTCCTACGAATTCTTCGCCGCCCGCTACCCCTACCGCACCGGGGCGATGGCCGACACCGCCAACGACCTCCCCAAGTACGTCCTCTCCAGCACCCTGACCGACGTGTCCTGGAACAACACGACCGTGCTGAACGGCGACGCCACCACCGAGGTCGCCAAGCTCAAAGCCGACATCGACGGGACGATTATGATCTGGGCCAGCTCCCAGCTGGTGCACGAGTTGGTCGACCACGACATCGTCGACGAATTCCGCCTGGTTGTCTATCCGCTTGTCATCGGCCGCGGCACACGCATATTCGCCGAAACCACCGACACCAAACACTGGCGCCTCGCCGCAGCCGACACCGTCGAGGACCTGACCTACCTCACCTACCAGCGGATTTGACTCGAACGCACTCCACGATCCCTTCCAGCGCCCACCGCCGTCCGCGCCGCGACAGCTTCGCCCGTGGCTCAGCGGCACGGCTGGTGTCCTGGCGCCAAGCGTTGCCCCGCAGCGGGTGCACCGATAGCGCCGGACCGTGACCAGCAGCGTCGTCGGCCGCCACCCGAAGGGCTCGTGTGCCTGGCATCGGCGGCGAGTCGCCGCTCAAGGACGGTGATCTGATGGCGCAGGGCGAGTATCTCGATGTCCTTGTCCCGATTGCCCATCGGTAGCAGTCGCAGCGCGGCGAAGGCGTTCGTAACGACGAGATAGGCCAGGCGCAGGAGCACGGCCGATCATCATGCCGCACGCGTCTACTGAGGGCCGGAGCTCGCGCACGCAGCAGAGCTTGACGGTTCGGGTCCGGCCCCCTGGCTATGGCAAGGACGTGACGCGGTCCTGGCTGGGTAACTCCTCCTATGCGTGTGAGCAGGGCAGGAAACACTGACGGAGATGCCGGACATCTAGTGAGGTGTTCGCCACTCTTCGACAAGGAGACACCAGTGCGAGATCCACGCGTGCCCCCCGACACGCGAGATCGTTTCGAGACGCTCTACCGCGCCTGCTATCCAGCAGTACATCGCTACGCGCTCCGCCGTACCGATTCGGCCGGCGACGTCGCCGATGTGATCGCGGAGACCTTTCTCGCCGCGTGGCGGCGGCTGGATGACGTCCCGGAGGGGGATGCCGCCCTGCTGTGGCTGTACGGCGCGGCCCGCCGCGTTCTGGCCAATCACCGGCGTGGGGAGTCGCGCCGCAGCGCGCTGACCGTGCGGCTTCGCGGCGAACTGGCCGTTCGCCAGGAGGCCGCGCCCGCCGATCCGCGCACTGAGGCGATTCGCGCCGCTTTCGCTGCCCTGAAGCCGGCTGACCGGGAGGTGCTCGCCCTGGCCGCCTGGGAAGGACTGACCGGTCCCCAAATCGCCACGGTATTGGGCTGTAGCAGCACCGCCGTCCGGCTCCGGCTGCACAAGGCATGTAAACGACTTCCCCGCCACGCCGGCGTGGTGCCGGTGACACTCCGACGACGTGCCAGGACCCCCACCGTCAGCGCGGCCAACGGCAGCACGGCCAAGGTGATGAGGGCCACGCCGGTGAACGTACCGACCCAGCCGTGCCACCCCTTGATGATCACGCTGCCTCCGCTTCCGTCCGACCGCGAAATCTACCCGCAGGTCAGAGCGATTTCTTTGATGTCCCAATAGATGTGACGGTTGTCCGGCTGTACCCCGCACCGTGGTGGATGCGGTGGAGTTCCTGGAGGCCAACCGGGCGCAGGGGCGGTGTCAGCGCCGGCCGATGGCGCCCTCCGCCTGTCCGGCACGCCGGGCAGGCGGAGATCCCTTCTCATCGTGTGTCAGCCACCGGATCACCTCAGCCACCTGACTCGCCGCCGGGCGCAGCCCCGGTGATGGCCTGTGTCTCCCGCCCGATCATGTCCTGCAGCGGCACGCCGTCGATGTTGCTGAGGATGACGCCGACCCAGCCGGTGTACGGGTAGATGGTCCAGTTGGCGCCGACACCGGGGTTGCCTCCGGCGCGCCCGTACTTCCACTGGCCGTTGACGATGGAGACCGGAATCCCGTACGCGCCGAACGACGCCGGTCCGTGCGGGATCTTGGCCCCGGTGAGCACGTCGGCCCAGGGCCGGTCCAGGAGCGTGCCGTCGCCCAGCGCGCGCGCGAACCGGACCAGATCCGGCGCGGTGGCGAAGCCACCGTCCCCGGGGGCATCGATGAAGGCGCGGCCCGGGTTCTTGCCGTGTACGTTCGGGTACGGGCTGCTCTTGTCCAGGTTGCGGACGGCGTCGACCTGGCTGCCGTCGGCCAGCGTCATGTACGGGTGCGCGATGTGCTTGTCGGTGAGCCACTGGGGCCTGGTGGAGAACGCCGTGCCGGTCATGCCGCAGCGCTTGAAGATGTGTTCCTGGACGTAGTTCCAGTACGTCGTGCCGGCCACGGCCTCCACGATCAGCGCGCAAATGGTGACCTCCTCCTCCGCGTGGGCGGTGTCGGTGCCCGGGATGCCCACCAGTTTCGCCTGCCGGGCCCGCTGCTCGTAGTACTTGTGCACCTCATCCCGGCTCTGGAAGACGCGTTGCACGTCCGCCTCCGGGCTGTCCAGCCCGGAGGTGGAGGAGAGCAGGTGGTGGATGGTCACCTTCTCGGCGATGTCCTTGGCGAAGCCCTTCAGATGGGTGCCCACGGTGTCCGACAGCCGCAGCTTGCCCTGCTGGGCCAGCTGCAAGATGGCCACCGCTTCGAACGGCTTACCCGCCGAGCTGAGGCTGAACGCGACGCCCTCGTGATTGCGGATCCCCTTCTCCTTGTCGGCCATGCCGTAGCTGCGCGACAGCACCGTCCGGCCCTGGTGCGACAACAGCACCACGCCGGAGAACTTGCCCTCGGCGGCCAGCTTCGCCACGTACCGGTCGTAGGCTCCGCCGGGACGGGTGTCCGGTGGGATGCCGGGGCCGGTTGGGGCCGGACGGTGCTGTCCCGCAGCTACGGCATGGCCGGGTCGGGTGCCCACCAGCGGCGCGCCGGCCGCCACCACGCCGGCGGCCGCCAACCCGCCCCACTCGAGCAGCCGCCGCCGGTCGACACCACGTACGGAATCCGAGTCCATGATCACGATCCTTCCCCGATCGACAAACCGACCGCTGCAGGTCTGCTGCGGTCCATGCCTCCACTGAAGACGGAAGACTGTTGCGGTGGCGTATGCGATTTTCGATACGCCCGCGATACATCGAAGCCCCGGCATCAAGGAACTAGCGCAAGCTGGCAGTGAGAGGGCCCTGTCGCTGGTGATCGCGACAGCCCGGCTACTGCAGGTGCTGGACGACTCGTCCTAAAACATCGCACTGCCGAGCATCCAGGACGAGCTCGCCGTCACGCCCGCACGTCTGCCCCCATGAACGCCTGGGAACCGCGGCGGCGGGACGCGCATCCACCGGAAGATCTGGACGGGTCCGCCCAAGTGGATGGCGGAGCTGGCCACAAAACCGTTGCCGCTGGAGTCCCTGAAGCAGTCGACGGGCCTGTGCGCAGCGCGAAGCTGAGACGGGCATGTGCCCCACGCCGCTCGGCGATCAACGCCCGATCCGCGTCATCCAGGTAGAAGAATCGCTCCAGCTCCGCCTGCGACGGAGCACCCGAGAAGCGGCCGTACGCCCACCTCGGGATCGACGTGGAGATCGTCGCACGCAACCCCGCCGACCGCAGCGGTTTACGACCAGTGCGAGACCCACCATGCGACGGCAGTACTGGTTGGAGCCGTGGAGCTGCTGCCAAAGTTGGGCCCTTGCCCAGGTGGGAGAACCATTGAGGTCGGCGTCGAGGTAGCAGTGGCACGTGCCCACGTTCTCCAACGCATCCTCCAAGGCACGTTCGTTGACGATCTGCTGCCGGACATTAAGGTCGAGGCGTTCGAAGGACCGCGTCTTTCGTCCCGTTCCGGTTGATGGTGTTGGTGTCAGCGTCCAGGCAGAGCCCGGATGAATAGTTGACCACCTCGTACCAACTACCGCCCTTGCTGTAGAGCGACCACCACTGGGATAGCGAGGTCGAGAAAGTTTGCACGTCGGTGTCTTGCCCGACGGCCTGGAAGCCATTGTGTAAGTAGCCCTAACTCCAGTCGTTCCTGATCCGGAAGTTACCTACGAAGGTCAGTTCGACGTGAGCGGGCGTGGTCGGCCTAGCGTCTTGAGTGCTGGGAGATGGCGTAGCTGGGGCAGCATGCGCTGCCGTGCTGGACCCGGCAGTCACGGCAGCGATGGCGGTTTCCGCAGCGAATCCAATGGCAGACCAGCGTTGCATGGATGACCTCTTTCTTTCTGCTGTCGGACTTATGATCTGTGGCCCTGTTCTGCATCCGGGGCGCGCCCCGGACTGGGACCGCCTCCAACCGGGTAGACGCCAGCAGGTCCGCGAATTGGGCGGTGTCTGCACGCCCAATTCGCCGGGCCGGCTGCAGCACGCGGCCGCCACCGTGCCCGCGCGGGAAGAGGGGACCGGCACGTGACGTACGTGACCGTCGAAGGTGGCGAGCTCGACCACAGCCAGGCCAGCGCGGGGAGGTGCACGCCTGATGATGCAGCTGCGCCTCATGGGCGACGACGCCGACCGCGTCCGCGAGGTCACCAACCTGGCCTTGGCCGCGCTGCGTGGCCACCCCGCGCTGCAGCTTGGAGACCGTTTGCCGGCATCGGGTGCGCGACGGTGACCAGGTCCTCGCCGCCGCGAATGAGCTGGGTGACGAAGGTGTGGCGGCCGATGTGGGCGGTAGTGGGGTCCTCCAGTCCGGCGGCCTCGGCTATGGCCGTGAAGATCGCTGAGGCACCGCGCGGCGACAAGCCGCCGCCGCGGCGGTTGAGGAACAGGGCATGCTGGGCGGTGGCATGCTTCCAGGTACGGCGTTCGTCCAGTCAGTCGATCAGCGGCTGGCGCAGCTGCGGGTGGATGGGCACCTCGCGGACCTTGCCGCCCTTGCCGTAGACGACCAGCACGCCCTTGCGGGCCGAGAGGTGCGCGTCCGGCACGTCCAGGGCGACGGAGTCGCCGATGCGCAGCCCGGCGTAGAACGGCAGCAGGGCCAGGGCGCGGTCGCGGGCGTGCGGCCAGTCCTCGATGGCGCGCAGCCAGCGGATCTGGGCAGGGCCGTTCATCGCCTTCGAGGCGGTCTTGGGGATATCCTCGCGGGCGATGTCGGCCTTGCCCAGGCCGCGCCGGACGTAGAAGTCGTCCAGGGCGGCCAGGGCGTTGTTGACGTAACGGACCGACCGTTTGGGGTCGGCCTCGCGCAGCAGGTAGCGGCGGTAGTCGCGCACGGCCCAATCGCGGGCGCGGGCGCCTGTCAGCGGGTCGCCGCCGATGGTGGCGGGCCGCTCGGCCAGCAGGCCAGGTACATCCGCACCCGGGAGGCGTAGGTGCGGCGGGTGTCGGCCGCCAGCGGCACCTCCTCCAGCCAGGTGGTGTACTCGGCGAGGAGCTGTTCGTAGACAGCGGGCAGCGGAGTGGGGCGGGAACGTCGCCTGCGCCCGTCTCCATGTTCTCGGAAGTTGCTGCCGGGGGTTGTGACCCGGCCGGAGCCGGATTCTCGGAAGTCTTCGGCCATGGCAGACAGCAACGTCACGACGACAGAGATCCTCTGACGCCAGTGATGATCAATTCGAGGCCGTCATAGAAGGCCCGATCCCGGTGTTCTCTGGGCCAGCCGTCGACGCCGGTTTTGCGGGCCTGTTCCTCGATCGTGTAACCGTTGGCGTAAGCCATGACGGTGTCCACGGCGACGGCGGCCGTGCCGGCGGGGACACCCGCGGCGGTCAGGGCGGCGATGAGGTGCTGGAAGGCGGCGACGGCCTCGTCGCCCGGGTACTGGAAGCCGGACAGGAGGCGGGCGCCGTCGCGGTGGGCCAGCATGACCTCGCGCATGCCGGAGGCCACGCCGCGCAACAGCTCGTCCCAGGGGGCGTCGGGGAGCGGGGCGATGTCGCCCGCCGGGCTGACCAGGTGCGCGACCATGGCGTCCAGTAGGGCCTGTTTGCTTGGGTAGTGCCGGTACAGGGCGCTCGCCCGCACCCCGAGCCGGCTCGCCAGGAGCCGCATGGTGAGAGCGTCCAGGCCTACCTCGTCGAGCAGCTCGATCGCCGCCTGCAGCACTTGGGCGCGTCGCTGCCCCATCGTGTCCTCCATATCCGGGGTTGACAGTACTGCTCCATCTACGTGAACAATGTACACGTGAACGTTGTTCACTTCGAGATGGAGGATCACGATGACACGTGTTCTGGTGATCGGGGCAGGGCTCGGCGGGCTGACGCTCGCGCACGCCCTCGTCCGTGCGGGCCTCGACGTAGGCGTGTACGAGGCCGACGACGGCACCGGCGAGCGGGCCCAGGGCTACCGGATCGGACTCGCGCCGCCGGCGATGGAGGCGTTGCGCGCTAGCCTGCCGCAGCGGCTGTACGAGCTGGTCGAAGCCACCAGCGGTAGCCTTACCGGGCCGGGTTTGCTGTTCGACGAGCGGCTCACGCTGCTCAGCAGCGACCTGCCAGGACCGGAGGAGGCCAGGGCGCTCGACCGGCAGGTGCTGCGGCAGATCCTGCTCGGCGATCTGGGCGACCGGGTCGCCTTCGGCAAACGGCTGAAGCGTTTCGTCGAAGGGGCGGATGGGACGGTCACCGCGCTGTTCGCCGACGGCACGCAGGCCACGGGTGACGTGCTGGTCGGTGCCGACGGCGGAAACTCCGCGGTGCGGCGCCAGTTGGTGCCCGAGGTCAAGCTCATTGATGCCGACCTGTGCGGGGCGATGGGCCGCACCCCCGCCGCCGACCGCTTCCTGGAGCTCGTGCCGGGGCGCGGCACGATGGTCAAGGGCCCCGAGATCACGCTGATGCTGGGACGGATGCAGTTCGACAGGGAGCCCTGCGAAGCCGCCGCCGAACTCGTTCCCGGCCTGCCCATGCCCTTCAGGGAGAGTTATGTGAGGTGGGTGCTGCTCGTGCCACCGGAGCATCCGGCGGCTACCACGCCGGGCCGACAGGACGCCCGCGAGCTGGTGCTGGAGCTCATCGACGGCTGGCATCCCGACCTGCGGGACCTGGTGCGCAGCGCCGACATGAGCGGCGTGGGCCGCTCCAAGATCTATGACCGGCCGATGCCGCCGTGGCCGGTGGGCCGCGTCACGCTGCTGGGTGACGCCGCGCACCTGACGCTGGCCAGCGGCGGCAACGGAGCCAATACCGCGATGCAGGACGCCATACGGCTGAGCGCGGGACTGACTGAGGCCGATCAGGGCCGGCGGGACCTGATCTCGGCTCTGCGGGAATACCAGCACGACCTGCTGGAACGCGGGAACGCGGCAGTGGAGGTCGGCAAGCAGGCTCTGCACAAGTTCGTCCCGGCCGGGGGCGAGGCGCGATGAAGGATGCGCCGCGCACCGTACACGAGCAGGTTCGTTCGGCCGACGGAACCACGATCGGCTACCGCCGCCGTGGCCGCGGACCCGGGCTGATCCTCGTCCACGGCGGGATGCAGGCGTCGCAGCACTTCACGAAGCTCGCCGCCGCCCTGTCGACCGGATTCACCGTCTATGTGCCCGACCGGCGCGGACGTGGGCGCAGCGGCCCTCACGGCGCCGACTTCAGCGTCCTGCGGGAGGTCGAAGACCTGCAGGCGCTCATCACGGCGACCGGCGCGTCGCAGATCTTCGGTCTAAGCACCGGTGCGCTCGTCGTCCTGCGCACGGCTCTGAGCACGCCCACCCTTGACCGGGTCGCCCTGTATGAGCCCCCACTGTCGATCGACGGCTCGGCGCCGATGGACTGGGTGCCGCGCTTCGACCACGAGATCGCCGCGGGAAGGAGCGCATCAGCGCTGGTCACCGCACTGAAGGGGCTGGACGCCGAACCGTCGCTGTTCAGCAGGATCCCCCGCTTCGCCCTCGTGCCGCTCCTGGCGATCGGCGCGCGGTTGCAGGGCGATGGGCCCGCCGATGAGGTGCCGGTCAAAGCGCTCATCCCAACGCAGCACTTCGACATGCAGGTGGTCAGGGAAATGGCCGACACGCTCATGGACTACGCGGCGCTCGATGCGCGAGTGCTGCTCCTCGGCGGTACGAAGAGCGCGGCATACTTGGGCCTCGCCCTTCGGAAACTCGCCGAGGTGCTCCCGCATGCGCGAAGCATCGCCCTGCCGGGAGTCGGGCATTCGGGGCCGGAGGACGACGGAGCCCCGCTCGTCGTGGCCCAGGCGCTGCGTGATTTCTTCGGCGCACAATGACGGGCAGGGGCCGTCAACGGCACTCGCGTACCTCAAACGATGCGCTACCCCTATTCGTCGGCGGCGCTGGGATCACGGAGCTCGCGAAGCCCACCGCCCTGGTCGGGACGGTGGAACGGGTAGAAGGCGTGGAAGTTGATGTGCTCCCAGATCAACGGGGACAGCCGGGCCCGGATCTCCGGTCCGATCGATAGTTGCCCGTTGCGACCAGCACGCCGGCCTGGCTGATGTCCAGATCGGGGCGCCGCGCCTCCGACCGCGACAGGTCGGCATTACGTCGAAGTACCCGGTGTGGCCGTTGACCTCCAGCAGCAGCTCGGGATAGTCGATGCGCGCAGCATCCCCAGCACCGCGTCGTGCACCGCCTGGTAGCCGTCCGGCAGCGGCAGCGCATCCAGCTTCGCCAGGTTCAACCGGCCGCCGTTGACCGTGACGGCCGGGTTGGCCGCGACCTGCTTGTAGGCGGCGTCCAGGTCCTCGGCGAGATCCTGCAGATGCCAGGTCGGGCCGTCTCCAGGCCGAGCGCGGTCAGGATGCTGTCGCGGTGCACGCGCCACACCGGCTGCGGGATCAGCTTGCCGCGCGGATCGCCTGTACCTATGAGAATTCCGTGACGGCGGCGTTCCTCAAGGCCACGGAGAACCGTCGTCCTGTGTGTCAGCCGAGAAGCTGAGTGGCGACGAGTTCGCGATGGTAATCGGGAGAGCCGAACATGGCTTGGGTGGATTGGGCGCGGCGAAAATAGAGGTGGGCGTCGTGTTCCCAGGTGAAGCCGATGCCTCCGTGGATCTGGATAGTGTCCGCCACGACCTGGAGGTAGACCTCCGAGCACAGCGCCTTGGCCAGGCTGGCGACCGTCAGCAGCTCATCCGCCTCCTGGTCGGCCGCCTGGGCGGCGTGGTAGACCGCCGACCGGGCCCGTTCGATCGACAGCAGCATGTCGGCACACCGGTGCTTGATGGCCTGGAAGCTGCCGATCGGGCGGCCGAACTGCATACGCAGCTTGGCGTACTCGACGCTCATGTCCAGGCAGCGCTGGGCGCCGCCGACCTGCTCCGCCGCCAGGGCGATGATCGCCAACCGCAGGGCGGACTCCATCGCCGCCCGGGCCGGCCCGAGACGGCGGGCTGGCACCCCGTCGAAGGACAGGGCGGCCTGCTTGCGGGTCAGATCGATGGTCTGCAAGGGTCTGCGGATCAGCCCGGGGGCGTCGGCGGCGACGGCGAACAGGCTCGGACCCGACTCTTCCGCGGCCACCACCAGCAGCAGGTCGGCCGTGTGCCCATCGAGGACGTAGGTCTTGTGGCCGGTCAGGGCCCAGATGTCCCCGTCGGGGACGGCCACGGTTCGTAGGCCGTCCACGCTCCAGCCTCGGTCGTCCTCGGCCAGCGCTACCGTCGCGACGGTGGTCCCGTCGGCGATACCCGGCAGGAGCTCCTCAGCACCGACCGCGAGTGCGGCTCGCGCCGCCAGCACGGCCGAGCCCAGGTAGGGCGCGCACAGCAGCGCGCGGCCCATCTCCTCCAGCGTGACCACCAGTTCAGCGGCCCCGCATCCGGCACCGCCAAACCGCTCGGGAATCGCCAGGCCCTGGAGCCCGAGCTGGCCCGCCATGGTGGCCCACACCCGCGGGTCGTAGCCGCTCTCGGTCTCCATCAGGCGGCGGACCTCGGCGGTCGGCGAGGAGTCCCGGAGGAATCGCCGCACTTCCGCACCGAGCTGCCGTTGCTCATCAGTGAAGATCACTTGGAGCAGCCTTCCCATAAGGTCATTTACCGCGAATAATATCGACATGGTTGTCGAAAATCCAGGTTCCTTGGAGGGCATCCGCGTGCTGGACCTGACTTCCGTGGTCATGGGTCCGCTCGCGACCGCGATCCTGGGCGACCTCGGCGCGGACGTGATCACGGTCGAGAGCCGGCGCGGCGACATCAATCGCTTCATGGGTGCCGGACCGCATCCGCACCTTTCGGGCGTCTCGCTGAACCTGCTGCGCAACAAGCGCAACCTTGACCTCGATCTCAAGAGCGAGACAGGACGGGAGGTCCTGCTCCGGCTCGCCGCGACCTGCGACGTCTTCGTCACCAACATCCGGCCGGGCGCGCTGGCCCGGCTCGGCGCGGCGTATTCCGACATCGCGCTGGTACGCCCGGACGTCATCTACTGCCAGGCGCATGGGTGGCCGTCGGACAGCGACCGAGCCGACGAGCCCGCCTACGACGACATCATCCAGGCCGCGAGCGGGCTTGCCGATCTGGCCGTGCGCGCGGGCGGCGAGGCGCCCGGGCTCATGCCCACGATCGTCGCCGACAAGGTGTCCGGCCTCACGATCGTCTACGCCGTGCTCGCCGCGCTGTTCCACCGGGAGCGCACCGGTCAGGGCCAGCGGATCGAGGTCCCGATGGTGGACGTGGTCTCCGCCTTCCTCCTGGTCGAGCATGGCGCGGGCGCCATTCCCCAGCCGCCGGCGGCGCCGCCCGGATACAAGCGGATCCTCACGCCGGAACGGCGCCCGCAGCGAACCCGGGACGGGTGGATCAACGTGCTGCCCTACGACCGCGAGCACTACGACACTCTGTTCACCGTGGGCGGCCGCCCCGACCTGGTCGGCGATCCGCGCTACGCGACCGGGCGTGACCGCATCGCCAACTCCGATTTCCTGTACGGCCGGCTCCGGGAGATCATCGCGGATCGGACGACCGCCGAGTGGCTGGAGATCTGCAACCGGCACAGCATCCCCGCGGCCGCGATCGGCCGGTTGGAGGACCTGGTCGACGCGCTGCCCGAGGCCGAGCATCCGGTGGCGGGTCGGTACAAGGTGATCCCGCCGCCGATCCGGTTCGGCCGGACCCCCGCCTCGGTCCGCCGTCCCGCGCCGCTGATCGGCGAGCACAACCGGGAGGTGCTCGCCGAGATCGGATTCACCGACGAGGAGATCACGAAGCTCACTGAGCAGGGAGTGCTGCGAGAAGGCCGGCGACGGCACGGTTGAACAGCTCGGGCCGGTCGATGTTGGCCTCGTGCCCGGCACCCGGGATGACCACCTTGACCGCTCCGGGGATCTTGCCCGCCATGTAGTCCGCGGCGGCCAGGAACGGCGTGTCGTCCGCGCCGACCACGATCAAGGTGGGCACCTTGACATCAGGAAGGGAGCGGATGACGCGGTCGTCGCGCTGGGGCAGGATCCCCCGTGCGGCCAGCGCCAGGCCGCGCTGTTCGACCGTGCGCGCCTGCTTGTCCGCATAGCCGTTCCAGCGCTTGCGAGATGTCCCAGGTGATGACCCGCCGATCGGCTCCGAGCGCCGCCAGGTTGCCTGTCCACATCGCCGAGGAGGATCCGTATCCATGAGTGAGCAGCAGGGGCGGCATGGCGGTAGCCGTACCGTGGACCCGAGTAGTTGATCTTCATCGGGCGTTCCACCTGATCTCGCGGAAGGGGACGTCCCGATCCACGACGGGCTCTTTGGGCAGGCCCAGGACCCGTTCCCCGATGATGGTGCGCTGGATCTCGTCGGTCCCGCCTGCCAGCGAGGCGGCGGGAACCGACAGGAAGACCTCCGCGATCGTCCCGCCGAGCGGGGCGTCCGACCCGGCCAGCATGCCGGACGGGCCCGCGATCAGGGCGTGTACCCGTGCGGCGGCCCGGGCGATGTCGCTGCTCGCCAGCTTGGCCAGGGATCCTTCCGGGCCGGGAGGGCGCCCGGCGGCGCGCGCGGCCGCGGCCCGCTGCGAGGTCCAGCGGGCCGTCCAGACCAGGGTGATCAGCTTGACGATCTCCTGCCGGACGACCGGGTCGGTGTGCCGGCCACTCGCGATCGCCCGCTCGATCACCAGGTCGGGACGGCCGGCCCGTTGCGGGTACCACCGGTACGGCTCCATCGCCCGAGCCGACTCCTCGGCCGCCTCACGCCGGCAGCGACCGGCGTCCGGACCGGCGACGGCCCTGCGGCCCAGGTCGACCATCCTGCGCTCGTGCGCGAGGGTCGTGAGGGCCACCGTCCACCCATCGTTCACCGCCCCGACCACGTTGGCGGCACGCACCCGGGCCTCCTCGAAGAACACCTCGTTGAAGGACGCGTGGCCGTTCATCTGCCGCAGTGGACGGACCTCGACCCCGGCTTGGCGCATCGGAAGCACGAAGTAGGTCAGGCCGCGATGCTTGGGAGCGTCCCAGTCGGTCCGCGCGAGCAGCATGCCGTAGTCGGCGTGATGGGCGGAGGTGTTCCAGACCTTCTGACCGCTGATCACCCAGGTGTCGCCGTCAAGGTGCGCCCGGGTCCGCAGTCCGGCCAGGTCGGAGCCCGAGCCGGGCTCGCTGAACAGTTGGCACCAGTGGATCTCGCCGGTGAGCGTGGGCCGGACGAAACGCCGCTTCAAGTCGTCCGAGCCGTGGGCGAGGATGGTCGGGGCGGCAAGGTGCATGCCCAGGCCGTCCGCCGGTCCGACCGCGCCGATCCGACGGAACTCTTCGGTGACCTCCTGCGCCGCGGCGGGCGGCAGACCGCGACCGCACCACTCGCGCGGCCACGTCGGCGCGCCCCATCCGGAATCCGCCAGGCGCTCTCGCCACTCGCGAAGGCTCAGCTCGGGATCCCAGTTCTCGTGAAGCCACTCTCTGATCATTCCGGCTCCTTCAATCCGACGGCACGTGCCCAGATGCCGGTGAGGGTCCGCGCGGCGGTCTCGTCGTCGTAGCCGTCGCCGCCCGCGAACCACCAGTACGCGAAGTTCGACAGCATCGACACCAGCGCGCCGGCCGTGGTGTGCGCGTCGATCTCCGGGTCGGCCACTCCGGACTCCTGCCAGCGGCGGATGGTCCGGGCGACCCGCTCGACGTGCCGCTGCCGCCCGGCGAGGCGGATCCGGTGGACGTCCGGATCCATGGTCGACAGCTGTTCCAGTAGCGCCCAGAACGCGCTGTTGGCTCGGTAGAGCTCGAGGTAGCGGCGGTTGGACCGGTCGAGCGCCACCACGGTGGGCAGCCCGCGGTCGGCGGGGTCCGGCGCCACCGCCGCGTCCAGTTGGCGACTCACCTCCTGCGCCAGGGAGCGGAACACGTCCTGTTTGGACGAGAAATAGGTGTAGAAGCTGCCATGAGCGACCCCGGCCTCGGCGGCGATGTCGGCGACCCGGGTGTCGAGGTAGCCGTCGCGCTCGAACACCCGCCGCGCGGCCTCGAGCAGTTCCGCGCGGGCGCGCTGCCCTTTCGGCGTGACGCGCTCCTCGTGACCGGCGCGCCGCGCCGCGCCGGTGCCCACGGGTGTCCACCCACCTCGGGTCCGCTTCATTGTCCCGTGAAGGCCGGTGTACGGCGTTCGACCATCGCCCGGACGCCTTCGGCGAAGTCGCCGGTGCGCATGAGCCGGGCCTGTTCGGCGGCTTCGTGCTCGACGGCGCCCCGAACCCGGTCGGCCAGGTCGCCCCGCATCGTCTCGCGGATCGCCCGTACGGCCAGGGGCGCCGACTCGGCGATCTCGGTGGCCAGGGCGTGCGCGTGCGCTCTGAGCTCGGCGGGGTCCACGAGACGATCGCACAGTCCCATCGCGGCCGCTTCGGAGCCGTCGATCCGGCGTCCGGTATACAGCAACTCCAGCGCGCGCTGCGGCCCGATGATCCTCGGCAGGGTCTCGGTCAGCCCGAACCCGTGGTGGAATCCCAGCCGGGCGAAGTTCGCGGAGAGCCTCGCCTGCGGACTCGCCACCCGGAAGTCGGCCGAGCACGCCAACCCCAGGCCCCCGCCGATGGCTGCCCCCTGCACCGCGGCCACCACCGGAATCCCGGCCTCGAACAGCCGCACGGCTTCCTGGTAGAGGCTCGTCACACCGCCGGTCGGCCTGCTGAAGTCCGCTCCCGCGCAGAAGTTCTTGCCCTCCGAGCACAGGACGATCGCCCGGCACTCTCCGCCCGCGTCCAGTTCGTGATAGATGTCCGCCAACGCCCGCACCAACTCGAGATCGAAGTAGTTGTGCGGTCCCCGGCAGATCTCCACCGTCGCCACCCGGCCCTTGAGGCCTACCGACACGTCAGACATGCATCCTCCAGGATCGACATGCATGTCGAGAATAATCCCCCAGCCTTCCGCCGTCCATGCCATCACGCCCGAGTACGCGCAAGCCGTAAAAGATCTTGATCGACACGTACTGACAGTGCGTGTGCCGAATATTCCTTCGGAGGAGACCACTTGAGCCCGTTTTCAAGGTCTTCCTGGCTACGGCGGGCCGTACGGCGGATGGTGATCGCGGGGCGTGAAGGGTCAGTGGCCTGCTTGCTGGGCGTGTTTGGGGAGGAG
Organism: Nonomuraea sp. NPDC050536; assembly: GCF_044457685.1. Lineage (NCBI taxonomy): Bacteria > Bacillati > Actinomycetota > Actinomycetes > Streptosporangiales > Streptosporangiaceae > Nonomuraea > Nonomuraea sp. NPDC050536. The sequence continues at coordinate 67,633 of NZ_JBITHD010000008.1, forward strand.
CCCGACCAGGAGCAGGGTGGCCAGGTAGAGGACGGCGGCGAGTGCGGTGATGAGTTCACCGGCGTCGAAGAAGTTGCTGTGGCCGGCTTGGGCGAAGAAGGCGGTGCCGAGGGTGGCGGCGCCAGTGGCGTTGGCGAACTGTTGGACGGCGTTGAGCATGCCTGATCCGGTGCCGACTTCGTCGGTGGTGGCATCGCCGAGGACGTAGTCGAAGATGGGGATGAACACCAGGCCGGAGCCGAAGCCGGTGATCAGCAGGGCGGGTGCGAGGGTCCAGGAGGTCAGGGTGTCCTGGGTGTGGGCGATGGTCCAGCCCAGTGTGATCAGGCCGGCGGCGGCGATGCCGAGGCCGAGTTGCAGGGTGGCGCGGCCGAGCCGCTCGGCGAGGAAGGCGCCGGCGAGGCCGACGGCGATGGCGCTGCCCAGGGCCCAGGGGATCAGAGTGAGGCCGGTGTGCAGGGGTGTCCAGCGCGCGCCGAGTTGGAGCATCACGTTGAGGGCGAGCTGGAATCCGGTGAGTGCGGCGTAGAAGCCACAGACGATGACCAGGCCGACGACGAAGCTGCGCTTGTGCAGCAGCGACGGGGCGATCACCGGGTGGGCGCTGCGGCGTTCGGAGACGGCGAACAGCGCGAGCACCGGGATCGAGGCGGCCATCATGGCGTAGGTCCAGATCGGCCAGCCGAGTTCGCGACCCTGGACCAGGGGGATGATCAGCAGGGCCGAGGCCAGGGTGAGCAGTCCGACACCGCGCAGGTCCAGGCGGGCGGTGGTGTCCTCGCCGGCGTGGCGGGGCAGCAAACAGGAGCCAAGGATCCAGGCGGCCACGCCGATCGGCACGTTGATCAGGAAGATCGAGCGCCACTGGCCGCCGAACAGGTCCAGGTGCAGCAGCCAGCCCGCCACAATGGGGCCGGCCACCGTGGCCAGGCCCATGATCGGGCCGAACGGGATGAGGGCCCGGCGCAGGTGCTCGGGCGAGAAGACGATCTTCACCAACGCGAAGCCCTGCGGGATCATCACCGACCCGCACACACCCTGCAGCACGCGGGCACCGATCAGGAAGGCGACACCGGGCGCGAGACCGCAGGCCAGTGAGGACAGGGTGAACCCGGCCATGCCGGCCAGGAACAGGCGACGGCGGCCGACCAGGTCACCCAGCCGGCCGGAGGTCACCAGGCCGAGGGCGAACGCCGCGGTATAGGCGGCCAGCACCCACTGCACGGTGGTGTCGCCGCCGCCCAACTCGGCCCGGATCGAGGGTCCGGCAAGGTTGGCGATGGTCGAGTCCAGCACGTCCATCACGTCGGCGATGACCACCACCACGAGCACGAGCCAGGCCCGCCGTAGCGGCAGGACCGGAGACTGCGCGGGAGGCGGCCCCGCGTTTGAAGAACTTTGTTCAGTCGTCATGAACTAAGTTCTACTCAACGAACGTAGTTCATGTCAAAGGATAGGATGAGAGGTATGGCCCAAGATCCGAAAGCACGCCGGGCAGCTCGGCACCTACAGTCCGGCGCCGCCCCGGCCCACCCCGCGCCGCGCCGCGAGCCCCTCACCGTCGACCGCATCATCGATGCAGCGCTGCACGTGGTGGCAACCCAGGGCTATGACGCGTTGACGATCCGCGCCATCACCGGCGAGCTCGGCACCAGCCCGTCCTCGCTGTACGCGCACGTGGTCAACAAGGCCGACATCGACGACCTGATCATCGGACGGCTCAGCTCCGAACTCGTGCTGCCTGAACCTGACCCGGACCGCTGGCGGGACCAGCTCCTGCAGGTGTACACCCAGATCCGCGACCAATACCTGCGCTATCCCGGCATCTCCCGCGCGGCGCTGGCCACCGTCCCCACCAACCTGGAGACCCTGCGGGTGAGCGAGGCGATCCTGGCGATCCTGCTCGCCGGCGGAGTGGAGCCCCAGACCGCGGCCTGGGCCATGGACGCCCTGTCTCTCTACGTCGCCGCCTACGCCCTGGAGATCTCCCTGGTCCACGCGCGAAAGACCGGCCAGAGCGAGGAGTGGGTCCTCAGCCGCGACGAACTCCTGCACCGCCTCACCACTCTGCCCGCCGACCAGTTCCCCCACATCAGAAGCCACGCCGCCGAACTGACCTCCGGCAGCGGACACCTACGGTTCGACTTCACCCTCAACCTGATGCTCGACAGCCTCACCCGACAGCCACCGGAACGCACCGAGCAGACAGAGAGTCACTGCCCAGCGCGACCGTGACTCCGGGTCGATAGCGGTGCCGATTAATCATCCGGGCAGGTCGATCACGTCTGCGGATATCGAGGCGGGTGATCCCGGTTTGGATGGTGTCCGGCTCAGTTCGGTGTGGTCGGTGTTGGTGGTAGAACATCTCGAACTCACTCAGGGCATGAGGAGTTCTCCCGGGCCAGCCGCAACACCAGGGCGCGGATGGATCGTACGGTGCGCGGGCGTCCTCGCCGTCGGGTGCGCTGGCCGCCGCGTGACGGCGTCTCAGCAGGTCGCTATGCCAGCGCATGATGGTGTCCGGGCGGGACCAGCAACGTGAGGTGTCGAAGCCTGTCCCTCGACAGATGACGCAGCAGTCCTGAGAGCAGAAACCGGTCATCCGGCGCGAACACCGGCTTGGCCACCTGCCGCCGCAAGACCATCAACTGATGCCGAAGCACCAGAATCTCAGTCTCTCACCGACCGGCCGTCCCGGCACCCGCAGGGACTGCACTGATACCAAGCGCTTGCTCGTTATGGCCGTACGGGCTTAGGGTCGAGGAGATGTCCATGCTGAACGTCCTCTGGCCGGGCTCGCCCGGGCTCGTTTCGCCGGGATGATGCTCGCCGACCACGGCGCCGAATCCGGTCGGGCGATCCGGTTGGCTCCACCGTCGACGAACCGTTGTGGAGGGAGCAGCCATGAACCTCGAAGGCCAGGGAGTGCTCGTCACCGGCGGTGGCAGTGGCATCGGGCTGGGCGTCGCCAAGCGCCTTGCCGCCTCGGGCGCCGCCGTGACAATCTGCGGCCGCACGGAGGGTCGGCTGGCCGCCGCCTGCGCGGAGATCGGCAAGGCGAGCTATGTGGTGGCCGATGTGGCTGACGAGGAGCAGATGGCAGCGGCCGTACGACGGGCCTGGGAGTACGCGGACGGCCGTCTGGACGGGGTGGTCGCCTCGGCGGGCGGCTCCGGCTGGCTGGGCCCGATCACCCAACTGCCGATCGAGGAGTGGCAGAAGGTCATCGCGACGAACCTGACCGGCACCATGCTGGCGCTCAAGCACTCCGCTGCGCTGATGGCCGCGGCGGGCGGCGGCTCGTTCGTGGCGATCTCCTCGATCGCCGCCTCCAACACCCACCGCTGGTTCGGCCCATACGGCGTTGCCAAGGCGGGCATCGACCACCTGTGCATGCTGGCCGCCGACGAACTCGGCCCCAGCGGCGTCCGGGTGAACGCGATCCGTCCTGGCCTGATCCGCACCGAGATGGTGTCGATCATCACCGATGCGGAGAACCCGGTCCTGGCCGACTACCGGGCCTGCACCCCGCTGCCCAGGGTGGGCGAGGTGGCGGACGTGGCCGCGCTGGCGGCCTTCCTCCTATCGCAAGAGGCCTCGTGGATCACCGGTCAGGTCATCAACGTGGACGGCGGCCACTCGCTGCGCCGCGGCCCCGACTTCTCCCCCTGGCTCGAACCCGCCTACGGCCGCGACGGTCTGAGAGGGGTGACACCTACCCAGACCCCATCCTGATGGGTCAGGTGCCAGCACCGGACGCATCAGGAAATATCGACATGACCGCCAAATCGACGGGGCGTGCGATGCGGCGGTTCCGTGACGCTCTCCTACCGGAGCTGACCATGCACGATCTTGTCATTCGCGCCGCCACCGTCGTCGACGGCACCGGCGCTCCGCCGTACACCGCCGACGTCGCCGTCACAGACGGCCGCATCACCGAGGTCGCCCGCCGGAACGACGCGGACCGGCCGGGGCGAGCCCGGCGCATCATCGAGGCGGACGGGCTGCTGCTCACGCCCGGCTTCGTCGACCTGCACACGCACTATGACGGTCAGGCCACCTGGGACCCACTGCTCGGTCCCTCATGCTGGCATGGCGTCACCAGCGTGGTCATGGGCAACTGCGGCGTCGGCTTCGCCCCCGCCAGGCCTGACCGGCGCGAGTGGCTGATCGGCCTCATGGAGGGCGTCGAGGACATTCCCGGCACCGCACTCTCCGAGGGGATCGCCTGGGAGTGGGAGAGCTTCCCTGAGTTCCTCGACGCGCTGGAGCGGCATCCGCACGTCCTCGACATCGGCACACAGGTGCCGCACGGCGCGCTGCGCGCGTACGTGATGGGCGAGCGCGGCGCGCGCAACGAGCCCGCCTCGCCCGACGATGTCGCCAGGATGAAGCATCTGGTCAAGGAGGGGATCGAGGCCGGCGCGCTGGGATTCTCGACGAGCAGGACGCTGGCCCACACGGCGATCGACGGCGAGCCGGTGCCGGGCACGTTCGCGGCAGAGGACGAGCTGTTCGGCATCGGCGAGGCGCTGCGCGAGCTCGGCAGGGGCGTCTACGAGATCGCACCTGCCGGAGCCGCGGGCGAGGACGTCAACGCGCCGATGAGGGAGGTGTCCTGGATGAGCAGGCTGGCCGAGGCTATCGACCGGCCGGTGACCTTCGCACTGCTGCAGATCGACTCGGTGCCCGACCTGTGGCGTGAGCTGCTGAGCGAATCGGCCAAGGTGGCGCGGCTGCACCCGCAGGTGGCCTGCCGGCCGTTCGGGATGCTGATCGGCCTGGAGGCGCTGCACGCCTTCGCCGACCGCCCTTCATACCAGAAACTCTCCACGTTGCCGCGCCGCGAACGTGTCCACCGCATGCGCGACCCCCAGCTCAAGCACCGCATCCTCCACGAGGTCCCGAAAGAGGAGGACATGCTCGCGGCCCTCTGCCGCGGCTTCACCGACCGCCTCTATCCGCTGAATCGAGAAGATCCGGACTACGAGCCGCACCCCAGCACCTCCGTCAAGGCCCAAGCCGAGCGCCAGGGCCGAGAGCCGCTCGAACTGCTGTACGACCTCATGCTGGAGGACGACGGCCAGGCGATCTTCCTTCTGCCGATACTCAACTACGCCAACGGCGACCTAGATCCCCAGCGCGAGATGCTGCTGCACCCGCATGCCGTACTCGGGCTCGGCGACGGCGGCGCGCACTGCGGCTTCATCTGCGACGCCTCCATGCCCACCACGATGCTCTCCCACTGGGCGCGCGACCGCTCGCGCGGTGCGCGGCTGCCACTAGAGCACGTCGTCAAGCTGATGTCGCGCGACACCGCCCGGCTGTACGGCCTGCACGACCGCGGCGTGATCTCCCCCGGCATGAAGGCCGACCTGAACCTCATCGACTTCCAGCGGGTCGGCAACCACCGCCCGCAAATGGTGCACGACCTGCCCGCGGGCGGACGCAGGCTCATCCAGCGGGCCGACGGCTACGTCGCCACCTTCGTCAGCGGCATCCAGACCTTCTCTCACGGTGAGCACACCGGGGCACTGCCCGGCCGGCTGATCAGGGGCGGAGAATGAGCGGACTGTTCAGGACCGCGGAAGCGGCGATCGCGGACAGGAAGGCCTCGGCCGCATGGGCCGACGCGGAGAGGCCGCGGCCTACGCGCAACTCGTTCATGCGCGGCATCACCTTCTTCCTGATCGCCCTGGAGGCGCGGTGATCAACCTCGCGGACGTCTTCGAATGCGCCGCGGACGCAGTGCCCGACCGGCTCGCGCTGGTCGCGGGCGAGGTCCGGCTGACCTACCGCGAGCTGGACGAGCGCGCCAACCGGGTGGCGCACTGGCTCCAAGCTCTAGGGGTACGGCCGGGCGAGCACGTGGGCATCCTGTCCTGGAACCGCGCGGAATGGCTGGAGAGCATGATCGGCTGCTTCAAGGCCCGGGTGGCGCCGGTCAACGTCAACTACCGCTATGTCGAGCGGGAGCTGGCCCATCTGCTCCGCGACGCCGATTGCGTGGCGCTGCTGGGCGAGGCCGACCTGCTGGCCAGGGCACCCTTCCACGGTCCCATGCTGGCCTTCGGCGAGCCGTACGAGCGGGCGCTGGCGGACGTGCCGGGCGGCAGGGACTTCCAGCCGCGGTCGGGGGACGACCCGTACATCCTCTACACCGGCGGAACGACCGGGCTGCCCAAGGGCGTGTTGTGGCGTTCGGAGGACATCTACCTCGCAGCGATGAGTGTCTACTCGGGGCCCGTCGAGGATGTTTCGGAGCTGCGCTTCGGACCCGAGGGGCTGCGCTTCCAGGTGCACGCGCCGCTGATGCATGGCAACGGGCAGTGGAGCAGCTGGATCTGCCTGTCGGCGGGCGGCACGGTGATCCTTTGGACGGGGCGGCACTTCGATCCGTGCGCGGTGCTGGAGCTGGCCGAGCGCGAGCGGTCGCAGGTGCTGTCGCTCGCAGGGGACGGCATGGCCAGGCCGGTCGCCGACGAGTTGGGGCGCCGGCCGTACAAGCTGGAGGTCTTCTCGGTGGGGTCGGGCGGCGCCCCGCTGTCGGCGACGACGCGAGAGAGGATCCGCGCGGCGCTGCCCGACGCGATGATCGTCGACAACTACGGCGGGTCGGAGACGGGCGCAGTAGGGGCTGCCGCCGAGGAGGAGCGGCCCAGGTTCGCGCTAGGCCCGGGCTTCGCTGTGCTCGGCCCCGATCACCTGCCGGTACAGCCCGGCGACCAGGGCGTGCTGGCCAGATCAGGAAACATCCCGCTCTGCTATTACAAGGATCCGGTGAAGACGGCGAGCACCTTCGTCACAGGGCCGGATGGAACCCGCTGGGCGCTGCAGGGCGACCAAGCGATCCTGCACGACGACGGCACCGCGCTCATGCTCGGCCGAGGCTCAATGGTGATCAACACTGGTGGGGAGAAGGTGTTCCCCGAGGAGGTGGAGATCGCCGTGCGCAGCCACCCGCACGTTTACGACGCGCTGGTGATCGGCACGCCGGATCCGCAGTTCGGCCAGCGGGTGACAGCAGTGGTCGCAGGCGAAGTGACGCTGGAAGAGTTGGCCGAGCACTGCCGCGGGCGGCTCGCAGGATACAAGATCCCGCGAGTACTGCGGATCGTGCCCGAGATCAAGCGGACGCCCGTGGGCAAGCTCGACTACATGTGGGCGCGGACGCTGTTCGCGTAGTCCTCAGCGAAGCGGGGCCGCTGCTCTTCCGCAGAACCCAAGGACCGATGAATGGATCATGGTGTGCGCAGGGTTGGCGCATGCGAGCACGCACGGAGCATGGCGGGGTCCTACGGGCGCTCGTGGTGCTGACGTTGGGGATCGCGCTCCGGTGGGTGCCGACGGCAGCCGGTCTGTTCGCGGGAACCGTGCTGATCGGGGCGGGCATCGCCGTGGGCAACGTGCTGCTGCCGAGCCTCATAAAGCGCGATTTCCCCACCAAGGTGGGACTGCTGACCAGCGCCTACGCCACGGTGATGGGCGGTGTCGCCGCAGTGGCGTCCGGGGTGGCGGTGCCGATCAGCGAGGTCGCCCCCGGTGGTTGGTATACCGCGTTGGGGTGCTGGGTCTTGTTCGCGCTGGTGGCTGTGCTGCTGTGGCTTCCTCAGCTGCGGGCTCCGCGGCGTGCCGCACAGGCGATTGGCGGCCACCGGTTGCCGTGGGGTTCCGGGCTGGCGTGGGCGGTCACGGCGTTCATGGGATTGCAGTCGCTGGGCTTCTATGTCGTCGTGACGTGGTTGCCTCAGGTTTTCCAGGACAACGGCATGAGTGCGGCTACCGCGGGATGGCTGCTGTTCCTGTTCCAGGCGGTCGCGGTGCTGACCAGCCTGGCGGTGCCCGGCGCGATGCGGTGGGCGCGTAACCAGCGCGCGCTGGCGACGATCTGCTCGGCAGTCATGCTCCTCGGCTACCTTGGACTCTTCGTGGCGCCGGGATTGGCGTTGCTGTGGAGTGTTGTCCTCGGGTTGGGCGGCGGAGCCTGCCTCGTGCTCGCGTTGGCCTTCATCAGCCTGCGCGCCCAGGACGCGAGCGTAGCGGGCGCGTTGTCGGCGATGGCGCAGTCGATCGGTTACCTGCTGGCCGCCGTCGGGCCGGTGGCTTTCGGGCTGCTGCACACGGTGAGTTCCGGCTGGCAAGCACCGATCATGTTGATGTGCGTGGCCGCGGCCGGCCAGACGATCGTCGCAATGGTGGCAGGCGGGGGCACGGTGCGCTCAGCCGCCGGCCAGGTGCCTGATCGCGTCCCCTCGCCCGGGCACTGATCCATCCGGGCAGGGAAACTGGGTGCGCCATGAACTCGCGGGCAGGGCGTTGTCAGAGCCTGGCGAGCAGCTTCGAGCCGAGAGTGCCGCTACGGCACACGCCGTGATCGCTGAGGCGGAGACGTGCTCCCACGCTCGATCAGCCGGGTTTCGAGTTCGACGCGGGGGGTTTGGACCGCTTCACCGGCGATGAGCCGCAGGAGCGTGCCGGCGGCCAGCTCGGCCATCTCACGCACGGGTTGGCGGACCGTGGTGAGTGCCGGGCTGAGCCAGCGTGCTTCCGGAAGGTCGTCGAACCCGATGACGCTGAGATCGTGCGGGATCCGCAGTCCTCGTTCGGCGGCGACGTCGAAGACGCCGAGGGCCATGTGATCGGAGCAGGCGAAGACGGCTGTCGGAGCGTTCGGGAGATCCAGCAACTCCACCACGGCCGCGGCCGCTTCGGTGCGGCCCCAGTTCCCGTAACGCACCAGCTCAGTGCCGTCCCCGAGGCCGTGGACCGCGAGGGCCGACCGGAATCCATCCAGGCGGGCCTGGCTGTAGTGGTGATGCGGTACGCCTCCGATGGCGGCGATGCGAGTATGTCCCAAGGCGATGAGATGCTCCGCGGCCTGTCGGCCGCCGGTCCAGTTGGTCGCGCCCACCGTGGGGATCCCGGTGGACAGCGGCCGGTGCGGGTCCAGGGCGACGAGGTGGATGCCGGCCTCAGTCAGCCGGCGATACTGCGCGGTCGTCGGTGTGACGAGCGCGAGCACTGCTCCCTTGCTGCCCCGATCGATCAGACGCTGCACCCAGTCACGGCCGTCCGGTTCGGCTCCTCGCGCAACCACGACGACCACATCGTGACCCGTCTTCGCCAGGGCGCGCTCGATCCCGGAGAGCATGACGTTCGCCCAGGTGCCCTCGACGCCGGACACGACCAGGTCGATGAGGTTGTTCGGGCTGGAGGCGTTTCCCGAGTCCGTCAGCGCGTATCCGGCTTGCCTGAGACGTGCCGCGACAGACTCGCGGACTGCGGGCGAGACGTCACTTCGGCCGTTCAACACCTTCGACACGACGGGAACGGGCACGTCGGCGGCTCGGGCGATCTGGGTGAGGGTCGGCGATCCCGGCGGTCTGCGCCATGCGCGCTGCGTCATGCATCAAGCATGCGAGACCACCATTATGTTGCGCAACTTTTGATCCTGGCGGCCTGATAGAAGCTGGCTCTATGGTGATTGTGCTTGGAATCTGACTATCAATGTTGCGCAAGATTCGTTAAGAGACAATGCCGAACAACCTTCGAATCGGCCTCGTCGGTCACGGCTTCATGGGGCGGGTGCACTCGCCGGCATGGCAAGTCGGCGACCGGGCGGTCGATCTGTCGCTCGTGCCCGAGCTGACCGTCATCGCCGGTGTGGCATTGTCTGGCGATGTTCCCGCCGGTGTCGGCCGAGGTCATCGAGCGCCGATATGCCGAGTTCGCGGAACGGTTCAACCCCATCCTCGACGTCTTCGACTCGGTCGGCGTGCACTGCGCCCACGAGGTCCATCCCAGCGAGATCGCCCGCGAGCCCTGCACGCGATCACCACCGCCCGGCCTTCGGCCTGAAACGCCGCCTTCAGCCAGAGCAAGGCGAACTGAGAGGGAGACCATGCCGAAGTCGCAGAAACGAGCGCTCGTCGTCCGCGGCGGGTGGGACGGCCACGTACCCGCCGAAGCCACCGAGATGTTCATCCCGTTCCTGGCGGAACACGGATACGACGTCGTCGTGTCCGACGACCTCGACGTCTACACCGACACCGCGCTCATGTCGCAGACCGACGTGATCCTTCAGTGCTGGACGATGGGCTCGCTCGACCAGGATCAGGTGAAGGGGCTGCGCACCGCGGTCGAGTCCGGTGTCGGACTGGCCGGATGGCATGGTGGCGTGGTCGACTCCTTCCGCCAGTCGGCGGACTATCTCCAACTCGTGGGTGCCCAGTTCGCGGCTCATCCCGGGGGCATCCACGAGTACGCCATCGACGTGGTGGCCGCCCGAGGCGACCACGATATCGTCAGGGACCTGCCCACGACGATCACCGTCGAGGACGAGCAGTACTGGGTGCTGTGCGACCCCTGCAACGAGGTTCTGGCCACGACGACAGTGCCGGTTCGCGACGGCGACCCGTGGAGTGCGCCGATCACCTTCCCCGCCGTCTGGACCCGCAGATGGGGAACAGGCCGGATCTTCGTCTGCACCCCCGGCCACCACCTTCCCACCCTCGAGATGCCCCACATCCGCACCATCATCGAAAGGGGTTTGCTGTGGGCGAGCCGTTGAACGTAGGCCTGGTCGGCGCCGGGAACATCAGCAGCCAGTACCTGCGCACGCTCGGCGCTGTCAGCAACCTGCGGATTGTCGCGGTGTGCGACGCCGACCGGCAACGCGCCAGGGACGCGGCGGCGATGGCGCCCGGATCCAGATCGACCACGCTGGACGAACTGCTGGCCGCCGGCGACGTCGACGTCGTTCTGAACCTGACGCCGCCCGCAGCCCACGCCGAGGTCGCGCTGGCGGCGATCGCCGCCGGCAAGCATGTGTACGGGGAGAAGCCGCTCGCCACCAGCACGGCCGACGCCGCGGCAGTCGTCGAGGCGGGGAAGCGGGCCGGGCTGCGTGTCGGGGGCGCGCCGGACACCGTTCTCGGAACCGGCATCCAGACCGCCCGCAAGGCCGTCGAGGACGGTGTGATCGGTAGGCCGACCTCGGCAACAGCGGTCATGGGGGTCTTCGGCCACGAGACATGGCACCCCAACCCCGAGTTCTACTACCTGCCCGGCGGCGGGCCCCTGCTCGACATGGGTCCGTACTATCTGTCCGCCCTCATCCACCTGCTCGGTCCGGTGAAGTCCGTCATGGGCGCCGGCAGCCGGCCGCGTCCCCTCCGGACGATCGCCAGCGGTACGCGCGCGGGAACGACGTTCACAACAAGCGTCGACACGCACATCACCGGCATCCTCGAACACGAGAGCGGGGCGTTGACGACGTTGATCATGAGCTTCGACGTGCTGGCCACGCAGGCGTCGAGCATCGAGGTCCACGGCACCGCGGGATCCCTCGTCGTCCCGGACCCGAACCTCTTCGACGGCGACTGCAAGGTGCGGAACCCCGGGGACAGCGCCTGGCGGGTGCTCGCGCCGTCCGCCGGGTTCGTCGGGTCGAGCCGAGGATACGGTCTGGCCGAAATGGCCGAGGCGATCGGTGAAGGCCGATCCCACCGTGCCTCCGCTGAGCTGGCGTACCACGTCCTCGACTGCTCGCACAGCTTGCTGGAGGCGGCGAACAAGCGCACGACGCTCGATGTGAGCAGCCGATGCGAAGTGCCGCCGCTCGTGCCGCTCAACGATGAGGCGTTCGGAAGGGCGTCGAGCCGCCGGCTCGGATGACTCCGGGCAGGAACTCGGTCCGCCCGTGGGTGCCGGAGGCACTGCGGGCCTCGCAGCTCGGGCGCCGCGGACCGGTCCTCGGTCAGCTCCCGAACCGGCCGCGCAGTCCTTCTGTGACCTCCCACAGCCGCCCGGCCACGGCCGTGTCGTACGACTCCGGTGACGAGGAGATCGGCGTGAACCGGTTGTAGTAGCCGCCGTTCCGCACGTCCTTCTCGGCCGCCAGCGCCGCCACCGGGGCCGCCCCGTGCTCGGCGGAGGCCGACAACGCGCCCATGAGTGCCACCTGCACGCGGGGGAACTCCCGCCCGAGGTTGGTGCGGACCATGCCCGGATGCAGCGCGACGACCGTCAGCTCGGGATGGCGGCGGTGCAGCTCGTAACCGAACATCAGGTTGGCCAGCTTGGTCCGGCTGTAGGCCATGAAGGGGTCGTAGCCACGCTCGCTTTGCAGGTCGCCGAAGTCGACGCGTACCGGCCCGCCGCCGCGCAAGGGCGCCCTGTGCCCCTCGGAGTTGACGTTGACCACCCGCCCGTCGCCGCGCCTGAGCAGCGGCAGCAGCGCCCCGGTGACCGACCAGGGCGCGAGGTGGTGCACGGCGAAGTTGAGCTCGAACCCCTCGTCGCTCGTACGGCGGTCGGGCAGCATCACCCCGGCGTTGTTCACCAGCGTGTCGACGGTCTTGACCGAAGCGGCCACCTCCTTGGCGACCCGCTCGACCCGCGCCAGCCCGCCCGTCCAGGCAGCTCAAGCGGCGTGCGTGCTCGTGAACCGCCCCAGGTTTCGTGGAGGCCGCACCGTTCACGGCGATGGGGCTAACCTGCTGCTATTTGCGGGAAGGGGACCCATGGATTCTTCACGGCATCCTGTTGGACCTGTCGACTGGGTGAAAGGTCAGGAGCACTGGGATCACTGGTGGCGCTACCTCACCCCCACCTCCGTCCACCACCGGCTTGGTCTCGCCTGCCTGGCGGTAGGGATGCAGAATGGGCGGCTCCCCACGGTCGGTCCCCGCACGCTGGACCATTATGTCGCGGTGATCGTGGTATCAGGTGCGGGCTGGTTCTCCTCCGGGGGACGACCACCGGTGGACGTCGTTGCCCCGTGCCTGCTCTGGCTGTCACCGGGCGTGGAACACCATTACGGACCCTACGAGCCGGGCTGGTCGGAATGCTTCGCCGACTTCACGGGACCGTCTGTGGCCCCCTACATCGAGCTGGGCTTCCTCAACCCGGACGAGCCCGTTGTGCCGCTCACCTCGGCCGAGCCGGCCCGGGTGGTCATTCGCAAGATGATCACAGCACTCGGCCGGCCAGAACCGCACGCGGAGGTGGCGGCGGCGGCCGGCGTGCACGAACTGCTGGTCGTGCTCCAGCGCGGCCAAGTCGTCAGCCGGGACAGCGGCCCGGTCCTTGAAGCGCTGTCCCGTGACGCGTGCCAGCCGTGGCCCATGCTCGAGCACGCCAAACGGCTCGGGATGAGCCTTACCGAGCTGCGCGAGTTGGTCAAGCGCAGTGCGGGTTGCAGCCCCAAGGATTACGTGCTGACGATCCGGCTGAACCTCGCCAAGGAACTGCTGGCGACGACCGACCTGCCGGTGGCCGCGGTGGCCCGGCGCGTCGGCTACGACGATCCGGCCTACTTCACCCGGCTGTTCACACGCCGGGTCGGTACATCGCCAAGAACGTTCCGGGAGCATCAGTCACGGACTCACTGATGGTCACTTGATGCTGCCTGCCGCCAGGTCTGCCTTCCAGAACCGCTGCAACGACAGGAACGCCAGCACGACGGGGATGAGGGACAACAATGCTCCCGTGACGACCGCGTCGCGCAGGAACCCGGTCCTGATGCCGTGCCACCTCACCAGTCCGAGCGTGAGGGGCCACAGCTCCTGGTCGTTCAGCAGCATCATCGGCAGGAAGAAGTTATTCCAGATCGCGACGAACTGGAACAGGAACAGGGTCACCATCGCGGGGGCCATGAGTCGCAGCCCGACGGTGAAGAAGAGCCGAGTCTCGCCCGCGCCGTCCACCCGGCCGGCGTCCAGCAGTTCGTCCGGGACGGCGACCTGGGCGTATGCGCGCGCGAGATAGACACCGAACGGGCTGACCATGCTCGGCAGCAGCATTCCCCAAGCCGTGTTGATCAGGCCTGTCCTGCTCTCAAGCAGGTAGATCGGGATGGTCAGCAGCGGGAGTGGCAGCAGTACCGCGGCCATGATCACCCCGAACAGCAGGTTCCGGCCCCGGAAGGGGTACTTGGCCAGCGCGTATCCAGCCATGGCGGCCAGCAGCATCGCCCCGAAAGCGCCGCCGCCCGCGTACAGCAGGGTGTTGAGCATCCAGCGCGGGAACAGCCCGCCGTCCTGTGACATCACCCGGGCGAGGTTGTCGCCCAGGTTCAGCCCACTGAACCAGAGCGGGTTGGTGCTGAACAGGTCGGCGCTGGACTTGCTCGCCGACACCACCAGCCACCAGATCGGCAGCAACATGTAGGCGGCCACCACGAACAGGAACGAGGTGACAAGAATGCGGGCGCGGGTCACGGGCGTGCTCCTCGGGCGGTGAGCCACGCGGAAAGGCGTAGGAACAGCAGGGACAGCCCGCCGGCGACCAGCGCGAGCACGATCGAGATCGCCGAGCCGAGCCCGTAGTCGTTGTGGTCGAGCGCGACCTGTAGCGACCACATCAGCGGGGTGAAGTCCTTTGACACCGCCGGGGTGACATCGCTGAGGATCATCGGCTCGTTGAACAGCTGAAGCGTTCCGATGATCGAGAACACGCCGGTGAGCACGAGCGACGGCCGGACCATAGGGATCTTGATGGACCAGGCGATCTTCCAAGGGGACGCGCCGTCGAGCGCCGCCGCCTCGTAGAGTTCCGAGGGGATCGCCTTGAGCGCCGAGTAGATGACGAGCATGTTGAAGCCGGTCCAGGTCCAGGTGACGATGTTCCCCATGGACCAGAGCACGGTGCCGTCGCCGAGCAGGTCGATGCCGATGACCTCGGGGTTGTAGAGGAACGCCCAGACGATCGCGGCGATCACCCCGGGCACCGCGTACGGCAGGAAGTAGACCACCCGGAAGAACCTCTTGAACCGGGCCGCTTTCCCGTCCAGGAGCAGCGCCAGGGCGAGCGCGAGCCCGAGCATGATCGGGACCTGGACCATGCCGAAGAGCAGGAGTCTGCCGACCCCTGTCAGGAACGTTCCATCCTGGAAGACCTTGGTGTAGTTGCCGAGACCGGCGAAGACCCGTTCGGGTGAGCCGAACCCGAGCCCGGACCGTTTGACCGCGTGCAGGCTCTCGTTGATCGCATAGCCGACCGGAGCGAGAAAGAAAACGATAAAGAGCACACAGAACGGGATGAGCAGGGGCGCTGCTGCCCGGCCCGGTGAGTTCCATCGCGACCGGGCGCGAGACCGCACCCCACTGGTTCGCGCATTCCGGGCTACGGAGGTGACTGCCATCAAGCTGCCTTCCTACTCGGTGACGCTGAGGCCCTTGTCCTTGATGGAGGCCACGGCCTTGGCCTGGACCGCCTTCAGCGCGTCCAGCAGGGTGCCGCCCTTGGTGACGACCTTGCCGACTTCGGTGTTGAAGGCGTCGTTGACCGCGGGAGTGGTCGGACCCCAGGCGAACGTCGGAGAAACCGTCGTGGCCGCCTTGGCGAAAGTCTGGAAGACCGGCTGGTCGCCATAGAACGGACGCCCCTTGGCGATCGACGGCAGCGAGGCGCCGTCGGCGGTCGTCGGGAACAGGCCGCCGTTGACGACCAAGTCGTCGAAGGCGCCCCGATCGGTCGACATCCAGGTCGCAAACTCGACCGCTTCCTTCGGGTTCTTGCAGCCCTTCAAGACCGCGTTGGGGGACCCACCGACGTTGCCGGTAGCGGTCTGGCCGGCCACCCAGTCAGGCATCGGCGCCACCGCCCACTTGCCCTTGGTCTTGGGCACCGAATCTTCCAGCACCTTGGTCATCCAGACCGCGCCGACCAGGGAGGCGACCTCGCCGTCGCTCATCGCCTTGAACCACGGGTCGGACCAGGCCGACTTCACATCGACCAGTTTCTTGTCCAGCAGGCCCTGCCAGTAGTTCGCCACCTTGGTGGTCGCCTCGTCGGTGATCGACACCTTCCAGGAATCGCCGCTGGTGGAGAACCAGGACGCGCCAGCCTGCCAGGCCAGGCCGCTGAACCCGTACATGTCGTCGGGGTTGAAGGAGGTGATGTAGGCCTTCGGGTCGGCGTCGTGCAGCTTCTGAGCGGCTGCCGCGAACTCCTCCCATGTGGTCGGAACGGCGATCTTGTGCTTCTCGAAGACGTCCTTGCGGTAGAACAGGCCCATGGGTCCGGAGTCCACTGGAATGCCGACCTGGCGGCCGCCGAAGGTCACGGAGTTGAGCGCCCACGGCTGGAACTTCGCGGCCGACTCCTTGGCGTACGGAGTGATGTCCTCGAGCGCACCCTCGACCAGGAAACTGGCGAGCGTCTCCGCGCCGACCTGGGCCAGGCAGGGGGCGTTGCCGGCCTTCACCGCGCTCAGCATCTTCTGGTAGCCGCCCTTGCCTCCGGGCTCCACCTGCGTGAACTTGATCTGGATGTTCGGGTGGCCGGAATTCCAAGCCGCCGCGGCCTTGTCATAGCCGGGCGCCCACCCCCACCACTCGACGGTCACCGGACCCTTCGCCGCGGGCTGCTGGGCCGGTTCCTGCCTCTCGCTGTCGCCGCAGCCGGCCAGCGCTCCGCTCAGGAGCACGCCGGTAAGGCCAAGAGCGAGCGACGCCTTGCGCATAGTCGATCATCCTTTCGATCCCTCAGAGAGTTCCGTAACCGTCCCGTGCCACGGGTTGAGATTCCATGGACTATCGCTCGGGGGCTGTTGCATTTTGCTCGCCGGACGTCCATGGCCCGAGCAGGCCCTCGGGTATTCGATGGCAGCAAGCTGTCCGGCCAGACCAGCGATCTGACCAAGGTCCAGATCAACGGCACCGAGTACACCCCTGCCGTCACCACCACTCCCGGCACCGACTGGGTGGACTACGCCATGCGGGTCACAGAGCTCGACATGACGCCCAGCACACAGACCCGCCCGGGGGTGTGCTCGATCACAGCCAGAATGTATTGCCGCTGCCCGTTGAGGGTGACGGCCTCGATGAAATGCCAGGTGCGAGCGTGACGCTGCTTCAACAGATCCCGGTGCCAGCGCAGGATGGTGTCCGGGCGGACGAGGAACTGCAGTCGACGTAGGACCTCACGAGGCAGAGATGCCAAGAGCACAGCGAGGAAGGCTCGGTCCTCGGGAGCGAACCTCACCCTCGTGCCGATGCCTGGCGGAACCGCAACACCGACAACCCCCGCCTACGCAGGATCGTCAACAGGGCGAACGTGGCCTGATGCGGCGCTCTAGGTCGCCTCGACCTTGGCCAGGAAGGCGTTGACAGTGGTTTCGATGCGCTCGGGGAATTCGCCGTTGATGGCGTGCGATGCCTCCGGCCAGAGTTCGACGATGCCGTGCCGGAGCAGGCGGCGTGCCCGTGCCGCGGCCTTGGAGGGAGCGTGGATGATGCTGCGGCCACCGAGGATCACCAGGGTGGGCAGATCGATCCCGGCGATCTGCTCGTCGGTGGGGTAGGTGGGCCGGGGAAGGCTGGTGGTGAAGTCGCGCATGCCGGAGGCGATCAGCGCGGCGACAGGGTCGTCTTCGGAGGCGTCGGCGCCAGCGGAGATCCAGCTCAACAGGCGCCGCCGGACGGCCTTGGGCATGGGGAGCACCGACCCCAGAGAGACGACGACGACCTTCCAGGTGATCCCACCGAAGGTAGCGGCCGGTTCGAGCAGGACGAGCGAGCGAACTCCGGCCGGCCGGTGAACGGCGAGATTGAGCGCGGACCAGCCGCCGATCGACAGACCCAGCACGTGAAGCGCCTGTTCGGGCAGGCCGTCGATCAGCGACGCGAGCCAGGCCGCCTGGTCTTCGGAGGAGGTCAACTGGCAGGTCTGCACCGACAGGCCTGCCTCTCCGATGAGGTCTATCGCGTACACCGGGCGGCTTTTCGCCAGGCCGGCCAGGTTGGCTTCCCACATGGGCGCAGCCGCTGCGCGACCGGGCAGAAGCAACAGCGGCACCCCGTCGGCGGGCCCGAACCGGTAGACGCGAACGGTGCCGAAGTCGGTCGACACATTCAGCGTCGCGCTCGGCGCGGGCAGGCCTGCCATCGCGCGGTCGTAAGCCTGCCGATATCTGGTGTAGGCGGCGGCGTCGCGGAAGTGGCCGAGCCGTCCTGCCTTGAATGCCGCCCCGATGTTCGGTGTGATGGTGTCCATGGCAACCTCCTATACGATCGTATTGTAAAGGCTCCGCAGGAGGGACGATGCCGAAGCACGTGGATCACGATGCGCGTCGTGAAGAGATCGCCAGGGCCGCGCTTCGGCTGTGCGTGCGTGAGGGCCTGGCATCGGTGACCATCGGACGCGTCGCGACGGAAGCCGCGATCTCCAAAGGGCTGGTCCAGTACTACTTCCCCACCAAGGAAGCGCTGTTGCAGCTCGCCGCGACCATGCAACGGCGCGACATCGAGAGCGCCGTCGCGGCAGCCGTACACCCGGATGAGCCACCACGTGCGGCGCTGCGTCAGGTCCTTCTGGCACTGGTGAATCTCGGCACTGAACAGATCCTGGCAGGCCACGCATTTCTCGCTTCCGCCGCTGCGGACCCCCAGATTCACCAGCTCTACCGAGAGGGGTCGTCCGCTGCGACCGCCGCTGTCGCGCGACTTGTCACCGAGGCTTGCGGTTCAGCTGTCGCCGCCGAGGCGGAGGCGCGCATCCTGCTCGGCGTGGCAGGAGCACTCGCCGACGCGCGCATGCTGGGCGAGATCAGCCCCAGTGAGGCCATCGCGGTACTCGATCTGCAGTTGAGCCGTCTCATCGCGGGTTCGGCGAGCTGAACTTTTCCTCGAAGGCCCGCTCTCCGTCTCCAGGCACCTCCCGGAGTGAGATCCAGGATGTTCCAGCCTCACAACCAGCTCACTGGTCGAGCCCGAGCAGATGTACGCCCTCCTCGCGCATCTCGACCTTGCGGATCTTGCCGGTGACCGTCATCGGGAACCCGTCGACGACGTGGACGTGGCGCGGGATCTTGTAGTGGGCGAGCTTGCCGGCGCAGAACTCCCTGACGGCCTCGGCGGTCAGGGGTGTGCCGCCCTGGCGGATGACGACCCAGGCCATGAGCTCCTCGCCGTACTTCTCGTCGGGCACGCCGATGACCTGCACGTCGGCGATGTCCGGGTGGCGGTAGAGGAACTCCTCGATCTCGCGCGGGTAGATGTTCTCGCCGCCCCTGATGACCATGTCCTTGATCCGGCCGACCACGTTGACGTATCCGTCGGCGTCCATGGTGGCCAGATCGCCGGTGTGCATCCAGCGGGCGTCGTCGATGGCCTCGGCCGTGCGCTCCGGATCGTTCCAGTAGCCGAGCATCACCGAGTAGCCGCGTGTGCAAAGCTCGCCGGGCTCGCCGCGCGGCACGGTCTGCCCGGTCTCCGGGTGCGTGATCTTGACTTCGACGTGCGGCATCACCTGTCCGACGGTCTCGGTGCGGCGCTCCAGGCTGTCGTCGGACCTGGTCATGGTGGAGACGGGCGAGGTCTCGGTCATGCCGTAGCAGATAGCGACCTCGGCCATGTTCATCTCGGTGACGACGCGCTTCATCACCTCGACAGGGCAGGGCGAGCCCGCCATGATGCCGGTGCGCAGGCTGGACAGGTCGTACTGCCCTGCGAGGGTGAGCTCGGCGATGAACATGGTCGGCACGCCGTACAGAGAGGTGCATCGTTCCTGCTGGACGGCCCGCAGCGTCGCCTCAGGGTCGAAGCCGGGCGCGGGGATGACCACGCACGCCCCGTGCGAGGTGGCGCCCAGGTTGCCCATCACCATGCCGAAGCAGTGGTAGAAGGGCACCGGCAGGCAGACCCGGTCGGCCTCGGTGTAGTGGATGAGCTCGCCGACGAAGAAGCCGTTGTTGAGGATGTTGTGGTGCGACAGCGTGGCGCCCTTGGGGAAGCCGGTGGTGCCCGAGGTGTACTGGATGTTGATCGCGTCGTCGGCGCTCAGCGACGCCATGCGCTCGCGCAGCCGCTCCTCGGGGGCGGTCAGCGCCAGCAGCCGGTCCCAGCCGGGGTCGCCGAGGTAGACGACGTCGGCGAACCCGATCTCCTCGACCATCGCGCGGTAGTCACTGCCCTTGTGCGTGAGCGCGCTGATGAGCAGGCGCAGGCCCGACTGCCTGACGACGTAGTCGAGCTCGTGGCCGCGGTAGGCGGGGTTGACGTTGACCAGGATCGCGCCGATCTTCGCGGTGGCGTACTGGACGATCATCCATTCGGCGCAGTTGGGCGCCCAGATACCGATCCGGTCGCCCTTGGCGATGCCGGAGGCGAGGAGAGCGAGGGCCAGCCGGTTCACCTCAGCGTCGAGCTCGGCGTAGGTCCAGCGACGACCGGAGGGCACGTCGACGAGTGCCTCGCGGTCGCCGAAGCGCCGCACGGTCCGCTCGAAGTTGTCGCCGATGGTCTCGCCGAGCAGCGGGGTCGGCGCCACCGCGCTCGAGTAGGACCACATGTCACAAACCTCCATCGAAGATCATGGTGTGCCCGAGTGGCCAGCCGGGATCGCCGGTGCGGGCGAAGCGCACCCAGGCGGCGTGCATCGCGTCGGCCACGGCCTGCGGCGCGCCTGGCCCTGCGGTGCGTTCGACGCCGGGCGCGTCGAGCACGTCGAAGACGAAGGGCAGGTCGAGGTTGTGCACCGCGCCCACGCGTCCGCCGCCGACCGGGCTCTCGACGGGCGACTCCCACCGGAACTCGTAGGCGTGGGCGGGCCTGGCCTCGCGGATCCAGCGCGTCTCGCGGGTGAACAGGTGCTCGGTGTAGGCGCGTCCGATGCGCTCGGCGGGCGTGAGACCGGGCTCGTCGACCCGGACGCCCAGATGATCGAGCAACGCCTGCGCGGAGGCCTCGTCCACGTCGGCGGCCAGACGGCGGACGAATACGTCGGCCTCCTGCGAGGTGCACCCGACCAGCAGCGGAACGTCCCCACGCAAGGCGGCGAGCGGGATCGAAGGGATCAGGTCGCCGTCGACGACCGGCTTGATCGGCACCGACTCGTTCAGCCCGCCCGAGTCGCCGGTCAGCGGCGGCGGCTGCTCGGCCACGAGTTCCGCAGGGGACAGCCGGGCGAAGGCGGACCTGGTCGGCTCGATCTCCAGCCGGGCGGCGAGCGCCTTGGCGTAGTCACGCGCCTGCTGCTCGGTGGCGACCAGGGTGGCCGAGCCGCTCATCACGATCGCGCGCCGGAACAGCCCTCGGGCGCGGGGCATCGTCAGCAGAGTGGCCACGGCGGCGCCGCCCGCCGACTGCCCGGCGATCGTCACGTTGCCGGGGTCGCCGCCGAAGGCCGCGATGTTGTCGCGTACCCATTCCAGCGCGGCCAGCCAGTCGAGCACGCCCCGGTTGAGCGGGGCGTCCTCCAGGGCCAGGAAGCCCTCGAAGCCGAGCCGGTAGTTGGCCGCCACGCAGACCACGCCGTCGCGGGCGAAGCGGGTGCCCTGGTGCCAGGCCGCACCGTTGCCGCCGATGGAGAACCCGCCGCCGTGGATCCAGACCAGCACGGGCAGCCGGGTCTCGCCGGTCGAGGGGGTGCGCACGTCGAGGTTGAGGCAGTCCTCGCCGACCGCGAAAACGTCGGGCGCGTACAGGCCGATGTCCTCGCCTGTCGCCTGCGGGGCCGCAGGACCGTGCGTGACGGCGGGCCGTACGCCGTCCCACGCCGGCGGCGGGACAGGCTCGCGGAAGCGGTGCTCGCCGAAGGGCGCGGCGGCGTACGGCACGCCGAGAAAGGCGAGCACGCCCTCCTCGACCTTGCCCTCGACCAGCCCGGCAGTGGTTCGCACGGTCACCATCCGGCTGTCCCTTCGACGATCCGGATCGCCGCCCTGGTGAGCGGTACGAGGCTGTCCGAGTGCACCTTGTCGAGGGTGTCGGCCGAGTCGAACAGGTACATGGGAGCCGACAGGAAGTGCACGAGCGGCACCCCCTCCGGGTGGAAGAAGGCCCCGTCGGTGGGCGGCATCGGGGAGAACACGTCAGGCGGCAGCACGAACGAGCGCCTCAGGTCCTCGGCGACGAGAGCCTCCGTTACGAGGCTCGCAAGACCAGGTGTGGTGAACCACCAGCCGGGTTCCGGATCCTCGGTGGGCACCAGTTCGCCGTCCACGACCACGCACCGCCGGGCTGCGTGCTCCAGGTGGAGCTGGAGGACGACGTCGCCGAGCAGGGCGCGGTTCTCCTCGATGAAGGCCCGGGTGCCCGCTGCGTGCGCCATGTGACCTGCGGTCAGCAGGAAGAGCAGGTTGTGCGGCCGGTCCCGCTCGGGCACGCTCGCCCAGTACTGGGCGGCGGCCAGCACCAGCGC
Source organism: Nonomuraea sp. NPDC050536 (assembly GCF_044457685.1). Taxonomy (NCBI): domain Bacteria; kingdom Bacillati; phylum Actinomycetota; class Actinomycetes; order Streptosporangiales; family Streptosporangiaceae; genus Nonomuraea; species Nonomuraea sp. NPDC050536. The sequence continues at coordinate 89,779 of NZ_JBITHD010000008.1, forward strand.
GATCCCCGAGGCGTCCTCGACGGCCGAGGCCCAGGGCGCGTCGTGGTGCGAGCCGATGATCACCCACTGGCTGGAGCGGCCGGGGAGCGTGCCGATCACGTTGTGCGAGACGGCCGGGCCCGTCTCCGACTCGACGGTGAGCGTTCCCGTGCAGGGGCCCTCGTCGACCAGGTCGAGCACCCGCCGCGAGTCGCCGCCCGACAGCCAGACGGCCGGGAGGTCTCGGTGCACGGCGTCGTAGGGCACGTAGTAGTCGCGTGTCTCCCACGGAACCCCGGTCAGCGCCCCCGCGAAGGCGGCGGCACCGCCGTCCATGACGCCCTGGATGACGTCGAGGTAGTCGAGCTGGAACGGCAGCGTCTGGACCAGCTCGTCGAAGACGCCCTCGGGGTCGTGCACGGCCGTCGCCAGGTCCCTGAGGTAGGACTGCGGCAGCTCGGTGAAGGTGTACTCGGGCACGACGATCGCACCCGGCACGACCTCGCGGCTGACCGGCGCGCTCACGATCGCCTTCGGCGTGGTGTACGGCAGGGCGGACGCCGCCACCCGCACAACTCTCGACGGGTCGGCATCCAGGCGCACTACCAGGGCCGCCGTCAGCGGCCGCCAGACGGGCAGCTCGACCGGCGCCAGCCGTACGTCGTGGAGCCCGAACTCGGTGAAGCGCTCGGCGGCCCACGCGGCGGTCCAGTCGTCGGCCGGATAGCCGGGACGCCTGATGCCCCGCGAGGTGACCGTCTCGATCCACTCCATCATCCGCGCGGTGTCGGGGATCATCGTTTCAGCCCTCCGAAGGTGAGCCCCGCCACGTAGTAGCGCTGCAGCGCCACCATCAGGATGAACGGTGGCACGGCGGTGACCAGGGCCGCGGTGGTGGTCAGGTGATAGTTGAAGCCGACCTCGCTCTGGAAGTTGGCCAGCCCTACCGGCAACGGCCACAGCTCCTGCTCGTTGGCCACGATCAGCGGCCACAGCAGGTTGTCCCACTGTGCCAGGAAATGCACGAGGAACAGGGTGACGAGCGCGGGCTTGAGCAGCGGCACGGCGATGCGCGCGAAGATGCGGGACTCCCCCGCGCCGTCGACCCGCGCGGCCAGCAGCAGCTCCTTCGGGATGCCCAAGGCGAACTGCCGCACCAGGAAGACGCCGAACGCGCTGATCATGCCGGGCACCATCATGCCCTGGAAGGTGTTGACCCAGCCGAGCCCCTTCACGATGAGGAAGACGGGGATGACCAGGACCATCGGGGTGAGCGCGAGTGTGCCGATCACCAGCGCGAACAGGACGCGGCGGCCGGGGAAGGACAGCTGGGCCATCGCGTATCCGGCGGCGGCCGAGAAGATCACGTCCAGGACGCCGGTACCGACGCACAGGATGAGGCTGTTGCGGAGGTAGGTGGGCAGGTTGCCCTCGCCGAACAGCAGCCTGATGTTCTCGGGCAAGTGGAAGCCGTTGAAGACCAGCCCGCGCAGGTCGGTGTCGTCGGGCGCTGAGGCGACGACGAGCATGGCGTAGACCGGCAGCAGCATGAATCCGACCGCGACGATCAGCCAGACGGTGCGCAGGATGCTTCCCGCTCTCATTCGTCGCCTCCCTTCAGGAACCCGAACTGCAGCGCCGAGACGATCACCATGGCGACGAGCAGCACCATGCCCATCGCGGCGGCGTAGCCCATGTGCTCGTAAGGGAAGGCGTTGGCCCAGATGTAGTACGGCAGGACCTGGGTGGCGTCGGCGGGCCCGCCGCCGGTGAGCAGGAAGGCGGGCACGAACGCCTGCATCGCTCCGGCCACCGAGATGACCAGGACGAACAGCAGGGTCCTGCGCAGCAACGGGAGCGTGATCCGGGTGAACGTGGTCACCGCCCCTGAGCCGTCGATGGCGGCGGCCTCGTACACCTCGCCGGGCAGCGCCTGCAGCCCGGCGGTCAGGATGATCACGAACAGCCCCATGCTCTTCCAGACGACCATCACGACCAAGGCCCAGATGGCCAGGTCGGAGCTGGTCAGCCAGGACTGCGGATCGATCCCGACCAGGCCGAGAAGGGTGTTGGCCAGGCCGCGGTCGGAGTAGATGATCACCCAGACCATGGACGTGGCGACGAGCGGCATCACGGCCGGAATCATGACGAGCGCTCTGAGCCCGCGGTTGAGCCGTCCCGGCTTGCTCAGCGGCACGGCCACCAGCAGCGCCAGCACGATCGTCGGGACGACCGTGCAGACCGTGTAGACGACGGTGATCCACGCTGAGTTGAGGAAGCCGGGGTCGGCGAACATGCGCTCGTAGTTGGCGAGGCCGATCCAGTTGGGCGTCCCTGCCATCTCGTAGTCGGTGAAGCTGAGATAGATGGTGGCCAGGAACGGGACGAGCCAGAACACGACGAAGAAGACGGCCACCGGGAGGGTCAGCGCCACGCCCGCCGTGGCCTGGGGCCGGGCTCTGACGCTGCCGAGCACGCTCACAGGGCCAGTCGCACGGTGGAGTCGAAGGTCGCCGCGGCCTGGGCGGGGGTCGACTTGCCGTGGGCGACGGAGTCGACGGCGCCGGCCGCGGCCTTGGCCAGTTCGAGGGTGCCGGGGATGATCGGGCCGAAGTCGACGTGCGGGAGACTGTCGGCGACGATCTTCATGATCTCGGACTTGCCGCGCGGCCCTGCGTCGCGCCAGCCCTTTGTCGGGATGATGATGCCGTTGTCGAGGTTGGCGGCCACTGACGGGGCGCCCTGCAGGTAGTTGACGAGGTGCCAGGCGGTGAACTGGTTGGGCGAGTCCTTGGCCACGCCCCAGCCCCAGGTGTAGGCGGGAACAACGGGCGGGCCGCCGGCCCAGGTGGGCATGGGCGCGACGCCGTACTGCTTGCCGAAGGTGAGCTTGGCCTTGCCCAGCTTCTCCAGGGCGGGGCCGAGGAAGGCGCCGCTGACGACCATGGCGGCCTCGCCGGAGTAGAACAGGCCGAGCGCGCCCAGCGGGTTGGAGAGCTTGGGGTTGCCGATCCCCGACATGTACGTCAGGGCGTTGAGGCCCTGCTCGGTGGCCAGCGACGCCTTCGCGCCGCCCGCTGCGACGAGCTCGCCGCCCTTGCCCTGGACAAGGGCGGTCAGCGTCATGAGGGCCCACTGCGGGTCGCCGTAGAGCCACTGCATGCCGACCCGCCTGCGATCCTCGGAGGTGAGTTTCGCGCTGTACTCGGCGACCTCCTCCCAGGTCGCCGGCGGCTTGTCGGGGTCGAGTCCGGCCTCCTTGAACCGGTCCTTGCGGTAGTAGAGCATGCAGGGGTTGAAGTCGATGGGCACGCCGTACGGCACGCCCTGGTAGGTGAGCGGGGTGGTCGTGCCCGGCTCGTAGTTCTGCAGCGAGAGCGCCTTGGTGTCGACGGGCGCGAGCCGCTTCTTCTTGGCGTGCGCGGGGAAGCTCCAGTGGCCGATCTTGAAGACGTCGGGCGGGGCGCCGCCGCTGAAAGCGGTCAGCAGTTTGGCGTCGAGCTGGCCCACGGGCAGGTAGAGCAGCCGCACGTCGACCTGGAAGTCGGCCATGTAGCGGTGCACGAGCTGCTGGAACTGCGGGCCGGTGTCCTGCGAGCCGTGGAGCCAGACGTTGACCGTGCCCTGCGGCCTGCCGTCCGCGGTCTGCTGCCGGGTCTGGTCCTTGCCGCATCCGGCGAGCAGGGTGAGCGCGCCGGCGGCGAGTAACCCACGCCGCGTCAGATCCGCCATGGTGGTTCTCCTAGGTGAGGTTCTTGAGGGCCTGGTTCTGCCAGGCCGTGTTGGTGGGCAGCTCGGCAGTGCTGCCGGCGAACGCCCCGCGGGCCTGGGTGTCGGCCTGCAGGCGGTACCTCAGCCAGGCGGTCACATAGCCGAGGAAGCCCCCACCGGTGTTCTGGATGTCGTTGTGCCCCGCACCTTTGAGCAGCGCCCTGCCCGCTCCGGCGGTGGCCTGGTCGTAGTAGCCCTGCACGGTCGCGGCCGAGGAGATCAGCCAGTCGTCCGCTCCGCTGAGGAAGAGCACCGGGCAGGTCAGGTCGGCGACGGAGAACTCGTCTCCTGGGCTGGCCATCCACTGCGCGGGCACGGCGATCGGCACGACGGTCTTGATCAGCCCGGCGGAGTCGTTGGCCGCGTTGATGGAGCCGCCCGCGCCCTGGGAGTGGCCGACGGCGGCGACCTGGGCGGTGTTCAGCTTGCCGTGGAAGACGCTGGCGGGGTCGGTGTTGAGGCTGATGAGGTGCTGGGCGGCGGCGAGGATCTCGGCGCCGGTGCCCGTGGTCGTGTCGGTGGAGGCGACCACCGCGAAGCCCCACGAGGCGAGGTGGTTGAGCAGTCCCGGATAGTTGTCGGGGGTGGCCCACGAGCCGTTGCCCCATGTGACGATCGGGTGGGTGACGCCGCCCGAGCCCAGGGTCGAAGGGTAGTAGAGCCGGTGGCCGCCCGAGGTGCCGGTGGCGACCGGCCACGGACCCGTTGCCTTGTAGATCGTCTCGATGGTGGAGGCGGCGTTGGCCGCGGTGGTCCACGACAGGAATCCGGCCGACATGAGGCCGAGCGCCCCTGCCCGTAACACCTGGCGGCGGGTGAAGTTCTCCATGGTCACCTCGTAGGCTATTTGGAGACGTGAACGTCTCCTAAGAGAGGGAAGTACGATCGGTGAGCGATGTCAAGACGTGAACAGAAGGAAGTTCCAGCGGCCCGGCCACTCCCCAGGGGGCGACACGGACTCTCCCCCGACACGGTGCGCAACTCCCAGCGAGAGCGCCTCGTGGAGGCCATGCTGAGGCTCGTCGCGAGGCGTGGATACGCCGCCACGAGCGTGCCGGACGTGATCGCCGCCGCGCGGGTCTCGCGCAACGCCTTCTACGCCCAGTTCGCCGACAAGGAGGCGTGCTTCCTCGCCGGATGCGAGCGCGACCTGCCTGAGATGATCGACTCGATCTACACGGCCGCGTCGGGGGCGGGCGACCGCTGGAGCGAGGCGCTCTGGCTGGGAATGGCCGCCTACCTGCGGTGGTGGCAGGAGCGCCCGGAGTACGCGCAGGCGTACTTCGTGGAGTTGCCGAGGGCGGGCGATCGGGCCGTCGAGCATCGTGAAGCCGCCTATCGGCCCTTCCTCGACATGCTCGGGGCCCTGGCCGCTCGGGCCAGGCTGGAGGATCCCTCGCTGCCGCCGCTGCGTGCCGCGGTACCCCGCCTGGTTGTCTACGGGACCACCGAGTTCATCGCCTCGGAGGTACGTGATGGCCGCGTCGCCACGCTGACGTCGTCGGCCGACGACCTCTACCACTACACGGTCGCCCTGCTCGCCGGCCCCGATCACGGCATCGCGACCACCCCTTCCGCCTGAACCAGCCAGCCTTCGGGGAAGCACTCCTCCGCCGCCATGTGGGCGACGGCGGCCAGCAGGCCGCCGTTGCCCGGCAGATAGAGGGGCAGCAGGCCGGGCCACTGGTGGTTGTGGCCGCTGGCCAGGTAGGTGTTCTTCGGGACGTCCATCAGCAGCGCGTCCACGGCGGTGTCAGGCTCGCCGAGCCTGGCCGCGCACATGGCGAGCATCGGATAGTCCCAGCCCCAGGTGCTCTCCAGGTCCCAGTCGGCGAGCACGTCGTGCAGGGTGGCCCGCATGGTCTCGGGGTCGATCAGCGGGGTGGGCGGCACGAACCCGAGCGCGCCGGTCATCGAGGGGTGGTCGGTCCTGATCGTGTACGGTTCCACGCCGATGGCCGCGTAGACGCCGTCGCGCACCAGCGGCCGGGCCAGGTCGTGCAGGACCCGCGCCCACTCCGGGTCGGGGTCGAGGCCGAGCAGGCCCCGCCACCGCTGGGCCGTCTCCAGCCCCCACCACCAGTAGGCCAGCTCGAACGCTGGATCGCGCACCAACCGCCTGGACTCGTAGTAGGACTCCTGCGCGGGGACCAGCGGCGGCCCCAGATGCCCGCCGCCCGCGAAGGAGGCCATGAACTCGGCCGTCTCGAACACCAGGTCCCGGTAGTCCTCCAGCGCCCCCGGGCGGACCCGGCGGAGCAGCTCGGCGAAGTAGATCAGGTGCGGCTGCTGCCAGATGATGAAGGCGCCGATCTCGCTCGGGCTCTCCCTGCCCTCAGGACCCACCTGCTTGGGCCAGCGGGCGCCGCGGTAACCCTGCCGTCTCGCCGTCTCTTGCGCTCGCGGCAGGATCGAGCGGTACCAGGGCAGGCTCCGCTCGAGCAGCTCGGGCCTGCCCCACAGGGCGAAGTGGGCGGCGTGCCACCAGTGCATCTCCAGGTGGAACTTGCCGCTCCAGGAGTTGACGGCCAGCCCGGTCTCCTGCGGCGGGGTGGAGCCCGCGCAGTTGACCGCGGTGAGGTACTGCGAGAGCACGACCCGGCGTTCGAGCTCGGGCGCTCTCGGGTCGGTGCTGCCGTCGAAGCTCACCGCTCCCCCGCTCGTCCAGAACCGCTCCCAGTGGGCGGCGGCAGCCGTACTGACCTGGGAGAAGGACGGGAGCGCGGCGCCGACGGGGTGGCGGGCGAACTCGACGACGAGCTCCAGCTCGTCGCCCGGGATCAGGTACACGTGACCGCCGGGCGACGTGAGCCGCGCCGACCCCGCCCACTCGGCGGCCACGTGGTATCGGTCCGCGTCCAGGACGCGGGTGAAGTCGCAGCGCGAGCCGTACTGAGCGTGCGTGGTGGTGTGTCTGTCAGGTTTGTCCCAGTCGGCGGTGGTGTGCCAGCCGTCGCTGGCGTAGGGGAAGGCGATCCTGATCCCCGCGCCGCCCACGACGCGGACGGCCAGCAGGTCCCGCTCGGGGTGACAGACGGTCTCCACCTCGTACGGCAGGCCGCCCAGCTCGAAGGAGCTGGACAGCATGCCGGTCCACAGGTCCAGGGTCTGCGCCGACCTGCCGAGCGGGGCGGATTCGTCGACGTCGAGGCCGATCCGGCCCAGATGCAGGCGATGCGGGTTCACGTGCAGCCAGCCGCCCGCCTCGGTGGCCGGATACAGGTCCGGATAACCGACGCCGTCGTAGTCGGTGAGCGCGTCCTCCAGCACGTGGCCCTCGGGGTTGGGCATGGTGTGCCAGCCCCACTGCGCCTGCGTGCCCAGCGGCGCGAAGGTCTGCAGCCCGGTGGCGTCGGCGGTGAAGGCGAACTCCCCGTTGCCGACGGTGAGCGGGCACCCGGCGTCGGCGATGGTGTGCCGACGCACGAGCGCCTTCCTGTCTATCTTCACGCGCACCCCGGCGTGCCGGAGGCGCGCTGCTGACGCATCGCGGTCACGTCGCCCGCGACGGCCGACTGGGCCATCGGCCCGAGGTCGAGCACGACGTCGGTGAAGGCGAGCGACGCCTTGCGCATCACCGACAGGTCGATCGCCTCGGTGCCGAACTGCGGCGAGAACAGCGTCTTGGGCGCGGCGATCGGCGAGATCACCGGCAGCAGGTGCTGGTTGTACGGCGTGCCCTCGCCACCGAAGCCGCAGTGGTGCGGCACCGTGGCGAGGTCGGCTGCCGACAGGCCCTTGAGTATCGCGGTGCGCTTCACACCCCAGTACTCGATGTGGCCCTTGACCAGCTCGCGCAGCGGCGTGCTCTCGCTGACCGGGACCATCAGCAGCTCGGTGAGGTTGGGGCTGGCCACGAGTTGCTTGCCCGGCAGGCCGTTCGGCCTGGCGACCGCGTCGTAGCGCTTGGCGCCCAGGTGCTCGAGCACGACGACGGAGGAGACCCCGCCCTGGTCGTACTCGCTGTCGAGCTGGGCGGCGAGCTGACCCGCGCCGCCCTCACGGACGTCGGGGCCGGTCAGGTGCTGGTAGAGGTGGCCGGTCACGAACGCGAACTGCACGGTGCGCGGGCGGCACTCCACCGGGAGCGACGCCAGGTAGCGGGCCATCTCGATCATGGTGAGCGGGCCGTTGTCCCACACCGGGCTCATGCCGTCGGTGTGGCTCTCCACGACGATCTTCTGGGCGCTCCCGCCGGGAAGCGTCGCGAGCAGGGTGCGGGTCGTCGTCGGCGTCCAGGCGGCGTTCACGGTCAGCGCGGCCTGGACCGGCTGACCGGCGGCCAGCGCGTCCTTGATCTGCTTGCCCTGGTCGGCGCCGACGTACGCGCCTGGCACGCCGTACGGCAGGCCCTCGTAGGGCGCGTACATGCCCTTGATCTGGGCGTGCGGGAGCTGGCTGACCTCGATCACGCCCACCGCGCCCGCGACGGCGGCCGCCTTGAGGTCGGCGTCGGCCGCGGCAGGGGACTCCATCGAGTCCGAGCCGAGCGGGTTGATCGTGTGGTCCGGGTCGTACATCGAGTAGCCGAGGCCGAGCGGATAGAACAGCAGGTTGGGCACGTTGGTCCAGGGCAGGTCCCTGACCACGATCTTCCCGGCGGCGTTGGCCGCGGTGATGTTCGTCCCGGCGGCCAGGTGGACCAGCGGCGCCGTGACGCCTGCCGCGCCGGTGGAGGAGGAGAACGGCACGGGGGCCGCGACCTGCACCGCCGTACCGCCGAAAGTAAGGGTGGTGCCGAGGCTGTCCCAGCGGTCGATGGCGTAGGGCAGGGAGGAGAGCTGGAGGCCGGAGATGGCCGCCATCTCGTCCTCCAGCCAGTCGACGTAGTCGGCGTGCGCGGTCGAGCCTGTCGGCCTGGGGCCGAACGCCTGCTGCTGCCCGGCCAGGGTGCTCAGGCGGCCCTCGGAGGCGAACGCGGCGGGATCGACCCTGACAGGGCAGGTCGCGGCCGCTGTCTGGGCGGCCGCCGGTTGCGCGGGTGTGACCAGAGGGAGGAGAAGGGCGAGGAGGACGAGACGTCTCACGTGGGGGGGTCCTTCCGTCGAATCGTTTTAATCTCTGGTCCGCGACAGTCCCCCGACGTGCGGCCGGTTCCTCAGGGGCGAGGCGGTCCTGTGGTTCCGCGGACGATCAGCGTGGGCGACACCGACGACGTCACCGAACGCGTGCGTCCCTCGATGCGTTCGACGAGCAGCTGCGCGGCGGTCGCCCCGATCACGTGCCCGTCCTGGTCGACGCTGGTGAGCGAGATGCGCTTGAGCGAGGCGATGCCGATGTTGTCGTATCCAGCGACGGAGAGGTCCTCCGGCACCGACAGGCCCGCCTCGTCGGCGGCGCGCAGCACGCCGAGCGCCGCGATGTCCGCTCCGGCGAAGATCGCGGTGGGCCGATCGTCGCGCGCGAGCAGTTCCCGCGCGCCCTCGAAGCCGCCCTCCTCGGTGAAGGAGGTGGCCACCACGTCGTCGGCGAGTCCGTGGGCGCGCATCGCCTGGCGGTAGCCTTCGGCGCGCACCGTGTGCGGCAGTCCCTGGGCGCGGGCCCGCTCCAGGTGGGTAATGTGCGCGATCCGGGTGTGCCCGAGCCCGACCAGGTGGTCGACCACGAGCCGCGCCCCCATCACGTCGTCGTCGACGACGGCGTCGTAGGCCGCGGCGCCGCCGTGCCTGCCCACCACGACGACCGGGGTGGCCGTCGCGATGGCGGCGAGTTCGGCGTCCGTCATGACCGGCGAGATCAGGATGAGCCCGTCCATGCTCCGGTCGATCATGGCGTCGGTCATCCTGGCCTGCGTCTTGGGCTCGATCCCGCCAGGTCCGAGCAGCACCTGGTACTCGGTGTCGCCCAGCCGGCCGGTGACGCCCTCGATGATGTCGGGGAAGAACGGGTTGCGGGTGTCGGAGAGCATGACGCCGAGGGTGTAGGTGCGTCCGCGCAGGGCGCGGGCCGCGGCGTGCGGGCGGTAGCCCAGCTCGTCGATGGCCTGCGCCACCTTGGCCTGCATCTCCGCGCTCACGCCGTAGGCCCCGCGAACCACCTTGGACACGGCGGCCGTGGAAACCCCGGCCCGCCTGGCCACATCGGCGATCGTCACCCGTCCGCTCGTCACACGCCGTCCTTCTGGGTTCTCGTAGAACGAACTACACGCTTTGCTGAGAGCAGAGGCTAGCCGCCACCGCTCCTCAGGTCCAGACCTTGACGGGCGTTTCTACCATGCCGTAGAACGTTCTACACAATTCTCCCACATGAACAGGAGCACGGGCGTGAGAGCACCATCCCGTCTGCTCGGCGCGGCGATCGGCGCCGCCCTCGCCCTGTCCCTCTCCGGCTGCGGGTCGTCCGCCCCGGCGGGGACCGGTCAGGTGAAACTGACCCTCTGGCACAACAGCGCGGACCCGGCGCCGCTGCTGGAGATGTACAAGAAGTTCGAGAAGCAGTCCGGCCACAAGATCGAGCTCGTGTCGATCCCGTCCGACGGCTTCGAGGACACCACCCAGACCAAGTGGGCCACCGGCGAGCGCCCGGACATCCTGGAGTACCACGCGACGGTGAGCGGCCTGCTCGCCCTCAACCCGGCCGAGAACCTGCGCGACCTGACGGGCGAGGCGTACATCGCCAGGTCCGGCGACCTCTACAAGAGCGCCGGGTCCGTCAACGGCAAGGTCTACGCCGCCATCACCGGCTTCCCCCAGGTCTTCGGCCTCTACTACAACAAGAAGCTGCTGCCCGAGCCGCCCAAGAGCTTCGCCGACCTGTCCAAGGCGTGCGCCACGCTCAAATCCTCGGGTGTGACGCCGATCTTCGAGGCCGGCGGGTCGATCTGGCCGGTGCAGATCCTGCCCATCCTCTACCTGGCGAGCGCCAACCAGTCCAACGCGTACGGCAAGGCCATCGCGAGCCACAGCGCCACGCTGGCCGACGCGGGCTCGCCCTTCGTCTCCGGCCTGAGCGCCTACGCCAAGCTGAAGGCCGACGGCTGCTTCAACAAGGACATCGTCACCGCCAAGTTCGAGGACTCCATGAAGGCCCTGGTGACCGGCAAGGCCGCCATGGTCGCCCAGCACTCCGACATGCTCCCTGCCCTCCTCGCGGCCGCGGGCGGCGACCAGAAGATCCTCGACGAGTCCGTCGGCTTCGTCGGCCTGTCGAGCGACAAGCCGCTCGTGACCTACGCGCCCGGCCCGATCGGCACGTTCTACCTGCCCAAGACCGGTGACGCGGCGCGGGAGAAGGCCTCGCTCGACTTCGTGCGCTTCATGACGGGCCCGGCCTACGCCGAGTACATCACCGCGTCCAAGACCTTCCCCGTGTTCAAGGACGTGCCCGACCCGCAGGGCGTCTCGTCCGTGCTGCGGGACGTCAAGAAGGCGTACGACACCGGCGCGGTCATCGCCTTCAACTCCGACATCCCCGGCATGGGCGGGCTGGCCCAGCTCATGTCCGAGCTGATCGCCGGGCAGAAGGATCCGCAGCAGGCGGCGACCCAGCTACAGGGCCAGGTCGGGCAGGCGGCCAAGGCGGCAGGGCTGCCCGGATGGTGATGCGGAACAGGGCGGCCTGGCTGCCGTGGGCACTGCCCGCGATCGTGCTGGTCACGGTCTTCTTCGTCGCCCCGTTCCTGCTCAACGTCCGGTTCGCGTTCTCCTCCTGGACGAGCTTCCGGGCCGAGATCACCTGGAACGGGCTGGAGAACGTCCACACGCTGATCGACCAGGACCTGCTGGCCAACGCGGTCACCGTGACCGTGCTGTACGCGATCCTGTGCATGGCGATCCAGAACACGGTCAGCCTCTCGCTGGCCCTGGCCCTCCAGCGGACCAGCCGGATCAACACCGTCTTCCGCTCGGCGTTCTTCCTGCCGACGCTCATCTCGCCGCTGGCCGCCGGATACATCTGGCGCGGGCTGCTCGCCCCCGACGGGGCGGTCAACTCCTTCCTCGGCGTCTATTGGGCGTGGCTCGGCGAACCGTCCACCGCGCTGGTGGTGGTCGCGTTCATCGACGCGTGGAAGTGGAGCGGGCTGATCACCCTCGTCTACATCGCGGGCCTCAACTCCATCCCGCAGTCACTGCTGGAGTCGGCGATCGTCGACGGGGCCGGGCCGTGGACCCGGTTCCGGCGGGTGGTGTTCCCGCTGCTCGCCCCGGCGCTGACCTTCAACGTGGCGGTCACGCTGGTCGGCGCGCTGAGCGCGTACGACGTGATCGCCGCCACCACCGGCGGCGGGCCCGGCGACCACACGCGGGCCCTGAACGTGGTGATGCGCCAGCAGTGGGGGCAGGGCTTCTTCGGCTCCGCCAGCGCGCTGGGGTTCACCGTGACGCTGCTGGTGATCGCCACCGCCGTGCCCCTCGTGTGGTGGCTGCGGCGCAGGGAGGTGACGGGATGAGAGCGGTCCTCAAGTACACGGCGCTGACGCTCTTCGCGATCCCGTGGCTGCTCGTGCCCATCTGGCTCGTGGTCGTCAACTCGTTCAAACCCGCGGGCGAGGCCGCCGAGCTGGGCCTCGGCCTGCCCAGGACGTGGGCGATCGCCGAGAACTACGGCATCGTGCTCGACCGGGGCGGCTACCTGATGGGGCTGGTCAACAGCCTCAAGGTGACCGTGCCGATCGTGGTGGCCGTGGTGTTCCTCGGCGCGGCGGCGGCGTGGGCGTTCGGGCGCAGCCGGTCGCGGTGGCTGCAGACGGCCTACTTCGTGACGGGGCTGTCGATCCTGCTGCCGCCGTCGATCATCCCGACCGTCTACCTGCTGCGCGCCCTGTCGCTGGACGGCGGCTCGCTCGGCTACGTGCTGACGATGACCGGCTGCCGCCTGGGCATCGTGATCTTCCTGGCGACCGGATTCGTCCGGGCGTTCCCCCGCGACCTGGAGGACGCCGCCGCCATCGACGGCGCCTCCCGCCAGCAGGTCTTCGTCCGCATCCTGCTGCCTTTGTTGCGCCCTGTGCTGTTCGTCGGCAGCGTGATCCTGATCATCAACGTCTGGAACGACTTCTTCTTCGCCCTCTTCCTGCTCCAGGGCAGCGCGAACGCCACGCTGCCGCTGAGCCTGTTCCAGTTCGCCTCCGGCACCTTGCAGAGCCTGAACTGGAACCTCGTCTTCGCCCACGTCCTGCTCACCACGCTGCCCCTGGTGGTGGTGTACGTCGTCGCGCAGAAGCGCGTTTTGGCCGGCCTTACGGAAGGTGCTCTCAAGGGATGACCACTCACGACATCGCGCTCGACTGGGTCAGGCGCGAGATCAAGGAGGGGCGGCTGCCGTGCGCGGTGTTCGGCGCCGCCACCTCCGACGGGATCCAGGTGCTGGAGGCATTCGGCGAGCACGACGGCCGCGAGACCAGGCCCCAGGACCACTTCGCGCTGTTCTCGGTGACCAAACCGCTGGTGGGGCTGGCCGCCCTGCGCCAGGTCGAGCGGGGGCTGCTGTCGCTGCGCCGCCCGCTGCGGGACGTACTGCCGAACTTCGCGCGGCCCGACGTGACGCTCTGGCACCTGCTCACCCACACCAGCGGCATCGCCGAGCAGACGCTCACGCCCGACAACCTGCTTGAGCACCTCGTCACCGCGCCATCGATGTTCGAGGCAGGCACCCTCAGCCAGTACTCCAACCTGGCCTTCGCCGGGATCGCGGAGATGGTCCGCGACGTCGCAGGCCGCGACGTGGCCGACGTGATCGACTCCGACCTGAACACGCTGGTGCCGGGCGGCGGGCAGATCACGTTCGACCCGGCGTGCGACGCGGCCGAGGTCCACGGCACCGACCTGCTCGGGCCTGGCTTCGACTTCGATGCGTTCGTACGGCTCCGCCACCCGGCAGGGGCGCTGTTCTCCCGCGCCGAAGACCTCCTGGCGCTGGGCGGCGCTCTGCTGCGCGGCGACCGCGAGCTGATCCACCCGACCACCCTGGCCGCCATGACGACCCCGCAGACGACGGGCCTGGTCAAGCTGCAGCCCGACCCGGTCAACGCCGGGCAGGACTGGGGCCTCACCTGGAACCTGCGCCACTCGGCTCCCGGGCTGCTCGACCGGCGGCTGTACGGGCACGGCGGCGCCTCGGGGTGCCAGTGGTGGATGTACCCGGAGCAGGACGCGTGCTTCGTGCTGCTGATCAACGTGATGGCGCCGAGCCTGTCCGGCGTGGACGTCGACGGTCTGCACAACGCCTTCACCACCGGGCTCGATGCGTGAACCGGGATTCGGGGGTGCAGGTCTCCGGCGCTCAGGCGCCCTTCATCCGTACGGCCCCGCCGGGTGCACAGGCGGGCCTGACGTGCGGTCTGCCGGATCCGGTGGGCGTGGACGAGCCGTCGCCCCGGCTGTCGTGGGACGCCCGGCTGCCGTCGGAGGCCAGTGTGGTGGTGTCCGCGGGCGTCCATGAGGTGTGGCGGTCGTCCGTGCCCGCCGGCTCGTACGTCGTGGACGTGCCCGGTGAGCGGCTGGATCGGCTCACGCCGTACACGTGGCGGGTGGAAGGGGTGGCGAGCGGCGCGTTCACCACGGGCCTGCGCGGAGAGTGGGACGCCCCATGGCTGGCGGGAGAGCCGCAGGCGGCGGTGAGCCTGCGCGGGTCGTTCACGTGGCGTCCCGCTCCCGGGCGCGCCTGGCTGGCGGCCACCGCGCTGGGCGTCTACCGGGCGCTGCTCAACGGGGTACGGCTGGGCGAGGAGGAGCTGGCCCCAGGCTGGACCGACTACGGCCACCGCACGCGCTACCGGCTGCTGGAGCTCACGGAGCTGCTCCTGCCCGGCGAGAACGAGCTGGAGCTGTGGCTCGCTCCCGGCTGGTACGCGGGTCACGTCGCCGGCGGAGGCCCGCGCCGCTACGGCGACCGGCCCGCCGCCAGCGCCCAGGTGCTCGTGCGGGACGACGACGGGGTCCGCCGCGTGTTCGCCACGGACGCGGCCTGGACCCGGCGGGATCTTGGCCGCCCGCGCGCCGACCTGGTGATGGGCGAGACCGTCCAGGCCCCTTCCCGGCAGGTCGGGCCCGCCGAGACGACGGCCGCCTCGGAGATCCTGGTGGAGGCCGACCCCGCTCCCCCGGTGCGGGTGATCGGCACGGTGCCCGCCGTGTCCGTGACCGAACCCGCGCCGGGCGTCCAGGTTGCCGACTTCGGGCGGAACGTCGTCGGGCGCGTACGGATGCGCGTCGACGCGCCGGGCCCCGTACAGATCGTGGTGCGGCACGGGGAGGAGCTGACCGCGACCGGACGGCTCTACACCGACAACCTGCGCACCGCGGACCAGCATGACGAGTTCGCTCTCGGCCCCGGCTCGCATGTCGTGGAGCCCGCGTTCACCCTGCACGGGTTCCGCTACGCGGAGGTCACCGGCTGGCCGGGCGCGCTGACGCCGGACGACCTGGAGGCGGTGCTGCTGTCCTCCGCGCTCGCCGTCACCGGCTCGCTGACCGTGAGCGATCCCGCGGTACGACAACTCGTGGCCAACATTGCCGCGTCGGCGGACGGCAACCTGGTGAGCGTGCCAACCGACTGCCCGCAGCGCGATGAGCGGACCGGCTGGACGGCCGATATCTCGGTGTTCGGCTCGACGCTCAGCTTCCTGCGGCACACGCAGGCGTTCCTGTCCGGCTGGGTGACGACGCTGATCGACGGGCAGCGGGCCGACGGCGCGGTCCCGCATGTCGCGCCGGTCCTGCCCGAGTACGGATACGACTCCCCCGTATGGTCCGACGCGCTGGTCGAGGTGCCGTGGCTGCTGTGGCGGCGCTACGGCGACGACCGCACGCTGCGCCGCGCGTACGACCCGATGCGGCGGTGGGCCGGCTACTGCCTGGCCCAGGCAGAGGGCGGCATCAGACCGGGCAGGGCCCTGGGCGACTGGCTGGCCCCTGGCACGGTCGAGACGCCCAAGAGCCTCATCGCCACCGCCGCCCTCGCCCGCAGCCTCCGCCTGGTCGCACTCGTGGCCGACGTGCTCGGCGAGCCGCACGCGCCGGAGTACGGCGAGGCGTTCACCCGCGTGTCGGGCGCCTTCCAGCGGGCCTTCCTCAGCGGGCCGAGGCTGCACACCGAGACACAGACCGGCTACGCCGTCGCCCTCGCCTGGGACCTGGTCCCGCCCGAGGACCGGGCCGCATCGGCGCAGGCGCTGGCCGAGCTGGTCCGCGCCGACGGGCACCGGCTCATGACGGGCTTCGTCGGCACCCCCCTGCTGCTGCCCGTCCTGTCGGAGACCGGCCACCACGACCTGGCGTGCCGGATCTTCAACCAAGAGGGCTATCCGTCCTGGCGCTACCAGCTCCGCGCCGGGGCGACGACCATGTGGGAGCGCTGGGACGCCTGGCACCACCGGCACGGCCTGCAGACGCCGGCCATGAACTCCTTCAACCACTACGCCTACGGCTGCGTGGGCGACTGGCTGTTCCGGCACGTGGCGGGCCTGGGCGACGACCCGCGCGGGACGGGTGGCGGCTTCGGCGAGCTGCTGCTGCGTCCCGGCCCCGTCCCGCTGCTGCGCCAGGCGCACGCCCGCTACGAGAGCGCGTCGGGGACGGTCGAGTCGGGCTGGCGGGCCGGGCCCGACGGGGTCCAGTTCACGTTCGCCGTCCCGGAGGGCGTGACCGCCCGCGCGGTACTGCCCGTGCGCGGCGCGTGGGACGGGATGACCGTCAACGGCACCTTCCTCATGGGCCTCAGCGAGCAGCTGCCGACTACCAGACTGGCCGACGGGGGCTGCGCCCTGAACCTGCCGCCGGGCCGCTGGTCGTTCACGGCCCCTGCGGCGGCCACGGCCCACCTACTCCAGGAGTGGGACGACCTGGGTTAGTGAGCTGGACGTGAGGCTTGCGGCCGCGGCGAACGGAACGGCTGCTGGCGGTGGGCCGTACGAACCATGAGATCTGTGCTGAGCTGTATCTGTCTCTGGGCACCGTCAAGACCCGCCTGGCCAGTATCAAGGGCAAGCTGGGCGTCCGTATTGGGACACCGGCATCGTCCGGGACCGCGGTACGGCGAGCGGTCAGGAGCCGTGAGCAGGGTCGGTTGTACCGGTGTAAGCGGGGACGGGTAGGCGGCGGTCGAGGAGGAAGGCGCGGATCAGGCTCCGGTAGAGATCAGGGCGACCGTTGGCGATCGAGTGACCGGCGCCGGGGATGTACACCAGCGTGGAGTTCGGCAAGGTCCGCCGGTAATCGTAAGTGACGTCCCACTTCAGGTAGTCGCACTGCCCGCGCATGATGAGCACCGGCACCCGGACGCCGCGCAGCTTCGGCCGCGGATCGGCGACGGCGGCCGCGTCCTCGGAGGTGACCTGGTTGCTGTAGAAGCCGGGCGGGTTCCCGTGCACGGGAGCAGGCTCCGCGCCCTGGCAACCGGTGGCATCCTTGCCCAGGAGCAGCAGCGCGCGCATCCGGGCGTCGGCCTCCGAGTCAGGCACCATGGCACGCGCGGCCGCCGGATTGATCCCCAGCAGCAGTGACTGGACCAGCATCCGTGGATCGCTGGTCAGGGCATCAGCCCGGGCCTGAAGGTCGGCGGGCAGGTGGTCCCACGGGCTTCCGATGCCGCCGGGGAAGGCGGGCTCCCAGATGGCGCCCGGCGAGGTGAGCACGGCCTTGGCGACCCGATCGGGGTGGGCGGCGAGGAAGGCGGCCGAGAGCGTGCCGCCCCACGACCTCCCGACCAGGATGAGTTTCTGGGCACCGAGGGTCTGACGGATCGCCTCCAGATCGGCCACATGGCGGGCGACCGTATACCCTCCAGGATCGGCCAGCCGGGTGGAACGACCGGCACCGAGCTGATCGTAGGCATAGACGTCGAACCCGGCGGCAGCCAGTTCTTGGCTGCCTTCCGGCAGGCCCTCCCCCGGTGTCCCAGGCCCGCCATGCAGGAAGATCACGGGTGGGTGGCCCGCCGTACCGGATCCCGCGAGCTTGACATAGGCGATGCGGGAGCCTGTCGGCAGCTGCCAGAAGGCGACCCCGGCGGGAGCCGGGGCAGGCGGCGGGGCGGGAAAGGGGCTGAACACCAACAGCCCGGCGAGGGCGGCGAGCGCGATTGTGTTCATCACCACATAGGGGACGAGCAGCCGCGGAATCCCGAGCCACTGGAGCGCGGGCCGCCCGAGCAGCCAGCTGACGGCCACGACGCCGAGCAGCCCGGCTCCCGCGAACAGTGGCACGCTGTCCGTAACAGCCGCCACCAGGAAGAACATGAGCGCCCCGGCCACCGTCGCGGTGATCTCGGCGCCAATCAGCAGGATCGCCCCTGACACACGTTTCATATGGGACAACGTTAGGAAGGCGGTCGCGACCTTTCCTCATGCCGCCGACTGATCTGCTCCCCCGCCGCGTGGCGGGGTGTCAGCCGATCCGCGGGCGGATGAGGCCGGACTCGTAGGCGTAGATGGTCGCGTGCAGCCGGTCGCGCACGCCGAGCTTGGCCAGGATCACCGCCACATGATCCTTGACGGTGGCGGGACTGATGCCCAGCGCGGCAGCGATCTCGGCGTTGGACAGCCCTCTCGCGAGGTGTCCGAACACCTCGATCTCGCGCGGTGTGAGCCCGTCGTATCGTGCCGGAGGCCCAGGGGCGGCCGTCGAGGCGAAGCGTTCGAGCAGCCGCCGCGTGATCACCGGGTCGAGCAGCGCGTCGCCGCGCGCGATCACGCGCACCGCGTCGACGACTCGCGCGGGTTCGGAGTCCTTGAGCAGGAACCCGGACGCGCCCGCGCGCAACGCTGCGAACACGTACTCTTCCAGCCCGAAGGTTGTCAGCACGACGATCCTGGTGTACGGCATGCCCGCGGTGATCCGGGCGGTGGCGGCGAGCCCATCGAGCCCGGGCATCCTGATGTCCATGAGCACCACGTCTGGCCGCAGCTCCGCGACGAGCGCCACCGCGGACTCCCCGTCGGCGGCCTGGGCGACCACCTCCAGGTCGGGTTCGGCGGCCAGCACGGCCGCGATCCCGGCCCTGACCACAGCCTGGTCGTCGGCGACGATCACCCTGATCATGTGGGCAACCATACGCGCACATCGCCGCCGGCTTCGGCCGTCAGGGCTCCGCCGTACGCGTCGGCCAAAGTGCGCAACCGTCGCTTGGAGTGCCGGCCCGCCGAACCCTCGACGACGACTCCCCCGGGGAGATACGACACGGTGATCCGCTCCCCCGCCATCTCCTCGACGGTCCTGAAGACGCCTACCTCCAGCTCCGGCGCCAGCCCGTCCGGGTCGCCAACGTGGCACACACCCGCCCGGCGCCGCGCGGCGAGCACCTCCAAGCCGGCGAGCGTCGGCGGCGGACCGTCGGCTCCGACGGGTTGGCGCAGCTCGCCGAGCAACCGCCGGAACGTGTCGAGCCCGGCGCGCGCCGCCGTGAGAACCGCCCCGAGATCGCCCTTCTCAGCCGCCGCGACGACAGCGTCCGCGTGCCGGACCGCGGTACGGCGCAGCCCGGCCACGACCCGCTCCCGCTCGCCACGCGCCACGTCCGCCAGCTGGCCGGCGAGCAGGTCGCGCTCGGTCACCTCCGCCGCGCGTCGCCGCGCCCTCACCCTGGCAACCAGCACGCCCGCCGCCCACGCCGGTGCCGACAGGATCGTTACGGCCGCTCCGAGCACCGCCCACACGGCTGTCCGGTCGCCGACGATGCCCGGTCCCAGCGCCAGCGCGAGCCCGCCCACCAGGCCCACGGCGAGGATCGCGAGTACGCCCTTGCGTCTGGGATGGTAGGCGCCGAACGCGTACAGCTGGGCGAGCTCCACCCACCAGCCCCAGAGGAACAGGTCACCCGCGGGTGTCGGAGTCCAGCCCGCCATCGCCACGGGGTAGATCGAGAGCATCGCGGCGAGGCTCCACGCGGGCCGCCGCACCCGCCACCACAGGGGTAGGGCGTGCAGCAGGAACAGGAGTCCGAGCACGAGAAACTTCCGCGGTGCCGGGGTGTCTCCCGGCAGCAGGCCGGCCCCGATGGAAAGGGCGATCGCCAGCCCGACCAGCGCCGCATCCCACGCCCTCCGTCCGCGCCACCACGTCCCTCGGAACGGGATCATCCCAGCAGGTGCCGGGAAGTCGGCCCGGACCGTCCATCCGCTGGAGTTCGGGCCAGCCTCGAGCGTGCCGCCGCAGGTCGCCACGGTCGTGGCCAGCCCGGCCAGGCCGTGTCCCGTGCCCAGGTCGCCGTGTTTCTGCTCGCCTCCACTGTCACTCACCTCGATGGTCAGGTGACCGGATTCGCCCAGGACGGCGATCTCGATCTGGGCTCCACTCGCGTACCGCGCCGCGTTGGTGAGGCCCTCGCGAACCACGCGGTAGGCGGCGGCCGCGACCTCCGGAGACGTGGAGGTCGCCGTCCTGCGGTAGCACACGGGCTCGGACCAATCGGCGACCAGGGTGTCGATCGCCACCAGATCGGAGACTGTGGCCTCCGCGCCTGCCAGCTCCGCGCGGGAAAGGCGGGCGGCCTCCTCGGCGTGGCGCAAGGCGGATTCCCGCAGCGCGGGATCAGCCAGGTGCAGCGCGGATGCCGCGGCCACAGCGATGCCGGTGAGGCGATGCGCGGCGGTGTCGTGCAACTCGGCGGCCATCCTGAGGCGTACCGCATCCGCCGTGGCGTCACGCGCCTCCGAGCGAGCCGCCCGGTGCGCGGCCAGGGCGTCCTGTCGCGTTCGGGCACGTCTCCGTGCGCGCCCGAACGCCCAGACGACCGCCGCCACCCCACCGGACAGCAACGCCGCGCCCGCTACTGCTGGGAGCGACCATCCGTGGATTGCCGCGACGACCGTCGCCGCTGCCACCAGGCCTGCCGCCACTGTGATCGTGACCCCGGCCGTGTGCCGTACGGCCGCGCCGTACAGCAGGCCGGTGCCGATGAGCAGGCACCACAGCAGAACCGAGGTCACGACGCCAGGCTAGCTGGACAGCGGCCCGGCACCCAGGACACCACGGTGGCGTTCGGTGCCCGCACCAAGGCCTACATCCAGCGCCGTGACCTGCACGGGGCGGGGCGCGACTACGCCGCCGGTCAGCTCACCTACGCCGACCTGCCGAACGGGCTCGGCTACCTGCGGGTCGCCGGGTTCTACGGTTACACCGACGGCAAGGACTTCCACTACCCTGCCGATCGACGGGCACTCACAAAGGCACTCGACGCCATCATCACCCCGGAACGCGCCCCTCGTGGCCTGATCATCGACGTGCGGTTCAACCCCGGCGGCTTCGACGCGCTCGCCCTGCAGCTAGCCTCCCGGCTGACGGACAAGCCGTACGTCGCCTATCGCAAGCGCGCCCGCAACGACCCACATGACCCGACGCGCTTCACCTCACCTCAACCGATCACCGTCACCCCCACGCGGGCTCACCGCTATACCGGACCGATCGCGCTGCTCACGTCCGGGACGACCAACAGCGCGGGCGAGACCTTCACCCAGGCCCTGATGGAACGGCCGGGCGAAGTGACTCGAATCGGACAGGACACCCAGGGAGTCTTCTCCGACGTGATGGAGTCAACCGGCATCTATCAATGAAAACGCCGCCCACGTACTGAAGATATTATCGATGTTAACCAATTTGAGTTGACGTCGCTAATAGCGGTGATAACATAGCTGCCCTTCCATCGGAACCACCAGCGCAAGGAGCGTCACCATGTCCGACCGTCTGCGGATCATCGGAGTAGAAGAGACCGTCGTCGTACCCGCCGTCTACGAGGCGTATCAGCGGGCCGGATCGCCGCAGATCCCCGCCCGCGGCTTCGGCGACAGCCCCATCGCCAAGAACCTGCACGAGGCCGGTGAGCAGCGGCTGGCCCACATGGACGACCAGGGCATCGACGTCGCCGTACTGTCCCTGTCGTCGCCGGGTGTACAGGACCTGCCGCAGGCCGACGCGATCACGGTGGCCCGCGAGGCCAACGACCAGCTCGCTGAGATCGTCGCCTGGCGCCCCGACCGTTTCCAGGCGTTCGCCGCGATCCCCACCCAGTCGCCTGCCGCGGCCGCGGCCGAGCTGGAGCGCGCTGTGGGCGAGCTGGCCTTCCCCGGCGCCATGCTGTACGGCCGCACCGGGGACAAACTGGCCGACCACCCGGACAATGACGAGCTGTACGCCACCGCCGAGCGGCTCGGTGTGCCGCTGCACTTCCACCCGCAGATGCCGATCCAGCCGGTGATCGACGCCTACTACTCCGACATCGGTCCCATCGGCACGCCGCTGGCCGGAGCGGCGATCGGCTGGTACTACGACCTGGGCGTGCAGTACCTCCGCATGATCTTCTCGGGTGTCTTCGACCGGTTCCCCGATCTGCAGGTGATCGCCGGGCATTGGGGCGAGGTCGTCATGTTCTACCTCGACCACACCGGATTCTTCGCCCAGGCCGGCGGCCTTCAGCGGCCGCTTGCGGACTACTTCAAGCAGAACTTCTGGGTCGCGGGCAGCGGCACCAACAGCCCCCGCTACCTGCGCTGGGCCGCCGAGGTCATGGGCACCGACCGGATGCTGTACTCCACTGACTACCCTTTCACCTACGGCTTCCGCCCCGGCGGCTTCCCCTATGTCGACACCAGCAACGGCGCCGCCCGCTCCTTCCTGGAGGACGCGC
This sequence comes from Nonomuraea sp. NPDC050536, assembly GCF_044457685.1. NCBI lineage: Bacteria > Bacillati > Actinomycetota > Actinomycetes > Streptosporangiales > Streptosporangiaceae > Nonomuraea > Nonomuraea sp. NPDC050536. Next base: position 112,087 of record NZ_JBITHD010000008.1, read on the forward strand.
CCTTCACCGACGAGCAGAAGGCCGACATCGCCCACCGCAACTGGGAACGCCTCACCGCCCGCGCGGCCGAGCGCCCGGCGGCCTGAACAACCGACCGGCCGAAGCGCCACCGCGCACTCCCGACCGGCCCCCCGCGCCGGTCCTACCTCCGTGCGGCGAACTGGATCAGTTCGACCACGTGGCGGTCGGGATCGAGCACGTACACGAGCCGCGCCCCGTCCCAGTGCCCGTGCCCTGACACCGTGACCGGCTCCCCGGTCAGCGGGTGGATCCCGGCCTCGGCCAGGCGTGCGAGCAGCCCGTCCAGGTCCTGGACGACCAGGGCGACGTGCCCGCCTCCCGCGCTGCTGACCGGCGGCGCGACCGACGGTGCGCTCTTGGGCCTGAGGTACTCCAGCAGTTCGATCATCTGCCCCCGGCCCGCGTCGAGCATGGCGAAGGCGAGCCAGGCGTCCTCGATGCCCGCGGCGCGGGCCTGTGCCTCGCCCTGCTCGAGCAGCGGCATGCCGAGCAGATCGTGGTAGAACGCGAGCGAGAGCGTCAGGTCGGCGCAGGTGAGCCCCATGTGGTCGAGTACGGGCGTGGTGCTGGTCATCGGGCGACTCCGGTGAAGGTGTGGTGGAGGTGGTCGGGCAGGGTGTCGCGGGCGAGAAGGTCCTCGATGCGCTCGGCCCGCCGTACCAGGTGGGCCTGCGTGCCGTTCACCAGCACGGTCGCGGGGCGGGGCAGCAGGTTGAGGTTGCTCGCGTTCGCGTCGTTGTAGGCGCCGGTGAAGCAGAAGGCCAGCAGGTCGCCCGCGCTCATGGCGGGCAGCGTGGCGGTGCGCGCGAGCACGTCGGACATGCAGGAGCGGCCGACGACCCGGACGTCGACCGCGGTCTCGCTCTCCGGCAGCCGCACGGGGATCACCGGCGGGCGGCCGGCCTGGTCGGCGATCTCGGCAAGGAACAGCTGCGAGGTGTCCGTCTCGTACCAGGTGAAGGGGAAGGGCTGGGTCTGGCGCTTCACGTTGAGCAGGGTCGCCACGTGGATGCCGCACGGCCCGAACAGCGCGCGGCCCGGCTCGACCTCCAAGGTACGGCCCTTGACGCCGATGCCGCCCTCCGCCAGGCCCTTGGCCAGGTTCTCGCAGACGACCTCGGCGTAGCGCTCGATCGAGGGCGGGACAGGGGGGACGAAGCTCGGGTTCGCCCGGCCGAACCCGTCGATTTGCGGCGCGAATCCGCCGCCGATGTCGATGGTGTCCGGCGTCCAGCCGCCCCACAGCTCCGACACCTCGGCGGTCAGCTCGCCGAACCGCCTGCTGAACCCGCCGATGACCGACAGGTCGGTGGTGTAGCGGCCCATGTGCATCATCACGCCGGTGACCCGCAGTTCCGGCGCGGACAGCGCGCGACCGGCCTCGGCCAGGTCGTCGTAGGGGACGCCCGACTTGTAGGTGCCGTAGATGTCGGCGATCGGGACGCCGAAGGACTCCATGCGGGCGTCGGTCTCGTAGTAGGGCCGCAGCCTGATCCGCAGGTCGGCCTGCTTGCCGACGGCGCGGGCCGCGGCCACCGAGAGTTCGATCTCCCGTACGTCGTCGATGGTGATGCGGGCGCCGAGCGCCACGGCGCGCTCGATCGTGGCGCGGTCCTTGCCGGTGCCGTTGAGCGAGATCAGAGCGGGGTCGATCCCGGCACGGACCGCGACCTCCAGCTCGCCCGGGCCGACCAGGTCGGCGCCCATGCCCTCCTGCGCGAGCACCCGCTGGAGTGCGAGCACGGGGTTGGCCTTGACCGCGGGCAGCACCGAGACCGGACCCTGGGGCCAAGCCCGCTCGAACGCGGCGCGGATGCGGCGCGCCTGGCGCCGCAGGGTGGACTCGGACAGCACGAACAGCGGTGCGGAGAACCGCTCGATCAGGGCGTCCACCCGCACGTCCTCGATCAGCAGGCGGCCGGACTCGCGGCGGAGCATGCCGTCCGACAGCGCCACCGCATCGGCGTCATAGGATTCGCTCATGGATGGCAAAGTAGTTGATTGAATGGCTTTGCACAACTGTTCTTCATAGTTGAGACCGTCAATCGTTAATATTTCCGCTGCCGCGATCGGGTCGGGGGGTCGCGTGGCGGACAGGCGACGGTCATGCTTCCATTGCGGGGTGACCGATGCCCTCCACGACAGCCGCGAAGCGCAGGATTCGCCCGCGCTGGACGAGATCGACCGGCGGATCATCGCCGAGCTGCAGGACGACGGCAGGCGGACCTACGGGCGCATCGCCGAGGCGGTCGGGCTCACCGAGGCGCCGACCCGGCAGCGGGTGGCCCGCCTGACCAGGTCCGGGCTGATCGAGATCGTGGCCATCACCAACCCCGGCGCCTTCGGCTTCCGGCTGCGGGTCGCGGTCGGCCTGCGCTGCGAGGGCGACCTCGACGCCATCGCGGCCGCGATCAGCGAGGTGGACGAGGTCGACTGGCTGGTCGCCACCGCGGGCCGCTACGACCTGATGGCCGAGCTCCGCTGCGTGGACGAGCAGCACCTGTACGGCCTGCTCGCCGAGCGCATCCGCGCGGTCCGAGGGGTGCGCGACGTCGAGACCCTCCTGTATCTCAACCTGTTCAAGGCCTCCTACTCCTGGCCCCCCGGCTCGGGCAGGCGGGTGCCGGACGAGCCTGCCGGCGCCCGGCGATGCCCTCCGGTCCTGCCCGCGCTGACCGGCAGCGGCGAGGAGGTGACTCTGGACGCGACCGACCGGCGCATCGTCGCCGAACTGCAGGAGGACGGGCGTCGGACCTACGGCCGGATCGCCGAGGCGGTGGGGCTCAGCCTCGCGCCGACCAGGCAGCGGGTGGCACGCCTGATCGACACTGGCGTCATCAAGATCGCGGCCATCATCAATCCGAGGAAGGTGGGCTTCCTGCACCGCGCCGCCATCGGCCTGCGCTGCGAGGGCGACCTCGACGTGATCGCCGCGGCGATCACGCAGGTCGACGAGGTCGAGTGGCTGATGGCCACCGCGGGCGGCTTCGACCTGATGGCGGAGGTCAGCCACCTCGACGCCGAGCACCTGCACCGGCTAGTGACCGACCGCATCCGCACGGTGCCCGGCGTGCGCGGGGTCGAGATCCTGCTCTTCCTGTCCATCTTCAAGGTCAGGTATCCGTGGCCGCCGGGGATGACACGGGTCTACCCGTAGCCGGCGGGGCCGTAGGGGCCGTCAGCGTCTCTGCGGTGCACCAGCAGGGAGCGCCGGAACGACAGCACCGGTTCGCCGCGCTGGTTCACCGCCCGTGTGGCGACCGACAGGACCCCCTCGGCGGGACGCGATCTCGACGGGCGGGCGTCGAGGATCTCCGACTCGGCTCGTACGGTGTCACCCGCGCGCACCGGGGTCGGCAGCTCGATGTCGTACCAGCCGAGGTTCGCCACCACCCGCCCGAAGGTGCGCGTCGACGCGGTCGTGGCGGCGGCGAGCACGAACATCTCGGTGACCAGGGGCGGATCTTCGTGGTAGCCGGGTGCGAACTCCATCGACCTGCGGGCCTGCCCGATCGCCTCCTCGTGGAGAAAGGTGTATCCGGGGTGGTGCGCGAACCGCTCGCCCGGCCGGCAGTCCTCGAAGAACAGGCCGTACCGTTCCCGCAGATCGCCGTCGACCAGGTCGTAGGCCGCGAACCTCGGTTCGGCCACCGGCGGTCCGCCGGGATCGGCGTCCGGCCCCCGTCCCCGGCGGTAGATCTCCGCGCGGTAGCTCAGGTCGATCACCTCGGCGCCGGACGCGTTCAGCCCACGCGTGCGCACCCATACGACGCCGGCGTCCGGATCGCCGCCGGGGTCCACCGCGAGGATCTCCGACTCGGCGTACAAGGTGTCGCCGCCGAACACCGGCGCCCGCAGGCCGATCTCGTCGAACCCCGGCAGCCTGCGCCGCCGGGCGAACGTCTTGGCGCACAGGCCGATCACTCGTTGCGCGGTGAGCGTGCTGACCATCAGCGGTCTGCCCCACGCGGTGTGCCCGGCGTAGGCGGCGTCGAAGTGCAGCATCGCGGAGTTCATCGTGTCCAGCGCGTGCTCGGTGTTGTCCTGCTGGGACAAGGTGACTCCCGGCCGGTGCCGGAAGCGCTGTCCCACGGCGAAATCCTCGAAGTCGAGCCCGAACCGCTCGGCGTACCTGCCGGGAGAGAGCAGGTAGTACGCGGAGAACGTCATGCGCCACCTCGCGCGCGTTCGATGACGAGCCGGGCGCGGCGCACCTGGGCGGCGTCCACCATCGATCCGCGAAAGCGGACCACCCCGCCGTCCTCAGCCGCCCGCAGCACCGCGTGCGCGTCCGCGACCTGCCGCGCCGTCGGCGTGAACGCCTGCCTGACGCCGTCCACCTGCTTGGGGTGGATCGCGAACTTGCCGGTGAAGCCCAGCGCGCGGGCGCGGCGGCACTCCTCGGCGAGCACGGTGGCGGAGTCCAGGTCGAAGCAGGGCATGTCGAGTGCGCGGATGCCGGCCGCCGCCGCGGCCCAGATCAGGCGAGCCCGCGCGGGCAGCATCGGCTCCCAGTCCGGCTCGGCGTCCAGCGCCGCGGCCAGGTCGGCGCCACCGAAACCGAGGGCGACCACGTGCGGGTCGGCGGCGGCGATCTCCGCGGCGTGTTCGAGCCCCGCGCCGGACTCGATGCCGCACACCAGCTCACCAGGCCAGTCCCGGCCGCCGAGCACCTGAGCGCACAGCCGCGCCTCGGCCGCCGACTCGACCTTCGGCAGGACGACGAAGTCCGGCGACCCGGCCGGACCCTCGAGCAGGGCCGCGAGATCACGGATTCCGTCGGGTGTGGTCAGCGCGTTGACCCGCACCCCGATCGGCAGAACCTGGGCGGATTCGACCGCGCGGACGGCGGCTTCGCGGGCGGCCGGCTTGTTCGCGGGGGCGACCGAGTCCTCCAGGTCGATCACCACCGCGTCGGCCCCCGCGGCCTGTGCGCGTACGATCCGGTCGGGCCGGTCGCCGGGCACGAAAAGGATCACCTGAGCTGGGTCGATGCTCATATCACGCCCAGTGCGCGTAGTTCGTCCAGGTCGGCGGCCGTTCTGCCCAGTGCGGTGAGCACCTCGTCGGTGTGCTCGCCGAGGGTGGGCGCGCAGGTGGGCGGTCGTGCCGGGCCGTCCGTCCTGATCGGGGCGGCGAGCATCCGCAGCGCGGTGCCCGTGCCCACGTCGATCCGCTCGACCCGGTCGCCGTCCAGGACCATGGGGCTGTCCATGGCCTCGGGCAGCGTCAGGATAGGCGCGGCGGGCACCGCGTCGCCGAACAGCGCCAGCCACTCGGCCGTGGTGTGCCTGGACAGTTCCCCGTCGAGCAGGCCGGTCAGCTCGTCCCTGGCCGCCAGCCGGTCGGCGAACGTACGGAACCTCGGTTCCTCGCCCCACTCGGGACGCCCGATCCGCGCGCACAGCAGCGGCCAGAACTTCTCCTTGTTGCACATCAGGTAGATCCAGCCGTCCGCGGTGCGGTAGCTCTGGCACGGAGTGAGGGACGGATGCGCCGAGCGGGGCAGCCGGGACGTGCGCAGCCCGCCGTTCAGGTACCAGTGCGCCGGGTAGTTGAGGCTGAACAGCGCCACGTCGAACAGGCTGACGTCCACGTCGCCCCCCAGGCCCGTGGCCCGCGCCCGCAGGATGCCGCTGACCGTGGCGAGGGCGAGCACCACGCCGCCGGTCAGGTCGATCATGGAGATACCCATCCGGGACGGCGGGCCGTCCGGCTCACCGGTCAGGTCGAAGTATCCCAGCTCCGCCTGCATCAGGTAGTCGTAACCCGGCCTCGCCGCCCGCTCGCCCGTGCGGCCGTAGCCGGTGAGGTGCCCGCACACGATCCGTGGGTTGGCCGCGCGCAGCCGGTCGAAGGTGAGGCCCAGCCGTCCGGGTACGTCGCCGCGCAGGTTGCTGACCACTGCGTCGGCGCCGGCGGCCAGCTCGGACAGGATCTGCCTGCCCCTGTCGTGCGACAGGTTCAGGGTGAGGCTCTTCTTGCCGCCGTTGAGTCCCTGGAAGAACACGCTGCGCGCGGTCTCCGGCAGGTCATCGCGGAACAGCGGGCCCACCGACCGGGACACGTCGCCGTCGCCCGGCTGCTCGATCTTGACGACCTCGGCGCCGAGGTGCCCGAGCAGCTGCGTGCCGAACGGCGCCGCGCCGTACTGCTCGACCGCGAGCACCCGCACCCCGCTGAGCAAGTTGGTGCGCATCTCCCTCCAATCAGTTGAGTGATCACCTTCGAGTGATTGTTTTCAGAAGTATCTGGCGCGAATGCTACACATAATCGTCGTCAAGTCCTACAGTCTCCAGCTATGGACTTTCAGCTCACCGATGATCAACAGGCCATCCGGCGCGCCGTCCGCGACGTCTGCGCCCGCTTCCCCGGCCAGTACTGGCGCGAACTGGAGGCGAACGGCGAGTACCCGGCGGAGTTCGTCAGCGTCATGACCGAGCTCGGCTGGCTGGCCACGCTCATCCCCGAGGAGTACGGCGGCGGCGGACTCGGCGTCACCGAGGCCGGGATCATCCTGGAGGAGATCCACCGGTCGGGCGGGCACGCGGGCGCCTGTCACGCCCAGATGTACACGATGGGCACCGTGCTACGGCACGGCAGCGAGGAGCAGAAGAAGCGCTACCTGCCGGAGATCGCCGCAGGCCGGCTACGTCTGCAGGCGTTCGGGGTGACCGAGCCCGACGCGGGCTCCGACACCACCAAGATCACGACCAGGGCGGTGCGCGACGGCGACCACTACGTCATCAACGGGCAGAAGGTCTTCACGTCCAGGATCGCCTACTCGGACCTGATGCTGCTGCTGGCCCGCACGACCCCCGCGACCGAGGTGACACGGAAGACCGACGGCCTGTCGGTCTTCCTGGTGGACCTGCGGGAGGCCGGGCCGAGCGTGACGTGGCAGCGTATTCCGGTGATGTCCGCCCACCACACCTACCAGGTGTTCATCGACGACCTGCGGGTGCCAGCGGAGAACCTGATCGGCGGGGAGGGACGCGGCTTCCCCTGCATCCTCGACGGGATGAACGCCGAACGTGTCCTGGTGGCGTCAGAGGCCCTCGGCGACGGCCACTTCCTGGTCGAACGGGCCGTGGCCTACGCCTCGAAGCGGGAGGTCTTCGACCGCCCGGTCGGCGCCAACCAGGGCGTCCAGTTCCCTCTTGCCCAGGCCCACGCCCAGTTGGCGGCCGCCTCGCTCATGCGCTTCCACGCGGCCGACCTGTTCGACCGAGGCCGGCCGTGCGGGGCCGAGGCCAACACCGCAAAGCTCCTGGCCTCGCAGGCGTCCTGGTCGGCGGCCAACGCGGCCATGACCGCCTTCGGCGGCAACGGCTTCGCCGTCGAGTTCGACGTGGAACGCAAGTTTCGCGAGGCCAAGCTCCTGGAGATCGCCCCGGTCAGCAACAACCTCGTCCTGTCCTACCTCGGCCACCGCGTACTCGGCCTGCCACGCTCATACTGAGAGCCCCGCCGTCCACGGAAATGCCCGAAACACTGGGATTACTCATCTGACAACCGCCAGGGTGGGAGAAGCCCCCGCACTATCGCGCCATGGCCCGCTACATCACGTCCTACCTGCAGCACAGTCCTGAAGACCCGCAGGTGATCGCCGCAGCTACTGCCGAATTCCCCATGCCACCCGCGGTTGACGTTGCCCTCCAGCGCAGGCGAACCGCTCCCCCACCAAAGGAAACCACCTCCCGGGCACTCGCGCCCTCCCACAGGTAGGCCGTCTTTCAGGCGCAGTGCGGTTTGGTCGCACGAACCCGCGTGGGGGGGACCGTCAGTCCTAGGTAGACCGCTCCGTTCCTGAGACGTCGAAGGTGAAGGCAGGATCGAGATGTGGCCATCCAGGGCCTGTTCGAGCGAGGAAGAGCGGTGATCACGCGGTGAAGGCGGTGCGGTTCCATGAGTACGGCGGGATCGATGTCCTGCGGGTGGAAGAGGTTGAGCGTCCCGTGCCTGGCCCGGGGCAGGTGCTGGTCGAGGTTCGCGCGGCTGGGATCCAGCCTGGCGAGGTGATGATCCGGGAGGGTGCGCGGCACGGGCGCTGGCCGGCGACGTTCCCCTCGGGACAGGGCAGCGATCTTGCCGGTGTCGTGGTGGAGGCCGGTCCGCAGGTGCGCGGGGTCGCGGTGGGCGACGAGGTCCTCGGGTTCACCCACAACAGGGCGAGCCACTCGGAGTTCGTCGTGGTCGACGACGTGGATCTGATCCTGCGGCCGGAGGGGCTGTCCTGGGAGGTGGCCGGGTCGTTGTACGTGGCCGGCACGACCGCGTACGCCACCGTGTTCGCGGTCGATCCCGCACCGGGCGACACGGTCGTGGTGTCCGGTGCGGCGGGCGGCGTGGGGTCACTTGCCGTGCAGCTCGCGCGGCGGCGCGGCGCCGCAGTGATCGGGCTGGCGAGCGAGTCGAACCACGCCTGGTTGAAGGATCGCGGTGTCGTCCCGGTCGCGTACGGGGAGGGTGTGGCCGAGCGGATCCGGCAGGCCTGCGGCGGGAAGGTCGACGCGTTCATCGACACGTTCGGGGACGGCTACGTGGAGCTGGCAGTGGAGTTGGGTGTGCGGCCCGAGCGGATCAACACGATCCGCGACTGGCAGGCCGCGGCCAAGGTCGGTGCGCGGACCTATGGAGAGGGCGCGGCGGCGTGCGCGGTCGTGGTCGGCGAGGTGGCCCGGCTCGCCGCGCGTGGAGAGCTTGAGGTGCCGATCGCCCGCGTCTACCCGCTGGAGCGGGTGCGGGAGGCGTTCCGCGAGTTGGAACGGGGGCACACCCACGGCAAGATCGTGCTCCGGCCCTAGCCGGGCAAGGCACAGCCCGGTGCGCCGGCGACCGGCACCGCATCGTGAGCGAGCCGGAGCCAGCATGTCCACGCTTCTCTTCGCGGATTAGGGCCACTACACGCGTTACCGGTGGTCACGCTCAGCTACCTTTCCTCCGGTCGCACGTGCCCTTCGCCGGAGCTTCAGGAGTTCCGGGCCTCCTTTGGAGGCTGCGGGTCACAGGCTGCGGGCGGTGATGTCACCGCTGGAGGTGGTGGCGTGGATGTCGAGTTCGGCGGTGCCGTCGTTCTTGAGGGCGTTGGTGATACGGCCGTAGCTGGTGCCGGCGTCCAGCGAAGCCGAGACTCCGCCGGCAGCGACAATCGAGATGTCGCCAGACTGAGTGCCGAGCACCACCTTGCCACCCATGGCCTCAGCGATCCGGATGTCGCCCCGTGCCGCGCTGATCTGCGCGGGACCGCCCAGCCGACCGACCTCGACGTCACCGTCAGTCACGGTGAGACGCAGGCTCGCGACCTCGTCGATCTTGATCAGGCGGTACGCGCCTTCGAAAGCGACGTCGCCGAGGCGGCCGACGGTCCGCAGTTCAGCGCTGGCCGTCTTCGCCTCAACCTGAGAACCGGCAGGCAGCTGGACCGTCACGTCGATGGCTCCAGACGGGCCCAGGTACTGGTTCTTCGCCACCGCGGTCTCGATCCGCAGGACACCGTCGGCGTACTCGACCGTGGTCTGCTCGGCCGCCTTCACATCCCGGCTCTTCGAGGCGTTCGTCGGCCGGACCTCGACCGTGGTGTCGGCCCGGTCCGCGGCGATGAACTGGACGCGTCCCGCGGGGATGTCCAGGACGACGGAGATCGGGGCGGAGGTGTCGAACTTCTGCATGATGTGCTCCTTGTGCTGTGTTCTTTCGATATCCACCATCTCCAACCGCTCTGATACCGGGCTGTCGCCATCCTGACGCCGCCGCTGACATGGCCCGGAACTCCCACAGCCACGGCGAGCCGCCACCTAGTAGCCGGTCACGCATTGGGGAGGAAGAAGCCTAGGACGACCGTCCCGACAACAGTTTGCGGGACGGCCTTCCTATGTCCGCGCACGTTCCTCAGTGACAGGCGTCCCGACATCCATCCCGAAAATCGTGGCCGCCTCTCCCCGGCACTGACCACCGCCCAAGAACGACGAAGCCCAGCAGATCGCATGGATCGCCCAGCACGCTGCGGCGTACCCTCGACGCAAGCCGGACGATCTCCGGATCCCTCCGAGGGCTGGGGAGCCTCGATGACCGGGAAGCTCGCCATCATGGCTCTGCTCGCTCTCGCCGTTTCCGCGTGCACCATCGAGACGGGTGGTCCATCCGAGCTGTATCGCCCCCGGCCCTCAGCCACGTCGACGCCCTCAGTCGATCCAGCCGCCGTGATGAGGACCCTCGAGCCTCATGCCGGGCCGGTCGGCACCATCACGCTGAAACCAGGCCAATGCATAACCTTCCAAGGCGGGAAAGCCAAAAGGGAATCGCAGACAATCCCGACAGTGGTGCCGGCGGATGTGCTGTGCAACCAGGATGCAGCACTGATCATCGGGCCGGGCTTGTGGCTTGATCGCGCCTCACTTGAAGATAACCGGCCTGCATGCCGCCGCGAGGACCTTGTCCAAGGCGGACCGGGCGCGCTAGCGGCCGATGTCTACACCTGCATCAAGATCCAGTCCGCCATGCTGATGATCTACGCCCGCCATCGTGACTGGGGTGGGATCGCACTCACGTACCGAGCGCTGAAGCGCTGAGAGCAAGCAGACCATCTCCACGCGAGGCGGAACTCATCGGTCGTGTACCCGGAATCCGAGAGTCAAGTCTTGAGGGCTGAGGCGGCAGTCTCACCCATACGCATCCTGCGACACGCCACCGCAACCAGCCGTCACCCGACATACCCGCTTTTGAAGACACGGCTAAGGCTGCTTAGGTTCACTGCTGCCAAACGCTCACGATGAGGGAGTGATTTCCCCAGCTCAGCCCGCAAGTGAGAGATCCAAAACTGTCGGTGCTGAGCGGCATGATGGGGGCATGACGACACCCCCGATCACGGCCATCACCGATGGTGCGGCCTACGCCGAGGCTGTGCAACTTGCCCAGGACGCCGCCGCGGCCTACTACGCCGACGGCACCTCGGTATTGGACGACGACGCCTACGACCGGCTGGTGCGCGGCATCGCCGCGTACGAGCTGGACCATCCCGACAAGGTGCTGGCGACCTCGCCCACGGGCAAGGTGGCGGGGGGTGCGGTGGTCGGCGACGTTCCCCATCTGGTGCCGATGCTGAGCCTGGACAACGTCTTCGGTGCCGACCAGCTGATCGCCTGGGCGGCCTTGCTCGAGCGCAGGCTCGGCCACCCGGTCACGGCCTGGAGCGTGGAGCCGAAGCTGGACGGTCTGGCGATCTCGGCCCGTTACCGGTACGGCCGCCTGGTCCAGCTCGTCACCCGCGGCGACGGTACGGCCGGCGAGGACGTGTCGCACGCCATCGGCACCGTTGTCGGTTTGCCCGCCCGGCTGGCCGAGGCGGTGACGGTCGAGCTGCGCGGCGAGGTCATGATGACCACGGCGCAGTTCGAGCAGGCTTGCGCCAAGCGGCAGGCGCACGACGGCACCACGTTCGCCAACCCGCGCAGCGCTGCGGCGGGCACGTTGCGCGCGCAGGACCGCCCGTACACGTGTGAGCTGACCTTCTTCGGCTACGGTGCGCTGCCCGCGCCCGATGATGCCTCCGAGGCGGCGACACGCCTGCGTGCCATGCCGCACAGCCTGGTGATGGCCTGGGTCGCCGGGCAGGGCGTGCAGACGACGGCACAGACCCCGGTCGCCGGGATTGTCGCCGTGGCCCTGCCGCAGGTGCAGGAGCGCGTCGAGCAGATCGCCGCCGCGCGGGCCGAGCTGCCGTTCGGCATCGACGGCATCGTCATCAAGTGCGACCTGGCCGAGGATCAGGCGGCGGCCGGGGCCGGCTCGCGCGCACCGCGCTGGGCGATCGCCTACAAGCTGCCCGCCGTCGAAAAGATCACCAAGCTGCTGGCGGTCGAGTGGAACACCGGCCGTACCGGGATCATCGCCCCGCGGGCGGTGCTGGAGCCGGTGCGGCTGGACGGGGCGATCGTCACCTATGCCACGTTGCACAACGCCTCCGACATCGCCCGGCGCGGGCTGATGCTCGGCGACAGCGTGGTCGTCTACAAGGCCGGCGACGTCATCCCGCGGGTGGAGGCGCCGGTTGTGCACCTGCGCACCGGTGACGAGCAGCCGATCGAGATCCCGGCGGTCTGCCCCTCGTGCGGCGATCAGATCGACGCCTCGCAGGAACGGTGGCGGTGCGTGCGCGGGCGCGCGTGCCGGGCGATCGCCTCGATCACCTACGCCGCGGGGCGCGACCAGCTCGACATCGAGGGGCTGGCGGAAAGCCGTATCCAGCAGATGCTGGACGCCGGTCTGATCGGAGACTTCGCCGACCTGTTCTTCCTGACCCGTGACCAGTTGCTCGGTCTGGAGCGCATGGGCGAGGTCAGCAGCGACAACCTGCTCGCCGCCCTCGAGCGCGCCAAGAATCAGCCGCTCAGCCGGGTCTTCTGCGCCCTCGGCGTGCGCGGCACCGGCCGGAGCATGAGCCGTCGCATCGCCCGCCACTTCGGCGACATGGACGCCATCCGCGCCGCGGAAGTCGAAGCGATGCAGCAGGTCGAGGGCATCGGCGCGGAGAAGGCGCCGGTCGTGGTCGCCGAGCTCGCCGAGCTCGGACCCCTGATCGACAAGCTCGTCGCGGCCGGGGTCAACATGACCGAACCAGGAGCAGCCACCGCGGCTGAGCCGCGGGAGACGGCCGGACTACCGCTGACAGGTATGTCGGTTGTCGTGACCGGCGCCATGAGCGGACGGCTGGAGGCCTTGTCCCGCAACCAGATGAACGAGCTGATCGAACGCGCCGGCGGCACGGCGTCCTCGAGCGTGTCGGCCAAGACCTCCCTCCTGGTGGCGGGAGAGAAGGCCGGCTCCAAACGAGCGAAGGCCGAGTCGCTTGGAGTACAGATCGCCAGCCCGGAAGAGTTCGCCGACCTGGTAGCCGCCCTCCTGTGACCGCAGATCCACCCGGCAATCCCTGCTCCGTCCGAACGGCTGTGGCAGGCGGGCACGCTGACGTCTTGGCCGAAGAGATCAGACGGTAGGACCGCGGCCGTGTTCAGAACGTCGTTGTGCGGGCGTCATATGCCGGTCGGGTGACGCCGAGCCGCATGATCATCTGGGGGTGTTCGCCGGAGCAGAGTTCCTGCCGGACGGCGACCACCGCCTCGGCAGCCAGCCCTGCTGCTGGACGCCGCCCACGCCCAGCTTCGTGGCGCGCCGATCGTGGTGGTGTGTGACAACGACCGCCATCACCTGTCGCGCCCGATGCGCGCCGCGATCGAGGCCCGTCCCTGGCTGACGGCTTTCCAGTTGCCCGCCTACGCCCCGGAATTGAACCCGGCCGAGGGGGTGAGGCCGGTCCTCAAACGCGGCCTGGCCAACCTCGCTACCCACGACACCGACCAGCTCGCCGCGATGGTCAAGACCAAGCTCATCCAGTGCGACCGCGTCGCCGGAGCGCGCGCAAACGGCAAAGACTGGTGGTTCAGCCAGAAGCACAAGGCGTTCGGTGGCAACGTGCAGTTCCTGTCCGCGCCGGATGGCACCCCGCTGTGGGTCTCCAAGGTCGAACCGGGGTCCGTCCTGGACATCACCGCGGCCCGGCTCCATGCCCTGCCCGCCTTGTACAAGGCGGCCGCGGCCTTCCCACCCTCGCGGACAAGAGCTACAGAACCTCACCGGCTAGCCCGTTCTTCCCAGGGCTCGGCGGACGAGGGCTAGCGCGCCACGCGGTAGCGGAGGAAGACCGCTCGTAGCCCACCACGATCATTCACCCGAACGAGAACGCGACATCGTCGCATAGCAGGGCGTGACATCTGAACCGCCAACATCGGAGTAGGCCCCATCGTTTTCGATCAAACCTCTCGAGCTCGACTTTGTGGCCCAGACACCCCGATGGATGATGGTCCCCGGACCGAATTGCCCGACTTCCGGGCGTGGCTTTGTCAAGCCCCGGGCAGCGTCACCGGTATGAATGGTGGAAAACGAACGGCCATCATCAGTGCCCTATTCGCTGGCGCGGCCCTGCTCGCGGCCGCGGGCTGCGGGAGCGCCGACACTCAGTCCAGCGCCAGGAAGGCAGCGCCCGCGCGCGACGCCATCGCCGCCCTGACGACATCGCCGAGCGACCCCGGCCAGGAATCCGGCGACACGGCGGACCTCGAGAAGGCGGGCGCCGCGGCCATGAACGCCGTCCAGGGCTCCACGATCCTCTCGGTCCAGGCGGAGAACGACGGCAAGGTCTGGGAGATCCAGTTGGCCGGGCCCGACGGCACAGAGCATGTGCTGGAAGTGGACACGGCAGGAAAGGCCCTCTCGGAACCCCGGGTCAAGGACACCAGCTCAGCCGAGAAGGCCAGGGTCGTTGGCCTGGTCAAGGACGCCAAGCAAACCTTCAAGGACGCGGTGAAGAAGGTGTCCGCCGCGGTGCCGCAGGGCGAGATCACCCACATAAGCCTGGACAGGTACAACGACAACAACGCCCTGGTCTGGGACGCCGACGTCATCGGCCCCGGCGAGACCTGGCACGGGGTCAAGGTCAACGCCGAGGACGGCACCGTGACCAAGACCGGGAGCTGAGCTCGCGTTCGCTGCTGACCGGCCTGGATGGTCGGCCAGCAGAGCCTCGTGGTCGGGAACGGCGTCAGGCCTTGGCGATCTTAAGGATCGCGATGAGCGGCGAAGGGTCACGAAACGAGGGCCCCGCCCACTCGAAGGACGCTGTTGGCGAATTGATCAAAAAGGAAGCGGCCCACGAGCTCTATGATCAGGTTCGTCCTGATCGTTGAGATTCGGAGAAGATGTCAATCTCATGCGCCGTGCCATGGTCCTTCTGGGTGGCGTCGCCCTCGCCGTCGGCGCGTTCGCCCTCTTCTACCGGGGCCCGGGACAACCGTTCATCCGCGGTTACGTGAGTGACGTCGGCGCCACCATGCTGGTCTACGCGTTCTTGGGGCTGCTGTGGCGCACCACCGCCGCACGCCGCACCCTGGCCACGGCCGCGATCGCCGCCGCCGTCGAGTTCTACCAAATAGTCGGCATGACCCCGCCGGGCATCGGCGGTGTCCTGGTCGGCGCGTTCCCCGACCCATGGGACCTGGTCGCCTATGCCATCGGTGTGGTCGCGGCTCTGGCCTGGGAACGCCGATTGGTCCGATCCGGTGATCAGACCGGCTGACTCTCGGACTCCACCCCACCGGCACGCTGACGGTACGGATGCCCCACAGCGGCGAGGTCATCGGGTTCGTCCTGCGCGGCGGCCAGCCGTTGCAAGGCAGGACGAGGTCCGGCCCATATAAGCCCGAAAAACACATTCACCAGGTGTTGCCACTGGCGAGGAGCCTGATGGGCGGCGCGCGGCGGACACGGGTTGATGTACCGGATAAGGACGGTTATCCGGTACATGGCCGTCGCCAAGGTGTCGGCGACCTGCGGGTTCACCGGAACGATCGCCGCGCGACTCGGGTGCTTATCCGGTACATCAGCAACCCAGCAAGATCGAATGTGGGTTTTGGGCTTATGTGGGCCGGACCCCGCATAGGTACGAAACCCTCAATTCGCCAACAGCGTCTCGAAGGTGGACGGGGCCCTTCTGCGTTGACTTCCGTCACCTCGAACAAGGCTGTGGCTCGTGGTGTTCACGGGGCACAGGTGTTCGGTCCGCAAGTAGGAGCGATCAGCCTAGGCACTGCAAGGTCCGCTGCCAGCCTCGACGGCTCGCGCGATCTGCACGATAAGGCCGCCCCCTCAGTTCACCGCCATACGCCACAGCATCCCCATCGCCGTCCTTGGGACAACGCATGAGAGAAGACCTACGGCGTTGGAATCTCGCCCAAATTGAGCGGATTTCGAGGCATCTCTGACGACATCCGCCAGCCGTACAACGCGAAAAGGCACCCACTCTCCCGAAGGAGAGTGGGTGCCATCTTTGTAGCGGGGGCAGGATTTGAACCTACGACCTCTGGGTTATGAGCCCAGCGAGCTACCGAACTGCTCCACCCCGCGTCGCAGACATAAGACTATCGGAACATCGAAGTGCGAAGAACATCGGCGATCCTTTCACGGGTGCTGCTGACGGCCTTCGGGCTGGGCAGCGTCCGGGACTGCACAAGTCCTCCTCCAGCGGGGTGCGTACGGGAGGAGGACTTGTGCAGTCCCGGCGTAGCAGGCAGGTGCAGTGATGGAGCGCCTGCGCCGGTTGCCCTGTGCGTGGCGTGGTCGTTCCCTGATCGGTGAAGGGCGTAGAGATTGTCGCTAGGGCGGCCCAGCCGGGCGGACCTGCGGGTCAAGGGCGCATATGTACGCGGCACATGCAGGCACGAACGGCGGTCATGTGGTGGTGCTCGGTTCGCCTGCGGTGCCGGTGCGGTAGCTGGCGCGTAGGTGGTGCTCCGCGTCGGCGCTCGCGCCAAGTTCGTCCAGGCCGAGCAACGCGGCGCCGACGGCTGGGGGCACGTCGACCACGCGAGGCGTTGCCTTCGGGGCTGTGCGGGCGCAGCCGGTGTGGATGCGGTCGAGCAGGTACGGGTCACTGCTGGCGAGGACGCCGCCCCCGAGCACGATGTCGACGGGGACTTCCAGGAGGTCGAGCCGGCGCAGCGCCGCCGACACGAGCAGGACCACCTCGTCGGCGAGCCGATCGACCACCTTCCTGGCCACGGTGTCACCGTGCCCCGCGGTCGCCAGCAGCAGGGGATTGAGCTCCTGGAGCCGGGTTCTACCGACGTCGCCGAAGTGGAGTTGCTCGACGAGTTCGGCCACCGAGGACACCCCGAAGTGGGCGGTGACGAGGGGGCGCAACGCGGTGTCGGGGCCGCGGCCGTCTTCGGCCCGCACCGCCCGCCACAGCGTCTCGTCGCCCAGGAACAGGCCGCCGCCCCAGTCACCGGACAGCCGGCCGATCGCCGGGAACCGCAGGGTCCTACCGTCGGGTGCGACACCGACGCAGTTGATGCCCGCCCCGCAGACCACCGCTACCCCATGCCCGCGCGGGGTGCCGGCGCGCAGCAGGGCGAAGGTGTCGTTGTCGACGGTGATCCCTTCGGACCAGCCCAGCTCCTCCAGCGCCTGTGTCAGCGCCTGTTGCTCCCGACCGAAGTCGACTCCGGCGAGGTACGCCGCCGTGTGGCGGACGTAAGGCGCCCGGGCAGCTGGATCGAACTGACGCACCGCCTGCTGGACCAGCGCGTCGAGAGCGGCGGCGCTGGCGGCGACACCCACCCGCTGCGCCGACACCCCCGGGCCGCGCACTTGGGACAAAACCGTGCCGTCGGTCGTGACCAGGAGGACGTCGGTCTTGGAGTTGCCGCCGTCGAGCGCCAGCACCGCGTCGATCACGCCGCCGCCCACGGCAGGAGGTCACGGTTGACCGAGACCAGCCGGTCGGCCAGAGTCTCCGCCTGGTCGATCTGTCCGATGAGCGGATGCGCCATCAGTGCGTCGAACACTCGGTCCCGCCCTCCGTGCAGCGCCGCCTCCAGCGCCAGACTCTCGTACGCGGTGACGTGCGCCACGAGTCCGGCGATCATCGGCGGCAGCGGGGCCACCGGCAGCGGTGCGGGACCCGCGTCGGTGATCCGCGCAGGGACCTCCACCACGGCGTCGGCAGGCAGGAACGGCAGGGTGGAGCCGTTGCGGGTGTTGACCACCTGCACATCTCCCCGGCCGGTCAGGATGGACGCCACGAGCTGGACGGCCGCCTCCGAGTAGTAGGCGCCACCCCGTTGCTCCAGCAGCGCCGGCTTGGTGACCAGGACAGGATCACGGTACAGCTCGAGGAGACTGTTCTCGAGCCCGGCCACGGTCTCGGCCCGTGACGGGCGGGCCTGCTGCTCGGTCACGATCGCGTCGTGACGGTAGTAGTACTTCAGGTAGTAGGACGGCACCGCGCCGAGCCTGCGCATCACCGCGGCGGGCAGCCCGACGTGCTCGGCGAGCCGGTCGGCGTGGTCGGCCAGCAGGCGCGGCAGCACGTCCACACCGTCGACCCGTACCGCACGCACCCAGGTCAGATGGTTCAGCCCGACGTGTTCAAGGGCGACCCTGTCAGGGGCGACGCCGAGCTGCCCGGCAACCCAGCGCTGGAAGGTGATGGCGACGTTGCAGAGCCCCACCGCGCGGTGACCGGCGTCGAGCAGCGCCCGGGTGACGATGCCGACCGGGTTGGTGAAGTCGACGATCCAGGTCTTCTCGCCGGCGATCCGCCGCACCCGTTCGGCCACGTCGAGGATGACCGGCACCGTGCGCAGCGCCTTGGCAAGGCCTCCCGCGCCCGTGGTCTCCTGGCCGACGCAACCGCACTCCAGCGGCACCGTCTCGTCGGTCGCGCGGGCGCGCTGTCCGCCGACGCGCAACTGGAGCAGTACGGCTGCCGCCCCGTCGGCACCGGCCTCCAGATCGGCGGTGAGGCTCAGCTTGGCCGGGTGACCGGCTTGATCGAGGAGGCGGCGGGCGAACCCGCCTACGACCTCAAGGCGGTCGAGGTCGGGGTCGACCAGCGCGATCTCCTCGATATCGAGCGCGGCGTGACGATCGGCGATCCCGCTGACCAGCTCCGGGGTGTAGGTGGAGCCGCCCCCGACGACGGTGAGTTTCAACCTTTGACTCCTGTGAAGGTGATCCCTCGGACGAAGGACTTCTGCGCGAACACGAAAAGGAGGATGACGGGCAGCATGACCACCACTGTCGCGGCCATGGTCAGGTTCCACTGCACCTGGTGCGCACCCCGGAACGAGGCCAACGCCAGCGACAGCGTCCACCGGTCCGGGTTCTCCCCGGCGTACAGGAGAGGGCCGAAGTAGTCGTTCCAGGTGTACATGAAACAGAACAGGGAGACGGCGGCGATGCCGGGCCGGGTCATCGGAAGCAGCACGCGAAGCAGCGTGCGCAGATCGCCGCAGCCGTCCACCCGGGCGGCGTCGAGATACGACTGCGGCACCGTGAGGAAGAACTGCCGCAGCAGGAAGATGCTGAACGCGTCGACCAGAAAGTACGGCAGGATCAGCGGCCACAGGGTGCCGGTGAGGTGGAGGCGGGCCCACAGGATGTACAGCGGGACGGACAGCACCTGCGGCGGGATCATCATGGCGGAGATCACCACCAGGAACACCGCCTGGCGGCCCCGCCACCGCATCCGAGCCAGCGCGTAGGCCGCCGGCACACTCGACAGCAGCATCCCGGCCGTGGCCAGCAGCGAATACAGCACGCTGTTGCCCAGATACGCCAGCAGCGGCGCGGTGTGGAACACCTCCGCGAAGTTCTCCGGATGCCAGGAACGCGGCCACAGGCCGGCCGTCAGCGCCTGCTGGTCGGACATGAACGCGGTGAGCGCGACGAAGGCCAACGGCAGGACGAACATCACCCCGATCGCCAGCGCGATGCTGTGCACCGCGATCCAGCGCAGGACGCCGCGTCGCTTCGGCCGACGCCGCGCTGATCGGCGCGGGGATGCGCGGCCGGAGTCGACACTGCGGGCTGTGAGGGTGGCCATCAGTTCGCCTCCTCGACATGGGACGCGCGGCGCAGACGCTGTACGAAAAGCACCGTGAACAGCGTCGAGACGACGAACAGGACGACCGACATCGCTGACGCGTAGCCCATGTTGTAGTAGTGGAATCCCTGCTGGTAGAGCCAGACGGGGAAGGTCAGTGTGGAGTTGTCCGGATAGCCGATGACCCGCTGGCTCCCGGCGATGTCGGCCGACCCGGAGGCCACCGACGCGGCCACCACGGCCTGGGTGAAGTACTGCAGCCCGAGGATGATGGAGTTGATCACCCCGAAGACGAGCACGGGCGCGATCGAGGGCAGGGTGATGTGCCAGAACCGCCTGACGGGCCCGGCGCCGTCCAGCCCGGCCGCCTCGTAGAGCTCGGCGGGCACGTCGAGCATCCCCGCCAGCAAGATGATGATCAGCTCGCCTGAGACCCACAAGGTGAGCAGGGTCAGCGCGGGCTTGGCCCACGCGGGGTCGCTGAACCACAGCGGACCGGAGATCCCGAACCAGCCCAGCATGGTGTTCACCGGCCCGGTGCCCGGATTGAACAGGAAGGTGAAGGCCAGGGTGGCCGCCACCGGCGGGGCCAGCGCGGGCAGATAGACCAGGGTCCTGAACAGCCCGGCGCCGCTTCTGACGCGGGCCAGCACGGCCGCGACGCCGGTGGAGAAGACCAGGCGGAGCACGGTGATGACGACGACCAGCCACACCGTGTTGTACGCCGCCTTCCTGGCCAGCGGATCGTCCGCCAGCAGGTGGACGTAGTTGCGCAGCCCGACCCACACCTCGTCGTTGAGCAGGTCGTAACGGGTGAAGGAGTAGTAGACCAGGGCGCCGAGCGGGTAGGCGAAGAACAGCGCCAACCCGGCCAGCGCGGGCGCCATGAAGACCAGCGGCCGTATCCAGTGTCCCGGCCGGGGCCGGATCCGCCTGACGAAGGCGGACCCGACCACCTGCGGTGTGACGGTCATCGCTGCTCAGCTGCCGAGTTTGGCGTCGGCGTCGACCTGCGCGCCCGTCTTCGCCAGGCCCGCCTTCAGGTCGGGGACACCGCCGCCCTGGTAGGCGCTGGCGAAGTCCTCGGTGGTCTTGAGATAGGCGCCGCCGTTGGAGCTCGCCGGGTTCGTGGCCAGGTTGGGGCTGGCGAAGATGTCGAGGAAGGTCTTGAAGTGGGCGTCTTGCTGCAACGCCGGGTCGTTGAGCGCGGGAATCGTGGAAGGTACGTTCTTGAGGCCATGGGCCAGCTCCTGCAGGGGCGCGGGATCCGTCGTCAAGTACTTGACCAGCTCCCAGGCTGCGCCGGCGTTCTTGGCGCCCTTCGGGATCCCGATGATCGTGCCTGTGGTGTAGCCGCCCCCGTACAGCTCCGGCTTGTTGTCCGCGACCGGGAACGGAGCCGTGGCGTACTCCAGCGTGGGCGCCTCGGCCGCGATGAAGGCGGTGCGGAACTCACCGTCCATCATCATGGCGATCTGGCTCTTCTCGAAGGCGTGGTCCGGCGAGTACTCCTGACCGAGGCCGGCGGTGAACTTCGCCAGTTTGTCCTTGCCGTAGAAGTCGGTGAACTTCTTGGCCCATTCCAGCATCGCCTGCCATTGAGGGTCGGTGCCGAGGGCCGACTTCCCGTCCTGGGCCGTCCACTGGGCGCCCCAGCTCGCCGCCCACATCTGCACGTGGTTGGCGTAGAAGCCGATCGTGGGCACGAAGCCGGCGACCTTGATGGAGCCGTCGGGGTTGAAGACCGTCAGCTTCTTGGCGTACTCGAACAGCTGCGACATCGTCTTCGGCGGCCCGTCGAGGCCGGCCTTGGCGAACATCGCCTTGTTGTAGTAGAGGCCGTACACGTCGGCGAGCAGCGGCATCGCGCACCGGGTGCCCTTGAACTCGGTGTAAGCGCGGGTGGCGGTGGGAAGCAGGTTCAGGTCCAGCTTGTCGCGCGCGATGTAGGACTTGAGGTCCTGCCAGGCGCCGCTGGAACAGAACTGGCCGATGTTGTCGGTGGAGAAGGAGATGGCGACGTCCGGGGGGTTTCCCCCTCTGATCGCCTGGGCGACCTTGTCGTCGTCCTGGCTCCCCTGGTTGTTGACGGTGATGTTGGGGTGTTTGGCGTGGAATCCGTCCAGCGCCTTCTGGAGCACGCCCAGCTCGCGACCGCTGAACTTGCTCCACACGGACAGGGATACCTTCTCGTCGGCACTCGGAGCAGCGGCCGTACCCGACGACCCTGTATCTACCGCCCCGCACGCACTTGCCAGCAGCGCGAATGCCACACACGCCGCCGCGACACCGATTCGTCGCATCGAAACCCTCCAAGGGGGGTGAACTGCTGACCCGCCGCCATGGCCAGGTCAAGGGTTGGAGGCTGCCGTCAGGAGGGGATGGCAAACACCTCTTCGCGCGCTCCGGCCAAGGCCAGCCGCAGCGCGCCCGAACGGACCGGGTTTCCGGTCACCAGGCTTGGTCGAATCGCCGGCCGGGGAAGGACGAGCTCGCCCAACTCCTCGGCGACCAGGTCGCACAGGAGGCTGCCGCCGGCTCGGCCGATATCGCCCGTGAGGACCACCAACTCGGGATCGACCACCGACACCACGCCCGCCACGGCCAGCGCCACCCGGCGGGCCAGGTCACGGAGGAAGGCCGAGCGCGCGACCTGGTCAGCGCCGGCATCCTCCGCGAGAAGCTTCTCCAGATCATCTCCGGCCAGGCCGTGCGCGCGAGCCAGCGCCATCACCGCCCTGGTGCCGAGCACGTCCCCGACCCGCTGGACGCCGGTCACGCCGGCCTGCGGGCAGGGCATCCAATCGATCTCGCCCGCGCCGCCGGAGGCGCCCCGCAGGAGCCGCCCCCCGGAGACCACCGCGGCGCCGATGCCCCGGCCGATCCAGATCAGCACGAAGTCGTCGACCCCGACCGCCCTCCCGACCGCCATCTCGTCGAGAGCGACCAGGTTCACGTCGTTCTCGACCGCCACCGAGGTGCCGAGCGATCCGGAGAGCCGGTCCAGGACGTCGAAGCCCTGCCACGCCGGCAGATGCGGCGCGAAGCCCAGGTGCCCGGTGCGCTTGTCGACCGAACCCGGCAGCCCCACCACCACCCGGTGCAGTTGCTCGATGCCCAGGCCGACCTCGCCGGCCGCGGTGGAGACCGCACGGCGCAGATCCTCCACACCGAGGTCAGTTTCCTCGCCGGGACGGTATCGGTACTCTGCGACGATCTCCCCGCAGATATCGGACACCGCGATGTCCAGCACCTGCGGGGTGAGGTCGACGGCCGCCACATGGGCGAGCGCGCCGTTGACCGCCCAGAGCTGCGCGCGCGGCCCCTTTCCGCCCTCCCGGAATCCGGCACGCAGCACGTGGCCGCTCTCCTCGAGCCGGAGCAGCAGGTCGGCCGTCGCCGGTTTCGACAACCCGATCTGTGTTTCCAGCTCCAGCCGGGTCAGTGGCCCTCGGTCGAGCAGGGCCAGCAGCGCCGCGCGGTCGTTGATCCGGCGTAGCAGCTGAGGGCTTCCGGCGCGCTGTTCCACCAGGCCTCCCTACTGTCTGGGAACTTTCCAGACGATTGACGAGGAATGTACCTCATGCCCATCGCCCCACGTCAAGGGTGTTCGGCACAGAAACCGGTAGAAGATCACGAGACATTGCGCCCGCCGAAATCTCATCCACTCAGGTCAAGCGGCTTGAGGATCTCCCAGACGGTGGAGGGCGCGACCTTGATACCGAGGGTTGTCACTCGCCGGTAACCACGAGGGGTTCTCCCGGACCAGCCGCAGAATGAGCGTGCGGATGGAGCGCACGGGGGGCGGGCGCCAAGGCCGCTACTTCTGACAGGTGCGAGCGTGACACCGCTTCAGCACATCGCGGGTGCCAGCGCAGACCGGTGTCCGGACGCACGAGGAGCCGCGATCTCGGTATCCTTGTCCCGATCCCCCATCGGCAGCAACCGCAGCGCGGCAAAGGCGTTCGTGACGATCAGATATGCCAGGCCGAAGAGCACAAGTGATCATCCTGCCGCGATCGGCCCCCTTCAAGAGCCGAGGCGGGTGCCGGCCAGGAGGACCCGGACATGCCCGATGACCTGCGCGGATGACATTGTCGGCGGCACAGAGCGGGGCAAGATGCAGGCCGCAGGCGAAACCGAGGACGAACACGAGCTTGGAGGGTAGATGACCAGGCCAACCGCCCTGCACGACTTCTGGCACCCCACACGCCACCGCCGGACCTGAGCTGATGAGATCTACGTACCCATAGGGCCTCCAGCCGTCAGGTCCCGGCGCTGCTGGATGGTGACGATCCAGATGCCCGCCAGTGCGGTCATGACGCCAACGCCCAGGTTGAGCACGCCGTACGACAGGAGTCCGACGACCGCGCCGGCGATGATCGTGGCGGTGGCGCCGCATACGTTCATCAACAGGTCCGACAGCCCCTGGACGGCCGGTCGGCGGTCGATCGGGACCAACTCGGTGACCAGGGCGGATCCGGCCACGAGACCGCACGACCAGCCGAGGCCGAGGATCACGAGGGCCATGGTGACCTGCCAGACGTGGTGGCCGGCCGTACCCGCGAGGACGGCGGCGCTGAGCTGCAGGGCCATGCCCAGGATCAGCACGGGTATCTTGCCCGCCTTGTCGGCGAGCCAGCCCACCACGGGCGACAGGACGTACATGCCGGCGATGTGCAGGCTGATCACCAGGCCGATGATGTCCAGGGTCGAGCCGTCGTGGTGGAGTTTGACCGGGGTCATCGACATGACCGACACCATGGCCGTGTGGCTCACCGCGATCATGACGAGCGCGCGGCGGGCCATCGGGGTGGTGCGCAACGTCTGCCAGGCGGTCCTGATCGTACGGTCGCCCTTCAGGGCGCTGCCCTTGTCGCCATGCAACTGCCGGGCCAGCGTGTACGGGTCGGGCCGTAGTAAGACGAGGATGACCACCAGCGCCAGGGTGAAGGCAACCGCCGCGAACGCGAACGGCCCCGCCTTCTCCACCAGCCCGAGCCGCACGCCGATCTGGTCGGCGGACTCGACCAGGTTGGGGCCCGCGACGGAGCCGATCGTGGCGGCCCAAACGACCAGGGAGAGGTGCCTGGCCGCATGTCCCTTCGGCGACAGATCCGTCGCCGAGTAGCGCGCCGCCAGGCCGCCCGCGCTGCCGCCGCCCACCAGAACCAGACCGGCCAGCAGAAGGGGCCACATGCGCTGGCTGATCGCGACCACCGAGATCGCGCAGCCGGTCAGCGCGGCCACGTACGCCAGTGTCAGTCCCGCCCGCCGCCCGCCCCAGCCGGATGCCCTGGCGGTGGGCAGGGCCAGCAGAGCGGCGCCGAGGACGGTGGCGGTCCCGGCGAAGCCGCTGATCACCGTGGAGCCCGACAGCTCGTCGACCACGACCGAGCTGAGCGCGAGCCCGACGGCAACCCCCACGCCGCCGATGATCTGGACCGCAGACAGCACGCCCAGGGTGCGGCGCTGGATCGAGCGAACGCGATCAGTCGGCGTAGTGGGAGAAGTTCGAGTTCGCAACGACGGCCACCTTCGAGGAGGGGTGACGATTTGGCGCGCCGACCGCCTCTGCGGGCGGCGCCGGCGGCTCGGCCTTCTGCTGGTGGGGCCGCGTATGCGGATTGATGTGTATTCGGTTGAGGGCTCCGCTTGATCGTCACTCGTCGTGG
This sequence comes from Nonomuraea sp. NPDC050536, assembly GCF_044457685.1. Taxonomy (NCBI): domain Bacteria; kingdom Bacillati; phylum Actinomycetota; class Actinomycetes; order Streptosporangiales; family Streptosporangiaceae; genus Nonomuraea; species Nonomuraea sp. NPDC050536. The sequence goes on from NZ_JBITHD010000008.1 coordinate 137,224, forward strand.
TCGCCAAACGCGTGGGACGCCTGGTCGGGGGTCTGAAGTCTCTTCCTGGCCACGCCGGTCTTCGCGAGGGCGCCTATGAAACCGCGCAATGTCGGACCGGCGACCACGGCGCCGAAGGCAGCGATCGTGGAGACCACGACGGCGGCCGATGTTCTGCGGGCGAGAGATAGGAGGTGCACAGGAACCGGACCTCTCTGGTCAGCGGGCGCAGCGAGCAGGTCCGATCATGGAAGGCGCGGCGCCGGAAGCCAAGAGATTCGACCACGTTCGATGCGATATATCGCATACCTCCCCTTTCGCACCCCCTCTCGGATCGAGGCATGCCACGCCTTGTCGACTGACCGCGGTCGTACACGCTTGGCACTCCCGGCCAGTGGTTCAGCGTCGTTGGTAACGGACCTCGAGCGATTGACGGGTGCGCTGGAGGAGGCCGGCGCGGTACAGGATCTGCAGGTGATAGGAGACGGTCGAGGGGCTGAGGTGCAGCCGGCGGGCGACTTCGCTGGTGGTGCTCGGCCGGCCGAGCTCGGCCAGGATGCGGCTCCGGGTGTCGCCGATCAGTTCGCCGGTCAGCGAAGCGGGAGCACCGGTGGCCGCCGGATAGATGATCACTGGGACACGGGGGTCCGGCGCCTCCCCGAACTCGTCGGCGCAGATGCTCACCCGGCGAGTGAACGGGCTTGGGACGAAGACCACGGTGTCGGCGTCGATCTTCAGATCGCGGGTAGGAGCGACGAGCGGCAGGTCGAGACCGCCGTCGCGCCAGTACAGGCTCGGGCCGAGCCGGTCGACGGCGCTGATCGCGCCGTGCCTGGCCATGGTGGTGCCGCGAGCGTCCATGTCGCCGTACAGGTCGGCCTCCAGCCGTGGCCACCGCTGCGCCAGGACTTCCCGCCAGAACCTGTCGAGCTGGTCGGCCGCACGGCGCGCAAGCCGGTCCTCCCCCTGCCGGAGCGCCTCATGCAGTAGCCGGGCGCCCCGGTCGGCGCGCAGCGGATCCCAGGAGCGGCCGCCGAGCGCGCCGATCACCTCGTATCGGACCCGCTCGGCCGGGGCGGTGGCGACCTGGTGCAGTTCCGCATCCAGGGCTGAATCGAAGGTGAGCGGTACCGGCCGCACGAAATCAGGCGCGTACCCGCCCGGCCCGCCGCCGCCCAACACCGCGAGCAATTCGAGCCCGTGCTCGCGCAGCGCTTCCCTGGCCTGGCCCCGCCACGCGACCTCGACCGACCGCGGGTCGTACACCAGTGCGTGCAGCAGGTTGGCCGCCACCATGAGCGGCGACACCGCAAGCCGCGCCCGCCCCAGCCCTTCCGGGCCCAACTCGATCCGGATCACGCCGCCCCCCATGATCGTCGTCGAAGCTCATCGAATCACTCCGACGCGTGCGCTGTCAGCCCCCAAGATCCAGATGCGCGGACCCCAGGGCGCCGCTGACTCCTTGGACTGGCGAGCGGCTTCGCCGTTCTGACGGCGCCCGCCCTGCCTCAGGCTGCCTGCGAACCGTCGGAGCCATCAAGACCGCCAAAGAATGGTGGAACGGACACACCATCGGCGTGTTCTAACAGGGGTACAACCAGCCCTCTTGGAGAGGACCAGCCACACCCGCCTGCCGCATTTACGCCATGCAGTCCTGCAACTCCGCACTGTAAGTAGCAGAGCTGGCAGTCACACCGAGCAGGAGACCCAGATGAGATGTCAGGGCGCGTGCGGGGAGCCTCAGGGGCCGGTCGGGGAGATACCGGATGGGCGAGACACACGCGTTCCGGCACGCTGCTGATCATGAGTGATCATGCGGTTTGCCTTGAGGAAGTGACCAGGACATACGGAAGAGGCGCTACCGAAGTGGCTGCGCTCCGGCAGGTCAGCTTCGCCTTCCCGCGTGGCAGTTTCACCGCCGTGATGGGCCCGTCGGGGTCAGGTAAGAGCACACTGCTGCAGTGCGCGTCGGGATTGGACCGGCCGGATTCGGGGGCGGTTCGCATCGGCGGGCAGGACATCGCCCGCTTCGGTGAAAACGAACTGGCGGTGCTGCGCCGCGATCGGGTCGGCGTCATCTTCCAGGCATTCAACCTGGTGCCGTCGCTGACCGCCTGGCAGAACGTGATCCTGCCCAGCAGACTGGCCAGACGGCGACCCGACCCGTCCCACGTGCGCGAACTGCTGCACCGGGTCGGCCTGGCCGGACGGGAAGGGCATCGCCCGGCGCAGCTGTCCGGTGGCCAGCAGCAGCGGGTGGCGATCGCCCGCGCCCTGCTCGGCAGGCCGCAGGTGCTGTTCGCCGACGAGCCGACAGGGGCGCTGGACCGCCGCACTGGGCACGAGGTGCTGGCGCTGCTGCGGGAGGCGGCCGACGCGTTCGGCCAGACGGTGGTCATGGTCACGCACGATCCAGAGGCGGCGGCCCGGGCCCACACCGTGCTGTTCCTGACCGACGGGCAGATCGTCGACGTCCTGGACAGGCCCTCGGCCGGGCGCCGGGAGGCGTCCCGGTGGAGGTCACGCCGGGGCCGTTCATCGTGGCGCTGGTGGTCGGGCTAGCGGTGACGCTGCTGGCGGCCCGGGTCGCGGCGCGTAAGGCGGTAGGCGTGGGCCCCCTGGAGGTGCTGCGGGACAGCGCGGCGCAGCGGCGACTGCTGTCCTGGCCCAGGGCCGTCGCCGGAGGGGTGGCGCTGGCCGGCGGCGCCGTGCTGATCTGGCTCGTGCCGCAGCTCAAGCCGACGGACGCGGCGCCGACGGCGCTGGGGGCGACGATGGCGCTCTGCGTGGCCGCGTCCGCGCTGGGCCCCGTCGCGGTGCGTGGGATGGGCTGGCTGCTCGGAGCCGTGGCGGCCCGGCTTGATCCGGGAGCTGGGATGCTGGCCAGGTCCTCGCTGGTCGCTCAGCCGCGCCGGGCGATGTCGGCGGCGTCTCCAGTGATGTTGACCGTGGCGCTGGCGTGCACCTTCTTGTTCGCCGTGGCGACCACCGATGCGGCGGCGGGTGTGACCCGTACCGGGCCGTCGGTGTGGGCAGCCCCGATCTTGGTGGGACCGGCGGTGGCTTACACCGTGATCTCGGTGCTCAACGCGACGGCCATGACGATGGCCGAGCGGACCGAAGAATTCCGGCTGCTGCGCACAGTGGGGACCAAGCCGCGGCAGCTCGCGAGAGCGGTGTGCTGGGAGACGTTGATCGTGACGTGCATCGGTACGCTGCTCGGAACGGGCATCGCCGCCGCTTCGCTCACCATGCTCGGCAAGACCGTAACCGGCGAGCCGTGGTTCGCCTACTCTCTGCCGCAGTACGCCGGGCTGGTGCTGGTCTGCGCGGTGAGCGGCCTGGCGGGAGGACTGGCCGCCACCCGGCGGACACGGCGCGGAGCCCTTCTGCCCGACTGAACTTGAAGGTGTGACGTCGCCATGACGGGTCCGCTGCCTGGCGCCGTCTCAGGGCGGGGGCTCTTCTTCCTCGTCACTCAGCCGTTCGGCCGTGAACGTAGACGGCATGGCCGTAGCAGCCTTCGGGCTGCTTGGCCAGGAGTGGAGGAAGGCGCTGGGTCACCGTTGCGACCGCTTCGGACCGGGTGGTGGCGTCGTGTGCTTCCTTATCGGTCCACAACTGTGTCATCCAAATCGTGTCCGGGTCCTCAGGAGCTGTGTTGATGCTGTAGGTCAGCAAGCCGCTGTCATCACCGCCACCGCGGAACCCTTCATGAAGCAAGGCGATCAGCTCGTCGCGCCGCCCAGGCAGTGCGGTCATTCGTCCGTAGACGCTGAACATATTCGCACTGGACATGCATTCGTCCTTTCGCTCGGAAACTGTCCGCGCCCAACCTACTTCTCCCCTGCATCCTCATACTGGCCGTCTCGTGTTGAAGGAGGACACGTAGCTACAGACGTTAGTTTGCGGGACGTGGCCAGATCGTGAAGGGAATGCCTCCCCGGCCGTTGCGACAGCCAGCGGAGTTTGCTGCCGAGCACGCGTGCCGGTGGCTCGCCTGGCCGGTTGAAACTGTCTGGGGGTGGGGACGCGGGTCGACGTCATAGACCTGGAGGTTGAGCGCGGCACTCCGGACGCAAGATGTGCACGGCCTTGCTCGACAAAGGTGTACGCCGGTGTGCCCAGCCAGCGCCGGCACCGCCGCCGGTATCGACCTGTGCCTGCACCTGGCCCGCGCCGACCACGGCGCCGCCTACGCCGCGCACGTCGCCCGGCACATGGTCATGCCCCCGCACCGCGAGGGCGGGCAACTGCAGTACAGCACCGCGCCCCTCGCCGACCGCCAGCCGGAATCTCTGGCCCCCATCCTTGACTGGGCCGCCGAACGGCTGCACGAACCCCTCACCGTCGACGACCTCGCCTCACAGGCCAAGATTTCGCCGCGGACACTCGCCCGCAGGTTCGCCGACCAACTCGGCGTCAGCCCCGGCCGATGGCTGCTCCAGCAGCGCGTCGCAGCGGCCCAGGCCCTTTTGGAGGAGGAGACGGAGCTCCCCGTGGAGACGATCGCGGTCCGGGTCGGCCTGTCCTCGGCCGCCAACCTCCGCAGGCGCTTCCACGCCATGGTACGCACCACACCAGCGGCCTACCGGCGCTCCTTCGGCCGCCACGAACACGGGGTGTCGGTAAGGCTCGCACCACCAGGTACGCGCGATTGCGTTGCCGTAGATCAGAACCTTGGCCGGATCGTGTGACGTCGAACTCCAGTGTCAGCGCTGGTCGGGCAGGCGGCGGCCAGCCAGCGCGGTGCTTCCTCCATCAGCGCTCCCTACCTGCGGCGGGAGGCGGTCATGGCCTGCGCGAGCATTGCCCGGTCGGCGGCTACCTTCCCGGGATCAGCGCCCGGCACCGGCTAGAACGAGCTGGTGCGGTGGCGGGCGCGGAACTCCGCCAGGAGCTCGTCGGTCACTTCCGCGCCGGCCGCCACAGCCGCATGCACCTCACGGAAGTAACCCTCGTAACCAGCCGGCGTATAAAGGCACAGGGCATGAACCGACTCGGTACCGGCATTGCGGAAGCCGTGCGGGGTTCCACGCTCCGCAGCGAGCAGATGCCCGGGACCGACCGTCACCTCCCCATCGCCGTGGTGCAGGGTCAGATCGCCCCGCAGGACATAGAAATACTCATCGTGCCCGTGATGCACATGCGGACGAGCACCCACCACACCCCCCGCCAGAGTGAACTCCTCAAACGCGAAACGGCCGCCGGTATGCTCGCCCGTCAACCGGAAGAAGTGCGCCACTCCCGCCACGTCGATCAGCTCGCCGTCCTCGGGGCGGCGCAGCAACGGGCGCGGTCCCGGCATCTGGTTGTCGATCACCTCAGTATTATCGGGTGTTCCAGCGAGCTCGGCGCGATCGCCCCCCACGGCGGAGACGTGTAGCGCGTCAAAACTCGCCGATAGGGTCTGATCTGGGGTTTCCACCCGTCGACCTAGGCAGCTCGGCGGTACTCGTTGATCGCTCCTTCGAGGACCTTGTGGCGTTCGATCCGGCCTTGCATCGGCGCCACATGCTCACCACGAGCTTGATGCGGTCGATGCGCGTTGTAGTGATCGAGACATTCGTTCAGGCGCAGGTGACGATCACCGGCGAACACCTCGCCGAGGCCGACCCGCCGGTCGGGCGGCTGCTCATGCCCAGGAGATGCGCTGCGTTTTGACGCCGTGACACCGAGGATGTGTACACGCCGCGGGCTGGGCCCTCTCCCCTGGGACCGCCGGTCAACGGGTGGGCAGGGGCGGTACCACGTTCGTGACGGCCAAGGTGAGGTTCCGCAGGCGTAGCAGTGGCATGGGGTGGCGGGTGAGGTTCGACAGGATCGTGAGATCGAACCGCAGCGTGCCGTCGGCGCTGTTCGGTGGCGCGTCTGTGAACCAGGAGAACAGGGCCGCGGTCCAGTTGAGAATCATCTGTTTCAACGCGTGGTCAGGAGCGTCGCCGGCCACGACCACGCTCAGCGGGGCCTGGAGGAAGATCGGCAGCTCGATCGCCTCCAGGATCGGATTCAACCGATAGGTGTAAACAGCCTCGACCTGGATCGTCACCGTTTCGACCCCCTCCGGCAGATCGTCGAACAGCGCGGCGAACAGGGCGCTGAGGTGCTGGTCGAGCGTGCGATCTGGTCCGCCGGGGCCGATCTGGGCGATGTCGACCAGTGTTGCGGAGTCGATGGTCGGCAGCAGGGGATCTGTGAAACTGATGTCGGGGGTCGTGTAGACGAACGGCTCGGCCGATGGCGGCCGGTCCGGCAGAATCCGCTCGTTACGGGTGATCCAGACACTCGACCAGGCATCCTGCCGCTCGAGGATGTCGAGGTCGGGCACGACCACGGTGCGGCCGGGGACCTTCTGGCCGTCGACCTGGGAAAGATACTGCTTGGTCTTCGGGTCGACGTAGTAGTAGCTGAATGAGGGGACGGCGTCGGCTGGCTCTTTCGGGACGTACCTGCGCGGCTCGTACCGGTCGGGAGCGACGAGGACCACCGGTGTTCCCATGCCGTCCGGCACCGCGCCGATGATCGTGACGAGCAGGGCCGTGACCGTCTCTCCCGGGTCGTCGGGGTCGGGCAAGTCGATGGAGCCCTCCTCGACCTGGAACGAGTAGGTCAGGTCGGCTTGCCCAGCGAAGGGCCGAACCGGCGGGTCGAGGATCAAGGCGAACCCGGATGAGGAGGTGACGCGCGTCAGCAGGTCCGTGAAGGAGGTGAGGGCGACGTCGGCGTCATGGATGATCTGTTCGTCTTCGGTGGTGGCGTCGATTCCCGCCAGGATGGTGTCGAGGTCGGCCCGCACCTGCGGGTAGATGGTCACGAACTCGGCCAGGGCGGGGAACCAGTCAGCCACCGAGTCGGCCGCCTCCGTCTGGGCGACGTTGAACTCGACCTGGCCGTACACCTTGTCCTGCACGTAGTGGAAAGGCAGCGACCAGGTGAAAGCGTATGTCCACTTGGTGAGCTCGGAGAGGTCCTGTGAGGTCGGATCGTCCGGAGTGCCGTTCTGGCTCACCATGGTGGGGCTGGCCGGGAAGGACCGCAGCACGAGCGGCACCGGGAAGGCCCCGAGTGGCCGGGTCAGCGGATGGGTGTCGCCAGGTACGACGAAACTCAGCCAGCTCGACGCAAGGTAGCCGTTGATCCCGTGTGGCTGAGCTATCTGGTGTTCGATCATGCTGGCGTTCCAGGCCAGGTCGAGGTCGATGGAGCCCACTATGGCCCCGTGTTCGCTGACGGTCTCGGGGGCCATGAGGAGGAACGGCAGTGCGGCGTCCTTCGCGGTCGTGAGCGGAAGCTTGGGCGAGGTGAGGGTGATCTCGCCGCGCTGCTCGCCTTCGGCCATCCTGTCGACGACGTCGCCGAACAGCCGTGGCGCCGTGGTCGCCAGCGGATCCTTGATGTCCGCGTCGACGGCGGCGGTGAACTGGATGCCGGCCCTCGTGCTGTAGGCGTTGGACAGCCGGGAGAGCAGGTACTGGTAGAACTCGCCCTGTACGGCGGTCGGGTCAGGTGTCTGGCCCGCGTAGAGCGGGATCATCCATGTGCTCACCGCGGTGGCCAGGAGCTTCTTCTGGTCGAGGATCTCCTGGAGGTGGTCGGTGCCGCCGGTCCTGGCCGTCACGATCCGCATGGCCGAGGTGAACTCGGGGGCGAGCGTGTCGTCGACGGTCGCGAGGAGCATGCGGCCCCAGACGTCCATGTCGATGTCGACGAAGTCGAGGTGGCGGGAGGGCGTCGTGGAGATGCCCTGGCCCGTGGTGTAGTCGTAGATCGCGACGCCGGTCCGGGTCTGGAGCCGGTTGGAGATGGGGCGGGGCGCGAACAGGTCGGGGTCGCCCACGTCGGTGACGGTGTAGGAGATGGCTTCGCCGGTTCCGGTACCGACGCGTACCGCCCACAGGGTCGCGCCGTCGCGCGAGGTGGACGCCTGAGCCCGGTCGACGCCGACGGCCACCTTCAGCAGGTGCGAGCCCGGCACCGAGAGGGCGGTCTCGAAGTCCTGCGCGAACGCCGTCAGCCCGAGGGCGTCTCCGCCCGAGCCGAGCGGGGAGGACATGGGGGCGACCTTCGTGGTGGCCGACCGGATGCCGGGCATGGTCTCCAGGCCGCCGAGCACGGCGCCGCCGGTGCGGCGCAGCGTCAGTTCGACCGAGAGTTCGTAGACCTGGGACGGGTTCAGGTCGTCCGCCGCCAGGGGCCAGGAGATCGTGTGCGGGGACGGCGGCACGGGCACGTCGGTGGCACCGGCCGCCCGGCTCCGGAGGAAGGCGTAGACGGCGCCGGCATCCGTGAAGAGCCAGCCGAGCAGCGCCATCCACTGCGTGCTGTCGACGTCGACGGGCTTGTCGAGAAGCGAGGTGGTTACCGTGGCCGCCATGCCGTTGCGATCGGTGAGCTGGTAGTAGAGCGCGCTGTAGACGCTCAGGTCCCTGGCCGCCGCGTCCGTCAGGGACGACGAGTGGTCGCCCTGCTCGTCGGGGAAGCGGAAGGTGGCCGTGCCCGTGTAGGAAGGCTGCGCTGAGTCGCCGGACCGCACGCCGAGCACGTTCGACACCCCGAGCCGGTAGCCGAGGTCGGACAGGGGACGGTCGGTCGTCAGGGTGACGGTACGGCCGTCGCCGCCGAGGGCGACCGAGGCGATGCTGACACCGCCGTCGAGGCGGTAGTTGTCCACCCGGGTGGCCGAGGCGGGATCGAGGGCGTCGGTGAAGGTCGCTCGTACGGTGTTCGCGTCGGTCGCCGTCGCGGAGATCAGGCCGCGGTAACGGCTCGGATCGAAGCTCAGCCGGAGGTCGAGTCGCGGCGCGTCGGACGGGCCCGTGACCCGCCAGGCCGACGAGACCGACGGCCACTGGCTGAGCCCGATCAGGGCGTCGGTGTAGCCGACCCGGATGGGCGGTTGGTTGACGGGTCCGTCGCCGCTGACCGGTGGCGTGGTGAGCGTGGTGACCAGGGTGTTGCCGTAGTGGTCCTGCCAGGAGAAGTCGACCTGGAGGATCGAGCCGAGGCCGCGGTAGGGGTCGCCTTCTGCCGGCGGCAGGCCCGCCGCCGCCTTGGCTGGGGCGATGGCGAAGCCCGGATACGGCAAGGACTGGTGGTACTCCCAACGTTCGCTGATCGGGGCGACCCGCACCTTGTCGTGATTGGGCTGGGAGTCGGTGGGCGGTGGCGTGGGCCCGGCGGGCAATCCCATGTTGCTGGCGGAGAAGTACACGTTCTTGGCAACCCGGTAGCCCAGCAGGCTGAAGGTGTTGAGCAGGAACAGCTTCGCGTAGTCGCCGCCCGGTTTGACCGGCACCTCATCCGGTTTATCCCGGGTGGCCGTGAGTGCGGCGACGCCGGCTTGAACGGTGGCGTCGCGCACCGTCGGCCCACCCGCGACCGTGATCTGCTGCTCGTCGGCGAACAGCCCCGTGACGTCGGCATTGTGGGCGGCCAGGGCGGCGAGCTCCTCACCGTAGAAGGCGGCGATGTCGTCGAGGGTCGCGGTGTGCGGGCTGCTGCCCGCGGTGACCCGCATGGTGGGCAGGTCGACCGCGGCTGGGAAGGGCAGCGGGTCGGGCAGGCCACCGGTCCAGCGGGGGTTCGCCGCCTCCAGGCTGGCGAGGTCGGGGAGGTCGAAGTCGGCGACGATCGTGGCGAGGGGGATGCCGCCGGGCGGAGCCTGGAACACACCCTCACTGATCAGCAGGCGGACGCCGGTGCGCAGTCGAAGCTTCCGGTTGTCGACGGCCAGATCGGCCACGTCGGAGTACGTGCGCTCGGAGAGGAGAGCGAGCGACAGGTCGGCCGTCGCGGTGACGGGTGCCTCCATGGGGGCGGCCTCCGCGAACACGACGGACCGCGAGGTGTCGATGCTGTCACCGGTGACGACGGCGGTCATGTAGTCGGCGACCCGGTCGCCGGCGGCTTCGGTCAAGGGCTTCGCGTACAGCACGATCAGCGAGACCTTCGCCTCACCGCGGTCGTTGAAGATCCGCTCGGGCAGGCCCCGGCCGCTCCCGCCGTCGTAGTAGTAGAGGTAGAAGCCGCCGGTGCGGGTGATGCTCGCCTCCCACAGCAGCCGCACGAAGGCCGACGGGGTGTTCAGCAGCCCGCCGGGGGCGGCGATCTCCGCGCCGGTAAGGGGCGCAGCTGTCGGCGGCCTCGTCTCGGTCGAGAGGTTCACCTGGGAGATGCCCATCCTGACGCCGGTCGGCGCGTCGCTCTGCACACCGCTGGGCGCGGCCGTGGTGGCATCGGGCGGATAGGCCAGCAGGAGCTGGGCGAACGCGCCGTCGTCGGCGCCGATCTCCTCGACGATCCGCTCGAGCAGCACCACGTCGGCACCACCGGCGCCGACGATCTCGTAGGTGGTGGCGGTGGCCGGGCTCGTCGCGACGAGCGGCACCCGCTTGACGGTGAACTCGACGACCGTGGCCCAGCCGTGCGAATCCACCGCCGACGTGGTCGTGCCACCGGTGGCCTCGTCGTAGGTGGCCGCCCGTACGGCGAAGCGCGGCGTCATCCCCCGACGGGGGTCGGGCAGGTTCACGAGCGCGTCGGGCAGCGTCCAGATGCGCAGCGCCTGTACCCGGTCCCCGCTCGGGGGCGGGCCGTAGGGCAGGGTGACGCTGGTCGGCGCCTGCCAGACGGCCACGGTGGTGAGGGGGTAGGTGGCCAGGTGCCGCTCGTACATGGGGTCGGCGCCGAGGGAGGTGAGCCCGATGTCGAACGGCCTCGCCGTGCAGGTGGTCACCAGGTCGCTGAGGCGGGTCGCGTCGGACGACCCCGGCTTGATCTTGATCGACAGCGTTTCGGCCCCGCCGGCGAAGGTCAGCCACGTGGGGCGGCCGTCGCGTCGGAAGGTGACGGTGAAAGGGCCGCCGGCGTCGTCGACCAGGGGGACGTCGATCTGCTGACCGGTCAGGGCGTAGAGGCCTGCCTCCGGAGGCAGGGTGAGCTTGCCGTCTACGACGTCGACCCAGATTCCCTTGGCCTTCGGTGTGATGCCGGTGGTCGGCAGGCGGGTGCCGTGCATGGCGTAGCGGCCGGCCATCCGGGAGAGCTGGCGGATGGCCAGGGTGCGCTGAGTCTCGGCGATGATCTCGTCCACCCGATACTGCGCCAGGTGCGGCACGTCGATCCACGGGGCCGGGCGGCTGTCGGCGTCGACCGTGGCGAACAGGTCGGAGACGACGCCGTTCGCCTCGGCCATCCCGAGCACCTCGACGGGGATCGCGAAACGGCGGGCCACCGAGGTGAGTGTCTCGTTCGCGCCGGTTTCGTAGCCGAACGGCGGCAGGACGACGAGGGCCACGTCGGCCAGCAGCCGCGGCTGGGTCAGCACGCCGCTGTTCTCCAGCAGGTCGGTCACGCTGACGGCGAAGTGCATGGCCACGTCGGCCAGGGTGTCGTTCGCCTGGACGGTGTACTGCCTGTCGCCGTAGCCGATCTTCTCTCCGATGCGCAGCACCGGGCGGCCGGCGTTCTGCAGCGCCAGAGCGGTGCCGGTGAACCCGGGTGAGCCGCCGGAGGAGTAGGCGGGCAGCGCGGCGATGCCGGCGAACGTGCTGTCGGTTCTGGCCTGGTAGGTGACGAGCGGTGCCGTCAGCGAGGCCCCGTCCGTGAAGAGGGTGCGGTCGGTCAGCAGGCCGGTGGCGCCGCTGAGCAGCTCGGCGAGGCGCGCGCCGAAGTGGCGGGCCACCCTGATGAGCGTGCTGCCCGACGGGAGCTCGTAGCCCGTGCCCTTGTAGGTGATCGTCGCACCGGTCCGCAGGAGCCCGTCGGCACCGGCGTTGGCCGTGGCCAGGTCGGTGGGGCTGACGGCCGACTGCAGGGGACCTTCCGACACGCTCTGGAACGAGTCGGTGCCGCTCACCGCGAGCTGCGCGCCGATGGTCAGACGACGGCCGGCCTTCAGCGGGTGCGCCGGGTTGGCTGCGAAGAGCCCGGGAACCGAGATGCGGTCCTCGCCGGTGAGCTTCCCGGTGGCGTTCACGTCCGCGACTATCCCGGCCGGTGAGGTTCCGTCGATCACGTACTTGAAGTCGCGCAGCGACTCCAGGGCCGCCTGCACCATCTGGCGGGCCAGCAGCAGGAAGTAGTCCGACTGAACCCACTCGGCCATCGACAGCGTGCGGCCCTGCGTCAGCCGCGCGGTGGCGGCCCTCTCGTTGCCGACCTGCACGGCGAGCTGGTCGAAGTACGCGCGCAGGTCGGTCAGTGTGGTGTCGCTGAGCTCGTTGTAGGCGGCCAGCACGTAGTCGTAGCCCGGATAGGACGAGCCGTAAGCGGGTGCCGTCAGCCGGAGGGCGGGGGGCATCGGGAACGCGGTGGCGCTCGCCTTCCCGGCGACACTTCCGTCGGGAACAGCGGCGGTGAAGGTGAACTGACGGCCGAGGAAGGAGTCGACGTCGTCGGGCGTGATGGGCAACGGTGCGCCGTCGGTGCTGACGAGTACCTCTTCAAGGAGGTGGGCCAGATCAGCCTGCGTGACCACGAGCCGGTCGACCTGCTCGGGCGTCAGGTCGTCGGTCTGGCCGGCGGCGACGACCCAGCGCAGCACCATCTTGGCCAGCAGCTCGAAAGGCGTGTCCGTGGCGGCGGCGGTCGCCGCCACCACCTCGGACACCGTGCCCTCGTTCTCGGGCACCGTGTCGATGAGCAGCAGGAACACCTGGCATGGCAGCTGCTTGGCAGGGGCCTGCGTCTTGTCGCGTTCGTCGTGGGCGACGGTGATGCCCGGCGCCAGCCAGCCGGTCAGGGCGGCGGCACCGGAGGGTGACGGCTGCAGGCGCCGCCAGCGGTCCGGGTCGGCCGCGGCAGCGATCAGTTCGGGCCGGGGCGCGCGCCGGTGTCCGAGGCGGCGGTCGGCGGGCCCCGCGAGCCGATGTCCAGTGGCGGGCGCCGTGACCCACGGCGGGGTGCCCGCGTTGTCGATGGTGAACGTTTCCTTCAGCCGCATCGAGAAGCTGAAGGAGATCTTGATGGAGAACAGCCCGAGGTCGATCGCGATCGACACCGACACGTCGACCGCCACGATCACCGAGATCGCCATGGACACGTATGACTCGTAGCTGAGCTGGAGCAGCAGCTTCAGCGTCACGTTCACGTCGGCCTTCACGACGGCGAAGTCGACCCTGCCGTAGAGCCGGCCGACGATGCCGAACGTGCCCCGCAACCAGAAGTAGTAAAGGTCCTGGATCTGCGCGGGGTCCTGCGTGGCCTTGGCGGGCAGGTAGGGGTTGAACTTGCCGAGCACGCCTTCGGTGATGCCGACCGCCGTGACGCTGAAGCCGGCCTGCAGTACGCCGTACTCGATCGACTTGCCGAAACCGATCCGCATCCCGAACCCGAAGACGAACACGGGGTTGAACGTGCCGTTGAGCGCCTTCGGCACCTTGTCGGTGGTGGCGCTCGACAGCTTGCCGAAGTAGAAGCCGGCCGAGCCCTGCACGGGGATGCCGGGGGCGATGATCCCCTCGATGGTGAAGGATCGGGAGAAGTCCGTGTTCCACGGGAACCCGACGTCGACCTGGAAGTCGCCGTTGGTGTACACGGCGAGGCCGAATACCGGCAGCGTGATCGAGTAGGCCCCGATGCTCAGGTGCCGCATGGCGTCGGGCAGCGTGATTTCGGCCTGGTAGACACCCACGGTGTCGCTCACCTGGCGGTACATGATCTGGAAGTCGAGGCCCTTGAGCACCTTGGCCGCGTCGCCCGCCAGGGCGACGCGCAGCGCGTACAGGTAGGGGTCGTTGAAGACCAACTGACTCGTCACCAGGTAGCCGACGGCGTCGGCCGTCGGGGATGCGGTGCTCTCGCCGAACCGCAGGATTCCGAGGTCGGCCCCGATGATCCAGCCCACGGCCGGGTCGAACGTGACGTCGGGGATCTTGCCGGGTTCGGGGTCCTTGAGCTTGGCCATCAGCTCGACGGCCTTCTGCACCGTGGTCGCCGAGGTGAGTCCCTGGATGGTCACGTGCTGGCCGAGGGCCAGCAGTCGCAGGTCGAGGTACTTGTTGCCGGAGCCCGGTGCGGCCGGAGCGGTGCCCGGTTGGCTGGCGTCCCACGGCCCGAGCGTGCCGGTGTCGCCGTTCGCGCCCTCGCCGACGTTCCACGGGAACGAGCCGACGAGGGTTACGGCGACCTTCTGGGCGGCCTGTGAGTTGTAGGCGACGCTGATCTTGTCGATGCGGGCGAAGCCGAGTTCGATCGGTCCGACGTCGACGTTGAAGGCGACCTTGTCCCGGCTCGAATTGGTCTTGTTGAAGGTGTAGGTGAGTGACAGGCCGCTCAGCGGGATCGAGTTCAGGACGCTCCACGGTGCTTCGAGCGCGAACTTGGAACCGGTCGCCCACGACACCATGGTCTCGACCATGCTGCCGACGGTCGTGTTCTTGGTGAACGTCAGCGTGGCGACCCAGTCGCCCTGTTCGCCGGGGCCTTCGACGGTGCCCTGGAGCCCACCCCACACGATGCCGTAGCTCTGCTTCGACGGGCAGTAGTCGAAGAAGACCTTCACGTCGATGTCCTGCCACGTCCACTCGGTCTCCAGCCGGGTGAACCACCCGGTGCCCTCGCAGCCGCCGGCGGCCTGGTCGAGCGGCACCGTCGAGCCCGACATGCCGGGGAGGGCGGCCAGCGACGCGGCGGTCCCGGCGTTGTAGCCGAGGGTGAGCGAGGCGGACGCCTTGAGCCCGGAGATGAACGGCACCTCCCAGGGCTCGGCCGTCCGCCCGGTGAACACCCACGAACCCTTGTCGACCGCCACGGTGAGGCCGAGTCCCGTGATCCCGTAGTCCTGCTCGATGTGCCATGACGGTGGCAGGAACTGGTTGGCCAGGGCGGAGAGGCTCACGACCGAGTCGGGCGCCTGGACGACGGCGAACGTCCAGCCCGCGCCGGTGGCGTAGGACGCGGTCAGTTCAAGCGGTACGGCGGACTCGCCCGAGCCGACGGTGACGTACCCGTTCAGCGAGCCCGTGACCATGCGGGAGAACCGGCTGGCGCCGAACTGGATCCCGTCGATCGAGAAGATCTGCCGCCCGGCTACCACGACGGGCCAGTCGATGTTCAGCGCGCACGACACGCTGTAGTCGCCGGTCCCCGGCGTGAACGAGCTCTGGAACTCGGTGACGGCCGGTTCCGACGGCGGGCGCAGTGCGACGCCTGGAGCGAAGGCGTTGATGATGTCGCTGATCCGCAGCACGCCGGACACCAGGCTGCCGGTCAGCACCAGTTCGGGCCCGGTAGCGCCGAGCATGATCGTCCCGGCGTCGTCGCCGGTGCCGAGGGTGAAGGTGCCCCGCACCGTCCAGTCGACCCGCCGCTCCTTCAGGTCGGCGGGTTCCTGCACGACCACGTCGACGGACACGTTCTCGACCTGGACGTCACCGACCAGCTTGAAACCGGCGCTCGTGCCGAAGCGGAAACCGATGGTCTCGACCTGGCCGGCCTTCGTGTCGTAGACCAGATTGGCGTTCTGAAGCCCGAAGCCGGCCAGGCCGTCGAACGGCGCGGGAAGCTCCCGCACCAGGTCAACACCGCCGGCGAGCTGGTAGAAGCGGGCGATGCCGGGGTAGGGCGGGGCGAAGGCACCGGCCAGCTGCCACTTGCCCTCTACCACCGGGAGCTGGAAGGCCAGCTCCACGTCGACGCCTTCGAGAGTGCCGCCGACCGACCCGGCGGGCGCGGCGCCGCTGTCGATGACGCACAGTTCCACGAACGGTGAGCTGAAGCCGATCCAGGGGATCTCGTCGAGCGCCCAGCGTTGGTCGTGGGTGTAGCGGCCGTTGGCGATCACGACGCCCTCGGGGGCCGTGAATCTGATCTTCGCGCTCAGCGGCACACCGAGGAACGACGTGGCTCCGGTGGTCACGATGGCGGTCAGGGTGCCGTCCGTGTATTCGGGGGTGATGGTCGAGCCGGTGAGGACGAGTCCCGGATCGGCGCCGAGGAAGCCGGTGTAGAGGTCGTGGATCCCACCCCGGGAGAGGGCGCCCGGCGCGACACGCAGGGTGCCGTCGACGGTGTTGTCCTGGAGTGCGGCAAGGAGGGTCTCCAGAACCGAGGGCGCGGCGAGGTCTCTCAGCTCGGCCTGCTGCGCGGCATGCAGGATGTACTGCATGAACCCGGCGCCGACCCTGAGCTTGTCATTGTTCGCGATGCGGTAGAACGCGCGGACGGAGGCGAAGTACTCGTGGAGTGGGCCGTCTGCGGGTTCGGCGTTGTAGGTGCGCACGAGGGCACCGGCCTTTGCGGGCGGGTTCTCGGCGGCGACCGGGCTCCACTCCGCCACCGGGAGGGTGAGCTGGTTCGCGGCGTCCTGGACCTTGCGGGGCAGCCGGGGCAGGACGACCACCGGCACGCCGGGCTCGTTGACGTGGACGGTCTCCCACGCCTCGTATCCGATGATCGTGGTCGGATACTGGATGCCGTAGCTGGCCGGCCGTGCGACGTGGAAGTACGGGTTGCCGATGTTCAGCGCGACGGTCGCCGTGCTCTGCCCCTCGAAGACGGGCGGCCACTTGCTGGCCTGCATCGACCACGTGAACAGGGGTTCGGGGATCTTGCCGAGGTGCACGAACAGCACCCGGTCCGTGCCGCCGGTGAGCCAGGGCAGTACCCGCTTGACCACGTCCAGAGAGTCTCCCCACACGAGGCGGATCCGGTCGGTGGCCTTGATCGACTCCAGCCATGCGGCCCGGAACCGCTGCCCTTTCAGGTAGTTGCGGTACTGCGCCTTCTCCCGGTCCGTGAGTGGCCGGTCGCCGAGTGGTCCACCACGGTCCAGCTCCAGCAGACCCTTGTATATCTGCTCGGATTCGGTCAGGCCGCCTCTGATGAGGCCGACCAACCCGGTCTTGTCCGAGTCGGTGCCGAAGACGTCGCAGGACAGCACCACGATCGACCTGGCGTTCGGGGCGGATCCGCCGTCAGGGGTGCGCTGGGAGGCCAGCACCGCCGTGAGCACCTCGAACATCCGCTCGTAGGCGGGCTTGGACAGCTCCATGTTGCCGCTCGACCGGATGCTGTACACCGGGCACACACCCCACTGCGCGTCGGCGGGGGTGAGTGCGCGCACGACGGCCGCCTGGGCCGAGTAGGCGCCGCCGGCGTAGAGGCGCCAGTCCGGCTCCGGCACCGGTGTCCGTATGTAGTAGGCCCGTTGCCTGAAGCTGTCGTACCCGAGGACGCGCTGTTTCGTCAGCGTGACGAACGGCCGGGTTGTGTCGGAGAACTGGATCTGGTCCGGGGCGCCCCAGAGGTACGGCTGGAGCCGCAGGAAGTACCGGGCGCCCACCCTCGCGGCGAAGTTCGGCGAGCGGATGTGCCCTCTCTCGTCGATGTCGTCGGCGCCACCGGTGAAACCGAGGTTGACGGGCGCCGGCTGGAGCCCCTCTCGCCACTCGATGAGCTTGACCTCGGCACTGTCGACCGTGCCTTGCGTGCCGCCGTGGACCTCCGGCAGGAGGCGGTGGAGCTTGGGCAGGGTGGGATCGCGTCGGTCTCCGGGGTGGTAGTACACCTCGATGGTCCCCGCATAGCCGAAGCCCTTGGCCGGGTCGACGGGTGCGGCGAGCTGGCGCAGGATGCCGATGGTCGAGGCCTGGTGGCCCGATCCCGGCGCAAAGTCGACCCACATCCGGATGACGGGGTTCTTCGCACGGTCATTGAGGTAGGCGCGGAAGGCCGTCAGGGACTCTGCCTGGCGGAAGTCCCAGTGGGGGTTGAAGTAGCGGTAGAGACTGTTGTAGAGCGCGCTGAAGTTCATGCCCCGCTGCCTTTCTTGCGGTACATCGCATACCAGCCGAGCCCCGACGATGAGCCGCCGGTGGCGGGGTTGCCGTACAGGTAGAACAAGGTCGAGCCGGGCGGGATGGTGAACAGCCCGAGCAACTTGAGGCCGATCTCGGTGAAGAGCAGCAGGAAGCCGTTCTTGTCCCGGTCGTACTTCAGCCAGATCTGCCCGAGCGACAGCTTCAGCACGGTCTGCAGACTGATCAACTTGGCGCCCCCTCCGGTCCCCGGCAGCCGCAGGCCGATCGCGGCCCGGTAGGCGCCGGCCGTGCCGCTGGGCTCGGGTGCCCACGCCGTCACGAGATGGGAGACGAGCCCGGTCTTGCCGGCCAGGTTGCCGGGGGTTCCCATGGTCAGCTGATAGTCGATGCCCCACCAGGGGCCGCCGTCGACGCCCGTGAGGCGTGCGTCGGTGACAGCGGAGGCGTAACCGCTCTTCGATGGCGGGGTGCCGGCGCCTCCGGACACGAGTCCCTGCAGGTCGAGGGCGTACTGCTGGAACAGGCTGCCGGGCCGGGGCGTGCTCGTCGAGAGGTCGAAGCGGATCTCGCTCGCGTCGAACGTGAGCTGAGCGGAGGCCGGGTCGTCGGGTGGGAAGCCCATGGCGATGCCGAGGTTCGAGAACGCCAGTCCGCGGCGCAGCTGCTCGCCCTGCACCGTGGGGTCGCTACCGAATGAGAAGACGTCGAAGTCGAACGTCACAGGCGTCTTCCCATCGGTCGCGGTGCCTTGGACGACCTTGAAGTCGACGAATCCGGAGAGCCCGAACCAGGAGGAGACCTTGCCGCCCTGCTGCGTCCCAGTGCTGCGGGTGGACATCACGGCATCGGTGATCTCGACCTTGCTCACGACGTCGTGGGTGAAGTAGAAGGTCGTGTCGGTCGTGCTCGACAGGCTGTACACCGGCCGGCCGTTGTTGGTCTGCAGCGAGCCGTGGAGCACGATGGCGGCGTAGGGGTTTCCGCTCGCGCCCATGTGGTCCACGGGCATGCCGAACCAGGTCGTGGTCGTCAGTTGCGCGTAGCTGGTGAACGTGCGCACGGCCGTGTTGCTGAACAGCACCTTCAACGACAGGAGCCGGAACTCGTACTCCGCGTCACCGGCCGGAGGCACCGGCTGCGCGGGCTTGCCGACGTCGGGCGTGGTGAAAGCCGGGTCGACGTAGTCGATCAGCCCGAACATCGAGCTGGCACCGTCGAGCCGCGGCCCCGGCGGGACGCCGTCCGCACCGTGTTCGTTGGTCATGGGAGAGATCTCTATGCCCAGGTGGTGGGCGTTGAAGCGGTCCATGTCGGTGATGCCGGCCGTGATACCGGCCAGGTCGTCGGGCACCTTGGAGATGTCCATGCGCAGCACCAGGACGCCGGTCCAGTTCTCGTCCGTGGCGATGGCATTGAACCGGGCCAGGTCGTCGCCGCCGGAGCGCCGGGCGGCGTCGAAGTAGTCCTGGAGCCACTGCGACAGGACCACCAGCTCGGCGGAGACAGCAGACGACGCCGGGTTCGGCCCGGGATCGGCGGGAGAGGCGAACTCCTCCTTCTGGGTCCACCGCTCCGGATTCGACAGGAGGCTGCCTGCGATGTCAGCGGCATCGTAGAGCTTGCCCTTGCGACCCTTCACGATGAGCACATTGCGATAGTCGCCGTAGCTGTTGCGGGTGCCGACGCCCGCAGCCAGTCTCCAACCACCTATCTCGACGGTGTTGAGAAAGCTGGGGGTGGTGCCGGAGCAGGTGCCCTCCCCACTGCCCGCCGGGCCGATCTGGTCGGCGTTGGCCACCACGAGGAAGAGCTGACCGGTCTGGAACGCCTGTTGAAGCGCGGGGGTGGGGTTGCAGAAGCACAGGGCGAGGGCCGGGTTGAGGGTCTGGCCGAGCAGGATGCGTGTCCAGCGCCCGCCCTCGACCGTTGCCAGCAGCCCGCTCGGCGTGGTTGTGGTGTACGGTTCCCCGTCCGCGGCGCCGTTCCCTGCCTGGCGCCGGGAAGGTCGCCCATGGTCGGCGCCGATCAGCCGCCGCCTGGTGGGGCCGATGATCTGACGCTCGAAGTCAGCCGTGTCGGACGGCGAGAACCAGCGGCCGGGCTGCCCATACGTGGTCTGCGGGAGCCCGGCGTACGGCGCGAGGGGCACGGAGACGCCGTCCGGGAGCAGGTTCGCCGGACCCTTCCAGCCCATCAGCTGCGTGCCCTGATTCCAGATCGGGTTGTCCCAGCCGTAGAGCGCGGCCCCCTTGGGCTGAGCCACGTAGGGAATCGGGGTCGCCGGGTCACCGGAAACGACCGTGGCCCACGACGTGGTGTAGGTGGCATCGAGCAACGGCGCCGCCGTGTCCACCGGGGCGGCCACCGGCGACACCTGCTGGAACGGATAGCGGGGCGCGTATGCGGGCTGGTATGGGGTGAACCTGATGCGGTCGCCTGGCCAGGCGTTCCGCCTAGGCCTGAAGGTGATGACCTCGGTGCCGTGCAGCCCGCACAGGAGGTCGGCCGACTGGGGTTCCTCGGCGGTGGTGAGCACGAAGTCACCCATGGGGGCGAGCTGGAGTTCTTGGTCGGTGTCGGAGGTCGGTACCCCGCCGGTGAACACCAGGGCGGCGGGGTACGGCTCCGCTGCGCCGACCACCGGCACGAAAGTCACGCCAGTGCCACGACCGGTGCGGTACAGCGAGACGAGCGTGGTCGCGGAGCCGTCGGCGTTGCGCCCGGTGAAAGCCAGCACGGACCGGATCGCGTAGGAGTCGCCGTCGTTCGCGCGGTTCGCCGGGTTGCTCGGGTCGATGGTCACGTCGAAGCCGAGGGCGTCGGGCGGAGTTCTCGCGGCCAAGGGCAGCCATTGGTAGGCGGCCGGCTGCGGCCCGCCTGTCACCGGGTAGAGAAACTGGAACCCCCACGACGAGGCGTCGTGCAGTGACGGGCGGGTGAGGAAGATTCGGAAGGCGAGTGTGCCCAACATGGCCCCGTCGAGGGAGAGGACGGCCGACGCCGCGGGGGGCGCGGCGGTTGGGGCGCGTTCTCCGTCGAAGGAGACCACGCCACGGACCGTCACGCTCGTTTCACCCAGCGCCAGGGTCGATCCGTTGGCCACGGTCAGTCGCACCCCGGGCAGGATCGGTGCCACAAGCCCCGTTTGTACTGCCGTCCCCGCCTCGTCCATGCCGAGCAGCGGTGCGTTGTCGCCGTCGAGCGGCGGGTGCTGCCACGCGAGAGGCTCGTTGAGCCAGATGAACCCCCTGGCCGGCCCTGAGGAGACAACCCGGCTCAGGATCGCGGAGACGAACGTCCCCGCAGTCCGTTCGCTGATGTCGGGGTCGGCCGCCGTATAGACGAAGTTCCCGAGCAGCGTGGTATCCGACCATGCCTCCGCGAGGGTGATGGTGTCCTTCTTCGTGCCGGTCGGCAGGACCAGCAGGAGCCGGCCCGGACCGGCGGGTGAGGCGAACAACTGGTCATTGTCGAACTGCTTGAGAAACGTGGTCATCGGTGGCCCCCTCAAAGCTCGGGCGGGCCCTCGCCCGCCCGAGCCTCATCTGCTGGTCAGCCTCGGCCCTGGGTGAAGGTCAGCGAGGAAGCGAGCACCTTCTGGTTCCTGCTCGACGGGTCGGAGGACCAGCCTGAGGTGAAGAAGCCGATGGTGTAGGTGAGCCCGACGCCGATCGAGACGTCGTTGAACGCGGCGGTCCCGAAGTTGGAGTCGATCGTCACCGGGGTGACCCAATTCGGCGGCTTCGTGTACGAGGCCACCTCGCCGCGCCACAGCCCCATCCACGCCAGATTGGTCTCGGCGAGGTAGCCGGCCAGGCAGTCGAACTGCACGGCGACGGACGTAGGGCCGACGAACTTGAGGGTCATGAAGTCGTGCTCCAACTGCGGCGGGTCATCCGGGCTGGGCACGAACGCCGAAGCGACCACATTGCGGGCCTTCTGCGCATCGGTCTTCATAGGGCCGACCGACAGGCCGATGATGTAGGAGTTGTCCTGCACGTTCAAGCCGGTGAAGCTCATGCTCCCGTGCTGTTGGGAACCGATCGGCTGGGTCTTTGCGGTGTTGTCCCACGGGATCTGGTCCTTGTCTTGCCAGATGGCTACGACGCAGCCGGCGTCGGCGGGCCTGGTCCCCGGCATCATGTCGTAGGTAAGGCCGATCGTGTCGGCTGTCACATAGTCGACCAGGAGGCTCGTGACCCGCTGGTCGCTCTTGGTGATCTGGTTGATGAGGTTGTTCTCGACGGTGGTCATGATTCTCCCTGGGTGAATGCGCCTTCAGCACGCGGCCAAAGGATTCGGTGATCTGGTGATCCGGCCGCCGACCGTGCCCTGCTGCCGGGTTGTGGCGGGCGAACGGGCGGCAGGGGCGGTGCGATATGCGTCGGGCAGAGCAGGTCACGATGCCCGCTGAGCGGACAAGCGTTGAAGCGGGCAGCAAGCGTGGTCCTGGCGAGCGCTCTCCTTTTCCGATCTCATCCTCGATCTGCACAGAGTGCTCCCGAGAAGAGGGCGGCCGACTGATCGTGGAACGCCGGTGGTGGTCCTGCGATCAGGTGATCGCTCTTGTTGGAGTACCCGGCAACTTCGGGTTTCGACAGCGACGTGCCGTTTCACCAGCAGGTTTTGGCGTTCACTGCCCAAACGGAGATCATTTGAGTTGGTCGGATCGAGCTAGCGCAACGTGCCGACAATGTCTCGATCATTTCGGCGTGTTCCGGCCCGGACGGCTCGGCGCTGATCATCTACCTGCGGCTGGATGGCGGCGTCCTCGACGAGCCGGTGGAGCCGCTCGTACACCTCGTCCATGACCACCTCACCGATCTGCTCCCCGGTCCGCAGCGGCGTCTTGACCTGCTCGGAGATCCGCCACCATGTCGTCTCCCAGAGGTCGCCCCACTCCGGCCAGCCGCCCACGGCCTGGATCTCGCGGCTGACCCTGTCCTCCTGATGGCGTGTCATGGCGATGGTGGCAGCCATCGGGGAGTCAGCCCCCTCGGAGCCATCGGCGTTGAAGTTGTGGATCACGTTCCGGACCTGAGGTGACCTCGGTCATCTTCGCCACGGGCATGCCCTGCGCGGGCATAAGCACCACCCGGACAGCCTGGCTGCACCTCCGATACGGCGAGTCTGCGTTCACCAACGGTGCCTGCGGCCTAGGCTCCAAGCGCGGCCCGGCTCGGGCTGCAGATCACCCCGGCCTTGCTGCACGGGTCGCCCCGCCGCTCCACAGGACACTCACTGCGGGAGAGATGAATGGAGTGGTTGGTCTCGCTGCTCGGGGCCGCGCTCATCATGGCCGCCCTACGAGACCTGTTCCACACGCTCTGGCACCCCACCCGCCACGGAGGCCTGAGCCGACTCGTCATGGCTACGTTGTGGAAACTGGCCCGGCATCTCCGAGCGCGCAGGCGTGTAGTAGGGCTCGTCGGTCCGCTCGCCATGGTGGCGGTGGTCGGCATGTGGGCCGTCACCATCATCCTGGGCTGGGCCATCGTCTACTGGCCCCACATGCCGGAGGCGTTCGCATTCGCACCCGGTTCCGGACTGTCGCAGGAGCCGGAACTACTCGACTCCGTCTACCTGTCGCTCGTCATGGTCGCCACCCTCGGGCTCGGGGACATCGTGCCCGCCGAAGGCTGGCTCCGCGTGGCCTCGCCCCTGGAAGCTCTCATCGGCTTCGTCCTCCTGACGGCCACCGTCTCCTGGGTGCTGGAGATCTATCCGACGCTGGCCCGCCGCCGGGTGCTCGCTGTCCGGTTGGCGCTGCTGCACCGCTCGGACCCGTCCGTGCAGCAGCTCGACTGCGCTGCAGGTGCGTCATTGCTGGAAAGCCTGACCACCGAGGTGGTACGTGTCCGTATCGACTTCACCCAGTACGCCGAGGCCTACTACTTCCATGACGGTGAGGACCACTCGTCCCTGGCGGCCACGATCGGCTATGCCACTCACCTCGCCCAGCACGGGCAGGCAGCCCGACGGGCAGATGTGCGTCTGATGGCCATCCTGCTCGCTGGCGCGTTGGAAGACCTCGCCACCATCCTTGACCAGCGTTTCCTCCACACGAATGGAACACCCGCGGAGGTATTTGCTGCGTACGCAGCCGACCACGGTCGCGCCCTCACCGGGGCCTGAGCACCCTGCCCACCCCGCGCAACGACCTGGCCACGTCTCGATGGTGGACACCGTACTGACCATGACCGACGGGACGCTCAAGCATGTCTCGCATGTCCGTTCAGCGAACATCGCTGTCCGCCGTGAGCCTGTCGTGGCAGGCGCCGGATTCCTAATGTCGATGTCGTTCACGACAGGAGGACGCGATGACCGTGACCACGACCAATCTCCAAGCCCTCGCCGGCCACGCTGCCGAGCACGGGTACGTACTCGTGAAGGGCCTGCTGACCAGGGACGAGGCGGCGGAGTACCGCCGGGTCGCCCACGACCTGCTCCGGCGGCTGGACCGGGATGAGGACCCGACCTGGGGGGCGGCCGCCGAGATCGCGGCAGGCGCGCCGACCCGGCTGCAGCACCTGCACGACGCGCAGTTCTACGCCGCGGCGTTCTCCCGGTTGCTGGTGGATGAGCGGTTCACCGCGGTGGCCGCGGCCGTGCTCGGGGTGCCGAACGTGCAGCTGCACCACACCAAGCTGTTCGTGAAACCGCCGGAGAACGGCTCACCGTTCCCGCTGCACCAGGACTACCCGTTCTTCCCGCACACCCATCACCGGGTCGGCGCCGCGATCTTCCACCTGGACGACGCGCCGGAGCGCAAGGGCTGTGTCCGGGTCGTGCCGGGCAGCCATCTTCAGGGGCCGCTGGAGCACGACCCCGAGGGTAGCCATCACCTCACCGACGTACCGTTCGAGGCCGCGATGCCGCTGCCCGCGGAGGCGGGGGACGTGCTGTTCTTCTCGTACCTGACCGTGCACGGCTCGGGGGTGAACGTCAGTGACGAGGCCAGGACCACCTGGCTGGTACAGTTCCGCGACCCGGCCGACCCGCCTGCGGTCCGGACGCACGAGTGGTCGCGGGGGCAGGGCATGATGCTGGCGGGAGTGGACCCGACAGGCGGGAGACAGGCTTGAGCTTGGCGGACGTGGCCGGTGCCGGTCGGCTGCCCGAGCTGGCCGGCCTGCTGGACACCTGCCAGGTCGCAGGGTTCAGGGCCGACTTCGTCAGCTGGGGGTTCTACCCGAAGCTGGCCTGGCGCAACTACTGGCACCGGCACTCCTTCCACGAGATCTGCCTGGCCTACACCGGCGCGGGCCGGTTCAGCGTGGGCGGGGAGCACCATGAGGTCGGCACCGGTGACGTGTTCCTGGCCAGGCCGGGTGATGTGCACGAGATCGAGTCGAGCCAGACGGATCCGCTCGGCATCGCCTACTGGGGCTTCACCCTGCGGGGCGGTCAGGACGCGCCTGGTCCGGACGAGCGTGGCTGGTGGTCAGGCCTCACCGACGCCGCCGGTCCCGTGGTGTCGCGCCGTACCGGCTCACTGGCCGAGGTCGTCACCGCACTGGCTGGGTACGCCGACCCGGTGCGGTCCGGGTACGACGCCGGGCTGGCCGGGCTCGGCGCCGCGCTGGTGGTGGACACCGCGAGGGCGTTCGCGAGCGAGGACGACCTGCGGGTCGACCCGCCGCCCAGGGACCTGCCGTCCCGGGTGGTGGCGGCGATGCAGCGGCACCTCGCCGACAACCTGTGCCGGCCGGTGCGGGTCAGGGACGTGGCCGCCGCCGTCCACCTGTCCGAACGGCACGCGGAGCGGCTGTTCCGGGAGCAGACGGGCGCGTCTCTGATGGCGACCCTGCGCAGAATGCGGCTGGAGCTGGCCGCGGCCCTCCTGCTCGACCCGGGCCCCACGGTGACGGAGGTGGCCCGGGCATGCGGCTATCCCGACGTCCGCGCTTTCAGCACGGCTTTCCGCCGCCTCCACGGCCACTCCCCCCTCGAACACCGCACCCACATCGGAACCCTGCACCTATAGGGACGTTTCTCTGGCCCATTGGAGGCTCCAGGCGTTCAGGGGGGCGAGTGCCTTGACGAGGTCTTCGCCGAGGTGGGTGAGGTGGTAGCCGTCGTCGTGGAGGGTGAGTAGACGGGCGTCGACCAGTTCGCCGAGGCGGGTGCTGAGGACGCTGGAGGACATGCGCTCGCATCGGCGCTGCAGTTCGCGGAAGCCTGCGGGGGCCTGGCTCAGTTCCCACAGGATGCGCAGTGTCCAGCGGCGCCCGAGCAGGTCGAGCGCGGCCATGACCGGGCGGCCTGTCTCGGATCCCCGGACCGGCGCGCCCGGTCGAGGCGCTCTGGCTTCCATGTCCGCTCCTTGCGCTTTGCTTATCGAAGCAGCATAGTGGTTCGAAACTCGAAGCAGGAGTACGGCATGCCGCGCATCCAACCCCTCCACCCGCCCTACACGGCCCCTGTCGACCAGGCACTCCGCCGCTGGATGCCGCCCGGCGTGCCGTACGAGCCGCTCATGCTGTTCCGGGTGCTGCATCGCAGAACAACTCCGGGCAACCACCACCACCGACCCCGCTGCCAACGCCCCGTGGCTGCCACGCCATGCGGCGCTGCTCGACGCGGTCGACGAACTGCACGACACGGCGCAGCTCTCGCCGCTTGTCTGGAACGCCCTGCGCGTCCACTACGAGGACGCCCAGTTGCTCGAGTTCCTCGTACTGACCGGCTGGTACAGGACCATCAGCTACCTGGCGAACGGACTCCTCCTGGAAGAGGAATCCTGGGGGGCCGCGTTCCCGGCGCAAGAAGGAACTGCCGATGAGTGAGCGCGGCCTGCCTGTCGCGATCGTCCGCGCGTGCCTGCGCGACGGCAGCGGCGGCAGCCCCACCGCGGTCATGGACGAGGCGCCGTTGAGCGACGACGAGCGCCGACGGGTGCCGGTCCTGATGGGAACCTCGCACGCCGTCTTCGTCTCGGTTCACCACGGTCAGCCCGCCCTCCGC
Organism: Nonomuraea sp. NPDC050536; assembly: GCF_044457685.1. Taxonomy (NCBI): domain Bacteria; kingdom Bacillati; phylum Actinomycetota; class Actinomycetes; order Streptosporangiales; family Streptosporangiaceae; genus Nonomuraea; species Nonomuraea sp. NPDC050536. The sequence continues at coordinate 163,932 of NZ_JBITHD010000008.1, forward strand.
TTCTTCACCGCCGAGGGCGAACTGCCCGCGTGCGGCCACGGGACGGTCGCCGCCCTGGCCTTCCTCGCCGAGCGGGCCGGGGGCGAGGAGTACCGGGCGATCCTCCACGCGTCGGGACGCGCCTTCGCCGGCTGGTCCGTACGGGAGAATACCCAGGTCAACACCACCTTCGAAGCCGGGCCCGTCGACCTGCGCGAGCCGACCGCGATCGAGCGCGACCTCGTCCTGCCCGCACTCGGCATCACCTCGAACACCCCCGGTAGCCGCGTCGCCGCGGTGGGGCGGGCGCGGATGCTGGTTCCCGTCGCCACGCCATCCGCCCTCGCCGCCCTCGACCCAGACCTCGAACGGCTCCGTATCGCCTGTGACCGTCTCGGCTTCCTGGGCTGCTACGTCTACTCCGCGCCGACGCGCACCGGCCGGGTCCCGGCCCGCATGTTCGCCCCGTCGATCGGCGTCGCGGAAGACATCGCCAACGCCAACAGCACCGCCTGTCTGGCCGCTCATCTGGCCGGCCAGGGCATCACCCACCTCGCCGTCGACATGGGCGACTCCCTCGGCAGCCCCTCCAGGATCACCGCCACCGCACTGAACAGCGGGCTGATCCACCTGGGCGGCACCGCGGAGATCACCCGCATCGCCCATCTGCCATAGCGGCCATGTGCTGCACGACGGGCACGCCGCGCCTTATCTGCTGGACGATCACGAGATGAGGGCAAGAAGCGTTATCTTGTCGCGTCGCGCAGTACTCCAGGATGTTTCTGCGTGAACGTTACGATCTGGCGATGCGATCCTCCGCGTTGGTCGCCAGGTGGAGGGCTGCTCCATCCGGCCGGAGCTGGCCATGGGTCGTCGGTCAGATCGCCGGAGCGGGGCTCGCAGGCTCGCTGCTCGGCCCCTGCTTGTTTGTCGTCGCTGTCTTTGTTTTCGGGCTGGGCCCGATCGTCTTGGTCTTCGCCGCGCTCTTCGCGATGGTCGTGTTGTATGTCGTGGCACTCATGACACGAAAGGGGTCGTCGATGACGGCGACTCCGGGTGGCAGAACGATATGGGCAGGCGTGGTCTTGATTCTCGGGGTGATCGGCTGGGTTGCCGGGGCGTCCGCCCTCGGCAAGCTGGGACTATCCACGACGGACCCGCTGTGGTGGTCGTTGCTTAGCGCGATCCCGTTCGCCCTGGCGGCAGCGCTTTGTGCGGGAGGGTGGATCTCGCTCGTCTCGCTCACCTTGACCACGGCCCTGATCCTGACTGGCTGTTCCTAGGAATCCTGCTACTTAGCGAGCCGTGGCCTTCGAGCTGGGCTCCACGTCGCATCACCTGGCAGCGCGTCCCTGTCCCGACGGGCCTGTGCAGGATCCCGAGCGCCTCGCGGCAGCCGTACGGGAGGCCCTGGCCGAATGCGCCGCCGCGTGCGCTGACGGGCAGGTGCTCGCGATCGCGGTGAGTACGGCGATGCACGGCCTGCTCGCCCTCGACGCCGGGAAACGCCCGCTCACCCCGCTGCTGACCTGGGCCGACGATCGGGCGGCCGAGCAGGCCTGGTGGCTGCACACCTCGGGCCTGGGGCGTGCTCCCGACCTGGCGGCGGCTCCGACGATGTTCTCCCCCACCTGGCTCGTCGGCGAGCCGGTGGTGGTCTAAGCGGTACCGCTAAAGATCAGGTAGTGGCTTGGCGGCGATCGTGTGAGCCTCGCCCGCCTCGAGTCCGAGCATGAGCAGGAGCCGCTCTGCGAGATCGTCCCAGGCATCTTCGCCGACGGACTCGGGAGCGGTCAGGGACAGGTGCAGCAGGGCCAGTACGGATCCGACCGTGACGGCCAGGCCGACGTGCGGGGCAGTGGGAGTGAAGCGCCCGGTTTCAGCCCCCTCTGCGAGAATCCTCTGCACCCGTTCCGGAAGGCCGGCCCCGGAGCTGAAGTACGACAGACCGTACCGGTCGAGAACCCGGACGAGCTGGGAATCGGTCCTGATCAGCCGTACGGCGAAGCGGACAGACGTCGCGAACGCCTCGGCCGGGTCGTCGATCCCCCGCCGGAGCCGGTCGAGGATCTGGCCGACCTCTTCGAGGGCGTCGTCGATGGCGGCACGGAAGAGCTCGGCCTTGCTCGCGAAATGGTTGTAGAACGAGCCGAATCCGACGTCAGCGAGCTCGGTGATCTCCTGGATGCTCGCCTGTGGCGTGCCGTCGGCGTCCGCGAGCAGCGCGCGGGCAGCGACGAGAAGCCTGCCGCGGGTCTCCGCCTTGCGCCGCTCCAACCGCGAACTCATGAACACGAGTGTAGCGTCACAAAAGTGATTAAAGCATCAGCTTTAGGCAAGGTCGCAGGTTTCTGATGAAATCATCACATAGCCTGTGAGCATCCCTTCAAGTCAGGTGCACGAAACGCGAGGAGGCCTCTCATGGCCACACATGACGCGATCCCACAGCCAAAGCCTCACGCGCTGCTGGGAAACCTGCCCGACACGGACCAGGAGAACCCGATCCGGGGCTTCATGCGACTGGCCCGCGAGCATGGCCCGATCTTCAAGCTCGAACTGCTGGGCAACACCGTGATCCAGGTGAGCAGCCAGGAGCTCGTCACGGAGCTGTGTGACGAGAGCCGGTTCGAGAAGAAGCTGCACAGCTCTCTGGTCCAGGTGCGCGACTTCGCCGGCGATGGCCTGTTCACCGCCGAGACCGCGGAACGGAACTGGGAGAAGGCCCATCGCATCCTGATGCCCGCGTTCGGGCCCGCCGCGCTGCGCTCGATGTTCGACGGCATGGCCGACATCGCCGAGCAACTCCTGCTCAAGTGGGAGCGCCAGGGCGAGAGCCATGTGATCGACGTCGCGGACAACTGCACCCGGTTGACGCTCGACACGATCTCGCTGTGCGCCTTCAGCTACCGGTTCAACAGCTTCTACACCGACAAGATGCACCCGTTCGTCACCTCGATGGCGGACGCGCTCACCAAATCCGGGGAGCGCACCCGGCGGCTGCCGCTGCAGAACAGGCTGATGCTGCTGACCCGCCGGCAATACGAAGAGGACAAGAGCGTCATGTACGCGATCGCCGACGAGCTCATCGCCGAGCGGCGCCGCAACCCCTCACCGGAGGGCAGTCACGACATCCTCGACACGATGCTCCACGCCACTGATCCCGAGACCGGCGAACCGCTCGACGACGAGAACGTCCGCTACCAGATGGTCACCTTCCTCATCGCGGGTCACGAGACCACCAGCGGGTTGCTCACCTTCGCCCTGTACGAGCTGCTGCGCAACCCCGACGCGCTGGCCAAGGCCCATGAGGAAGTCGACCGCGTCCTCGGCGACCGGGCGCCGCGCTACGAGGACCTCGCCAGGCTGGGCTACCTCGACCAGGTGCTCAAGGAGACGCTCCGGCTGTGGCCGACCGCTCCCGCCTTCGCGGTGAGACCGCTGGAACCGGAGACCACCATCGGCGGGCGCTACCGGGTGACCCGAGATGACACCCTCCTGGTGCTGACCCCGATGCTGCACCGCGACCCAGCCGTTTGGGAGGACCCGGAGCGATTCGACCCGGACCGCTTCTCCTTCGACAACGCCCAGAAGCTGCCACCCGACGCGTGGAAGCCGTTCGGCAACGGCGTCCGCTCGTGCATCGGCCGTGGCTTCGCCCTGCAGGAGGCCCAGCTACTCCTGGCGATGCTGCTGCAGCGCTTCGACCTGTACGCGGCCGATCCGGACTACCAGCTGAAGATCCACCAGACGCTGACCATCAAGCCCGAGGGGTTCCGCATCCGCGTCCGCCGCAGGCCGGTCACGATCACCGCGAGGCCTGCCGTACAGCAGCCGGAGCGGCCACAGGCCGAGCCTGCCCTCCCCACCGCGAACGGCATCCCCTTCCGCGTCCTGTACGGCTCGAACGCCGGCACGTCCGAGGCGTTCGCGCAGCGCATCGCGGGCGACGCCCGCCGGCGCGGCTACACCGTGGAGCTCGGCATGCTCGACAGCGCCACCGGCGACCTGCGCCCCGAAGGCGCCGTGGTGATAGTCACCGCCTCCTACGAAGGGCTACCACCCGACAACGCCCGAAATTTCGTGACCTGGACGGAGAACCTGCCCTCGCTGGCCGGCGTGAAGTACGCGGTGTTCGGGTGCGGCAACAAGGACTGGGCCCGCACCTACCAGCGCATCCCCACCCTCATCGACGAACGCCTGGCCATCGCCGGAGCCCAGCGCCTGGTCGAACGCGGCGAAGCCAACGCCCGTGGCGACTTCTTCGGCGACTTCGACGACTGGTACGAACACTTCTGGGAGAAGATCAGCGCCGAGTTCGGCCAGACCCACGCGGACCCCGCGATCTCGTCCCAGCTGGAGGTCTCCTTCACCGGCGCCGTGCGCGACCCGTTGTTGCGCACCAACGACCTGCAGCTCGGCACGGTCGTCGCCAACCACGAGCTCGTCGACCTGTCCCAACCGAACGCCCGGTCCAAGCGCCACCTCGAGATCGCCCTGCCTGCCGGCGCCACCTACCGGACGGGCGACTACCTCGCGGTGCTGCCACTCAACCCTGCCGCGACGGTCGACCGAGTGCTGTCCCGGTTCGACCTCGCCTACGACGCGCAGGCCGTACTCACCGCCGCTGGACCGACGTTCCTGCCCACCGACCGGCCCATCGCCGTAGGCGAGCTACTGGCCGGTTACGTCGAACTCGCCCAGCCCGCCGGGCGACGCCAGATCGCGCAGCTGGCCGATGCCACCCCCTGCCCGCCGGAGAAGACGGCGCTGCTGAGGCTGATCGCCGACGACGAGACCTACACCGCCGAGGTGCTCGACCGCCGGGCCAGCCTGCTTGACCTACTGGAGCGCTTCCCCTCGGTGCAGCTGCCGTTCGCGACCTACCTACAGATGCTCACCCCGCTGACGCCGCGGCAGTACTCCATATCCTCCTCGCCGTTGTGGAGCGAGGATCACGTCACCCTGACCGTCGCCGTCCTGTCCGCACCCGCGCTGTCCGGATCCGGGATGTACGAGGGCGCCGCCTCGACGTACCTCGCGAGCGCTCGCCCCGGCGCCAAGGTGGCCGTCACCGTCCGCCCGTCCAACGTGGCCTTCCACCCGCCGGAGTCGCTGGCGACGCCGGTCGTCATGGTCTGCGCCGGCTCCGGCGTCGCACCGTTCCGCGGCTTCGTCCAGGATCGTGCCCTGCGCGCCGCGGCCGAGGGCGTCACTCCCGCGCCCACCCTGCTGTTCTTCGGTTGCGACGCCCGCGGCACCGACCTGTTGTACGCCGACGAGTACGCCCAGTGGGACTCGGTCGTGTCACTGCGGCCCGCCTTCTCCGAACAGCCGGAGGGCGAGGTCCGCTTCGTCCAGGACCGTCTGTGGGCCGACCGCGCTGACGTGATCGATCTCGTACGGCAGGGCGCCACGTTCTACGTCTGCGGCGACGGACGCCGGATGGCTCCGGCCGTCTACGACACGTGCCTGCGCATCTACCGCGAAGCCACCGGCGCCACCGCCCAACAGGCCGAAGCCTGGCTGGCCGACATGGAACGCAACCACAGCCGCTACGTCACCGACGTCTTCGCCTGAAACGCGTGCCGATCAATCATCCAGCCAGATCAAGCTACGTGCTGGCACTCCTTCAGTACACGCGCGCGTCGCTCGACAACGATGGACAGGCCTTGCGAAACCGAAGCGACAAGCTTGATCGCTTCTCGGCAGAATGCGGACATGTCCACCGAAGTAGGCGGGATGATCGAGTGCAGACCCTGGGCCTATCTCTGGGAAGGAGACGAGGAGCACAAGGAACGGCAAGCCGCCATCGATCTCTATCTCTTGAACATCGGCAACGCGTATGACGCACTCGCCTGCCTGTTCGGCGTCCGCAACTCCTTCGGGTTCCAGCCGCTGACCGAGGGGCGCGGCCTACCTGAGGACGCCTCCGACGGACTACGGGACGTGTTCAACGCTTCGGGCGGCCCAGAGGACGTATGGGGAACGACGTGGATCAGCTGGGCCGAACTGGCCACCGCCAACTGGGACGAAACCGACCGGTCCGGCACACTCAGCAGAAGTTCTGCCGCCGGCCCACAGACCCATTGGGCACCGGTTTGGGATGTGATGAGGACGCTTGCCGGGCTGCATGGCGCGGAACAAGTGCGGCTCGTCGTCTGGTTCGACTAGGCGCCGGACAGTCGTGCTCGCGCAGCCGGACCCGTTCGGTGTCGAATGTCGGTCTTGTGCGGTTGAATGCCAGCCGTGACTGTGCATGACTTGGCCGCCCGTTTCCCTGATGTTGCTGACCTGCGCCAACGCAGCAAGGCCATGGCAATGCTGGACGCCATCCTGACCGACGACTTCCCCTGCTTCCGCTACGACGCCCACTGGGGCGAGGGGCAGGAGATGGCGTCGATGAACAACGGCTCCGGGGATGGGTACTCAATCGTCTTCACTGCCGAGGGCTCCTACCAGGAGTACGCCGCCGAGTATTTCGAGGTCGATCTTCCGCTGGCGGCGATCGAACACCTCTACGCGCTGCGCCCGCTGACCGCCGAGATCGTCGCCCAGCTCAACCCCGCACGTGCGCTGGAGGATCTCCAGGAGGCCATCGACGAGATCGGCTACCCGCGGTGACCACGGACCTGACGGCTCTGGCGCGCAGCAGGCGCGTCGCCGACCGCGTCGCCGCGGCAGCCGATCCCGCTGCTGCGGCCGAGCTGGTCGTACGGCTCGCCTCCGACCCTTCGCCTGCAGTACGGCGGGCCGCGGCGACCTCCGGTTTCCCCGAGGTATTGGCGATGCTGGCCACCGATCCCGACCGCAAGACCCGCCAGGCGGTGGTCACCAACCCGGCCTGCCCGGCACCCATTCTCGCGGTCTTGATCCGTGACCCGCACTGGTCGGTGCGGTGGGAGGTGCCCGATCATCCCAACCTCGACAGCGAGGTCATCGATGCCATCCGCACCTCGCCGGATGCGTCCCTACGACAGCTGCTGGCCGAGCGTTCCGGCCTGGAGGTCGTGGTTCAGCGCAGCCTGCTGGCCGATCCGGCTCCGGCCGTGCGGGCGGCTCTGGCTCACCGTACCCAGGAGCCTGCCATCCTGGACGCCTTGGTCGGCGACCCCGATGCCGAGGTCAGAGCAGCGACCACGGATAACCCGCTGCTCACAGCCGAACAACGGCACCGCCTCGTCGGCGATCCCCGCGCTAACGTCCGTGCCGCGCTCACCATGAACACCCTCTTGTCGGAGGACGAGCTGGAACAGTTGGCCCGTGACCGTTCGGTCGTGGTCCGCTGGTGGCTGGCCACCTCTCCTGCGACCCCGGATCACGTCCGGGAGCGGCTGCTGTCCGATCCTGACGAGGGGGTCACCACACAGGCGGCAGCCATGCTCCACCAGCCGCAGACGGACAAGGCCTCCTATCGGCAGCATCTCGCGGCCCCGGTGCGCGGCTCGTGGCCCTGATGCGATAGCCGACCTTGCCAGGCACGGGTTATTGCAGTCCAGCGTGGTTGAGGAAGTCGTCGATCCAGCGCGCCGTCGTGCCGGCATACGCGAGCGGCCCGCTCGCTGTCATCCTGACCGGCGCCAACCGCAACGACGTCACCCAGCTCATCCCACTACTGCAGGCCATCCCCAAAGGTGCGCGGCAAGCGTGGCTCCCGCCAGCGGCCGGACGAGGTCATACAGGCGCGAAGCCGTATGTCAGCATCCACGAGGAGGATTTGGCACCGTACAGGCTGGGGGCATCGCGGCTTGGTCGAGGCGGTCGTCCAGTTGGTCCACTGCTGCCGACGCGCCCACGAGCGTGATCGTGGTCAGCAGAAGCAGTCCCACGGCGATTGCGCGGCGCGGGCGCGGGGCCGGTGCCAGTAGGGCGGCCGCGCGCTGGGCGACCTGCCCGTCGGTCGCCGCCAGGCTGACGGGTGAAACGCCAGTGGGCCCGTGGCCGGGGTCGTCGGTATCGCCCGCGACGCGAAGCGCGGCCGCCTTCGCGAGGGCCGCCCGGGCCAGAGCGCGGGCAACCAGGTGACGGCTGCCGACCTCGCGTGCCGCGGCCTCGTCGGCGGCACGCTCGACCGCGAACCACACCGCCTGGGCGGTGGGGCGCAGCAGGGGATTGGCCGCGGAGGCGAGCTGCGCCAGCTGGACGTATACGTGGTGCCGGCCGGACACGTGAGCCGCCTCGTGGGCGAACACGACACGGCGTTCGTCACCGTCGAGAGCGCTCAACAGGGCGGATGTCACGACGACACGCGCAGGGGACCCGGGCAGAGCAGGCAGAGTGTAGGCATCCGGTATGGCGTCAGGAACGATGACGACCCCGTCGGGTCCCGGCACCAGTCGGCGGGCCGTTCCTGCGGCTCTGACCAGGTCGCGAACGACCCGCACGGTCGTGTTCAGACCTGCGGCGAGCAGCACCGCGGCGCATATCCCGGCCACCGCCTCGGCCGCCACCGGCCACGGCTGCTCGTGGCCGAGTCGACCCACGGACCAGCTCCCGAGCAGCGCCACCTCCGGCACCTGCGCGAACGACAGGAACCCCAGCGTCGTCAGCACCGTCCCGGTGCCCAGGGCCACGACCACCATCGCGATCGGCACCAACCGGGCGGCGGCCCACGGCGGCAGGGTTCGCGCGATCCATGGACCGAGAAGGCCGAGCACGAGATTCGCCACCAGCGGTGACCACACCAGCCACGCCACCACTCACTCGCCAGCCTGCGCCGGGCGGTCGTCCGCTTCCTGGTTCGGCGTACGTTGGACAGCCCCGCCGGCTTGGCGGCCTGCTTCGAAGTCGCGCAGCAGCTCAGCGAGCAGTCGCTCATCCTCGGGACCCAGGTCGGCGATGAAATGGGTCAACACGCCGGCCCGGTCGCTACCCGTCCCGAGGAGCCGACGCATCTGCGCGGCCACGGCGATCGATCGCGCCGCCTCGGCATCGGACGCGATCCGGTAGGCGTACGCGCGGCCGGAAGGCTCCCGCTCGGTCAGCCCTCTCTTGTGCAGCCGCGCAAGAGTGGTCATGACGGTGGTATAGGCGAGTTCTCCGCCCATCCGGGTCAGAACCTCACCGGGGGTCAGCGGCCGATCGGACGCAGTCAGGCAGTCGAGGATTTCCTGCTCGAGGGCGCCAGGGGGACGCCGCCCCGACGTTCGTCGCCGAGGTTCTTCCCTCGGCTGCCGCGGTTGCGACTCGGTCATCCATAACCCCCGGGACATCTACTACAGACCTCAAGCGTAGGATGCCTCACCGTCGACGGTGACGTCGAGCTGTGGTGCGGTTCAGCCCTGCTGGTGGTTCAGGGTCTTTTCGAGGGTTCGCAGCGCCGTGGCGCATTGTGCCTGGGTCGGGTGGTCGGCGCGCAGCGCGGTCAGCGCCCCGTCGATCGCGTCGTCCAAGGCGTGCCAGTCATCGGGGGAACGGGGCTTGAGGCCGGCTTCCGCGGCATCCCAGGCCACTTCGAGGTCCTTGATCCGAGCTTTCGCGCCGGCGAGGTCGCCCTTGGCCGTCCGCGCGTTGACGTCGTCGATGATGAGCGCGAACGAGGACAGGTCCCCGAGCTTGGCTGACGCCACATGCCGCGCCTTCGGGGCCGCCGGGTCCTTCGCTGCCGTCCCGGAGGAGTCGGCGGCCACGGTCGAGCCGGGAGGCTGGTCGGCGGCGCCGGCCGACATCCAGCCGCCGATCCCGACGACGGCGACGACGCCTGCGGCGGCCCACATCAGGTCCGCCGGCCGTCCCAGGCTCGCCCCACCCGACTTGCGTCCGGCATGTGCGCCTGTACGGCGGGCCATGGTCGCGGCCACCTGCTCGCGGGCGACGAGCACCACGATGACGGCGAAGAACAGCACGCTGGTCCGGGTCGCGCCCAGGCCGAGACCGCCGAGCGAGTGGTCCTGGGTGAGCAGGTCACCGATCGCGGCGCCCAGTGGGCGGGTCAGGATGTAGGCGGCCCAGAACGCGGGCACCTGCCAGGCCTCGACCCGCCACAGCACCAGCGTGACGAGGAAGGCGCCGCCGAACAGCAGCGCACCGTTGCGGAACCCGAGACTCAACGCCTCGGTGGCCAGGTCACCGGCGGCGGTGCCCAGCGCGAAGGTGGTCAGGATGGCACCCCAGTAGAACGCCTCTCGCCGGGGCGTGTTGATCGCGGTGATCGACAGGGTCATCTCCTGCCGGTACCAGACAGTGAAGACCACGGCCAGGAGCACCGCGAACAGCGTCGTGCTCACGTAGAGACTGACCCCGAGGGTGTCGGTGAGGAAGTCGGTGATCTGAGTCCCCGAGATGCTCACCAGTACCACGCACAGCCAGTAGATCCATGGCGTGTAGCGGCGGGAGGATGCCTGCAGCACCAGCGCCGCTGCCAGGACGACGAACACCAGACCATCGGTCACCACCGGGCCGAGCCCGACATTGACCGTCAGGTAGTCCGCGAACGTCTCCCCCACGGTCGTCGACAGGATCTTGATGACCCAGAAGGTCGCGGTGACCAGGGGCACCTTGCTCGTCATCTGCCGCAGCCGAGGTGGGGCAGTCGTGGACACCATGCGCACGCTCCAGACAGGGAAAGGGGACGTCGTCGCCGGCAAGGTCCGCGGGTACGGCACCCGACGAGAACCGATCGAGGTTAGATACTACTCACACGAATAGTAGCAAGTAGCAGAAGGCTCGAATCCGCTCGGTCGCTGCGGCCGGTCCTAGTCGACGACTGTGGTGTCGGTGTGCAGCTCGGGCTGGCCGTCGCCGCAGGTGATCCACACCTTGATCCTGCCGTTCTCCGACTCGAACTCCACCGACGCCGACGCGCCGGGACCCCGCTCCACCTCGTCGGCCGCGTATCCCTGGGCGGGGCTCCACGAGTGCAGGGTGGCCCGGTCGCCGTCGCATCCGCCGACGACCGTGCCGCCGGAGGTGACGAAGACCCGTCCGGCGCCCGCGGTGGCCGGCGAGGACGGCTGGGGCGCCGTGGTGGCGGTGGCAAGCGCCTGGGACACCTGGACCTGGCTCATCGGCGTGACCACGTGCCTGCTCAGCCCCTGTCCAAGGAGGGAGATCGCCCACGTGCTCGTCACGGTGGTGAGCGCGGCCACGGCCAGCCAGCCGAGCACGCCGAGGGTCGAGCGGCGTTTCACACCCATCACCCTGTCACCTCCACGCCTAACGCTTCCCTAAACGGCCCCTAACACGGACTGAACGCCCAGCTCATGCTATTAACGTGACAGCGTGGCCCAGCTTCTGCTCATCGAGGACGACCCCACGGTACGCGCCGCGCTGATGCGCACGCTGGCCGAGCGCGGCCACGCCCTCACCTCCGCGGCCACCGGGATGAACGGCCTGCGCATGGCCGTCGACGAGCGCCCCGACCTGGTCATCCTCGACCTCGGGCTGCCCGACCTGGACGGGTACGAGGTGATCCGCATGCTGCGCGCGGTCAGCTCGGTGCCGCTGATCGTGGCCACCGCCCGCGACGACGAGGACGAGATCGCCCGCGTCCTGGACGCCGGCGCCGACGACTACCTGGTCAAGCCCTTCCGCGCGGTGCAGTTGGAGGCCCGCGTCCGGGCGGTGCTGCGCCGCCAGCGCGGCGAGGAGGACGACCTGGCGCCGATCGCCGTCGGCGAGCTGCGCCTCGACCCACGCAGCCGCGAGGTCACCCTGTCCGGCGCGCCGCTCGACCTGCGGCCCAAGGAGTTCGACCTGCTCTACTACCTCGCCGTCCGCCGCGGCCAGGTCGTCAGCAAGCGTGAGCTGCTCACCCAGGTCTGGCAGACCCCGTACGGCGGGGCCGACAAGACCGTCGACGTCCACCTGTCGTGGCTGCGCAACAAGCTCGGCGAGTCCGCCCAGGAGCCGCGCTACATCAGGGCGGTGCGCGGCGTGGGCGTCAAGCTGGTCGAGCCATGAGGCGCCGCCTGCTGGTCCTGGTCGCCTCCACGGTCTCGCTGGCGCTGGTGGCCTTCCTCATCCCGTTGGCGTTGCTGGCCCAGACACTGGCCGCCGACAGGGCCACGGCCGACGCCCTGGTCCGCGCGCAGTCGCTGGTGCCCCTGGTGTCGGCCGACAGCCCCGAGAGCCTGCGGCTGGCCGTACAGCAGGCCAACAGCGAGAACGGCGGCCCGCTGACGATCTTCCTGCCGGGCGGGACGGCGGTGGGCGCTCCGGCGGCCGAGTCGGACGCGGTGAAGCTGGCCTTCACGGGCCGCAGCCTGACCGCGCAGGCTGCGGGCGGCCGGGAGATCGTCGTGTCGGTCCAGGGCCGTACGGCGGGCACCGCGGTCATCCGCACGTTCGTCAGCGACGCCGATCTGACCAGGGGCGTCGGCAGGGCCTGGCTGATCCTCGGCCTGATCGGCGTCGGGCTGCTGGCGATCGCGCTGGTGGTCGCCGACCGGCTGGGCCGCTCCCAGGTGCGCCTGATCGCCGGTCTGGCGGGCGTCTCGCACCAGCTCGCCGCGGGTGACCTGACCGCGCGGGCGCCCACCGAGGGGCCGCATGAGCTGCGCGAGGTGGCAGGGGCGCTGAACCATCTGGCCGACCGGATCCGCGTGCTGCTGGCCGAGGAGCGCGAGGCGGTGGCCGACCTGTCGCACCAGCTGCGCACCCCACTGACCACGCTGCGCCTGGAGACGGACGCGCTGCCGTCGTCCGAGCAGGCCGAGCGGGTCGGCACCGCGGTCGAGTCGATGGAGCGCATGGTCACCCAGGTGATCAAGGAGGCCCGCCGTTCCCGGCACGACCGGCCGGGCCGCAGCGACGCCACCGCGATCGTCGCCGAGCGGGTCGAGCACTGGGCGATGCTGGCCCGCGACCAGGACAGGCCCGTACGCACCGACCTGCCGCACGCACCGCTGCCCGTCTCCCTGTCCGACGAGGCGCTGACGACCTGCGTGGACGCCCTGCTGGAGAACGTGTTCGCGCACACGCCCGAAGGGACCGCCTTCCGGGTGGAGCTGCGCCCTGGCCAGGACGGCGGCGCCGTACTGACTGTGTCAGACGAGGGGCCCGGCTACGCGCACGCCGACCCGGCGGCGCGCGGGATCAGCGGCGGCTCGTCCACCGGGCTCGGCCTGGACATCGTCCGCCGCGCCGCCGAGCGCTCCGGCGGCTCTCTCACGCTGGCCGCCTCGCCCTCCGGGGGCGCCCGAGCGGTCGCGGTGTTCCGTTAACCCCGCGTTAGGGATCCCGCAGGGTCGCGCTATCGCCGCCCCCGGCAGCCTCGAGGTGATGACAACCCCCTCACACCGGAGGATTCGCATGCGCAAGCCCATCATTGTCGCCGGCCTGGCCGCGGCCGCCACGCTCGTCGTGGGTGGCGGCGCCGCCTATGCCGTGGCACAGAACGGCGCCCCCACGCCGACCAGCTCCCCCACGATCTCGCAGCAGCAGGCGGATCAGACCAAGCTCGACAAGGTGGACAAGGGCCAGGACGAGAAGGAGGGCCAGGAGACCGGCACCAAGGAGGAAGCCGGACAGGAAGAGGCCGGCAAGGACGACGACGCCGGCAAGGAGGACGCCGGCCAGGACGAGAACGCCCAGGAGGACGGCGGCAAGGAGGACGGCGGCAAGGACGCCACCGCCCAGGGCAGCGGCGGCGAGCAGGCCGACAGCCATGGCGACGCGTCCGGCGAGAACGAGAACGACTGACGGACCACCTGGTCACGGCCGTCGCCGTGGGCCTGGCCGCGCGCACGCCCGGCTGGACCGCGGCCGACGGCGACCTCGAGTGCGAGCGGCTGCTGGCCGTCATAGGTCGCGAAGCACGGTCAGCGGAGGCCGCGCCGCGGCTTTGACGGCGACGGCACCGGCCACGAGCAGCGCGCCCATCCCCAGGATCGCGACCAGGCCGAGGTAGACCCACGGGATGGCCAGGGCGTCGGGCGGCGGGTCGAACACGCCGCTGAGCACCGCGACCAGCATCCGCGACAGCGCCCACCCGCAGAGCGCGCCCAGCACCACCGCCAGCAGCCCGACCAGGGCCACCTCGGTCCAGATGAACGATCCCACCTGGCGCTTGTTCGCCCCGAGCACAGTGGCCAGCGCGTAGGTCCTGCGCCGCTCGGTGAAGCCGAGCACCAGCAGCAGCCCGGTGGCCAGCCCGGCCAGGGCCAGCGCGTAGGCCAGCTCGATCGTGGTCAGCCCGGACAGGTCCACCGCGGTGAGGCTGGAGCCGACCACCTGCCTGGCCGTCTCCACGTCGGTGACCTTCGCGGTGGGCCCGACGGCGCCGCGGACCGCCGCGGCGACCTGGTGCGGCGGCGTGCCGTCCGTAGTGATCAGGTACGTGGTGTCGGTGGGCGCTTGCGCTGCCAGGTAGGAGGCGTTGGCCACCAGGAAGCTGTCGCGGGGCGCCGTGGGGAACTCGGTGACGATCCCCTGGTAGTGGAAGGGGATGATCTTCCCGTTCTCGGTGCGCAGCCGGATGAGGTCGCCGAGGTGGAGCTGGAAATCGTTGACCGTCTCCTGGCTGACCAGCAGCGCGTCGGACTGCTTGGCGAGCCGGTCGAGGATCTGGCGGGCCGTGCCGCCGACGAAATACGTGTCGTGCAGCTCCGTGGTCGTCGGCCGGATGCCGTACAGGTCCTGCAGGTCGGAGCCCACGTAGGCGAAGCGGTGCTGCAGCGGCTCGACTCGCGCCACGCCGGGCACCTGGGCGAGCCGTGACGGCGGCGCGCTCGTCTGGGTGACGGTGACGTCGGCGCCGTTGGTCAGCTGGGCGTCGACCTGGGCCTGCTGCCGGTAGGTGCTGTCGAACACCGAGGTCGACAGGGCGAAGGCGACCGCGAGCGCCGCCAGTGTGGCGGTACGCGCGAGCGGCGCCCGCTGCCTGGACAGCATCGCCGCCACCATGCCCGACATGCGCCCGGACAGCGGCCTGGACAGCCAGGAGATCCACCGGGTGGGGAGCACGCGGGCGATGCGCCAGATGAGCAGCCCACTGCCCGTCCACAGCAGCGCGGGGCCGGCGAAGGCCCAGTAGTCGACCGACAGCTGCGGCAGCCCCTCGGGCACCAGGACGAGCTGGTAGCCGCTCCGCGCGGTGATCCAGAACACCACCGCGGAGCCCGCGAGCAGCCACAGGTCAAGCCCGTAGCGCAGCCAGGCGGGCGAGCGTTCCGGCCTGCCGACGGTGCGCCTGGCCCGCATGACGGTCGTGACGGGGCCCAGCGTGCTTGTCGCCGCGACCAGCAGGCCGATGACGGCGGCCCACCACGACACGGCCGCGGAACCGAACATCACCTTGCCCGCCAGTGCCGCCACGCCCAAGCCGACGAGGGTGCCCACGACGGCGACCAGCATCGACTCCGACAACGCCAGGCGGATCAGCGAAGCGCGGGAGATTCCCCTGGTGCGCAGCAGCGCCTGCTCGAAGGCTCGCCGCTGCGCGCCCGTGCGCATGACCAGCGAGGTGAGCAGGATCGCCAGCACCACGCCCGGCACGCCCAGGAACAGGAACAGCACCTGCGAATACAGGGCGTCCTCGCGGGCGGCGCCGAGCGCCGCGCCCAGGTTGTCGCCGACCAGCCCGGTGCCGGCCAGCCGCTCTTCCAGGTTGCGCGCCTGGCCGGTGACCTGCGTGTAAGCCTCGGCGGGGTCAGCGGGCAGCCGGTGGTCGATCCGCACGTGGTACTGCGTGCGGACCCGGTCCTTGGCCACCAGCGACTGCCAGTCGGCCGCGGGAAGGATCAGCACGTTGTCCGGCGGCGCCGCGGGCTGCGCGCCCGTTGGGGCGCCCACCCGCTGGAACAGCGAATCGGCCTGCGGCAGCTCCACGACCCCCGCCACCTTCACCTGCGCGTCGCGCAGCCCAGGCCGGTGGACGGTCACGGTCGATCCCGGTACGGCATGCAGGTTCGCGGCCGTCTGCTGGGCCAGCAGCGGCCCCGTGGCCGACCCGGCGAGCAGCCGCATCTCGCCGGGGAAGACGGAGGCGTAGTCGGCGGGCAACCCGAGCACCTGGCCGGGGCCGGTCGTCAGCACCTGCCCCGCCTGGTTGGCCTCGAATCCGCTGACCCTGGCGAAGTCCACCTTCCGCGACACGCCGGGCATCGGCGCCGACAGGGTCTCGCCGGGTTGCACCTCGACCTGCCAGTCGACCGCCACCCTCTGCACGGAGCGGGCGGTCATACTGGCCTTGGCCGAGGCCAGGAAGGCGCCGAGGGCGGCAGGCAGCGCCACCGCCAGCGCGATTCCGGCCGCGGCCGCCGCCAGCCGGCCCGTCCGGCGGGCGAGCAGGCCGCGCAGCCACGCGGGAATCAGCATGCCAGGGCCCCATCTCTCATCGTCCAGTTCTCCGGCAGCCGCGCGGCGACCTCCGGATCGTGGGTGGCGATCGCCAGGGCCGCGTTCAGCCTGGTGGCCACGCCGACCAGCAGGTCGATCACGCGGATCGCCATGGCGGAGTCGAGCTGCGCGGTGGGCTCGTCGGCGATGATGAGCCGGGGCGAGCTGGCCAGCACCCTGGCCACGGCCACCCGCTGAGCCTGTCCGCCCGACAGTTCCTCCGGCAACGACTCAGCCAGGTCGGCCAGGTCGATGGTGGCCAGCGCGATCAGCGCCTGCTGCCTGGCCTCCGGCTCGCGCAGGCCGGCGATGACCAGCGGCAGCGCGACGTTCTCCACGACGTCGAGCGATGGCACCAGGCTGGGTCCCTGGAAGACGACGCCGATCCGGCCGTCGAGCCCGGGCCAGGTGATCGTGCCCGAGGTGGGGCTGTCCAGCCGGGCCAGCAGATGCAACAGCGTGGTCTTGCCCGAGCCGGACGGCCCGGTGATGGCCACCTGGTCGCCCGCGCCGAGCGCGCAGGTCACGCCGTGCACGGCGACCACCGCGCCGACGCCGCGCCCGTAGGTGCGGGCCACGTCCCGGCAGGTCACGAGCTCGTTCACAGCGTCCGCCCGTCCTTCAACTCCACCACCCTGTCGGCCAGGCGGCGTACCGCCCGGCTGTGGGAGGCGATCACGACCGCGGTGTGCTCGCCCGCCTGCTCGCGGATCAGCCGCAGCACCGGCGCCTCTGTCTGTTCGTCCAGCTCACCTGTCGGCTCGTCGGCCAGCAGCAGCGCCGGACGGTTGGCCAGCGCGACAGCCAGCCCGGCGCGGGCCGCCTCGCCGCCGGACAGCTGGCTCGGCCAAGCCCGTTCCCGCTTGGTCAGGCCCAGCGCGTCCAGGATGGACCGCTGCCAGGCGACGTCGCGCCGGCCGGTCAACCGCTGGACGAAGTCGACGTTGCCCCCGACGGTCAGATGCTCGATCAGGTTGCCGCTCTGGAACAGGACTCCGACCAGCCGGGCCCGCAGCGCCGCCTTCTCGGCCTCGGGACGGTGGCTGATGCGCTGCCCGTCCACCCTGACCATGCCGCCATCGGGGTCGTCCAGCCCGGCCAGGCAGGCAAGCAGCGTGGACTTGCCCGCGCCAGACGGGCCGCTGACGGCGATGACCTCGCCCGCCTGCACGTGCAGTGACACGCCGCGCAGCGCCCTGGTTTCCTCCTCGCCCGCCCGATAGAAGCGGTACAGCTCCTCGGCCTCGAGGATCACGAGGTCCACCGGAAGGAGTCGGAGACCGTCCGCCACGGGTCCACGTTGTCGGCGCCAACCGGCCCGCTCAGCGTCAGCACGACCTCGTGGCCGTTGCGGTAGAAGACGTAGCGCTCGATCTCGTCCCTGACGACCTTGCCCGTGACCGGGTCGGGCTGGCTGTCGGCCCGGTAGACCACACGGATGGCCTTGCCGCCCTGCCTGCTCACCATGCCGACCTTGCGGATCTCCCCCTTCACCTGCGTCTTGACCGAGGCCTCCGTCGGCGCGGCGGCGGCCTGCGCCGCCTCGACGCGGACCGTGTTCAGCTTGTCAGTGAAGCTCGCCCCGGTGGGCAGGTCCGTGCGGGCCCATCCCTCGGGAACCTTCAGCTGGTACGGCTGGCCAGGATGCCGATATGCCACGAAAACCGTGTTGTCCGGAATATCGCCTGGCGGGTTGGATTCCGTTGGTTGCGGGTCCGGTGTGGTGGCCTGGACGACCGTCTGCGCGTGCGTGGTGGCCGGCGGTGGGCTGCCGGCGCAACCGGCCAGCAGGCCTACGATGCCGAGTCCCAGGATCTTCTGCCGTGCTCCCATACCGCAAACACTAGAAAACCCCTGGTCAGCGGCACCCTAGAAGCAGGTTAGACCGCTTCTTACCTGCCATCTGCGACTCTGGAGATGTGGTGCGCGAAGGGACGCCGCTACGGCGCCGGATGGTCACGGCCATCCTCTGCGGCACGGTGCTGGCCGTGGCGCTCTTCGGCGTGCCCCTGGCCTACGCGGTCAACCTGCTCTTCCGTAACGAGGCGGTGACCGGGCTGCAGCGCGACGCCGGCTGGATCGCCGCCACGATCCCCGACGACGCCGCGCCCGATTCGGGGGTGCCGCTCAAGCTGCCCGCCGACTTCTCCGACGAGCTGACCGTCGGCGTGTACACCACTGCGGGCGCCCGGGTGGCGGGGGCGGGTCCCGCCGTGTCCCGTGTCAGCGCGGCCAGCAGGGACGGGCGCACGCACGAGGCGGTCCAGGACGAGTACCTGGCGGTGTCGGCGCCGGTTCCTTCCGACAGCGGGATCGCGCTGGTGGTGCGGGTGGCCATGCCGTACCAGGTCATCGAGGATCGCGTGCACCGGGCGTGGCTGATCATGGCGGCGCTCGGGCTGGCCGCGGTCGGGGTGTCGGCGGTGCTGGGCGTGCGGCAGTCGGCGCGGCTGGCCGTACCCCTGGAGCGGCTGACCGGGGCGGCACGGGCACTGGGCGGCGGTGACTTCAGCATCAGGCACACGCACTCGGGGCTGCGCGAAGCCGACGAGGCGGGCCAAGCTCTGGAGGCTACGGCCCGGCGGCTGGGTGACGTGGTGGCGCGCGAGCGGAGCTTCAGCTCCGACGTGTCGCACCAGCTCCGCACCGGGCTGGCCGGGCAGTTGCTCGGCCTGGACAAGGCGCTGGCACAGCCTGGCGCCGATCTCGCGCCAGCTGTACGCACGGCCATCCAGCGCGGTGAAGAACTACAGCAGGTGATCGACGACCTGGTCCGGCTCAACCGCGGCACGCCAGAGGAGCCGCTGGACCTGCCCGCGGTCATGGAGGAGGTGCGCGGCACCTGGCACGGGCCGCTGGCCGAGCGGGGGCGGCGGCTGTCGATCTCGATCGAGCCAGGGCTGGACCCGGTCACCGCGCGGCCCGCCGCGGTCCGCCAAGTCCTGAGCGTCCTGATGGACAACGCGATGCGGCACGGCCGGGGCGCGGTGGACGTCGCCGTGTCGAGCGTCGGGCCCGGGGTGGCCATCGATATCAGCGACCACGGCCCGGGGATGCCGGACACCGACGACCCGTTCATCCGCAACGGCGAGCGCGGGCACGGCATCGGGCTGGCGCTGGCCCGCTCACTGGCCGAGGCCGAGGGCGGGCGGCTGGTACTCAAGCGCGCCAAGCCGGCCCTGTTCAGCCTGCTGCTGCCCGGTCAGCGCTCGTAGCGGTAGCCGTGGCCGCGGACCGTGGCGATCCGCTGCAGGTCCTGGCCGTATTCCATCAACCGGCGGCGCAGCGCGAACACGTGCACGTCGAGGGTCTTGGTCGAGCCCATCCAGTTCTCGTCCCAGACCACGTCCATGATCTCCTCGCGGGTGACGACCTCGCCCGCCCGTGAAGCCAGCAGCGACAGCAGGTCGAACTCCTTGGGCCGCAGCGGCACCTCCACCTCGCCCAGGTAGACGCGGCGGGCCGCCATGTCCATGCGCAGGTCGCCGACCGTGAGCACCCGGTCATCCAGGATCGCGGACTGCCGCCGCAGGTGGGCGCGGACCCTGGCCAGCAGCTCCACCAGCCGGAACGGCTTGGTGAGGTAGTCGTCGGCGCCGGCGTCCAGCGCCACCACAACCTCGAACTCCTCGGTCCTGGCGGTCAGAACGACAATCACGGTCTCCGGCGTGGTCAGGCGCAGCCTGCGGCACAGCGCCACGCCGTCCACGTCGGGCAGCCCCAGGTCGAGCAGCGTCAGATCGGGAGGCAGCTGCTCGGCCCGCTCCAGGGCCGCGCGGCCGGTCTCGGCCAGGAACGCCTCGTAGCCGTTCGCCGACAGCGCCTCTGCCAGTTCCGAGCCGATGACCCGGTCGTCCTCCACGACCAGCACGCGAAAGCCCGTCATACCCCGATCGTAGGACGCTCCCGCCGCCGACTCCGGTCCGGTTCTCGAGTAGCCGCTCATACAGGCTCTACTCCCCCGGCTGGAAGGTCACCCCGACAAAGAAGAAGGTCGTCGGGGTGACTTTCGACCCCTGCAGCAACTCCCCGGACCAGCCCATGGGCTACGGCATGCTCGGCCTCGGCCATCTCCGGCCGATCAGGCCTCCGTCCGTGCGCCGCCCTCGGGCCGTTCAGGCCTGTGTCGGTGCGGGCTCGGGGCGGTCGGGTGTGTCCTGGCGAAGCTGGCGGGTCAGCTCCCGGGCGAAGGCCGCGACGTGCGGCGGCTGGGTGCCGGGGCGGGTGGCGCAGTACCAGACCCGGGTCTGCGGCCTGGCCCCGACCTGCACCAGGCTGATGTGGTGCGAGGTCACGTAGGGGGCGGCGACCCAGCTGGGCAGGATGGTCACTCCCTCTCCACCGGCGACCATCTCGATCAGCAGGTCGGTGATGACCGGCATCGTGGTGACGCGGGCGGGCCGGGCGCCGTGCGGGATGGGCAGGGGCGTGGCGGGGATCCGGTTCTGGTCATAGATGTCGTAGAGGATGAGATGGGCGTCGTCGAAGTCACGCGCGGTGACATGGCGGCGATGCGCCCAGGGGTGCCGGTCCGCGACGACGGCCACCATCTCGTCCTCGAACAGGCGGGTCAGCTGGACGCGATCCATCTGACGGTCGAGCTTGGTGACCAACGCGACATCGACCAGGTCCTCGACCAGGGCGGAGATGGGCTCGTCACCGGGGACCGACTCGATCCGCACCTCGGCTTCCGGCTGCTGCTCGCGGAAGCCGCGGATGACGGGGGGCAACCACTGGAACGTGGTGCTGCACTGCGAGGTGAAGCGCACCCGACGGTCGCGACCGTCGCGGATCTCCCGCACATCGCGCGTGGCGGCGCGCAGCTCGGTCAGGACCTGGCGTGACGCGACCAGCATCCGCCGCCCCGCGGGATTCGGCACCAGCCTGCGCCCCTGCCGCTCGAACAGCCGCACGCCCAGCCTCTCCTCCAGCTTGGTGAGGCGCTGGCTCAGGGCGGGCTGGCTCACGTAGAGACGTTCGGCGGCGGCCGTCAGTGTGCCGCTGTCCGCCAGGGCGTCCAGCAGCTCGAGATCGCGCAGATCCACGTCCAGGTCCATAAGCTCAGCTTATCATTATGCCCATAACTTCGTCTTGGACGAATGGGTTTCTCGGGCCGTACGGTCCTGGTGTCAGGTCAGGAACACCACTCAGGAGGACCACCGTGTCCAGCAGAAACAGCACCGTCATCGTCACCGGATCGTCCAGCGGCATGGGCCTCGACATCGCCCGCGCGTTCCTGGAGCGAGGCGCCAACATCGTGCTCAACGGCCGCGACCCCGACAGGCTCGCCAAGGCGGCCGCCCTGCTCGGCTCCTCGGAGCGGCTGGCCGCGGTGGCCGGGGACATCGGGGCCAGGGCCACCGGCGAGGCGCTGGTCGCCGCGGCCGTCGAGCGGTTCGGCGGGGTGGACGTCCTGGTCAACAACGCGGGCGCCTTCGCGCCGAAGCCGTTCGTGGATGTCACCGAGGAAGAGCTGGACGGCTTCTTGACCGCCAACCTCAAGGGCACGTACCTCACCACGCAGGCCGTCGTACGTCGGATGATCGCCCAGGGCGGCGGATCCATCGTCAACATCGGCACCGTCCTCGTCGACCACGCCATGGCGGGATACGCCGCCTCCGCTCCCCTGGTGAGCAAGGGCGGGGTGCACGCGCTGACCACGAGCCTGGCCGCCGAGCTGGCCGGCCACGGCATCCGGGTCAACCTCGTGGCGCCCGGAGTCATCAGGACGCCGCTGCACAGCGCTTCCGAGGTGGACTCCTACGGCGGTATCGCCCTGCTGAACCGGGTCGGCGAGGTCGAGGAGACCACCGCCGCGGTGCTCTATCTCGCCGAGGCGGCGTTCACCACGGGACACATCCTGCGCGTCGACGGCGGCTACGTGACCGGCCGCGCCTGAAGACCGATCGCCCCATCATTCGACCCGTTCATGCGACAAGGAAGGACTGAGCCGTGCCGTACGTCAATGTGAAGATCACCCGTGAGGGCGCGACGCCCGAGCAGAAGGCGGAGATCATCAAGGGGGTCACCCAGCTGCTGGTGGACGTGCTCGACAAGGATCCCGCCACGACGTTCGTCGTGGTCGACGAGGTCGAACTGGAGGACTGGGGCGTCGGCGGTGTGCCGGTGACGGAGTACCGGCACAGGCAGCGCTCCTGATCCAGGACGCTGGTGTCAAGCAGACTCTCGGGTGGGCTTGCTGCTGGTCACCGCCGCATCCTTGGATCGTGCGTAGGGTCGGCATACCTGGGCGGGCAGCTGTCATCAATGGCTTCGGGGCGCAGTTCGTAGTGCCAGGGTTCGTTGCTGTAGATCTGGCACAGCCCGTACTCGGCGCCGTGCTCGGACAGCCACGCCGTGGCATCGGAGGGCCCGATGTCGACCGCGTCCCCCGACACGTGAAGAGACTTGTCCGCGGTGGCCACCCATCGGGCAGCTTCCTTTTCTGAGCCGTACTCCGAGACAGCCTCATGGCGTAGTTGTTCCTGGTACTCCGGGGAACGCCAGCCACTGTTGACGAAGAACTCGACCCCGTCGTCCGCGGCATCCGTTGCAGCTCGGCGCAGGGCACCGAGCAGATCGGGGTCGAGCTTGGCCACGGCCGGAATTTCGTCATCGAAGACCGTCACGCCGTCAGGGACGGCGCCATCTGCCTCGCCAAGTGCACCATGGTGGTCGCCGTGAAGAATGTCGGTGGGTGATCCGGCCGAGGAGGTCGCCAGCGACTGGTAAACGAGGAGACCGACAAGCGCCGCGCTGACGACTACAAGGGCAGGGAGGATGGCCGATCGGGTACGGCGGGCTGCCGTTCGTGCTGGTTCCCTGTAGGTCATGCCGCCAGTCAAGGCAGCGTGGAGTTGTCAGCACGTATCTGGTTTTCGATATGCCGACGATATGCTCCGGCTCGTAGCCTCGAGAGTGTGCGTGTGTTGATCGTCGAGGACGAACCCTTTCTGGCAGAGGCCATCCGCGATGGTCTACGCCTGGAAGCGATCGCCGCCGACATCGCCGGTGACGGTGACACCGCTCTGGAACTGCTGAGCGTCAACGCCTACGACATCGCCGTCCTCGACCGCGATATCCCCGGCCCCTCCGGCGACGAGATCGCCAAACGCATCGTCGCCTCCGGCAGCGGCATGCCTATCCTCATGCTCACCGCTGCCGACCGGCTCGACGACAAGGCCTCCGGGTTCGAACTCGGCGCCGACGACTACCTCACCAAGCCCTTCGCACTCCAAGAACTCGTGCTCCGTCTCAGAGCACTCGACCGCAGGCGCGCCCACAACAGACCACCCGTGCGAGAGATCGCCGGCCTGCGTCTGGATCCGTTCCGCCGCGAGGTCTACCGCGACGGCCGCTACGTCGCGCTCACCCGGAAACAGTTCGCCGTGCTCGAGGTCCTCGTCGCTGCCGAAGGCGGTGTCGTCAGCGCCGAAGAACTCCTACAGCGAGCGTGGGATGAGAACGCCGACCCCTTCACCAACGCCGTGCGCATCACTGTCTCGGCACTGCGCAAACGGCTCGGCGAACCAGCAATCATCGCCACCGTGGCGGGCGTCGGCTACCGCATCGGCACAGGGAGGGGACCGTGGATAGAGCCCCTGGTTTGAGTGTTCGCCTCAAACTCACCCTCAGCTACGCCGGGTTCCTCGTGCTCGCAGGTGCCTTGCTACTCGCCGCCGTGGGGGTCTACTTCCTGCGAGGCCTACCCGATGGTGCGATCTACACCACCGGCGACTTGATGATCAACCGCTCCGTCATCATGCGTTCGTTTGCTCCGGTCGCGGCCATCGTGTTGGCGTTCCTGCTGATGTTCGGTCTCGTGGGAGGGTGGCTTCTCGCCGGCCGGATGCTCGCCCCCCTGACTCGCATCACAGACGCCACCCGCATGGCCACGAGCGGATCGCTCTCCCACCGAATCCGGCTACCGGGCCGCAGAGATGAGTTCCGCGAACTCGCCGACGCTTTCGACGCCATGCTCGTACGACTCGAAGCACACGTCGCCGAACAGCAGAGATTCGCAGCCAACGCCTCCCACGAACTGCGCACCCCACTGGCGATCGCGCAGGCACTTCTCGACGTGGCCCGTAACGATCGCAACCGCGACACCGGCGAACTTGTCGACCGCCTCCACGCCGTCAACACCCGAGCGATCGACCTCACTGAAGCATTGCTCCTGCTCAGCCGCGCCGACCAACGGTCCTTCACCCGAGTACACGTCGACCTGTCCCTCATCGCGGAAGAAGCCGCTGAAACGCTCCTCCCCCTCGCAGAAAAACGCGGCCTCACCATCGAGACCTCCGGCGACGTGACCCCCACCACCGGCTCACACGCGCTCCTGCTGCAGATGACTACGAACCTCGTGCACAACGCGATCGTCCACAACCTGCCCGAACAGGGCACCGTGTGGGTCACGACCAGCGTTCACTCCAAGACTGTGGTGCTCACTGTCGAGAACACCGGCGAGAAGCTCGCCCCGAACTTGGTTTCCTCGCTTGTCGAGCCGTTTCAGCGCGGCACCGAACGCATACGCACCGACCACGCAGGTGTCGGCCTCGGCCTGGCAATCGTCAAAAGCATCACCCAGGCACACGACGGAACCCTCACCCTCACTCCCCGCCCCGCTGGCGGGCTCCGCGTCAGGGTGCGACTACCGCTTGCGCAGTCGCCCTTGATCGGGCCGGCACCTTGGCCCCGTACATCTTGATCACTCCGTAACGGGGATGGGTGAGCCGGTGGACCAACTCGCCGTCGTTCAGGTCCTCAGGACTTCACTTCTTTCCGGGGAAGGCGGCGCTCAGCACGGAACCACGGGTGATGACGGCCACGCCGACCAGGGCCAGCGCAGACAGACCCTGGAGCACGGCGTACCACGCTGGGCAGAGGCCGGGGATCAGGTCGACGCCGATGATCGCGACCGGCATGATGGTGGACAAGGTGCGCACGCGGTCGAAAGCCTTGTACGACCCCTCCGAAGCGCGGATGGTCATCCGGTAGATCAGCGGAGTGACCGCGAGCAGGATGGCTCCCCGGATCCACATGAACGAGGACGCCTCGTGGCCGGTGAACGCCATCACGGCAACCACCCCGAGGACGATGGCGCCGACAGCACCGAAGAGCGTGACGCACTTCTTCACCGTGGTGAAGGCCTCCTGGGTGCGGGCGTCGCCGAGGTCCGTCGCGGTCGTGATGTCGCTGGCGTTCGCCATGATCTTTCTCCTCCGTGTCGTTGTGGTAGCGATGCTATTTAGCGCCTGACCGGCCCAATATGGGCTTGGCCGTACGGGTGGGTGGGGCCAGACCCACTCCTGAGTCGGTGGCCGGCTTCGGCGATTCGAGCGCACGTCGTCCCGTGGAACGGTGAACTGCGGCGGGGTGCGGCGATCAGCGCGAACGAGGCCACGGCGAACGCGAGCAGCCGCGCCTGCTCCGGCATCAGCCGCGCTCCAGTGCGGTGTCCAGCAGGCCGAGCGGGGGCGCGCCGAGGTCGAACAGCGCGGTGTGGAACCTGCGCAGCGAGAATCCGGCACCCCAGCGCTCGCGCGCCTGGTCCCGCAGGTCGCGGATGGCCAGTTTGCCCCACGCGTACCCGCCGCAGAGCGGGTCGAGCAACAGCCGGTGCACCGCCCTGGTGGCGGTGCGGCCCTCCAGGAATGCGTCCTCGGTGAACCGGCGCGTCGCGTCCGCCACCGACAGGTCCCCGCTGTGCAGCCCGATCGAGCAGATCAACCGGGTGATCCTGAGCAGCCCGTCCCTGGCCACCGCCACGGGGAACCCCGGGTCGGCCGACCGGAAGCCCTGTTCCAGCGCCAGTTCCTCGGTGTAGTGCGCCCAGCCCTCGGTGAACGCGTCGGACAGCCAGGTACGGCGCACCGGCGAGGCCACCCGTCGCAACGCCCTGCCGTGCGAGAAGTGGCCGGGAGCCACCTCGTGCACGGCGATCACCGGCAGAAACGACCGCGCGTACAGCGACAGCCACTGCTCGCGGTCCCGCTCCGGCCAGTCCGGTCCGGGCGGAGTGACGTAGAACCGGCTCGGCGCGTCCGGCTCCCCCGGCGCGGCGGGCACCATCGCCGCCACCTGCCATGGCTGGGACGGCGGTGTCGGCCCGACCAGGCACTCGCCGTCGTCGTAGGGCACCAGTCCCTGCTCGGCCGTCCACGCGATCACCTCGGCGACCAGTGCGGCGGCCTCGCCGACCACCTGTTCCGGGGTGGGCCGGTCGGCCAGCAGCGCCCGCACGGTCCGCTCGCTCGGCGCGTCCGGGTCGATCCGGCGGCAGGACTCGTCGAGCAGCTGCCGCAACCGCTTCTGTTCCAGCTCCGCACGGGTGACCAGGTTGGTGAGGTCCGCGTCAAGGGCCTCGGTGGCCGACAACAGCGCGGTCAACGCGGATGCGCCCAGCGCGGCGGTGGGCTCGCCGTGCCTCGCCGCGTGTTCCAGGTGTGCCACCAGCCGGTCCAGCGCACCCAGCGCGGCCCGGTCGTGCACCCCGGTGGCCAGCCCACGCGCCGCGGGCAGCGCGGCCGTGGCGACCGGGGCGGACACCCGGTCCAGCGCGGTCACCGCCGCGTCCACCGCGTCCGGCCAGGCCGCCAGGTGCGCTCGCCGCGCCTCGGCCCGCCTCGCCTCGGCGGCGTACTCGCGGTCGTAACAGGTCAGCTCCAGGTTGGCGATGTGCCACAGCGGATTGGACCGGTGCAGTTCCAGCTCGCCGAACGACACCCGCAGCGTGTGCTCGGCGACCAGCGCCAGCTCCTCGTCGTACCGATCCGGGTAGCCGGGTCCGCCCAGCGCGGCCAGCCCGGCCCGCACCCCGGACGGGGACAGGTCCTGCGGCACCCCGTCGTACTCGTGCCTGCCCGTCCGTTCCCGCGCGCTCGGCACGGACAGGTCGCAGATCGCCTTCAGCCGGTTGTCCATTCGGCAAGCCTGTGCGATTGGATTGTGGTCCAAACGGTCCACTTTCCGCCGAAGTGGACCGTTTTCCGGAGTCAGCTGTCGATGGACGAGGGCCGGAAGCTTCAGTGGGTCGTCCGGACCTCGCCCGCCAACGGCGCAGGTGGGCTGACCGCTCGGCGTGCCTTCCCGCGCCGTCTCTCGCGGCGAGGAGAGACGGGTCACAGATGGCTGCCACCCGCATGTCGTGCCGTTAGCCTCTGGCAGCAGCGGCTCGTATATACCCGTACAAATGGAGGGAAAGTGGACCGGCATCGCGGGATGTCCGAGACGTCCGAACTGATCGACCTGCTGGGCGAGTGGAGTTCGGCCGAGGGTCCGCTGTACCGGCGGCTCACCGAAGCGTTCGTCCGAGCCGTGGGGTCCGGGGACCTGCGTACCGGTGACCGCCTGCCGTCCGAGCGGCGGCTCGCCGACGCCCTCTCGGTCAGCCGGGCGACGGTGGTCGCCGTCTACGACGCACTGCGTGGGTCGGGCCTGGTCGAGACCCGCCGGGGCAGCGGCACGCGGGTGTCGGGAGCAGCCGTCGTCCACCGGGTTCCGGCGGACGGGCGGGTGCAGGGAGGCCAGGCCACCGCGGTGATCCAGCGGCTGGTGGCACAGCCGCCGAACCTCATCTCGCTGGGGCAGGCGGCCGAGGCCGGCGGTCCGGATCTGGCCCAGGCGCTGCTCCACCTGGTCCGCGAGGACCTGCCCGGGCTGATCCTCGACGCGGGCTACCACCCGGCCGGACTCCCCGCGCTGCGGGCAGCGATCGCCGCCCACCACACCGCGCACGGACTGCCGACCACACCCGACCAAGTGGTGGTCACCACCGGTGCCACGCAGGCCGTCACCCTGAGCGCCCAGCTCTATCTCGGACGCGGGTCAACCACGATCGTGGAATCCCCCGGGTGGCCGGGCTGCCTGGACGTCCTCAGAGCGGCCGGCTCACAGCTGGTCGGCGTCGAACTCGACTCCGACGGCATCCGGATCGACCGGCTCGCCACCGCGCTCGCCGGACACCGGCCCGCGCTGCTCTACGTCATGCCGACCTACCACAACCCCACCGGCACCCTGATGTCCGCCGGACGCCGTCGCCGAGTGGCCGAGCTCGCCGCAGAACACGGCGTCACCCTCCTGGAGGACAGCGCCCACGCGGCGGCTCTCGCCCCCGGGCAGGCTCCGCCGCCGATCGCCGCGCACCCTGCCGGAGCAACCGTGCTGACGGTGGGTTCCTTGACCAAGGCGGTATGGGGCGGCCTGCGCATCGGCTGGATCCGCGCGCCGCAGGACGCCGTGGCACGCCTGGCCCGGCTCAAGGCGCTCAACGACCTCGGCAGCCCACTCCTCGACCAAGCCCTCGCCGCCCGGCTACTCCCCGAGCTCCCGGCCCTCGCACCCGAGCGGGACCGCATCCGCCGTGAGCGACTCGCCACCATCACCCGACTGCTGGCCGAGCAGCTTCCGCATTGGCGCTGGCAGGAACCGCAGGGAGGCTCCGTCCTGTGGATCCGGCTTCCCCCGGGCACCGACGCCAGGATCTACGCACAGGTGGCACTGCGCCACGGCGCGGAGGTCATCCCGGGCGCCACAATGGATCCGACCGGCGCCCACGACAACTACATCCGCCTCCCCTGCTCCTTCGCCCCGGACACCTCGGCAGAACTGGTCAGCCGCCTCTCGACGGCCTGGGCCGCACTGCCCCGGAGCAGTGGCCGCTGAGGCAGCCGCCGGCCTGTCGCTCCCGTTAGATGGTGCGGACGGCCGAAGTCGTCATCGCCACACCCTGCAGCGCGTCAAAACTCGCACACATGGTTTGAGCTGGGAGTCAGAGCCGTCGTGGCTGTATTTTGACGCGGTACAGGCTCAGTCACTGACACGTTTCTTACCGGTACCCCTTGAAGTGGCGGATTGCGGGGTACGGCGCGCAAAATCGGGGAGTATGCGCTGGCCGTGGACAAGGAACACCGATGGCTGCCAACACTTGCGCCACGGGTGCCGCTACGGATACCGACGCCGTTGGCGAAAGGCGAACCCGACGAAGGGTTCGGTTTCCACTGGTCCGTATATGAATGGATCGACGGCGAACCCGCTGGCAATCGACACCATCGGCAACCTGACCGATTTCGCGGACAACCTGGCCGCCTTCCTTGTCGCATTGCGACACGTCGATCCGACCGGAGGGCCCGAGCCGGGACTGCACAACTGGTTCCGTGGCGGGCCACTGCGGCTCTACGACCCCCAGACGCAACGCGCGCTTGAAGTGCTCGACGGTCGGATACCCCGGGACCCCATCACGGAGATCTGGCAATCGGCGCTGCGGGCGTCCTGGGATCGCCGGCCGGTGTGGTTCCACGGCGACGTAGCCCCAGGGAACCTTCTGGTCCGTGACGGCGCGCTGGCTGCCGTCATCGACTTCGGGAGTTGCGGTGTCGGCGACCCCGCGTGCGACGTGGCGATCGCCTGGACGCTCCTGTCCGGGGCGAGCCGTGAAGCATTCCGCACAAGGCTTGATGTCGACCCTGGGACGTGGGCCCGTGGGCGTGGCTGGGCACTGTGGAAGGCGCTGATCATCTATGCCGGTGCGCAGCAGGGGGACCATGTTGCGGCTGCAGAAGCCAAACGAGTGATCGACGAGATTCTCACCGAGTACGCGCAATCCGGTTGAATCAGGAAGCCCATGCCCTTGGACGTGCAGGGCGCTGGAAGACGACGAACCCGGCGGGGACATGGCCGGCGTCCTGCAAGTGGAGATCAGCGTACGCAGGTCGGTCGTGGCGATTGCCTTCTCGAGGGTGTACGAGACCGGCCATCGCACCATCGTCGCGATCCGGGACTTCACCTGGATGCGGGCCTGCTGGGTCACGCCCGGAGCAGGCCCGCAACGTCGCCGGAGTGACCAGCTATGAGCGGACGCAGCACCGTTGGCAGCCGGCGGGCCAACCAACGCCGCGAGAACGGCTCCCCTGGCGGCGAAGGAGGGGTCAGCGGAGGTCGCGGATGAGATTACCGATGACGGATTCGACCTCGCCTGAGTTGAAGGTGTCCGTGTCGATCAGCAGGGTCACGGCCCGTTGGCCGTCATCGGTGACGGCGTTCCTGAACGTGTGGCCGCCGGCCATACTGCCGCTGTGTCCCCAGGCGACGAGGTCTGGGGCGAGCCGATAGCCCTCGATTCCCAGGCCGTAGTCCTGGCCAAGGTCGTCCAGAATGGTCTGCTTCATTTCGGCGAGCTGGGCTGGGGCCAGCAGTTGCCCTGTCATCAGCGCGGTCCAGAAGGCGGTCGCATCGGCACCGGTGGAGATCAGCTCACCCGACGCGTCGGCCTCGGAGGTGTTCCATTCCGTCCTGTCCACCAGAGTCTTAGCCCGCTTCACGTAGCTCCGCAGGTCCGGCTTGGCGATCGTGGTCTGGTCGCCAGGCCAGTAGGTCTCGCGCAGCCCGAGGGGCTTGATGATCCGCTGGTCGATCTCGGTGTCGATGCTGCGACCGGTGACCTTCGTGACGATCAGTCCGGCCAGGTTGTAGTTGGTGTTGGCGTAGGCGAAGCCCGACGGAGTCCTGTCATCGGGCGGGGGCAGAGTCAGCGCCTGCTTGACCGTCTGCAAGGGCTCGATGTGATCCCAGCGGTGCGCCTCCTCGTTGTCCCAGAACGGCGCGTCCAGGTAGTCGGGCAGGCCACTGGTGTGCTGCAGGAGCTGCCGGATCGTGATCTTGCGGCCATCGTAGAGCTTGGTGCGGATGAGACCGGGCAGATAGTGGTCGACGGTGTCATCGAGGTTGATCTTGCCTTCGCCGACGAGCTGAAGCACGATCGTGGCCGTCCAGGTCTTGGTATCGCTGCCGATACGGCTGTGCTCATTGCCGACGACCTTACGGCCCGTCCTGCGGTCGGCGAGGCCGACGCCGCCGTTCCAGACGCCGCAGCGCGGACTCTTCACCGTCACGGCGATCCCTGGGGCGCCGACGCGCTTCAGCGCCTCCAGCGCTGTCAGGATGGGCTTGGTGTCACACTGTGGTGTCGCGGCCGTCGCGGCAGGCGCCACCACCAGAGAGGCGGTGACCGCTAAGGCCACGAGAGCACTCGTCCTACCTCGCATGATGTCTCCTTCTACTACTACGGTTTCGCCTCGCCAAGCTCCGGTCGTACGGCTTCCGCGTCGAGACGGCGTATCGGCCGAGCACTGCGGGAACCACGATCACGCAGGACCAGACAGGCAACCGGCCGCGGCACGCTTGCTGGAACGCGCATACTGACAGCGTCGTGTCCGGACCAGCCGTGGGCATTCGGTGCCCGTCCAGAGAGTCCGCGAATGCTTTGTACGTCTGGCTAAAGAGGTGAGGATGCTCGATACCGGGGTACCCGATCTCGGACAGGTCCTCGATGCGTTGGGCTCCTCGCTG
Source organism: Nonomuraea sp. NPDC050536 (assembly GCF_044457685.1). Classification (NCBI taxonomy): domain Bacteria; kingdom Bacillati; phylum Actinomycetota; class Actinomycetes; order Streptosporangiales; family Streptosporangiaceae; genus Nonomuraea; species Nonomuraea sp. NPDC050536. The sequence goes on from NZ_JBITHD010000008.1 coordinate 195,531, forward strand.
CTGCGGCCGTTGACCGTACTGCCGGAAAGGCCGGTACCGGTCTCGGGCGTGCTCATCTTCGAGCGGCGAGCCCCGCTTCCATCCGTCAGGGACGCGATCCTGCTCGCCGTCGGCGTAGGAACGGCCGAAGCGCAGGCGAAGGAGCTCGTTGGTTCGGCGGCCGAGGCCGGGTACGCCTGCCTGGTGGTGAAGAGTTACGGCGAGCCGGTCACCGAGTTGGTGGAAGCCGCGCAGCGGTCCGGAATCGTGCTGCTCGCCGCCGATGAGGCCGTGGCCTGGCACCACCTGGACGCCATGATCTCCTCGGCGCTCACCGCCACGGTGAGTTTCGCGCCGGCCTCGGGCGGCCCGGTCGTCGGCGATCTGTTCGCCTTGGCCAACGCGATCGCGGGGATGTTAGGAGGTGCCACGGTGATCGAGGATTCGCACCGGCGCATCCTCGCGTACTCGACCTTGCCCGGGCAGGCCATCGATGACGGCCGCCGCCAGGGCATCCTCGACCTCCAGGTGCCGGAGGGCCCGGACTACGACGAGCAGTACCGCGCTCTCGTCCAGGTGGTGCGTCCCTGCCGGTTCCCAGCCGTTCCCGGCGGCCTTCCTCGTCTCGGTGTCGCAGTCCGCGCGGGAGGCGAGACGCTGGGTTCGATCTGGGTCGTCGATGCCGAGGACTGCCTGGACTCCGCTGCCACACAGGCCCTTTCCGACGTTGCGGACATCGTCTCGCTGCACCTGCTCGCGGCCCGTACCGCGGTCGATGCCGTCCGGCGCAGGCGCGCCGACCTGTTGCGACGGCTGCTCGCCGACCCGAGCAGTGTCACCGCGGTGGCCCCACAGCTTGGCCTGGACCCGAACCTGCCCGTCGCGGTGGCCGCGTTCGCCGTCGCCTCGAGCAATGCCGACGATGTTCTCGCGTCACACGCGGCCACCCGGCTCGCCGACCTGGTGAGCCTGCACTGCGAGGCCCACTACGGCAGGCACGGCTGCGCGTTGATCGACGGAACGGTCTATGCGCTGCTGCCGAGCGGGCCTTCGCCGAACGCGCATCGCGAACTCGTCGCCGACATCGCCCGGCGAGCCCACGGTGCGCTGCGGGTGCCCGTCCAGGCCGGACTTGGCTCGCTCGTCCAGGGATTGCGCTCGATCGCGAGCTCACGCGCCGACGCGGATCTCGTCCTGCGCGCACTTACCGACCGGCTGGGTGACCCGGAACCGTGTCAGGTGGCCACGATCGACGAGGTGTGGGCCAGCGCGACGCTGTCCTCGCTGGCCCAGCTACTGGCCGCGCACGAGGCGCTGCCCCGCAGGCTCGGGCCGGCGGTCCGCGCCCACGATCTCGAGCACGGCACCACCTATGCGTCCACCATCCTCGCCTACCTGGACGCCAACAGCGATATCGCGGCCGCCTCCAATCGGCTGTCCGTGCACCCGAACACGATCCGGTACCGGCTTTCCCGCGCCGAGGAGATCTTCGGGTTCGATCTCGCCAACCCGGACGAGCGTCTGGCGCTGTGGCTGCGGTTACGGCTCGGCTGGTGAGCCTCAGTGTTCACCCGGCCTGACGGCAGCTCGATCCGGCCGGACTACCGCTGCTCCGCAGGCTCACGCTGAGGGTGCAGGCCGATGCGGCGCGGCGATCTGCCATTTGTTGCCCCATTTGTCGAGGACAGTGGCACGCCGGTCGCCCCACGGCATGTCCGCGGGCTCCTCCTCCGCGCTGGCCCCGGCCGCCACGGCGCGGGCGAAGACGGTGTCGGTGTCGTCCACGTAGACCATGAGGAAGGCCGGCGCCTCGGCGTGCACCCCTCCACCGTCGCTCACCATGACGAGCGAGTCACCCAGGCGCATCTCCACGGGGCGGTCGCCCTCGATCTCGCCCTGGGCGCCGAACACCTGCTGGAGAAAGCCGACGAGGCCCGCCGGGTCGCCGGTGATGATCCTCGGCGTCACGGTCGGCCGGTGCCAGGACTCGGAGGTTCCCATCATCATCATCCTCGGCTCTTGTCGCGGGGTAGTCAGGCCCGTTTGATCGTGGCGAGCCAGGCGGGCGCGCCGTCGGGCTGGTATCTGGTCTGGACCGTGTCCGATTCGATCGCGGTGATGTCCCATCCGGAGGTGAACGCCGCGGTCAGCTCTTCCCTGCTGACGGGGTGCGGGCCGGGCTCGGGACCTTCGTCGCTGAAGCACAACAAGTACACGGTCCCGCCGTGCGCGGTCACCGACGCCAGACCGGCGACGTATTCAGGCCGCTCTTCGTCGTCGAAGGCGTGGAAGAGGCCGCAGTCGAGCACCGTCTCGAACTCGCGTCCCAAGGCCTCCAGCCGGAGCCCGTCGGCCACGGCGAACTCGGCCTTGATCCCACGCTCCGAGGCCTTGGCCCGGGCGATCTCCAGAGCCGTCTCGGCCACGTCCACGCCCAAGACGGGCAGGCCCAGCGAGGCGATGTGGAGCGCGTTGTCGCCGGACCCACAGCCCGCGTCGAGCACGGTCCCGGTGAATCCGCCTTCGGCGGCCAGACGTACTATCGCCGGCTGCGGCTGACCGGTGTCCCATGGCGCGGGACCGTCGGTGTAGGACGCGTCCCACAGTTCTCCGGACCGCCGTTCGTGACTGGTCAGGCGCCTGCCGGTGAGAGGATCTTTCGATTGCTCGGACAAACCTGTCCCTCCTTCGAATCCGATCCTGCGACTCATCATGGCACGTCATGGCTCTTCCCTCATAGGAACAGACCGGCACGCTCGACAGGCGGAAAACGCTGTGCCACATTGCCAACGTCCTGTCGGCCACCGTGTCCTTCTCAGTCCCGGACGATTTGGTGCAAAGCATGGATTTCGACTTCAGCGAGGCACAGCGCAGGCGCTATGAGGAGGTGCTCGCGGGTGTCCGCAGGCAGGGTCCGGACCTGACGGGACCGGGCGTGCCGTTCGCCCGCGCCGAGTGGCTGGCGGCCGCACGCCTCGGCATGACGGGTCTGTGCCTGCCGGCCAAGTACGGCGGCGGCGGCCTGGGCGCGTTGGACACCGCGCTGTGCCTGGAGGCTTTCACCGAGGGCGGGGCCGACACGGGCCTGGCCTTCGCCGTCGGCGCTCACCTGCTGGCCTGCGCGATCCCGGTGCGTGACTTCGGCGCCGACCCCGTGCGCGCCGAGTTGCTCGAAGGCATGGCCGGCGGCGAACTGGTCGCCGCCAATGCGATGACCGAGGACGGGGCCGGTTCCGACGTCGGGACGCTGGGCACCGCGATCGTCCGCGACGGGGACGAGTACGTGCTGGACGGCGTGAAGTCGTTCGTCAGCAACGCGTCGGCCGCCGATGTGTTCGTCGTCTACGGGACCTCCGATCGGGACGCCGGTTTCCTGGGCCAGACCGCTTTGGCGGTGCCCAGGCACCTGCCGGGCATCTCGGTCGGCGAACCGTTCACCAAGATGGGCCTGCATGCCTGCCCGGCCGGGCGGGTGGAGTTCTCCGGATGCCGGGTTCCGGTGAGGTACCGGCTCGGAGAGGAGGGGCAGGGCAATGCGATCTTCAAGCATTCGATGAGCTGGGAGCGCAGCTGCCTGTTCGCCCTCTACCTGGGCCAGATGCGCAGGCAACTGGACGAGTGCGTGGCCCACGCCAAGCGGCGGCGGCAGTTCGGCCGGCCCATCGGCGCGTTCCAGGCGGTCTCACACCGGATCGCCACGATGACCCAGCGGCTGGAGTCGGCGAGGCTGTTGCTCTACCGGGCCTGCTGGCTCCTGGATCGGGACAGGCCGGACTCTCAGGCGACCGCGCTGTCCAAGCTCGCGGTCTCGGAGGCGGCCGTGGCCAACAGCCTCGACGCCGTCCAGATCTTCGGCGGCCCCGGCTACCTCGCCGGCACCGGCAGCGAGGCACAGCTGCGCGACTCGGTCCCCAGCGTCATCTTCTCCGGGACCAGCGACATCCAGCGGGAGATCATCGCCCGCGGGGCCGGGCTATGACCCTGCACCAGCTCGTCATCGACGCGGCGGCCCGCTATCCGGAGCGGCCCGCCGTGGCAGGCGCCGACGGCGTGATGCGCTACGCCGACCTCGACCGCAGGGCCGACGCCCTGGCAGCCAGGATGCGCGGGGCCGGCGTGGCCAGGGGCGATCGGGTCGTCATCTGGGCGGAGAAGTCGCCTGAGGTGGTGGCGGCCATGCAGGCCGTACTCCGGCTGGGCGCCGCCTACGTCCCGGTGGACCCGGCCACCCCGCTCGCGCGGGGCACCGCGGTGATACGCGACTGCGCCGCGCGGCTGGTGTGCGGTGACGGGCCGCGGCTGTCACGGATGGCGGGCGAGTACGGCGGGGCGCCCCGCTGCCTCGATATCACCGAGGCGGTGCCGGGGAGCGCGGAGCCCGTCAACGAGCCGGTCGGCGCCGACGACCTGGCCTTCGTCCTCTACACCTCCGGCTCGACCGGCGTGCCGAAGGGCGTGTGCATCAGCCACCGCAACGCCCGCGCGTTCGTGGACTGGGCGGCGGCCGAGCTGGCCGCGGTGCCGGACGATCGCTTCGCCAACCACGCGGGGCTGGCCTTCGACCTGTCGGTCCTGGATCTCTACGCCGCCTTCTCCAGCGGCGCCATGGTCCATCTCGTCCCCACCGAACTCTCCTATTCGCCCAAACGCCTGGTCGAGCTGCTGCACGAGCAGCGGATCAGCGTGTGGTACTCGGTCCCTTCCGCGCTGACCCTGATGATCCGCGAGGGCGGCCTGCTGGAGCGGCCGGCGCCGCGCACGCTGCGTGCCCTGCTGTTCGCCGGTGAGCCCTTTCCGATCGCCAAGCTGCGCCTGCTGGCCGCGTGGAGCCGCGCGCGGCTGCTCAACCTGTACGGCCCCACCGAGACCAACGTGTGCACCTACCACCAGGTCGAACCCGCCGACCTGGAACGTGACCGCCCGGCGCCGATCGGCCTGCCGGCCGGCGGTGACACGGTCTGGGCGATCAGACCCGACGGCGGCCGGGCCGGGCCGGGCGAGGAAGGGGAGCTGTGGGTCGACGGGCCCACCGTGATGCTCGGCTACTGGGGACGCGAACCGCAGCGGGGGCCCTATCCCACCGGTGACATCGCCCGGGTGCTGCCGGGCGGCGCCTTCGACTATGTCGGCCGGCGCGACCTCATGGTGAAGGTACGCGGGCACCGGGTGGAGCTGGGCGACGTCGAGTCCGCGCTGGCCGCCCATCCCGACGTCGACGAGGCCGCGGTCGTCGTCGGCGGTGACGGGAGCGACGCGTGGCTGGAGGCGTTCGTGGTCCCCGTGGCCGGACGGGCGCCCGGGGTGCTGGCGCTCAAGCGGCACAGCGCCGAGCGCCTCCCCCCGTACATGATCGCCAACCGGATCCACCTGGTCGCCGAGCTCCCCCGCACCGGAAACGGAAAGGTCGACCGCGCCGCGCTCGGGCGGCGAGCCCATCATCACCCCGCCGGCGGTGAGGTAGCAGGAAGGGAGGCAGGGTGGCCGACGACCAGATAGTGTCCGACCTGCTCGTGTTCATCCGCACACAGTTTCTCGACGGTGATCCCGCGGGCGAGCTGACCGACAACACCCCGCTGCTCGCGTGGGGCGTGCTCGATTCGTTTAAGACGGCCAGGCTCGTAAGCTTCATCCACAACGAGCTCGGTTCACAGATCCCGCCGGAGCAGCTCAATGCCTCGAATTTCCAGGACGTCCGCAGTATCGCGGAACTGGTTCGCTCCAACGGTGGCCAGGCGAAATCCGCCCAGCGAGACGGCGTGCAGTGAGCCGTTTCGCTTGATCGCGGGCCGGCCGTCATCATGAACCAGGACGACGGCTTCATCGCCGCATCCGGGAAATCCCACCACGTCGACCTCACTGCGGGCCGGTTCCATTACGTCAGATGGGCCCGGGACGCCGACGCTCCCAGAGCGCTCCTGGTGCACGGAAACGGCGGCAGCTGGACGACGTGGTCCCGGGTCGGACCGGCGCTGAACGCGGCCGGGATGGACGTCATCGCCGTGGACCTGCGGGGCAACGGATCCAGCGTCAAACCACCCGCCGGGTCTTACGGCCTGCACGAGGTCGCCGGCGACCTGCATGACCTCATCGACGTCCTGCGTGTGCGAGCTCCCCTGCTGATCGGGCACTGCTGGGGTGCCGCGGCCGCTCTCACGCTGGCGACGGGTGCCGCGGGCGATCGGGTTCCCCCCGTTCTCGGCGGCCTCGTCCTGGAGGAGCTGCCTCCCGACATGGCTTCCACGGGTACCCAGCCGGTAGTCCAGGATTTCTTGTGGATGATGCGCAGCTCGCGAGAATACTCGGAGAAATGGGTGGAGCTGGTCTGCCGCGACTGGCACCCGATCGATCGGGAAAGCCTGCTTGAGGACGTCCACCGTGCCGATTCCGACGTCTACCTCAGCGCGATCAACGACGGCGCCGCCGCCGGTCCGCTCCTTCCCCTCCTTGCGCAGTTGAAGGTTCCCTCGCTGATCCTGCGCGGCGATCCGCAGCGCGGAGGCATGCTGAACGACGCGGACTGGCGACTGGCTCGCGAGTATCTTCCCAGCCACTGCACCGCCCACGAACTCCCCGGCAGCGGACACGAGATCCATCGAGGTGACTACGCCGAGTTCATGCGCCTGGTGTTGGGATTCAGGTTCGCCGCGGGAACGTCATGAGAACACCACCGGCAGGGTGCTGTAGCCGAACAGGAAATTGGAGTAGACCCGCTGCGGCTCCCCGGCGAGCGCCATCTCGGTGACCGAGGCCCGCAGCGCGTCCAGGAGGATCCTGAGCTCCAGCCTGCCGAGCTGGGCGCCGACGCAGAAGTGCGGGCCGTACCCGAACGCGAGATGACGGTTCGACTGCCGCGCGGGGTCGAAGGTGTCCGGCGACTGGAAGATCGCGTCATCGCGATTGGCGGAGGTGTTCCACAACGTCACAATGTCGCCCTCGGCGATCTGCTGCTCGAGGAAGTCGACCGCTTGCCTGGCACGCCGTCCGACGTGCATCGCCGGCGTGGTCCAGCGCAGGATCTCCTCGACCGTCGAGTCGAGGCCGACCTCACGGGCACGCACGCGGCGCCAGGCGTCCGGCCGGTCGCAGAACGCGAGCACCCCGCAGATGGCCGACATCCGGCTCGATTCGTCTCCCCCGATGAGCAGGCTGTAGCAGTTGTAGACGATCTCCTCGTCGCTCAGCGGCCTCCCGTCGTCGGGCAGGTGCGCGATCAACTCGCTCACCACGTCGGTCCCGGCGTCATCCCGGCGCTCCTGAACCAGCTCGGTGAGGTACATGAGGATCTCGCCGCGCGCCAGCTGCGCGTCGGACTCGGTCGCTCCCGGCAGGTCCGAGCTCAACGCCTGCTTGTTCCATTCCAGCAGCTGGGCTCGATCACCTTCTGGTATCCCCATCAGATCGCAGATCGTGCCCATCGGCAGCCGCTCGGCGATCTCGGTGGCGAAGTCGAACGGCGTGCCGGAGACCATCTTCCGCACCAGCTCGGACGTCCGGGCTCGCAGCGGTTCTGCCAGGGCGCCGATGGTCCTGGGCCGCAGCGAGTCGACCAGCGCGGCGCGCATGCGCCGGTGGCTCGGGCCGTCGGTCACCGCCAGCATGGAGCCCGCGGCCGAATCGCCGCCCGCCGTGAGCGTCGCGAGCACGTTGCCGCCGTGGGAGCCGAACCGGGCGGGATCCTTGTAGACGGCGACCAGATCCTCGTAGCGGGTCAGCACCCAGAAGCCGCGCGGGTGCCGGTAGATCGGGCTCTCCCGGCGCAGGGCCCGCCACAGGGACGACAGGTCGTAGTCGACGAACGTGCCCGGATCAAGCAGGTCGATCTCCCGCAGCTCGCGGATGGTCAAGTCGGCGGCGTCGATCATGGGGTACCCCTGAACACGGATGATCGTGCGTCGTCCCCGCCCGTGCCGGGAGTTCGCAGGCGGGTGACCGGCGGATCCGCCTGGCGCTCCACCTCGGCTGCGATGTCGGAGACGTGATCGACCAGGTAGAAGTGGCCCCCGGGGAACACCCGGACGGCGAAGTCCGACTCGGTGTAGTCCTGCCAGGCATCGATCGAGGCGCGAGACAGGTCCTCGTCGTCCTCGCCCAGCAGGACCGTGATCGGGCAGGGCAGCCGGGTGCGGCTGGGACGGTAGGAGGCGTCAGCGTGGAAGTCGGCGCGCAGCATCGGGGTCAGCACCTCGCGCCACTGGGGATCGGCCGCGATCTCGGGGGGCGTCCCGCCGAGCCGGACTATCTCCTGCCAGATCGCCGCGTCGGTGGGCGGCGGCCTGACATGGTCGTGGTGCGGTGCGCCGCGGGCGGAGATCAAGACGGCCCGGGGCGGCGTGCCCTGGTTCGCCAGCCGTACCGCTGCCTCGAAGGCGACGGCGGCGCCCAAGCTGTGCCCGAACAGAATCAGCTCCGGCAGGCAGGCCACCTCCGCGGCGAGCATCGCGCCCAACTCGTGCACGTCCGTCAGGCACGGCTCAGCAATCCGGTCGCCATGTCCGGGGTACTGCACCGGCACGACCCGGATCTCGGAGGGAAGCCGGGAAGGCCAGTCACGGAAGAACTCGGCCGTCCCGCCGGCATGCGGGCAGCAGACCAGCGACGCGGCACGCCCGGACGCCTCGCCCAGGGGCCTCAGGCTGCCGTACGACACGGTCGAATTTCAGCAGGATCGGCCGCCCGCCACAACGGCCGATGGTCCGCCCACCCGCGCCTCCGCCTCACTCCACTATCGTGTGCTGGACATGGACTCCGAGCCGCATGCCGCGGGTGAGCCCCCGGCCGACGTGCACAGGCCGGGCACCGACCGCCTGTGGGGCGAGTCATGGTATTTCGACTTCGCCGCGGCGGACGGTACGGCCGGCGGCTTCGTGCGGGTCGGTGACTATCCCCATCTGGGCCGGCGCTGGTACTGGGCCTACGTGGTGGCAGGTGACCGCGCCGGCGGGCACGCATTGGATCTTCCATTGACCGGCCGCCGGGAAGTCCCCTGGAGGGCGACGGACCCGGCGCTCGGGTTCCTGGTCGAGCCGGGCGGCGACGGCTGGCGCATCACCGCCGGCGGCGACGGGTTCCGGCTGGATCTCACCTGGCGCGAGCAGGCTCCCGCGTACGGCTACACGCGGGGCAACAGGATGGAGCAACCCGGCTGGGCGGTCGGCGAGGTGAGCCTCGACGGGGAGTCTCTCCCGCTGGTCGGCCCCGGCCAGCGGGACCACTCGTGGGGTGTCCGTGACTGGTGGCGGATCGGCTGGACCTGGTGCGCAGGCCGGCTCTCCGACGGCACCCGGTTCCAGGCCACCCACCTGGACACGCGTGGCCGGATCCCGCCTGACGGCTACCTCATGGCGCCGGACGGCTCAGCGCAGCCCGTGCGCGAGGTCGCCGTCGGCACCGACACGCTGCGGATCGACGACACCCTGCTGGAGTTCACGGACGTCGCGCACGTCACGATCGACCTGCGGTCACCGGACGGCGGGCTGAGCCGGCTGCACCGGGCGATGACCAGGGTGCGGGCCGGTACGACCCGGCACGGCATCGGGTGGCGGGAGCGCAACGTGCCCGAGCGCGCGGCGGGCCGCGTCTGAGTGAGAGTTTTCCTCACTCGCGCGCCGAGGATCCCCGTGGGGATCCGGGACTGGCTGCCGGACTGCGGCCTCAGCTCGCCGGACCGTGGATGCGGCCCTGCGTCTTGGTCAATGCCTGGCCGGTACCGCCCCAGCGCGTCTGGATGAGCTCGGCGGCGATCGACACCGCCGTCTCCTCAGGGGTTCGCGCGTGCAGGTCGAGCCCGATGGGCGAGTGCAGACGCGCCAACTGCTCCTCGGTGACCCCGACTTCTCGCAGCCTCGCGATGCGATCGTCGTGCGTGCGCCTGCTGCCCATCACGCCGATGTAGCCGGCCGGTGTGTGCAGCGCGACCTGAAGCAGCGGCACATCGAACTTCGGGTCGTGAGTGAGGACGCAGATCGCGGTCCGCTCGTCGACGGTGATCTCATTGAGATAGTCGTGCGGCCATCGGACCACGACCTCATCCGCGTCGGGGAATCGTTTGCCCGTGGCGAAGACCCCGCGCGCATCGCACACCGTCACGTGATAACCGAGGAACTTCCCGACCCGCGCGACGGCCGCCGCGAAGTCGATCGCGCCGAACACCAGCATCCGCGGCGGCGGCGCGAAGGACTGCACGAAGACCGAGACCTCGTCCATCCTCCGCTGGCCGTCCAGCCCGTAGTGGCGCTGGCCGATGAGACCCTGGGCGAGCATGCCTCTGGCGTCGTCGTCGATCGCGTAGTCCAGCCCCGGTGATCCCAGCGAGCCCGTGGCGCGGTCGTCCCAGATCACCCGTCGCGCGCCCGTCTTCCCGGCTCCCGCGACGACGGTGGCCACGGCGACCGGTTCGTACGCCTCCACCGAGGCGGCGACCGCGCGCAGTTCGGGGAACGTCCGCCGGTCCACCCGCTCCACGTATACGTGCAGGATTCCACCGCAGGTCAGACCGACGGCGAAGGCGTCGTCGTCACTGAAACCGAACTCTTCGTACGACGGCTCGCCGGTCTCCATGACTTCCTTGGCGGCCTCGAAGACCGCCCCTTCCACACACCCTCCAGAGACGCTGCCGACGACTTCCTCCTGCGCCGAGACCGCCATCGCCGCGCCGGGCTGCCGCGGCGCGCTGCGGAAGGTGTGGACGACGGTCGCCAGCCCGAACGTCGTACCGCTGTCGTACCATTCGAGAATCCGTTCGAGGACGTCACGCATGATCCGTTTCCCTTCGCGCGGGGAGGGCGTGCCACCACGGTCAGTCTGGTGGCGGGGAGCTCCAAAACGCCATGATGTGCATCGTGCCTGCGGGAGACTGCGCGGTTCCGCGCACCGCCGATGTCGTGGTAGTCGGGTCAGGAGCGGCCGGCGCGGTGGTCGCCGCCCGGCTCTCCGAGGCGGGCACGGCGGACGTCCTGCTGGTGGAGGCCGGGCAGGACTATCGCAGTGCGGACACCCCGCCCGCGGTGCGGGGAACCGACATCGGCAGGGCGCTGGCGGTGCGTTCGTTGCGCTGGCCGGGGTTGATGGCCAGGCTCACCGAGGACCAGCCGATGCGCGCCTATGCGTGCGGGCGGGGGGCGGGCGGAAGCTCGGCGATCAACGGCCAGCTAGCGATCCGCGGCACGCCGGCGGACTTCGACGCCTGGGTGCGCGCCGGCTGCTCCGGCTGGTCCTGGCCGGATGTCCTTCCCGCGTTCATCCGCCTCGAACGGGATCTGGATTTCGGTGACCGTCCCGGCCACGGGTCGCGCGGCCCCGTGCCGATCTCCCGCGCGCCCGCGGGCGGGTGCGGGCCGGTCAGCGCGGCGCTGCACGCCGCCGCGATCGATCTCGGCCATGCCGAGCATCCCGATCTGAACGCCGAAGCAAGCACCGGGATCTCCCCTGCCGCGTGGAATCGACAGGACGGCGTGCGCGTCTCCAGCAACGACAGCTATCTCGAACCGGCCAGGAACCACCCCCGGCTGCGGGTCGCCGGGCGGCACGTGGTGTCGCGGGTGTTGTTCTCCTCCGGCCGGATCCGCGGCGCGGAGCTGGTCGGCGAGGGGCACCGCGAGGTGGTGTCCGCACCCGCGGTGGTGTTGTGCGCGGGTGCGGTGCACACACCCGCCATCTTGATGCGCTCGGGAGTCGGTCCGGCAGATCGGCTCGACGCGCTGGGCGTCGAGGTCGTCACCTCGCTTCCCGGCGTCGGCGCCGGGCTGAGCGACCATCCAGCGGTGCTGCTGGGCTTCCGGCTGACCGCCGCCGCGGCCGCGCGATCCCTGGAGACCGGTTCCGGCTGCTGCCTCCTGCGCGCGCGTTCCGGCCCCGGCCGGGCCGACGACATCCAGTTCCTCCCGATGGAGCGGACGGTCGGCCCCGCCGCGGGCGGGCTGCTGGTCTCGCTCATGCGGCCCGAGTCCACCGGCAGCGTGGGGCTGCGGAGCCGGGATCCCGCCGATGACCCGGAGCTCGACCTTCGCCTGCTTTCTGATCGCAGGGACCTGGAGCGGCTGCGCGGCGCCGTCCGGCACGCCGCCGAGTTGCTCGACCATCCCGCTTTCCACGAGGTCGTCGACGGCCGCCCGGCGCAGCCGTACGGTGACCTCGATCAATGGCTTCGGGAGAACTGCAGGGTGCTGTACCACCCTTCGGGCACCTGCAGGATGGGGCCGGCGGGCGAGCCCGCCACCGTGGTGGACGAGGAGGGGTCCGTCCTCGGGGTGGACGGCCTGTGGGTGGCCGATGCCTCGGTGATGCCGGTGCCCTGCGGCGTGCCGCCCTATCTCACGACGGTGATGGTGGCCGAGCGGCTGGCTGCCGCGATCGGGAACCGGCTTCGGCGAGGGCGGTGAGAATTCTCTCCGGGTCCAGCGGTGTCCGGTCGACGCGCGCGCCGACCTGCGCCAGGGCGTCGGCGACCGCGTTGAAGACGCAGGCCAGGGCGCCCGCTGCCCCGCCCTGGCCCATGCCCTTGTGGCCGCCGGGCGTCGCAGACGGGGTCTCGATGTGCACGAAGTCGACCGTGGGCGCATCGAGCGCCGTCGGCACGGCGTACTCCGCCAGCCCCGGCGTCAGCGGCCGGCCCTGCTCGTCGTAGCGCACCTCTTCGAACAGCGCACCGCCTATGCCTTGCAGCACCCCTCCCGCGATCTGCCCCTCGACCACCTTGGCGTTGATGATCTTGCCGCAGTCCTCGGCGACGACGTACCGCTCGATCCGCACCAGTCCGAGATCGCGATCGACCTCCACCACGCAGCCGTGGCAGGCGTTGGACCAGGTCATCGGTGGTGCCTTGTAATGGCCGAACGCCTCAAGCCGCTCGGCGGCCCCGCGGGCCGGGGCCGCTTTGGCCAGTTCGGCCCAGGACAGCGCGGCGCCCGGGTCCAGGCGATCCGCGAGCATCCCCCGGCGCGGCTCGATGCGGTCGGCGGGCACGCCGAGCAGCTCAGCTGCGAGCTCTTTCGCCATGGCCAGCAATTCCGCCGCCGCGGCGCGGCAGGCGCTGCCGGTGATCACCGCGGTGCCGCTCGCGCCGGTGCCCCGGCCGTACGGCGTGGCGCCGGTGTCGCCCTGCACCACCCTGACATCTTCCAGGTCGAGGTCGAGCTCGGCGGCCACGACCTGGGCCATCGTCGTCTCGACGCCTTGGCCGCCCGCCCCGGTCGCGAGGTACGCGGTGACCGTGCCGTCCTGTTCCACCTGCAGCCGCGCGGTGTCCCTGTCGATCGGCTCCATCGTGCCGATGCTGGAGGGCTCAAGACCGATCGCGAGCCCGACGCCGACCAGGCGGCCCTCCTCCTCAAGCAGCCGCCGCTGGCGGCGCCGTATCCCCTGGTAGTCGAGCCGCCGCGCGACCTCCTCCAGGGTCTCCGCCGGGGTCACGTGATCGAGAACCAGCCGCGTCGGCATGGTGTAGGGCAGGTCGCCGGCGCCAAGCACGTTGCGTCGGCGCAGCTCCAGCGGGTCCAGCCCGACCGCTCTGGCCACCTCGTCCAGCATCTGCTCGCGCGCGACCGTGGCGAACGCCCACGGCCCCCGGTAGGCCCCGCGCGGGCAGGTGTTGGTGCGGACCGACCGAAAGCGGAAGGCGTGCAGGGGAACCCGGTAGGGACCTGTGAACGTCATCCCGACGAACGGACCGGCCTTGGCGACCACACCGGTCGGGTAGGCGCCGGTGTCTTCGAGATGGTCGAAGTAGGAGCCGAGGATGTGGCCCTCCTCGTTCAGCGCGAAGGTCCCCGCGCCGATGTCCATCCGGGCATGGCCGGACGCCGTCAGGTTCTCCTGCCGGGTCTCGATCCATTTGACGGTACGGCCGAGCACACGGGCGGCGAGCGCCACCGTCAGCTCGTCCCGGCCGGTCCAGACTTTCTGCCCGAAGCTGCCGCCTACGTCGCGGGCGGTGACCCGCACCCGCTCGACCGGCACCCCGGTCACCCTGGAGATCGCCAGCTTGGCCTCGTGCGGGTTCTGTGTCGAGATGGAGGCCACCAGCTCCTTGGTGTCCGGATCGTAGGAGGACACCACGCCCCGCGTCTCCAGCGGCGCGTTGGTCTGCCGCTGCTGGCGCGAGGTGGCGTGGACGACGTGCGGCGAGTCTTCCAGGGCCTGCCGGAGTTTCGGCCGGACCGGGGAGGCCAGCTCCTGGTGGAGGTTCGATCCGGTCTCCTGGTAGACCAGGGCCGCGTCGCCTGCTGCCGCGGTCTCCGGATCGAGCACGGGGGGCTCCGGCTCGATCTCGACCTCGATCAGGTCCACCGCGTCCTCCGCGATGTAGCGGTCCCGGGCCACGACCAGGGCGAGCGGTTCCCCGGCGAAACGCACCCGGTCCGCTGCCAGCGGCAGCAACGGCGGCTCGTCGGCCTCCAGCAGGGGTGTCGGCCGCATCTGTCCGGCTTGGGGGTTCAAGTCGTCGGCGGTGAACACCGCGACGACGCCGTCGAGGGCCCGCGCCGCGGCCGCCTCCAGGCGCGTGATCAGCCCGGAGGCGATGGGGCTGCGCAGGAACGCCGCGTGCAGCGTCCCGGGCGGGGACACGTCGTTCACGAACTCGCCGCGCCCGGCCAGCAGGCGCTCGTCCTCCCGCCGCGGGACCACGGTGCCCGTCGAAGGCAGGCTCGGGTCGGCCGAGGCGGCGCGGGCCACTGCTTTGACGATGCCGGCGTATCCGGTGCAGCGGCACAGGTTCCCGCACAGCCCGAGGCGGATCTCCTGCTCACTCGGCGCGGCCTGCTCCTCGAGCAGCTCAGTGCCCCGCATCAGGATCCCGGGCGTGCAGTACCCGCATTGGATGCCGTGCTCGGCGTGCAAGGCCTGCGCCAGCGGCGCCGCGGCGCCGTCGAGGCCCTCCGCGGTCCAGATCTCCGCGCCGTCCGCCTGCACCGCGAGCACCAGGCAGGACAGGACGGTGGCGCCGTTCATGGAAACCGTGCACGCGCCGCAGACGCCTTGTTCGCAGCCGAGGTGGGTGGCGGTGAGCCCGCAGTCCTCGCGCAGGAAGTCGGCCAGCGTGGTGCGGGGCGTGGTCTCGGCGCGGAACGGCCGGCCGTTCAGGGTCATCTCGACGATCACGGGCTCAGCCATGCGTCACCTCGGTTCGTACCGTCGCCACGGCCCGCAGGACCGCCCCGCGTGCCAGCGCGCGCCGGGTGGCTCCCTGGGCGTTTCGCGGGTCCAGCTCGGCCACCGCGGCGTCCGCCACCTCCTCAGGAGTGGCGCCCCGGGCCAGCGCCGCCTCCGCTTCGGCCGGGCGCAGCGGCGTCGGCCCGACGCCGAACAGCACGAGCCTGGCGGTGTCACGGGCGAGGACCACCACGGCGCCTGCCAGCGCACGACCGGGCCGCGGGGGAATCTTCTCGATGGCGAACGCCGCGTCGGACGGGGGGAACTCTATGGCGGCGAGCAGCTCCCCGCCGGTCAGGGCGGTCTGGTGCGCGCCCAGGAAGAAGTCGGCGGCGGCCAGGCGCCGGAGCCGTGATCCACGCAGTTCGACGCTCGCTCCCAGGGCGACCGCGACCGCGGGCAGCTCGGCGGCGGGATCCGCGTACGCCAGCGCACCGCCCAGCGTGGCCCGGTTTCGCACCTGGACCGGCCCAGCGAGCGCCGCCGCCCGGGACAGCAGCGGCGCTGCCGCACGCACCACCGGGTCGTTCTCGAGCCGCCGCAGCCGGGTCAGCGCGCCGATCCTCAGCCGATCCGTCCGGCTCACGAAGGACAGCTCCGGCACCCGGTTCAGGTCGATCAGCAGCTTGCTGCGCAGCGTCCGGCTCGCCATCAGCGGCATCAACGCCTGCCCGCCGGCCAGAAGCCGCGCCTGGTCACCGTGTTCGGCCAGCAGGGCGATGACGTCCTCAGTGCTGGTGGGAGCTTGGTAAGCGAATGGGGCAGGTTTCACGTCGTGACCGCCTCCCAGATCGCCTCGGACCCTAGCTTTCAAGGAAAATCACGGTCAAGCAGGCCGATCCGCATGACCACGGGGCCGGGAGGGGTGACCAACGGCGGCTGTTTGCCGCCCGCCGCGGCGCACGGCCATCCTTGACGCAGGGGTACCGCGACCGCCGAGAAGGGATCATCCTGTGCTCGGACTTGCCCAACGTGCGGTGGACCGGCAATGGCGGCTTCCGATGGGTCCGCTCGTCGGCCGGTACAACCCGTACGACCCGGCCTACATCCGGGATCCGTACCGGCAGCTCGACCGGCTGCGTGCCGCCGCCCCGGTCTACCACAGCAGGGTGACCGGCTCCTACGTGGTCAGCAGCTACGCGCTGGCGGCGGAGGTGCTCGCCGATCGCCGCTACGGCACCAACCGCAAGACCGACAGCTCCCTGCGCAGCCGCATGTTCTTCCGCCTCGCCAGATTCACCCAGGAGGAGGAGAACGCGCTCGACAACACGATGGGGGCGGTGCCCGACGAGGTGCACCAGCGCATGCGCAAGGCGATCGCCTACGACTTCGGCAAGCGGCGGCTCACGGAGCTCCTCCCCCGGATGGAGTTCTGGGTGGACAGGCTGCTCGATGAGGCCGCCGCCCGCGGCCAGATCGATCTGATCGAGGATTTCGCGGCCAAGCTGCCGATCCTCGTCGCCGCCGAGTTGCTCGGATTTCCGCCGCAGGACGCGCGCAAGCTCCAGGAGTGGTCCGACAGCTATCTCGTGCTGGTCGACCCGCTGATCAAAGGCGCCGGCATCGCACGAATGAACGCCGCCTTCCACCAGTTCGACCCATATGTCGCCGACACGCTGCGCCGGAAGCGCGCCGAACCGGGCGACGACCTGATCACCCGGCTGCTGGAGCACCACCGCGACGGGGAGTTCGACGACGTCCAGCTACGGGTCCTGATCATGTTGCTCATGATCGCCGGGCACGAGGTGATCACAAACCTCATCGGGAACGCCGTGGCATGCCTGCTGCGCTTCCCCGATCAAAGGGTGCGACTGGCCGGAGGGCCGGAACTGATGCCGGCCGCGATCGAAGAGTTCGTCCGCTACGAGTCGCCGATCCAGGCGGTGTGGCGGATCGCCGGAGAGGACCTGGAGATCGCAGGCGTGCGGGTTCCCGCCACGCGGGCGGTCACCGTGCTGATCGGAGCCGCGAACAACGATCCCGAGGAGTTCGCGGATCCGCGGCGGCTCGACCTTGCCCGCACCGACAACCGGCACCTCGGATTCGCCCTGGGCTCGCATTACTGCGCCGGCCCTTGGCTGGCCCGGATCGAAGGGGCGGTGGCGCTGTCGCGATTGCTGGAGCGCTTCCCCGGCTTCCGCGGCGATGCGAGCCGGTTGAGGTGGAAGCCCGCCGCCGGGCTGCGCGGGCTGTATGAACTGCCTCTCGTCCTGTGAGAGCACTGCGATCCGTCGAGGAGATGACTCCGCGATGGTGCTCGGCCGCCCTGTCCGCATGGATCGGTTCCGCCCGGGTGACCACCGTCGACGCCACCGCGGTGGGCACCGGCCAGATGGCGGACACCTACCGGCTGCGGTTGAGTTACCAGCCCGAGGGAGCCGGGCCGGTCACCGCCATAGCCAAGCTCGCGGCGGCCTCGCCGGCGAGCCGTACGGCGGCCAAGGTCACCCGCGCCTACGAGATCGAGGCGCGCTTCTATCAGCACCTCGCGCCGCGGCTCCCGGTGCGCAGCCCGCGCTGTTACCTCTCCTGCTATGACGAGCGGACCCGGGCGTTCACGTTGCTCCTGGAGGATTCGGCCGGCGGCCACGTCGCCGACCAGCTCGCTGGATGCGATCCCGACGAGGTGAACCGTGCCGTGGACCAGCTCGCGGCGCTGCACGGGCCCATGTGGGGCGACCCCGCGCTCGCGGCGCTCACCTGGCTGCCGCGCCACGACGGTCCCGACGCCGCCTGGATGGCCTCCCTGGTCCAGCGGCTGTACCCGCGCTTCCTGCGCCGGTTCGGGGACCGGCTGGACACCCGGGTCGTCGATCTCCTCGATTTCTTCGTACCGAGAGTCGAGCGCTACCTACGCGAGCGCCCGGGTCCCCGCACGGTGGTCCACGGTGACTTCCGTGCCGACAACCTCATCGTGGGCACGGGCCAGATCACGGTGCTGGACTGGCAGACCGCGGCGCACGAGCCCGCGGCCACCGATCTCGCCTACTTCCTCGGTGGCAGCGTCGACCCCCAGCGGCGGCGGGCGATCGAGCGGGCCGTGGTGCGCCGGTACGTTCGCTCCCTAGGAGACCACGGCGTCGACCTGTCATTCGACACTTGCTGGCGCGACTATCGCCGGTACGCCTTCGGAGGCCTGCTCACCAGCATCGTCGCCGCCGCGCTGGTCGTCAGGACCGATCGCGGCGACGGCCTGTTCGCGACGATGGCGAACAGGCACGGCATGCATGCCATCGATCTCGACGCCGGTTCGTTCCTCCGCTGACGCCGGGCTCAGCCGAGGGTCGCGCTGCCCCGCAACAGGTCGAGCACCAGGTCCTCGACCTCCTCGACCGTGGTGATGTGCTGCACCTGCGACTGGTCGAGCGGCGGCAGGTCGAACTCGTCCTCCATGGTGAAGCCCAGTTCGAGCAGAGCGAGCGAATGGTATCCGAGGTCCTCGACCAGCCTGGTCTCGTCCGCCCGGACCCCCTCGGGGTTCGGCGCCACCTGGATGATGATCGATCGGACTTTCGCCCGAACGTCTTGATCGGCCTTGGCTTCACTGCTCATTCAGATCTCGCCACCGTTCTCATGACATCGCCCGGCCCCGGCGGGCCTCGCGACAGCGGACCGTTCAGCGGCCATGATGCCTCAACGGCCGCCGATCCGACATCCTGCCTCTAACGCACGAGCATCGCCCGCGGCCGACTCCACGAAGGAAGTGCCCGAAGTGATCGCCAATCCACTGATCTCCTGGATCGATGCGCCTTCGCCACATGTGGGCATCCGGTTCCTACGAGACGGTGAGTGGGAGCGGTGGACCTACGCGCAGCTCGCGACGCTCACCCGCAAGATCGCCGGAGGGCTGGCCGCGGCGGGCGTCCGGCACGACGACCGGGTCGTCATCATCGAGCGCACCGGGCCGGACTTCGTCGCGACGCTGTACGGCATCATGCTCGCCGGCGCGATCCCGTGCCCTGTCGCACCGCCGTACCTCTTCCAGAACTCCCAGCTGTACGCGTGGCACCTCCGCGCGATCATCGAGGTCGCGCGGCCGGCCCTGGTGGTCACCGCCGCCAACCTCGTGGAGCGGCTGGAGTTCGACGGCCGGGTCCACACGGCGGCCGAGCTCGCCGCCGTCGGCGGCGGCGCGGAAGGACCGCCGGCGAGCGCGGGGCTGCTGCAGTTCACCTCGGGGTCGAGCGGGCGGGTGAAGGGCGTGCGGGTGCAGGTCTCAGCACTCGCCGCCAACGTCACCGCGATCAGCGACTGGCTGGAGATGCGGGAGGGCGACGCCACCGCGTCGTGGCTGCCGGTGCATCACGACATGGGGTTGATCGGGTGCCTGCTGACACCCGTCAGCCGGCAGCGCGACCTGTGGCTGCTTGAGCCGGCCGACTTCATCCGCGACCCGGCCAGCTACCTGGCCTGCTTCGGCGCGCACGGCGCCACGATGACCGCGATGCCGCCGTTCGGCCTCGAATACATCCTCCGGCGGCTGTCGCCACAGTCGCTCGCCGGGCTGGACTTCTCCGGCTGGCGCGCCCTGATCATCGGTGCGGAGCGCATCGACATCGACCTGCTCGACCGGTTCATGGCGCTGATGGGACCGGCCGGATTCGGCCGGCGCTCGCTCCTGCCGGCGTACGGCCTGGCGGAGGCGACTCTCGCCGTCACCGGAGTGGCGCTCCGCGAGGACGTCGCGACGATTCCGGTCGTGCCCCAGGAGGTGTGGCTCGGCAAGCCGGTGACGTCGGCGGGCGACACCGTGCGCCGGGTGGTCGGGTGCGGGCGCGCCTTGGGCGGCGTCGACGTCGCGGTCGTGGACGAAGCGGGCGGACCGCTGCCGGAGCGGCATGTGGGGCAGATCATGGTACGCGGCGCCTCGGTGGCCGAGGGGTACGTCCGGGACGGAGACTCGACGAGCCCCGCCGACGAGGACTCCGCCGGCCTCACAGAATGGCGCGACGGCGTGCTCTGGACCGGCGACGCGGGCTTCATGGACGACGGGCGGCTGTTCGTCATCGGCCGTCTCGGCGACGCCATGAAGGTCCGCGGCCGCACCGTTTTCGCCGAGGACATCGAAAGCGCGCTGGCCGAGGCCGGCGTGCCGCGGTTGCGCATGGCCGTCCTGCTCGGCTCGTCCGCGAACGGCGCGACGGGTGTGGTCCTCCTCGAACGGCCCACGGCCGAATGGGTCGCCGCGACCTCGGCGACCCTGCGGCGCATGACGGAGCACGCGGCGAACGTCCTGCTCGACGTCCCACGCCGATCGATCTCGCGGACGACGAGCGGCAAGCCCAAGCGCCGGGAGATGTGGGCGGCCTACGTCGCCGGAGACCTCGAAGGAGCCGAGATCCTCCCCCCGGTCAGGACGGGGTCACCCGAAGCGGCACGCTGAGGTAGGAGCGGAAGTTCGGACTGAACCGGCGTACGGCGGGCCCCTCGGGCTCCATGCGCGCGAAGCGCCGGGCGATGAACGTGAACACCGACGCCGCCTCTGCCCGGGCCAGCGCGGCGCCGAGGCACAGGTGGATCCCGCCGCCTCCGAAGCTCAGGTGCGGGTTGGGGTGGCGGGTCACATCCAGCTCGCCCGGTCGTTCGAAGCGCGTCTCGTCGTGGTTGGCCGAGCCCAGCTGCAGGACCAGCACCCGGCCTGGCCGGATCACCCGCCCGCCGATCTCGATCGGCTGATGCACCAGCCTGCTCTTCACCTGGACGGGCGCATCGAACCTCAGCAGCTCTTCGACCGCCCTGGGAACCAGATCGGCGTCGGCGCGAAGGATCACCAGCTGGTCCGGGCGGGCCGCGAGCGCCGCGCAGCCGTTCGACAGCAGGTCGGTCGTCGTCGCGAAGCCGGCGAACAGCAGGAACACCACGTTGTCGATCAGGGCCTGCCGGTCGGCCGTCGCCTGATCGACCTCGCACAGCCGCGAGATCAGGTCGTCGCCGGGGACGCGTCGCCTCGCTTCGAACATGGCGGCCACCAGCTCCCGCATCCACACCAGCGCCTCGACGGTCGCCGCTCGCCCGGATTCGGGAAGGTAGGTGGCGAAGGCCTGCGACAGCGTCCTCGCCCGAGGACGTATTTCATCGATGTCCTCCGCTTCCACCCCCACGAACTCTGCCAGCACCCGGATCGGCAGCTTGTCGGCCAGATCCGTCACCGCGTCGAACCGGCCCTCGTCGGCGACCGGCGCGAGCAGGTCGTCGACCATCATGTCGATGCGGCGTCGCCGCTGTCGCACCGCCGGGGTGGTGAACTCGCGGCCGAGGAGGCGGCGCAGGACCGTGTGCACCGGCGGGTCGCTGTTCAACATGACGCGCCCGAAGAAGTCCGCCAGCGGCCCCTCGCCGAGCGCGATCCGATGGTAGGCCCGGTCGAACTGCGCGCCGAGCCGGGCGTCACCGACCAGCGCTGCCACATCGGCGTACCTGGTCACCACCCACTGCGCCGGGCCGCCCCGGCACAACGGCCCGGCCTCGCGGAGCCGCCGGTAGACGGGATACGGGTCGTCGAGATCCGCGAGCTCCACCGCGTCGTACTTCGGTGGCAGGGTGACGCTCCCGGTCATATGGTGCCCTCCTCCGCCTCCGGCGAATCCGCCGTGGCCCCGGCGTCGAATACCCGTAACCCGGTCACGGCGTCGGCATCGAGCAGCCGCTCAACCGCCCATGCCGGATCGAGCACGTCGGCCGCGAAATGCAGGCCAGGGGCAACCGCGCCCTCCAGTACGGCCAGGGCCGCCATCGCCGCGGTCGCCCCGGTCAGTTCGCTGGACCCCCTGCCCGACAGCACGATCGTCGGCATCGACGGCTCGTCGCGTAGCTGGAACACCATCCGCTGATAGCGCGACCGCCCGAAGGCGTCGAGCTCGCTGGCCCTGACCACGGCCTCCGCGTCCACCGAACCCTGCTGCGGGGCGACCAGGGCCGCCCGCAGCCGGCTACCGGGAAAGACGGTGTAGAACACCAGCTCGGCGAGCTCCAGGCGACGTGCGAGCCGCTCCATCTCGGGACTCAGGAACGGCACGCCGCTCGCCGGTTCTGAGAAGTACGGAACCTCCCCCTCGATGACGGGGACGCCGGCTCGCTCCACCCGGGATCCGCCCCGCCACACGGCGAACGTACGGCCGGCCGACCTGCTCACCGCGGCCAGGTAGTCGGCGGCCGCGGCGATCGTGAACCGGTCCTGCCCACCGGCATAGCAGACCAGCCGACGCCCCGGTCCCGCCACGAGCAGGCGTGGCAGCAGCCCGGTCAGGCCGGGCAGCATGCCGGCCGACAACACGACCGGCTGCGCATAGGCGGTACCCGACAGCAGCTCGTGAAGCGGCTCGTCCCCGTCCGGGTCGATGTAGGGGATGCCGGCCTTCGCCGCCGCCTCGGCTACCGGCACCCTGTTCGCGGGCGGCGACCCGGTGCAGTTGACGACCAGCCGCAGCGACGCGCAGAACCGCTCCAGCACGGCCGGATCGTCCGCGTCGATCACGGCATCCGCCCGCTCCGGATCCCGGCCCGCGACCACGACCGGGCCCAGTCCCCAGGCCCGTAGCTGCGCCACCGTGGCGCGGCCGGCGGAGCCGTACCCGCCGATGACCCCGATCGCGCTCATGGGCCGTCTCGTAGGTGCGCGGCCAGAACCATGACTGACGGCCCCTCCAGAAGGATGCGCAGCAGCGTGTTGAAGGGCAGCGGCTTCGCCTCCGGAACCTCCTCGATCAACTGCCCGGCCGCCTGCGCGGCGAGCAAGGAGTCCCCGCCGAGCTCGTAGAAGCCTGGGGAGCGTCCCACGGCCGGCAGGTTGAGCACCTGGCCGAGCAGGGCCGCTATCCGACGCTCGAGATCGTCGGCCGGCTGGTCGGCCGACGCCTGGGCGGCCGTGGCCAGCCTGGGGATCAGGGCGCGCAACCCGTCCCTGTCGACTTTCCCGGTGGCGGACACCGGCAGCCGGTCCAGGATCTGCACCAGGCTGGGCACCATCGCGGGCGGCAGCCGCCCGGCAGCGGCTTCCGTGACCTGTTGCGGCCGCAGCGGCACCCGATCGGTCTTGACCTGGCAGCCGTAGACGTACAGCCCGATCTCGGTGAAGGCGTCGTCCTGCGAGGGGAAGGCGAACACGAGGTCGTCGCCGAGCAGCGACAGCCAGTCCTGGTGCGGCACGAACGTCTGGTCCCGGCCGCGTCTCATGTCGGCGAAGTCATCGCCCTGGCCGAGCAGGAGCTCCATCGAGGTCATGATCTGGTAGTGGTCGCGTGTCATCTCCGCGAACAACAACCAGCCTTCCGGAGCCAGCAGCTCGCGCACCGCCGCGATGCTCTCGCCGACATGCCTGGTCGCGTGGAAGACGTCGCCGAGCACGATGACGTCGAAGGAGTTGGGCGAGAACCCCTGGGCGCGGAAGTCGGTGTTGATGTCCAGGACCGCATAGCGCACCCAGGGGTACTCCCCGAAGGTCTCCTTGGCCCGGTTGAGGAAGAACTGGGACAGGTCGGTGAAGACGTATTCGACGTCGAACGCGGCCAGCGCCGGGATGACGTCCATGCTGGTGCCGCCGACCCCGGCGCCGATCTCGAGGATACGCAGCGGCTTGGAGGCCGCCGCGGCGACGGCGGTGACCGCCGAGGTGAGGACCGTGTTGGCCCAGCGGTTGAAGAGGGTCACGTTGTACAGCGACTCGCCGATGTCCACCCGGCCCTCGGGGAACAGCAGCTGAACCGCGTCGTCTCCCCCGCTCTTCAGTACCTCCGGCAGGCTCTCGGTGGACGCTTTGAAGTAGTCGTGGACCTTCGCCGAGGCCGGGTCCAACCGCATGACCAGGTCGTCCACCTCGCGCCAGCCCGCCGCTATGGCGGCCGGTTCCACCTGCAGGGCCGCGCGATAGCGGTCGGCCCCCTCCCTGACCAGCAGGCCGTGGTCGGTCAGCACCCGGACCCAGCGCCGCACCACCCGATGCGCCTGTGGCGGCGCCTGCGTCCCGGCGAGGATCTGCTCCAGCGAGTGCGCCTCCCCCGGCTCCTGGAACAGGCCATCGCGCTGGAACGCGCGCAGCATGCACAGCAACGCGAGCTCGTCCAACCGCCGCAGATAGGCGACGTACTGCCCGCGGTCGACGCCCGGGGTTCCGGCGTCAGCGGATGCGGCGGCCGTCTCGGTCACCACGGCCGCGAGCTCGGTGCCCGGGGCTTGCGAGGCGGGCTGGACGAACGCGACCAGCCGCTGATCCGCGGCGTTGTCCACGATCACGGCGGCGTTGCCGACCTGAGGATCGGCGACCAGCGCGGCCTCGACCTCGGCGAGCTCGATCCGATGCCCCCGGATCTTGACCTGGTTGTCCTCCCTGCCGAGGAATTCGATGTTCCCGTCCGGCAGGTAGCGGCCCAGATCGCCGGTGCGGTACAGCCGCTCACCGGTCCCCGGATGCTCGACGAACCGCTCCGCCGTACGCTCCGGGTCGAGATAGCCCTCGGCGACACCCGCGCCGCCGATGTAGATCTCCCCCTGCACGCCGTCCGGACATGACTGCCATCGCCGGTCGAGCACGTGCATCTGCTGGTTCGACAGCGGTTTGCCGTACGGCACGCTGCGCCACCCGTCCTCGACCGCGCCGATCGGATAGTAGATCGACCAGATCGACCCTTCTGTCGCCCCGCCGAGGCTGATCAGTTCGAGATCGGGAACGAGACGGCGGATCCGGTCGGGCAGGCTGACGGGGATCCAGTCGCCGGACAGGAGCGCGAGGCGCAAGGACGAGATGTCGGCGCCGGAGGCGGACAGGAAGTCGGCCATCATCTGCAGGTGGGCGGGCACCGAGTTCCACAGCGTCACCCGGTGCTGAGCGATCAGCTCTCCCCAGTGCGCGGGCAGGCCGCGCCGCTCGTGGTCGGGCAGGACCAGGCAGCCGCCGACGGCGAGCGGCCCGAACATGTCGTAGACCGAGAGGTCGAAACCGAGGTTCGCCAGCCCGAGGATCCTGTCGTCCGGACCGACGTCGAAGCGCCGATTCACGTCCTCCACCGTGTTCAGCGCGCTTCGGTGGCTGACGCACACGCCTTTCGGCGACCCGGTCGAGCCGGAGGTGTAGACGACGTAGGCGATGTCGGGGACGGGCCGCGTGAGCGCCTCACGGCAGAACGACTCGAGGTCCAGGTCCGTCTCACGTCCGCCAGGCGCGTCGACGGCGACGACGTCCAGTCCCTCCGGCCACGACATCCCTTCGCGGAGGTGCTCCTGGGTCACCGCTGTCGTGACGCCGGCATCGGACAACATCCGGTCGCGCCGCGCGGCCGGCTGGTTGGTGTCGATCGGCAGATAGGGAGCGCCGGCGAGCAGGATGCCGAGCACGCCGATGAGCTGGTCCGGGCTGCGGTCGGAGATCACCGCCACCGGCGTGTCCGGCCGGGCGCCCCTGCCTGCCAGCTCGATGGCGAGGCTCGCCGCCCGGCGGAGAACGACGTCGTAGCTCAGGCTTCCCCATGAGCCGGCGACGGCGGGGAGATCGGGTGTGCGAAGGGCCTGCCGTACGACGGGCTCATGAAGCAGCCGGTGCGCGGGAAGCCCGGGCGAGGCGGTCGCGTTCGCCGCGCGGCGGCGCTCGGCCTGAGCCTGCGGCAGCGGCATCAGCACCGGCCGATCCCAGAGGTCGTCCTCGTCCGCCAGGCCATGAAGCAACCGCTCGAAAGCCGCGAACATGTCGTCGATCAGCCCGTCCGGGAAGATCCCCGCACGAACGTCCCAGTTGACGAGCAAGGCGTCGTTGGCCACGAGCGTCTGACAGTCGATCCACACCTGCGGGGTCTGGGTCAGCCCGTGCACCAGCGTGGCGTCGCGCCAGAACTGCGACTCCTCGTCGAGCGCGATGGCGCTGGTGTAGACGATCGGCATCAGCGCCTCGGTCCGCCCCCGGCGCGAGCCGAGTTCACGCAACACCTCGACGCCGGAGCAGGCCAGGTGGTCCAGGTCCATCCAGAGCTGCGACTGCAACGCGCGTGCTCTGTCCGTGAAGGAGTCCTCGGCACACGGCCGTACTTCAAGCAGGCCCACGGAGGAGAAGTCCCCGACGATCCGTCCCACCCGCGGATGCACAGGCAGCCGGTTGAGCAGGGTGACGCCGAGCGTGAAGCCGTCCTGCGACGTCCAGCGGTCGATCGTCTCCGCGTAGGCGGCCAGCACGACGCCCGACGGCGTCAGCCCGTGGCCTGCGGTCAGTTCCCGCAGCCGCCGCCAGCGCGCGGGGTCCAACCGCGTCTGCCATCGATGGAAGCGGGCGTGCCCGCGCTTTCGCAGGTCGGCCCGTACCGGCAGCTTCGGCGCCGGCGGAAGGTCATCGATACGCGCCCACCAGTAGTCACGCGCGCGGCGGTAGCCTCGCCGACCGGCGAGGCGCAGCTGCGCCGCCAGGTAATCACGGAACGTGAGATCCAGCGCGGGCAAGGGTTCATCGGGGGCGTGATAGAGCTGATGCAGCTCATCCAGCAGCAGCTGGACGCTCATGAAGTCGGCGATCAACAGGTCGAACGAGAGGTGCAGCACCGATCGCTCCGCTGTCAGCGACAACCTGACGTCGAACATCGGCCAGCGGCCTGGCTCATATGAGCGGCTGCACAGCTGCTCCCGGACCGCGGCCACGTCCTCGGCCGCCGCGGCCGGGGGCGTGGAGCGCAGGTCAGAAACCGGGATCTCGAAGTGGGGAACGTCCGGCAGGATCTGCTGGAATCCGCGCTCGTCGACGACTGCCCGCAGCATCGGGTGCCGTTCGATCAGCTGCCGCCAGGCAGCCGACAAGCGTCGCGGTTCCGCGTCGGCGAGGTCGGCTTCGAGATAGACCTGACAGCCCACACCGCCGTAGTCCAAGCCGTGGCTTCGCCCCAGCAGATAGGCGGTTTGCATGTCGGTCAGCGGGAAGGGATCGCCGGCGTGGTCCGGGTCCGCCACGAGGAGAGCCGGGCCGACGTCTTCGCTCAGATACTCCAGCAGCGTGGACCGGTGCCGCCGCAGCTCGGCCTTGTCCTCCTCGGTCAGCACACCGCGCGGCGCGCGGAATCGGAGCTGACCGGCTTCCACCCACAGCTGGACGCCCACCGCCTCCAGCCGATCGACCAGTTCGACGGGGCCCGCGTCTGACCCGATCTCGCTCACACGCCTTCCTCCTCGCGTGTCCGGGGAGCACTGTAGAACGCACCGGCGCCGGTGTTCGAGTGGAGAAATCGCTCAGTCGGTCGTGACCCTCGCATGCGTTAACCGTCCGCCCTGCGGTCCACGAACAGCAGCCGCAGCTCCGCGGTGTAGCTGTTCCCGTCGGCGTCGGCCAGCCACGACTCCCCCGGCGCGGGCAGCATCTCGGTGATGGTCATCGACGCGTCCTCGCCGGCGGCGGCGGCCCGCAGGACCCTGGCCAGGTTGGCCACCTGCACCTCGCTGCGGAAGTCCACGAACACCGGTTTGCTCTCCGAGCTGATGGCGGCGAATACGGTCTCCGGCAGGTCGTGGTCCCGCCGCCAGCGCCGAGCGGCCAGGAAGTGCTCGGGATCGCTGCGCACGGAGATCCACTCCAGCTCCGCGACCCGGAACGACCATGTCTCGCGGAACACCACCGTGTTGTCCACGACCGTCCGGGGCGTGTGATCGTATCCCCGGGTCACCTGCTTGAACACGTCCATGAACTCGTACATCAACCACGAGCCGTGGACGTCGGCGATGTCGAACCACTTGTCCGTGCCGGGCAGTCCGGTGACCACCCTGTCCCCGTCGCGGCGTACCTCCAGCCCGCCCAGCGGCAGCAGCCGGTCGGAACCGCGTGGCGGGAACGGGGACACGCACAGCCACCAGTCGCGGTCGTTGTTGACCCACGGGTAGGTCCGCGCGGTCACCCGGGGGAAGTCCTTGACCGGGCTGAGCATCACCCGGTCGTCGGGGACGATCTCCGCCAGCATGTCCCGCAGCCCGTCGATGTCGGGGTGCCCCCAGGCGAAGACGGGACTCTCGAACGGGCAGTAGCCGACGTGGAGCTCACCGACCACGGGCTGGAACTCGCCCCGCGCGAACGCCTCCTGTCCGCGTGCCGCGATGAGCAGGTCCACGCTGTGAGTCCAGGCGAACCCCCAGTCCGGGGCTCCGCCCGCGAAGGATTCCTCGACCTGCCCGCGGATCTCGTCGCTGGTGTAGGTCACCACGTGGGCGTCGGCGTCCAGGCCGAGGATCGCGCGCCAGCGCGTGGCGAACTCGCGCACCAGGTGGTCCATCGGGCGGTCGCCGGGGGTGAAGAGCTTGTCCGCGCAGGAGAACACCAGCTCGGACAGGCCGACGGTCTCGACGCCCAGCGCGTCGAACCCTTCGGAGACCACAGCCCGCACCCGCCTCGCCGCCTCGCTCACGAACCAGCGGGCGCTCGTCAGCAGCAGCGACATCGGGACGGCGCAGGACTCCAGCACCTGAGGCCCGAACGACACCTCCACGTCCCGGGCGCATTCGAGGTAGGTCAGCCGCCGCCCACCGTACGTCTGACCGGGACGCCGCATCGGATCGACTCCGGTCAGCGTCGTGAACTCCTCCTCCAGGCGCTGATTCAGGCGGAGCAGGTCGGCCAGGTCGCGGTAGCCGGCGAGCGC
This sequence comes from Nonomuraea sp. NPDC050536, assembly GCF_044457685.1. Lineage (NCBI taxonomy): Bacteria > Bacillati > Actinomycetota > Actinomycetes > Streptosporangiales > Streptosporangiaceae > Nonomuraea > Nonomuraea sp. NPDC050536. Next base: position 224,246 of record NZ_JBITHD010000008.1, read on the forward strand.
GTCACGCGCCTCTTCGATCCGGTCCAGCTTCTCGGTCGCCCGCTTGCGGACCTCGGCGTCACCGATGGCGTCGAGGTACCTGCGCAGCTCGCGTTCCGCGTTGTGCATCAGTGGCGGTTCCAGGTTCCACATCACCAGCCCCTTGTCGACCAGCTGGTCCAGCAGGGCGTAGGCAGTGGAGGGATCCGCGGGATCGGAGCCGAACTCGGCGGCTATCTCCCGCGCGGTGCGCCGCCCGCCGTCCAGGAGGGCCATCATCCGGGCCTCGTCGTCGGAAAGCACGACGGGGCCGGCCATGGTCCGGGCGTGCGAGCCGGAAACGTGGACGGTGGGGTGGTGGCGAGGTGCGATCCACGGACGCACCTCGGGATCCGCGGAGATGGTCGCCGCCAGCACGTCGACGGCCCAGGGCTCCAGGAAGAGCTCACCGTGTGCGACCGTGGCGGGGCCCGGTCGCATGCGCAGCGCCTCCCCGCCCGTTCGGAGGCTGAACCAGCTCACCGGGCCGAAGAAGCCGATCGTCTCGTTCTTCGCGCAGTACCGGGCCCAGTAATTGGCCACGAGCCGCTGCCGCTTACGCAGCCGGTGGTTGTTCGTGGCGTCGGGGCCCAGCGTGCCGAGCTTGACGATCATTGGCTCGACGAGGTCGGGGTTCTGCCAGCTCATGGCCTCCTGGAAGTCGCTGCGGCGAGCGATGCGGCGGAGCAGCTCGGCCTGCCGCGCGCCGGCACGGGCGGCCACCGCCTCCAGGCCTTCGCCGGCCCCGTCGATCGAGCGGTCCACGGCCGCGGCATAGTCGGCGTCACCGAGTTCGAGCAGACCGCTGATCGGGAATCCGGCGCTGCGGAGCACGCCCTGCGACCACACGGTGAATCCGCCGAGCTGCGGGATGAAGGTGCCCGCCGGCAGGGATGAGGGCGCCGGCCTGGGAGCGTGCAGGCGGGCGAGTTGCTCTGTGGCTGTGTCGGACACGCCCACCGCGAGGTCGGAGGTCACGTCGGGTGTCGCAACAGCTTCGGGTTCATGGGTCACGTGAACTCCCGTCCTCATCGTCTGGCGGCTCGGGCGTCGGGGTGGTTGGGGCTTCGCGGTGGTTCGGTCAGGACGTCGAGGGGCTCGCTCAGGTCACAGCGCGGCGGACCAGCATCACTCCTGCGCGGACCGTCAGCACCACCTGGGCGAGGTCGGCGCGGCTCGCCACATGGGCGTTGAAGGCGTGGACGGCCGCAGCCTCCACGGGGTCCGGGGTGAGGGCGAAATGCAGCACATTGTCGACCACGATGAAGCCGTGCTCGCCGAGCAGCGGGACCAGCAGGTCGAGATACCGGATGTAGGACGGCCTGTCCGCATCGAGGAAAACCAGGTCGAAGGGCCCCTCCAGCTTGGGCAGGGCGTCGAGGGCCAGCCCTTCCCAAATCTCGATCCGATCCGCGTACGGCGAGGCGGCGATGTGCTCGCGGGCGATCGCGGCAGTCCGCGCGTCGGCCTCGAGAGTCACGATCCGGCAGCCGGGGGGCATGGCCTCGGCCATGCACAGCGCGGAGTAGCCCGTGAACGTGCCGATCTCCAGGATGCGCTGCGGGCGCACCATCGCGACCAGCATGGCGAGCAGAGCGCCCTCGACCGGGCCGATCATCATCTCGGGCCGTTCCATCGTCGCTCTGGTGGTGGCGGCCACCCTCGCGAGCAGCGGCGACGGCACGCTCGTCTGCTCTTCGGCGTACAACTCGATCTTGGGTCGGACGATCATGACATGTCGCCTCTTGATCAACCTGAGATCTGGAGATCAGCGCGGATCAACCACAGATCGGGGTAGAACCGACGGCTGCAACGGTGCTCCAGATACGCGAGACCGGCCGTGCCGCCGGTGCCGGGAGCGTTGCCGATCTGCCGGGCCACGGCAAGGGAGTGCCGCTGCCGCCAGATACAGAACGCCTGGTCGTGGTCGAGCAATGCTTCGCAGACCGCGGACATGGGGCCTGCCTGCCGGTAGATGTCCACGAGGGTGCGCGCCCGCCGGGCACGGGCCTCTTCCGTGTCGTCGGTGGGCATGTCGTGGCCGTCGCCCTGGGCACGCAGGCACAGCGCCGACCACAGATCCGCGGCCGGGAGAGTGGCCGGAGCTCCGCAACCGGAAGGCGGGCACGAGAGCCGCTCGATGATGGCGAACTGCCGTGACTCCGCGGCGGAGGCGCTGGCCAGGGCCGGCCGGAGCACGCCGAAACCTCCCGGCGGCAGCTGGTCGATCAGCACGAACTGGTCGATCAGCAGCCGTTCCACCTCATGAACGCGGTTCAGCCGGCGGAGGGCCGCACCCACGTCGTCGGCACCGAGGGCATCGATCGTGCCCTTGATGTCCTCGATGATCAATTTGAACCACAGCTCGCTGACCTGATGCACCACGATGAAGGGCAGTTCGGTCTCGATGTGCCCGGTGCGGGGCCGCTGCAAGCTGAGCAGCTGGTCAAGTTCCAGGTACTCGTGGTATCCAGCCACGGTCAGGACGCCTCGACATCCGTGCTTCGCATACCGGTAAGGCTCATGAACACCGTCTCCAGTGATGGTTTGACGACGTTCACGGCTTCCAGCCTGCCGCCGCCGGCCGTCACCTGAGCGATCGCCGCGGCTACGTCGTCGCCGTCGACCACCCGCTGCTCCCCGTCCACGGTCATCTCGATCCGGCCGCCACCGTGCTTGGCGATCAGGTCGTCGACGTCCCCGACGGCGATGACCGCGCCATGATTGATCATCACTATCGAGTCGCAGGCGGTTTCGACTTCTTGCAGCTGATGGCTGGACAGCAGCACCGCGACACCCTCCGAGCGACGCCGCGCCACCGCGTCGAGCAGCATCCCACGTGCGCCTACGTCGAGTGCGGCCGTCGGCTCATCGAGGATGAGCAGATCCGGCATCGCCACCAGGGCCGCGGCGACGTGGACCAGCCGCTGCTGCCCGATCGACAGGTCCTTGGGCAACTTGCCGAGCAACGACTCGAGCGCGAGTTCGGCGGTCAGCTCCGCCAGCACCTCCTCCACGTTGCCGACCCCCGACAGACGGCTGAAGAAGATCAGGTTCGTCTCGACGGACAGCCCCGGATACAACTCGATCTCCTGGGCGGCGATTGCGACCGGCGACTTCCCCGGCGTCGTGCTCGGAGCGATACTCACCTCTCCGGCATCCGGCTTCAGCAGGCCGGCGATACACCGCACGGCAGTCGTCTTCCCCGCACCGTTGGGCCCGATCAGACCGACCACCGACCCCGGCACGACGTCGAGGTCGAGGCCCTGGAGCGCGACCACATCGCCGTAGGTCTTCCGCAGCCCGCGAATCCGAGCCGCGGGCTGGGGCGGGGCCGGGGCATCCGCTCCGGTTTCATCGTCAACGCTCATGCGATCCTCCCAGCCGGTAGTTAAGGGCAGACCCCGCGCGCCCGCATACCCCGCCATTTCCTGGACACGCGAAGAAGTGGGACACGCGAAGAACTGGCCAACTGCGGCAGACCCACAGTCGGCACCCAGCAGTCCACATCACGGTCGACACCCCAGTCACCCCCGGTGCCCCGCGCGAAAGGCGCTGCTACCGGCGGGCATTTCACGCGTGGTAGGTGTCCCCTATGGCGAATCTAGAGCGGCAAACCGCGGTCGAACGGACGGGTGACGGGACGTACCGAGGCGAGATCGTCGAAGACTGGAAGATGTGGGTCCCCATCGGTGGATACCTGACCTCGATCGCACTACGAGCGGCTCAGGCCCACGCTCCGAGCACGATGGCCCGGCCGGTCAGCGTGTCGTGCCACTACCTGAACGAGGCGAAGCTCGGCCCCACCGATCTCGAGGTCACGACGCTACGCAGTACCGATCGGGCGGGGTCGTACCTGGTACGGATGAACCAGGATGGCCAGGACATCCTCGTCGCGCTGGTGTCGGCAGCACCCACCGGCGAGATGGGGCCGAACCTCAACTGGCAGCCAGCTCCCCAGGCGCCCGCGCCGGAGGACCTCGAGACGACCATCCTCGACGACGACGTGCTCGCGCTGATGGGCGAGGAGCCGTTCTGGAAGCAGCTCGAGTTCCGCATGATCAAGGGGCTGATGGGGTCGCACAATTACCCGGGCGTCGAGGACCTCACGACGGAGGAGCTCAAGTTCACGCCGCGGCGAGACGCGCACATCCGGGGCTGGCAACGCATGCCCTGCGGAGAGGGACACAAGGATCCGTGGGTCGATGCCTGCCGCCACACCATCATCACCGCCGCGATGCAGTTCGCGACGGTCGCGGACCCCTTCACGCCGCCGCTGCAGTTCATCGCGCCGACGATGAACCTCACCGTCGACTTCCACACCTTCCATCCGGAAGCGCAATGGCTGCTCGCGGATGCCGTCGGCAGCTACGCGGGCGACGGCATCCTCGGCGCGGAGACCAGGCTGTGGACGCAGGACGGCGACTTCGTCGCCACCGCCAACTCGAAGATGACCTACCACGACTTCTCCGACCCCAGGACCACGGAGCGCCTGGGCAAGTCCTGGTTCCAGCTGACGGAGAGCTGACGCGGAAAGAGACAGGGGAGAGCCGATGCGCAAGGGATCGGAGTACCTGGCCGCGATCGCGGATGAGCGCGAGGTCTACGTCGATGGCGAACGGGTCCGCGACGTCGTCGAGCACCCGGCGTTCGCGCCGATCGCACGGACGACGTCGGAGCTCTACGACATCGCCGCTGATCCGGCGAGCGGGATGACGGCGTACGCCAGGGAGATCGACGGACCCGCCAACCTCGTGTACTCCATCCCGCAAAGCCGCGAGCAGGTGGTTCTGCGGCGCAAGGCCATCGAGACATGGGCGCGGCACACCCACGGCTGGGTGGGCCGGAGCCCCGATCACGTCGGATCGTTCCTGGCCGGCTTCGCCGCCCATCCCGAGGCGTTCCGGTCCGAGACACACGACTTCTCCGCGAATGTCACCGCGTACTACGAGCGGCTGCTGCGCGACAGCCTCTACGTCTCCTACGCCATCGTCCCGCCGCACGGCTCCCGGATCCCGGGCGCGCACGCGGAGCGTGACGACCTGATCCAGGTCGGCGTGGTCGAGGAACGCGACGACGGCATAGTCGTGCGCGGTGCCCAGATGCTCGCGACCGGGGCCGCGGTCGCGGATGAGATCTTCGTGTCCTGCATCAAGCCGTTGACGCCGGAGGACCGCGACTTCGCGCTCGGCTTCGTGGTGCCGGTCGCGGCACCCGGTCTCAAGCTGTACTGCCGGCGCCCGTACGCCCCCGCCGCGACGAGCCACTACGACTACCCGCTGAGCAGCCGCTACGACGAGTCCGACGCGCTGGTCGTCTTCGCCGACGTGTTCGTGCCGTGGGAGCGGGTCTTCGTCTACCGGGACGTCGACGGCGTGCACCGCCAGTTCTTCGCCACGGGAGCCCACATCCTGGGCAACTCGCAGGCGCAGATCAGGTTCGCGGCGAAGCTGCGCTTCCTCGCCGGCATCGCGCGCAAGGTCGCGCAGACGACCCGTGCCGACCTCACCCCTGGGGCGCAGGAGAAGCTCGGGGAGCTCGCCGCGATCGTGTCCCTCGTGGAGTCGGCGGTGCTCGCCGCCGAGTACGGGGCGGAACCCGACGACGCCGGCATGTGGCGACCCCAGCCGCGCTCACTCTATGGCGCGATGGCCATGCAGGCCGAGCTGTACCCGCGGGTGCTCGGCATCCTGCGCGACCTCACCGGCGGCGGAGCACTGCAGCTGCCGTCGTCGGTCGCCGAGCTGCGCAACCCCGTTACACGCCCCGACATCGACCGGTACGTCCAGTCGCCGGGCGTCCCCGCCGAGGAGCGCGTGAAGCTGTTCAAGCTCGCCTGGGATGCGGTCGGCAGCGAGTTCGGCGGGCGCCATCACCAGTACGAGATGTTCTACGCGGGCGCGCCACAGGTCGTGAAGGGGTACGCCTACCGCAACTTCGGGTACGGCGAGCCGCTGGCCGAGGTGGAGGCGTTCCTGGCCTCCTACGGCGTCGACGACGCCTGGTGAGTGAAGAGGCCGCCGGCTAGGTCCGGATTTCCTTGCAGAGCAGGTTGCTGAACGCGGAGGCGATCAGCGTGCCGGTCGAGCTCCACAGCCGGCTCTGGCCGGATACGAGCCCATCCTTGGCGATGTCGGCCATGCCGTCAACGAGCAGCCATTCGGAGTCGGGCTGGGCCTGGTGGAACTGTACGGACAGGTCGATGGTCGGCGCGAAATAGGTGACCTCGTATGGACGCCCCTTGCTTCCAGCCGCCCACGTGTTGAGGTCGAGGAGGATGACCGCGCGGGCCGCGTCGACGAAGGCGTCCTCGAAGGTCGCTTGAGGGAGGAAGCGCCACCAGGCGGACCATCGCGCCTCGGCGGCCGCGGGGTCGGACGCGCCGGGGTGTTGCCATTCGAACGGCTTCCATTCGATGTTCCGGAAGATCGGCCACGGTGGTTCCGTTTCCGCGCCCACCAGATCGATGATCGAGAGCAGTTCCTCCGGACCAGGCAGGTCCGGCCGCCGCACGTGGTCGTGGACGACTCCGGTCAGGTCGGCGGCCACCATCCAGACCAGGCTTTCGCAGATGGGACGACCCTCCTGGGACATCGACACCCGGATGGACTCCGCCCTCTGGGTGGCCCGGAGCGTGGTGACGTTGATCTCCACAGGGCCGTGGCGGGCGGTGGACAGGAAGTGTGTGGACATCGACGCCAGGCGTGGCTGCGTACTGTGGGCCTGGACCGCACGTAGCCCGAGGGCTGCGACATAGCCGCCGTTAGGTCCCCAGAAATCCCATTCGCCAGAGAGATCGGCTTGGTATCGGCCATCGGTCCCTTTGACGACGGTGTCATCGGCGAGGTTTCCCAACTCTGCTGTCCTTTCCCGTAGCAGTTACCTGGAGTCGGTGGGGGCACGTGACCCTCGAACCCCGGCCGTGAGCCGTCAGGAGAAGAAGGTCTTGCGTTGCTCGTGTTTGTAGAAGATCCCGGACAGCACGAAGCAGGCGGCGGCCATGCCGAACAGGACGGCTATCGGGCCGAGCACATCGCCCACACTGCCGCCCTCGGCGATGGCGACGGTAAAGCCCTTGAAGGACCAGTAGACGGGGGAGATCCGTGCGATCGCCTGCACCCAACCGGGGAAGGTGTCGATCGGCGACAACGCGCCCGCGCCACCGACCAGGAGGAGCGCCCCGACGCTCACCAACATGTTGAGCTGGGCGATGGTGGTGCAGACCACCGCGAGCAGCAGGCCGATGCCGAGTTCGACGGCGACCAGGGCGAGCGCGACCAGGGCGACTCCCAGGACGCTCCCGCGGATCCGCAGCCCGTACGCCGCCCAGCTCAGGGGGAACAGCAGGACGTACTGCGCCAGGAACGCCACTGCCAGCGGCGTGAGCTTGCCCACGATGACGGCGAACGGCCGGGTTCCGCTTACCCTTAGGCGGTCCCAGGTCATCCAGCCGTGGTCGCGGAAGAACGCCAGGCCGATGGCCGAGAGGCCGAAGAAGCCGAACAGCGCTGCGATGCCAGGAACCGCCCGCGCCGGGCCGCCGACGATGCCTTTGGCGAAGAATGCCAGGAGCAGGCCGGGAATGATGATGAGAATGACCACCACCCATGGCTGGGTTCCCATCAGGCGCGCTTCATGGCGCGCGATCGTTAGCGCTCGCGATTTCATGATCTCCTCAACGGCTGTCTGTTAACTTCCCGAGGTGTCATGGATGCGCCGCCGTACGGCAAGGCTGCTCCACCATGGCGCAAACCCTGGTTGGAAGACAACGGCGGAACCGTGGCGCGCGAGTGAGGAATGCCCTCAGTCAGGCACGCCGCGCGAGTCGGGTTCCGCCTCGGCGAGGCTGGCGGCGATGTCGGTGATCCGGCTGGCTCGGTAGAGTGATCGCAACGGCAGCCGCAGGCCGAGATCTTTCCTGATACGCCCGATCAGCCTGCCGGCCAGCAGTGAGTGCCCACCGAGGGCGAAGAAATCGTCCGCGGGGCCCACCGGGTCGACTCCGAGCAGTTCGGCGACGACGGTGCACAGATACCACTCATGCTCTGACAGCGCCCGGGGGCCGGAGGCGGTGTGCCGTGGCGGCTCCGGGAGAGCGTTGCGATCGACCTTTCCGTTGGGCGTGAGGGGAACCGCCGATATCTCGACGATCGCGGCAGGCGCCAGGTAGTCGGGCACCTTGCGCGCCAGATACTCCCGCAGCTGCTCCGGATCGCAGCCATCGGTGACGACGTAGGCCACCAGATGCTTGCCCAGGTGCTCGTCGTCTCTGGCGATCACCACCGCCTGCCGTACCCCCGGATGCCGGCCGAGGACCGACTCGACCTCGCCCGGCTCGACCCGGAAGCCCCGGATCTTGACCTGGTCGTCCGCGCGCCCGTGGAACACGTACTGCCCGTCCTCGGCCACGGAGGCCAGGTCGCCCGTGCGGTACAGCCGTTCATCGGGCTCGAACGGGCTGGCGATGAACCGCTGAGCCGTGAGTTCGGGCCGTCTGAGGTAGCCTCGTGCGACTCCCGGGCCGCCGATGTAGATCTCGCCGATCTCCCCGGCGCCGACCGGTTGGAGAGCCTCGTTGAGCAGGTGGACGACAGTGTCGGTGAACGGCCGGCCGATCGGTACCCCGGCTCCGCTGTACGGCTCGCTGATGGTCGCGCCGACGGTGGTCTCGGTCGGGCCGTATCCGTTGAGCAGCCGACGGCCACGAGCCCACCTTTTCGCGATCGCCTCGGTGCAGGAGTCGCCGGTGGTGACGATCGTCGCGCCGCTCAGTACGTCGTCGTCGAGGGCCGCGAGCACCGCGGGCGGGAGGGTGGCGTGCGTTATCCGGCCATCGCGGAGCAGGTCGTGCAGCCGAGAGTCGGGAACGGACCGGTCGTCCTGCGCCGGTGCGAGCACCAGCGTCGCTCCGGAGAACAAGGCGGCAGAGAAGTCCCAGAACGCCGCGTCGAAGCTGATCGAGGCCCACTGGAGGACCCTGCTGCCCGGGCCGGCCTGCAGCGTGCGGCGCTGAGTGTCGGCCAGAGCCGCCACGCCTTGCCCGGTGACGACCACGCCCTTCGGGGTCCCGGTGGATCCGGAGGTGTAGATCACGTACATCGCGTGGGCCGGGTCCGCGGAAGTGGTTCGTTCGGCGTCGGTGACGTCGCCGGCGCCGAGCCCGGCGATGGCCGCCGCGGTCTCCGGCTGGTCGAGTTCGAGGCAGACGATCTCGCCGGCTGCGTCTTTGAGCAGCCGGCCGGCCGACGCGGTGGTGATGGCCAGCGCGGGCCTCGCATCACGGATCATGAAGGCGAGGCGTTCGCGCGGATAGGTCAGGTCGAGGGGCAGGTATGCGGCGCCGGACTTGAGCACCGCCAGCAAGGCGACGACCAGGTCCAGGGAGCGCGGCAGCGCGATGGCGACGAGGTCTTCAGCGCCGACGCCTGAGGCGACCAGTCGCCGGGTGAGCCTGTTCGCCCGCGCGTTGAGCTCGGCGTAGGTCAGAGAGATGCCGGCGTCTTCGACGGCGGCATGCGCCGCATGAAGATGGACGCACTGCTCGAACAGGGCCGCGGCGGTCGTCGGTGCGCACCTTCGCGGCGGGCGCGCTGTCACGGCTCGGCCTGGCTGCGGCTTCGCATCTCGCCGGCGATGCTGAGCCAGGCGGCGGCGAAGGAGCAGGCGAGGTCGGCGATGAGGCTCGAACAGTGATCCGGGGTGTTGCCGGCCAGGAACTCCCGCCCCCGTTCCGCCTGCTGGCACTGCGAACTCAGCCAGCGCAGCATGACACGCCCCTTGTCGGTCAGGCGGATCGCGGGATCCTTGCTCAGCTTCTGCAGGATCTCGCCGCGGCAGTCGAACGATTGCAGGCTCCTGATCCGCTCCTGGAGTTTGTGCTCGGGCGCGAGCCGCTCGTTGGGGTTGCCGGGGCGGCGGCGGGTGGGGACGGGGTCATCCCCCCGTCGAAGCCGATCGCGGACGTCCCGCACCGTGCTCGGTGAGATGCCGGCCTTTCGCGCGATCTCCCTCGACGAGGACTCCGGATACAGGGTGATCAGCTCGCTGGCGTACCGGCGGCCGTCGACCGTGTTGAGCGGGCGGACCCGCCCGTCCCTGCCGACTCGCTCGCGTACCTGGCCCGGTGCGCCGGGCGTGTCGCGGCGGATGGCTCCCACGGTTTTCGCCGAGAGCCCCGCCACCTCCGCGATGGCGCGATCGGACCAACGCGGGTAGAGCCGTACTATGCGCGCTGCCGCCGCCTTCCGATCCGCGAGCGAGAGCGGCAGGCCGTGCTGGACGTTCGCTTTGACCGCCATCACGAACGCGTCGGCGTCATCGCAGTCGTGGAGGATGGCCTCGATCGTGTCGTCACCGCGTAGGATCGCGGCCTTGAGGCGGTGCATACCGTCGATGACACGCATTGTCGTGCGATGAACGAGAATCGGCGGTAGGTCCTCCACCTCGGCAAGCGAGTAGATATGCTCCACGTCCTCGCCGTGAAGCCGTGGAGAGTCTGCCTGCAGCACACTCTCGATCGGAAGGCTTACGTATTGGCCGGATGGCGGCGTCGGCAGGTGGGCTGTAACGAGTACAGCGTTGGCGCAGTCTTGCCTGTTGGGATCGGCCACCCTCTCCCCCTATTCAAGACAGGTCGTGTTCGAAGGCCTGGTGTGCGATCCGGGTCAGCGCCACAGAGGTGCCACCCCCCGTGGCAACAATCACCCAATTCGGCGAGCATCCCACAAAAGTCGGATTCGTCAAGATATTGGCAACGAATGGCATATAGGCCAAGGGAGATAGACGCCCGAAGGTAGAAAAGTAAACGATTCCGTCCACCCGAAAGTAGCTGGACTGGTGTGACAACACGGCCGTGAGCAGGGAAAACGAGATTGCAGAGACGATCATCCGAGATTGGTTACGTCGATATCCGCCGCTTGTCAAGGGCGATTTACTACGCGATTCTGTTTGGAAGATGAGCCCGAATTGGTGAAGGAATCAATCTTTTACCAGGTGACATTGTCGGCGCTGGGCAAGATCCCTTTCCGGATGCCAGGAGCCGTCGCACGGGACCCCACCGCGGCCACCGATCGCCGGCGCGAGGCAGATCGGGGGTTCTGGAGGGGGAAAGTTCCGGCCCTCGACTGGCCGGGCACAATCGAACAGGCTGGGGCGGCATGGAGGTGCCCTACCGGACAGCGAAATCTCCGCGGTTGTGTCCTTTCGACCCGGATCATCCATCAGCTGTAGCGGACCCTTACCCGGGGTATCAGTTGTTGCGGGAACAGGCCCCCGTATGCCACCTCCCGGATCGTGATCTGTGGCTCGTGGCAAGACATGCCGAGGTCGTCGAGGTGCTGAGCGATCCGGACCGCTTCTCGTCGCTGCTGGGCATGGGCGCGGTGCCCCGCGCGCACCTTCCCCGATCGGTGGAGTATCGGATCGGGGCGCCGGGGGTTCGGGTGCTGATAGCGACGGACCCGCCCCAGCACACGAGGCTGCGGCGCGCGGTGCTCGCACCCTTTTCCCGCTCGGCGGTCGCCAAGTTGACCCCGAAGATCGAGGAGATCGCGAAGGGGTTGGTGGCCGGGCTTCTGGCGCATGCCGAGCACGGGTCGGCCGATATCTATCGCGACCTCGCCGCCCCATTGCCCGTGCTCGTCCTCGCGGAACTGCTCGGCGTGTCCACCGAGGTGCGCGAGGAGTTCATGGAGTGGGCGGCGGTCATCACGGATGATCTCGACACGATCGGCTCCACCGAGTTCCGCTTGGGCCGCGGCTACGACATGTTCCGCTATTTCTACCGGGAGATCCGCCGCCGCAAGCAGAAGCCGAGTGACGACCTGCTCAGCGTCGTGGCCGCGACCGACGCGGCCGGGCTGTCCGACCACGAAGTGCTGGCGTTCTGCGCCTTCCTGCTGGTCGCCGGGGTGGAAACGACGGCCAACCTGTTCACCAACATCATCGACAACCTGTTCCGCTGCCCCGAGGTGCTGGAGCGCCTCTGGGCCGCACCCGAATTCGCCGAGGCGGTGGTGGAGGAGTCATTGCGCTACGACACCTCCGTGCAGGGGCTGTGGCGCGCAACCGTGGCCGAGGACCGGCTGGGCGGGGTCGCCCTACCCGCCGGTGCGAGGCTCCTGGTGCTCTTCGGCTCCGCCAACCGGGACGAGGACGTCTTCTCCGAAGCGGCCACGTTCGATCCCGAGCGCACGCCGAACCCGCACCTCGCCTTCGGTTACGGCCACCACCGCTGCCTGGGCGCCGGGCTGGCCAAGGCGGAGCTGGTCGTCGCCCTCCAGACGCTGGTCAAGGCGACCGGAGGCATCTTGCCCAAGGGGCTGCCCGTGCGCAGGAACAGCCTGGTCCTGCGCGGCTTCACCGCCCAGCCGGTGACAGTATGGCCGAGGTGAGGCAGCTCCCCGCCTCGGTGGCACAGCGCCTGCTGTGGGTGCTGGAGCGGTTCCGGGGCGAGGAGGGGGCCGCGAACTGCCCGATCGTGCTCCGCCTGCGTGGGCGGCTCGACGAAGAGCGCCTCAGCGAGGGCTTGTCGGCGTTGACCGCGCGGCATGAGAGCCTGCGGACGACCTTCACCGGAAGGGGCGCCCGGCTGACCCAGCTCGTGCACGAGCCGCAACCGGTACGGTTGCATCACCGGGATGTCGTCTCCGGCGACCCCGACAGCGGCCTGCGTGAGGCGATCACCGACGAAGTTCGCCTTCCGGTGGACGCCGAACGATGGCCCACGCGCATCACGCTCTTCAGGCTCGCCGACGACGACCATTGCCTGTGCATCAACCTCCATCACGCGGTGACGGACGGCAGCTCGTGCGGGCTCATCGTCCGCGACCTGCAGTCACTCACCGGCGCCGGTCCACCGCTCCCCCGGGTGCGCTGGCAGTACGCCCAATTCTGCCGGTGGCAGGAGGAGTGGCTGGCTGGTCCCGGCATGCGCGAGGACCGGGCGTACTGGACGAGCCACCTCGCCGGTGCCCGGGTCCCGCGGGTTCCGGTACGGGAGGCGGCACCCGGGTCATGGGTCAGCGCCAGCGTCACCGACACGATCGACGCGGCCACGGTCTCCATCCTGGAACGTATCGCCCGCGGCCACCGGACAACCCTCGCGTCGGCCATGCTCGCCATCTACTACCTGGTCCTGCGCGAGCTCACGGCCGATGACGACCTGGTGGTCGCCTCGTTCCTGGCCAACCGGACCCGCGCCGAACTACGAGACACCGTCGGGCTGCTGGCGAACATGGCTGTGCTGCGCACGCGGATCGGCGGCCAGGACGACTTCGGCGAGGTGCTGCGCCGTACCCACGCCACGGCGATGGGCGCTTTCGTGCACCAACGACTCCCCTACCAGCTGCTGCGGGGCGACACATTCGCCGAGCCCGGCCGAAGACCCGACGACGTCATGTTCCAGATGGTCCCAGAGCTGCCCGGGAACCTGCGCGTGGCCGGGGCCGAGGCCGAGATCGTCGTCATCGACCAGCTCGCCAGCCGATTCGAGTGCGAGTTCCAGATATATCCGCAGAACGGCAGGCATCGGGTGGTGCTCTGCTACAACCGCGCCCGGCTCGACGACGACGTGGCGAAACGGCTCGTCGGCGACTACATCGCAACGGCCAAGACGGTCACGTCGAGGTGATGCCCAAATGGGGATAGTCCTCAGTTGACCGGGCGAGTAGAGGCCGGTTGTTGCCGTGACCTGCATCGGTGTGTGATCGCCTGTACGCGACGTTCATGCCTTCCCGCCCAAGGAAGGGACACGACCTCATGAGCACGACCAAGCCAGCCGCCGGCCGGGCCGATCAGAACCACGTTCTCGGGCCGGCCGACATGCGGGAGGCCGTGGCCGGACTGCTGGGGATGCACGCGGGAGATCTCGACGATCACCAGAACCTGCTCTCGCTCGGCATGGAGTCCATAGCCGTCATGCGGGTGGCGAACCTCTTCCGCCGAGCGGGAGTGCGGGTGACGTTCGAGGACCTGGTAGAGGAGCCGACCCTCGCGCGTTGGCTCACGCTGCTGGCCGACTCCGATCATCGGCTCGCGAGCTCAGGTCCGCCGGCCCGGCGGACACCCGTCGATGAGAACGACGAGCATGCCCTTGCCCCGATGCAGCAGGCGTACTGGATCGGTGGCCAGGACGGGCAGCCGTTGGGTGGCGTGAGCGCGCACTTCTACGCGGAGTTCGACGGCCGCGACGTCGAACCGGATCGGCTGGAGGCGGCCGTGCGCGCGCTGCTTGCCCGCCACGGCATGCTCCGCGCCCGATTCACTCCCAACGGTCGCCAGCAGGTGATGGCGACGAGCCCGTGGCCGGGACTGACGGTGCGCGACCTACGGGGCGTGGCCGGTGAGGACGAGTTGACCAGGCTGCGGACGGAGCTGTCCCATCGCCGGTTCGACATCGAGCACGGCGACGTCTTCGACGTCCAGCTGTCGCTGGTGGGCGGGAGCCGTACCCGGCTGCACGTCAGCATCTCGATGCTGGTGGCCGACGCGCAGAGCTACCAGCTCCTGCTGTCGGACCTCGCCGCGCTGTACCGGGACCCCGGTGCCGGGTTGAGACCACCGGGCTACTCGTTCGCGCAGTATCTCGCCGACCAGCGGGAGCTGGAGGACGCCGAAGCCGCCGAGGCGGCCAGGAACCATTGGCGAGGCAGGCTGGCGGAGTTGCCCGGCCCGCCGCAGCTCCCGCTCGCCGAGGGCGCCGGGCTGCAGGAACACCGAGGTGTCACGCGCTACTACCAGCGGCTGTCGGCGGCCGACGTCGCGCGCATCTCCGCCCTGGCCCAGGCCGAGGCCCTGACGTTGCCGGTGGTGTTCTGCACCGTCTACGCCGAGGTGCTGGCCCGATGGAGTGCCGAGCCCAGATTCCTGCTGAACCTGCCCACCTTCGGGCGGCGCGACGTGCACGACGACGTCTCTCTGATCGTCGGCGACTTCACCAATGTCACGCTGCTCAGCGTCGACGCCGGCCAACCGGCGACCTTCGCGGAACGTGCCCGCGACCTGCAGGTCCAGCTGCGCTCCGACCTCACCCATGCCGAGTATTCGGGCGTCGAGGTGCTGCGCGACCTGGCACGCGTATCCCGCAGCAGCTGGTTGCGCGCCCCGGTGGTGTTCACCAGCGTCATCGGCATGGGCGACCTGTTCGGCCCGGAGGTGTGCGAGTGCTTCGGCACGCCGGTGTGGACGTCGTCGGAGACGCCGCAGGTGTGGCTGGATCAGCAGTTGATCGAGAGCGGCGACGGCGGGTTGCTGATCAACTGGGACGTCACGAACGGCGTGTTCCCCGCCGGTCTGGTCGATGCGCTGACCAGCGCGTACGAGGGGGCGTTGACCTCGCTCACCGACGCGGCGTCCTGGCACGAGCCCCTCGCGGTCCCGCTGCCACCAAGCCAGGCGGCGGTGCGCACGCGCGTGAACGCAACAGGCGCCCCCCTTCGGCTGGGCCGATTGCACCAGCGCTTCTTCGACAGAGCCTCCCTGCACCCGGACAGAACCGCACTGGTGTGGGGCGAGTCAGACGAGCTCAGCTACGGCGAGCTGGCAGACCGGGCCCGGCGGATCGCCGGCGGCCTCCACGCGGTGGGAATCTCGCCCGGCGACACGGTCGCGGTGACGACCGCGAAAGGACCGTGGCAGATCGCCGCCGTCCTGGGAGTCCTCGCCGCCGGGGCGGCGTACGTCCCGATCGGGATCGACCAGCCGACCGCGAGGCGGGAACGGATGTACCGGACCGCCGGGGTCGGCGGTGTCGTCTGCACCGGCGACGAGATCGTACGGCTGGGCTGGCCAGGCGAGTTGCCGGTCTTCGACGTCCACCAGCTGGCGCGGTACCAACCGGTATCCGTCGACGGCGTCCTGCCCGCCGACAACGGGCCGGCCTACGTGATCTTCACGTCGGGGTCCACAGGCGAGCCGAAAGGCGTGGAGATCACCCACCGGGCGGCGATGAACACCGTCATGGCGGTCAACGACCATTTCGGCATCGGCGAGCGTGACAGGGTGCTCGCCCTGTCCGCCCTCGACTTCGACCTGTCGGTCTACGACATCTTCGGGCTGCTGTCGGCCGGCGGTGCCGTGGTCCTGGTGGACGAGCTGGACCGGAAGGAGGCACGCAGCTGGGGGCGGCTCGTGCGGCAGCACGGGGTCACGGTGTGGAATTCCGTCCCTGCCCTGCTGGACATGCTCCTGGTCGGCGGAGGGCTGTCGGACCCGGACGACGTGCCGCAGGTCATCCTCGTATCCGGGGACTGGGTGAGTGTCGATCTTCCCGGGCGGGTCCGGAGGCTGCGCCCGAATGCCCGCTTCGCGGCCCTCGGCGGCGCCACCGAGGCTGCGATCTGGTCGAACCTGCTCGAGGTGGAAGACGCCCGGCCGGAATGGAGCGCGGTGCCCTACGGCTATCCGTTGCCTGCACAGCGGTTCCGCGTCACCGACGGGCACGGCAGGGACCGGCCGGACTGGGTACCCGGCGAGCTGTGGATCGGTGGTTCCGGACTGGCCACGGGCTACCGCAACGCGCCCGAGGCGACCGCGTCGGCGTTCGTCCACGACGGCGGTGACCGGTGGTATCGCACGGGGGACCTCGCCCGCTACCTGCCCGACGGGATGGTGGAATTCCTCGGGCGCTCCGACGACCAGGTGAAGATCGGCGGGCATCGGATCGAGCTCGGGGAGATCGAAGCGGCTCTGGCTCGCCTGCCGTACGTCGAACGAGCGGTCGCCCTCGCGGTCGGCTCGCCGCACCGCAGAATCGCCGCGGCGCTGGTCGGCACGGATGCGCCCGACGCGAAGCGAGCACTCGCCGACGAACTTCCCGCGCACATGATTCCGGATGAGATCATCACGCTTCCCGAGATCCCGCTCACCGGCACCGGCAAGGTGGACCGGCGGCGGCTGGCCGAGTTGCTGGAACGGGCGCACACCACCGATGCGCAGCCGGAGCCGCCGGAAGGCCCGACCGAACGCGCACTCGCCGCGATCTGGGCCGATGTCCTGGAGGTGTCAGAGATCGGACGCCGCGACACCTTCTTCGGCCTCGGTGGCGACAGTCTGCAGGCGACCAGAATGCAGGAATCGGTCCGCACCCGGCTCGGAGTGGCGGTGACGCTCCGGCAGCTGCTCTCCGCCCCCACCGTCGCCGAGCTGGCCGTCGTGGTCGACGCCGAGCGGAAATTGGCCGGCGAGTTCGAAGAGGGCGGGATCTGACCGTGGGATCAGTCGCCATCGTGACCGGTGCCGGGAGCGGCCTCGGCCGCTGTCTCGCCGTCAGCCTCGCCGCCGACAAGATCTCGCTGGTTCTCGTCGGCCGGCGTGCGCACCAGCTCGACACCGCACGCGCGGAATGCGTCGAGGCCGGCGCCTCCCCCGATGACGTCCTCGCGGTCACCGCGGACCTGTCCCATCCCGACTCCGCGGCCCGCGTGGTCGCCGTGGCACGAGACCGCTTGGGCGGCGTCGACATGCTTGTCAACAATGCGGCGGTGGCCACCTTCGGCCGGCTGGAGTCGATCCCCGTCGAGACCTTCACACAGCTGTTCCAGCTGAACGTGCTGGGCCCCGCCGCGCTGATCCGGCAGGCGGCGCCGTTGTTGCGCCTGAGCCGTGGCAGCGTCGTCAACGTGGGTTCCATCGGCGGGCTGCTGGCCGTACCTGACCGATCGTTCTACGGCGCCACGAAGGCGGCCCTGCATCACCTCACCCGGTCTCTCGCACGGGAGCTGGCACCCGAGATCCGGGTCAACGCCGTGCTCCCCGGAGCCGTCGACACCGAGATGTACGACCACCTCGGCCTGGACGAGGACGCGACCAGGAGATTGAGAGAGGACATGATCCGCACCACCCCGCTCGGAAGGATGGGCCGGCCGGAGGACGTGGTTCCCTGGATCCGGATGATGCTCGGCCCGGCCGCATCGTGGATGACCGGCACGCTGCTGGTGGTGGACGGGGGCCGGTCGTGCTGATCAGCGAGCGTAGCCGGAGCATTCCGCTCTCCTGCCTCCACGAAATCCACCGGCTCGTCGGCGCGCATCCACGGCCGGTCATCGCCCTGCACGTGGGCGAGCCGTACATCCGCATGCCGCAGGAGGCGGTCGAGGGATACTGCAGGGCGATCCGCGACGGCCACACCGCCTACACGGGCGCGCGCGGGCTGGAAGCGCTGCACGAGGCACTCGCCGATCGGCTGGCCGACAACGGCCGGCCGCCGGCGGACCGCATCTTCGTCACCCCCGGCTCCTGCCAGGCGATCAGCGCGATCATGCAGTCGATCGCCGTGGACGGCGGGCAGGTGGTGTTGCCGGAGTTGCACTGGCCGATGCACTACCAGCAGGTGACGATGACCGGCATGGCGACGCGTTTCGCCCCCTTCGGCGATGGCCGTTCCGTCGCCGACGTGCTGGAGGCCTGTGCGAGCGAGCGCACCGTCGCGGTCCTGGTGAACTCGCCGGGCAACCCGAGCGGGCGGGTCTGGTCCGCCCAGGAGCTTCACGAACTCCATGACTGGGCGGTACGCCGGCGGGTGATGGTGATCAGCGACGAGGCCTACGAGGACTTCGTCTACGACGGCGAGCCCTGCCGAATCGCCGACCTCGACCTGGAGCTGCCGCCAGAAGACCGAGTGGTCTTCTCGGTGCACACCTTCTCCAAGGGCTACTCCATGACCGGCTGCCGCCTCGGCTACGCCAGCGCCCCGAACGACGATCGCGCCGCGCTCCTCACCCGGGTCCAGGAGGCGACCCTGGTGGCTCCGAGCACGCCGGTGCAGTACGCGGGGCTGGCGGCGCTCGGCGCGCCGGCCCACCTGGCCGCACATCGCGAGTACGTGCGGCAGACCAGGGACTCGGTCGTGAACCGGCTCGGCGACAAACTCCTCTACATGGCTCCGGCGGGTGGCTGGTACGTCCTGCTCGACCTGAGTGCCTATACCGACGACACGTATCAGTTCTGCAAGCAGGCGCTTTCCGACATCGACGTCGGCATCGCTCCCGGCCGGGGGTTCCTCCCTGCCGGGAATCCGGTGGCGGATCGCCTGGTGCGGATCACTCTGTGCGCGGAACGCGAGTCCACTCTCGAGGGCGTGCGCAGGCTCGCGGCGTACCTCGGGATGTGAAGCGGCGATCACGTTGGAGACGCCGGCTCCGAGACGGGGCCGCTATCGAAGGGAGCGGCGAAGGTGAGACCTGAGATGCCGTTACCGGGTGTGGTCGGATATCCCCCGGAGTTCGCCGAGCGCTACCGGGCCGAGGGCTATTGGCGGGGCGAGGTTCTGGGAGACCTGCTGCGCCCCTGGAACCAGAGCGACCGCATCGGCGTCGTCGACCCGCAGGGCACGCGTTGGTCCTATGCGGAGCTCGACCGTCAGGCCGACAGGTTCGCGGCCGGGCTGGCGGGGCTCGGCATCAGGCGCGGCGACCGGATCGTCGTCCAGCTGCCGAACATCGCCGCCTTCGTCACCGTCAGCGTCGGCTGCTACAGGCTGGGCGCCATTCCTGTGTACGGCCTGCCCGGCCACCGGCGCAGGGAGATCTGCTACCTGGCCGAGCACTCCGAGGCGGTCGGCTACGTCGTGGCCGACGAGTATCAGGGCTTCTCCTATACGGGGCTCGCGCGCGAGGTCCAGAAGGAGGTCTCATCGGTACGGCACGTCATCGTGGTCGGTGAGCCGGCCGAGTTCCTCGGCTTCGACGACGTGCTGGCGGAGCCGGTGTCCCTGCCGGGGCCCGAGCCCTCGGCCGTCGCGTTCTTCCTGTTGTCAGGTGGCACCACCGGGCTGCCCAAGCTGATTCCGCGTACCCACGACGATTACGCCTACCAGCTGCACGCCACCGCGGCGGCGACCGGGACGGATGAGCGGGGCTGCTATCTGGCCTCGCTGCCCGTCGCTCACAACGCGGCGCTCGGCTGCCCCGGCCTGCTCGGCACGCTGGCCGTCGGCGGCAAGGTCGTGCTGCCGCGCAACCCCAGCCCCGACGTGGTCTTCGACCTGCTGGAGACCGAGCGGGTGACGCTCACGACCTTGATGCCGCCGATGGTCCAGGTGTGGCGGGAGGCCAGGGAGTTCTTCGACGTCGACATGTCCGGGCTGCTCATCCAGGTCGGCAGCGCGCACCTGTCGCCGGATCTGGCGGGCAGCATCATGACCGAGATGGGGGCGAGGCTGACCCACTGGTTCGGGATGGCGGAGGGGCTGCTCACCTATACCCGCCTCGACGACCCGGACGACGTCGTCATCGAGACGCAGGGCCGCTCGCTGGCGGCGGCCGACGAGATCAAGGTGGTCGATGACACCGATGCCGAGGTCGCGCGGGGCGAGATAGGCGAGCTGCTCACGCGAGGGCCGTACACCATCCGGGGCTATTACCGGGCCGACGACGTCAACGCCAGGGCGTTCACCGCCGACGGCTTCCTGCGCACCGGTGACCTGGTACGGATCACCTCGGACGGAAACATGGTCGTCGAAGGACGGTTGAAGGACGTCATCAACAAGGGCGGCGAGAAGATCGTCTCGGCGGAGCTGGAGGACGTGCTCGGCCTTCACCCCGCCTTCCGTCAGGTGGCGGTGGTCGGGGTGCCGCACGAGCTGATGGGAGAGGTTCCGTGTGTCTTCGCCGTGGGAGAGGGGCGGCCGCCGACGCTGTCGGAGGTTCGCGCGTTCCTGACCTCTCACGGTGTCGCCACGTACAAACTGCCGGACAGGGTGGAGATGGTGGCCGCGCTGCCGCGTACGACCGTCGGGAAGATCGACAAGCAGCGGTTGCGTGCGGATTTCGTCGCTCGGGCAGGCGACTCGGGGTGAAGAGCGGCGGTCAGGTCGCCGGAACGGCCTCGACCAGCGGGAACATCGGCGTCGGGATCACCCTGGAGATGCGGAACCCGGCGCCGCCGAGCAACGCATGGAGCTCCTCCTCGGTGCGGGCGCAGCCACCGCCCATCGTCAGCAGAATCAGGTCGTAGGCCTTGCCGACCTCGTCGCTGTCGCCGGGGAATGACACCGGCTCGTGGATCAGCAGCCTGCTGTCCTCGCGCATGGCCTCGCGCACCCGGCTGAGCAGCAGGTGGGCACGATCGTCCGCCCAGGACCACAACACGCGCTTGAGCAGGTAGGCGTCGGCGCCTGACGGCACGTCGTCGTCGAAGAAGCTGCCGCCGACGACGGTGCAACGGTCGGTCAACCCGGCTTCACGCAGCAGGCCATGCGCGTTGGCCACGACATGCGGCTGGTCGAACAGGGTCCCGCGCATGTGGCGCAGCCGGCTCAGCAGGCCGATCAGGAACATCCCGTTGCCACCGCCGACGTCGACCACCGAGTTCAGCCCGGCCCACGAGTCGTAGGCGGACAACACGGTGCGCACCTCTACTCGGGTCCCGGCCGCCTGAGAGCCGTCGAACCGCTTGCTTTCCTCGGGGTGCTCGACCATGTATTCCCAGTAGCCCATCCCGTGGACGTACTCGAATGACGAGCGCCCGGTGCGCAGGGTGTAGTCGAACCGCGCCCAGGCCTGCAGGTCGCCGACGAGCAGCGGGTAGGCCTCGCGCAACGAGACGGGATGATCACTGCGCAGCGGCTGGGCCAGCGGGGTCAGGCCGAAGACACCCGGTTCGGTTTCGGTGAAGATGCCCTTGCCCGCCAACGCGCGAAGGACGCGCAGCAGCGCCTGAGGTTCGGCGTTGCTGCGCTTGGCCAGGTCGGGAATCGGCAGCGGCCCGTCGACGAGGTGATCGGCCACACCTAGCGTGCAGATGGCCCGAATCGCGAAGGGCACCACGTAGTCGGCCAGCTCGGCCAGCCGCTGTACCGATGCGATGTCTATGTGGGGCCGACCAGCCGTGCTGACGTCGTCAGGCATTTCGATCTCCTCCGCTGCCGGTGGAAAGGATCCTGATATGGAATCCCGGCGTATCGCAAGCCGTACACAGAAGCCGCCTCGCGCGCGTATTCCACCGCTGTTGTGGTCAGAGAAGGCGCCGCGATACCCATAAAGCGGCGAAAACCATGCGGAAGAGCTTCTTTCCCCGACGACTGAGGGTGAGCTCATGACCAGAATGTGGTGGGACTTCCGCCCATACCTTCGCGGCCTCGTGATCGACGCCCTGGGGATCAGCAGGCCGCCGAAGAACCCGGCGCCGCCGGACAAGGGCCCGTCCATCGTCGTCCTACCGTTCGAGAGCGCGGGCGCCGACGACGAATACCTCACTGACGGCGTCACCCAGGACCTGATGAACAACCTCGCGCGAAGCAGCAACGCCGTGTTCGTCATCTCCGCCGACACCGCCTTCTCCTTGAAGGGCACCAAGACCGACCCCACCCAGCTCGGCACCGAACTTGGCGTCCGGTACATCCTGCGCGGCTCGGTGGAGCGCACCGGGGATCAGCTTGGGATCAACGCGGAGCTCATCGAGGCCCGCCCCGGCGCCACCCTCTGGTCGGCATCGTTCGAGTGCGGGCTCATGGACATGCACGCGGTCCAGGTCGAGATCGTCGAGAGGATCCTCCAGGCCGTCGGCTTCGAGCTCGAGTCAGCCGAACTGGACCGGCTGACCAGGCCGCCGAAGAGCATCCGCTCCGTCGAGGCGGTGTGGCGGGGTTACTACCACATGCGTCAGCTGCACCACAAAGACCTCCTCGCCGCACGCGCTCTCTTTCAGGGCGCCATCGACGAGGATCCGGAACTCGCCAGCGCCTACGGCCTGCTCGCGGGGACCTACACCCAGGAGCACACCCAAGGCTGGAGCCTCGACCCGGCCCATCTCGACCACGCGTGGGCGCTCGCCTCCAGGTGCGTCGAGCTCGACCCCGACTCCGGGGTCGGCCACGGCATCCTCGGCGTCGTCGAGCTCGTGAGGGGCAACTGGCGAGAGGCGGTCAAGCACGAGGACCGCTCCATCACCGCGGACCCGTGCATCACCTGGCCGCACGCGATGCGCGGCGTCGCGCTCACCATGGGACACCAGCGTCTCGAGGCCAGCCGCTCCATCCGCCGGGCGCTGCGCCTCGACCCCTTCCCGCCACACGGGTTGCTGATGGCGCTCGCCTACATCAACTTGGGCGCCGGCCGGCAGGCCGAGGCGATGGAGCTGCTGGAGAAGGTCCGGAGGGAGAACGACGACAACATCCTCGTCCGGATCGGCCTGGCCGCCTACCACCAGCGCGAAGGGGACAAGGAGTACGCCCGCGAGCTGACCCAGCAGATTCTGCGGATCAACCCGGCCATCACGGCCGAGATCGCGAAAGAGCTCATCCCCTCGCTCGAACGGATCCATCCGGAAAGCGAGGTCGCCCGCTACGTCGACGACCTCGCGGCCGCGGGCCTGCCGCGCGACGCCGACAAGGCGGGTGACCTACGATGACCGTCGAATACAACCCGTTCGACCCCGCGTTCGCGGCCGACCCCTATCCGTTCTTCAAGGAGCTGCGGGAGTCGGACCCGTGCCATCAGATCATGGCCGCAGACGGCGTGTGGCTCCTCACGCGGTACGACGACATCGACGCCATCCTCCATGACAGGGACCGGTTCAGCGTCGACCACCGCAACCTCAAGAGGGGCCCGGAGCAGGACCTCGCGTACGAGGCCATCTCCGTCATCCTCTTCCGGGATCCCCCTGAGCACACGAAATGGCGCAGGCACCTGTCCCAAGGGCTGACCCCCGCGTCCATCGCGGCCTACCAGCCCCGCCTCATCCAGCTCATCGACGAGCACCTCGACATGCTCGAAGACAAGGGAGAGGCGGACTTCCTCGCCGACGTCGCGATCCCGATCCCGTTCCAGGCCATCTCCGAACTCCTCGGGATGCCGCCGGAGGACCGGGCCCAGGTCCACGCCTGGACCTCTGACATCGTCAACCTCACAGAACCGGTGGCGAGCCCGGAGGTCACCCGCGCGATCGTCCGCTCCAGAGACGAGATGCGCGATTACCTTCAAGACGTGTGCGCCCGCAAACGGGCCCACCCGGGTGACGACGTCCTGTCGAAGCTGCTCGCAGCCCCCGACGGCTTCACTGAAGACGAGCTCATCAGTCACGTGATCCTGCTCCACGTCTCCGCCCCGGAGCCGACCGCCAGCCACCTCACGTACGGAGTCCTGGCCCTGGCGCGCCACCCCGCCCAGGCCGCCGAGCTGCGCGACGACCCCTCCCTCGCCCGCAACGCCGTCGAGGAACTGCTGCGCTACGAGGCACCACTCCAGCTCACCGGACGCTACCCGCTGCAGGACATCGAACTGCACGGCCGGACCATCGAGGCAGGCACGGCCATCGTCATGTCCCTCGCGTCTGCGAACCACGACCCGGACAAGTGGGGACCGACCGCCGACGATCTCGATCTGCGCCGGGATCACGCCAACGAGCACCTGTCGTTCGCCCGTGGCATCCACGCGTGCGTCGGCGCCGCGCTCGCCCGCCTCCACGGCCAGCTGACCTTCAGCCGGATGCTCCTCCGCTTCCCACGCCTCGAGCTCGTCGAGGAGCCGACGTGGAACAGCCTGCTGAACCGCCGCGGCCCGACGCAGTTGAGGATCTCCGTCCGCTGATCCCGTCGGGAAGCGAGCGACCCCAGTACGTCCCGGAAGTCACCGAAAGGCAGGCCAGCCCATGAGCTCCGCTCCAGACTTCGACCCGCTCAGCCCGGCCATGCTGGAAGACCCCTACCCCGTGTACGCGGATCTCCAGGAGAGGCATCCGATCTTCTGGGACGAGAAGGTGGGCGCCTGGGTCGTCACCCGCTACGACGACTGCCGAGAGATCCTCATGGACTCCGAACTGTTCGTCCGCGACCCACGCCGGGTCAGCGAGGTCTCCTCCGAGTCCGGGGAGAGCATCCAGGTCATCGACGTCAAAGCGCAGGCCGAGCTGCGGCGGCTCGTCATCGGTTCCATTCACGCCCAGGACCTCGAGCAGATCGGGCGCAGGGTCCGCGCGAGCATCGACCACATCTTCGAGGGCGTCGTGTCACGGCCGTCGTTCGACTGGATGATGGAGGTGAGCGCGCGGCTCGCCGGCACGATCACGGCCGACTTCCTCGGCGTGACAGAACCCGACCCCCAGGTCTTCAAAACGATCGTCGAGGGCATGGCCCGCAAGTTCGACGCGGACCTCGCCGAGCATGACCCGGAGGCGGAACTCCGGGTCCGAGAGGCGTTCGGCACCCTCATCGACGGGTGGCTCGGCTCGCCGGAAACCCATGGCACGATGCTGACCCTCAAGAACCAAGCCGAGGCGCTGGGCGTCCCTCTGCCGGTCACCAAGAACCTCATCGGCCTCCTCTTCATCGGCAGCTTCGGGACGATCTTCGCCTCCTCCGGCAGCTTCGCCTTCCTGGTCATGCAACGACCCGACCTCTTCGAACAGCTCCGCGACCCCGCCCTGCTGGGCACCGGGATCGAAGAGTTCCTGCGGTTCGACGGACCGACGCAGGCCACGAGCCGGATCGTGCGGCGCACGACCGAGATCCGCGGCGTCACCATCAAGCAGGGTGACCCGATTCTCCTCGTTCTCGCCGCAGCCAACCGCGATCCGGCCCAGTTCCCACGGCCTCAGGAGCTCCTGCTCGACCGCACCCCGAACAAGCACCTCGGCTTCGGGTGGGGGCCCCACTCCTGCCTGGGGTCGCTGTTCGGACAGCTCGCCCTCAGGGAGTTGACCGGCGCCCTGCACGACGCACCGGGACCGCTGCGGCTGACCGGTACCCCGTTCCGGCTCCCGACGGGCACCGTGCGCAGCTTCGCCTCGCTCCCGGTCACGTTCCAGCCGTAACGCCCGTCGACGAACGCCCTCGAGACCTCTTCTCGACCCTCCACAACCCAGCGGGGTGCTGGTGCCGTAGACCTCATCGCCGGTCACCCCGCCATTGACCCCTGTCTTAGCGCTCGCTCAATCATCGAGCCCCGCCGTTCAGGCACTACGCGTTCGATCTTCGTTTGTCCTCACACGATGATCACGCGGTGGCCGTACTCATTCCGGCCCAGAGCAGGATCGCGGTCTACGAGCGTTCCGTGAGCAACTCCCCGCCGTCGCACCGGGACGATGACCCTGACGCCCCCGTGCGTGACCTCGCCGTCCGGCAGGCACTCCCATCGCCCAGCAGCTCATCCACGAACGCTGCGCCGGGCTCTCCTTCAGGCGCGACAGTGCTCCGCGCGAGCGCCTCTGGTATCCCGATCATTCGGGCACATTACGCACCAACCTGCCACGAGGCCCGAGCTCCAGCCGGCCACTACCGCCGCAAGGCAGACCGCTGGCCGCTTCGGCCGTCTACCTCTTCCTCTATCCATCCATGGAGTGACTCCTGGGGAGTGCGGTGTTGGCCTGGACGCTACACCCACGCTTGCAAGAGTTCAATGAAAGTTTTCGCTCGATCGAGCCAGTCTGTGCCGAAGGCAGGCCGCCTCGCACGCTTGCGCGCATGGGCGCGCGGAGGATAGCCGCCCTCGCCCAAGTAAACAAGAGTTGACATTGATCTTCGTGAAGCACTCAATAGGCCACACAGATCAACATCTTCCAACGTAGCGCTCCGGCTTCCTCGTCGAAGGGAATCGATTTCAGATGCGCCGTCTCACCCATGCGCTCCTAGCCTTACTGGCTTCGGCCCTTGCCGTATCCGCCCTCCCCGGATTACCTGCCGAAGCGGCAGGGCCGTACGTTGTCGAGGCCGAGAGCATGGCGCTGTCCAACTTCACGACAGCCAGCGTGGAGCACACCTTCAACGGCGCGCCGGTCGAGACCGTGAATTACATCCAGGGCGTTTCCGGCCAGTCGAGCACCGCTACCAAGGCATTCAGCGGCGCCGCCGGCACCTACGACCTCATCACGCGCTACAACGGCAAAATCGCGGGCGGAGTCACTTACACACTCGCGGTGAATTCCACCACTGTGGATTCGTGGGCCACGGCGCAGCGAAACGGTCGCGACTACACCGATCCCGCGGACATCGACACCCATACGTCGAGCAAGGTCACG
The DNA here is from genome assembly GCF_044457685.1 of Nonomuraea sp. NPDC050536. Taxonomy (NCBI): domain Bacteria; kingdom Bacillati; phylum Actinomycetota; class Actinomycetes; order Streptosporangiales; family Streptosporangiaceae; genus Nonomuraea; species Nonomuraea sp. NPDC050536. The sequence goes on from NZ_JBITHD010000008.1 coordinate 251,213, forward strand.
CTCAACAACGGTGACACCATCAAACTGACGGCCGCGTCCGTCAACGAGACACCGCGTGTCGACAAGATCACGATCCAGGAGTACGTGGGTCCGCCGGCCAGCACACTGAGCATCGATTCACCGAACGCGGCACTGAACGCGGGCTTCACCTGGGGCAAGGACCGGGCTTTGGGCATGACGTTCTACCCTGGGAACCCGATAATGGGGCACGAACCGGAGTGGTGGCGGCTGAAGGATCCCACGCACACCACGGTGATGCCCGGTTACTGGGGCGCCTATCTGAACCGGGAGTCCTTCTACAACAGGGACATCGCCCATCAGTCGGACGGCGCGCACGCGCTCGGCCTGGACAACGAGACCTTCGCCATGCTGAAGACGTTCGCCGGCGATGCCGACGATCCGGGCCAGAACGGCTGGCCGCTTTGGGCGCACAGCTCCTACGGGAGCATGTACTACATCGACGGAACGGGATTCAGGGAACTGCCGTCACCGTTCAACGTGATGACCAAGGCCTACAAGCAGTACCAGTGGACGGGAAACCAGAACTGGATCAACGATCCGACCCTCTCGGCGTACTACGACTCGACCATGGGTTCGTTTCTGACCAACCACAAGGTGACGTGGAACGACGCGAATCCCGCCAGCGAGCAGCCGGTCGCGAAGATGCAGCCTGGCGAATACACGGCGACATTCTTCGAGTTCCCGAACGAGAATCTCGTCTCCGCCGCCGATGCGCTGGGCTACCAGTACCAGTCGATGATCGCGTATTCGGCGATCCTGAAGGAAAAGGGCGACAACGCCAACAGCGCGAAGTGGGCCGCCCGCGCCCAGCGGGTACGCGACCACTTCGAGACGAACTGGTGGGACTCGGCTACCAACCGCTACATCCGCGGCAAGGACGCCGACGGCAAGGGTTACAGCAGTTGGGGGCATGAGGCCAGCTTCCTGATGATGTTGACGGGGCTGGGCGACCAGGGCGCCAGGACAAGCGACTACCTGGACTTCATCGCCGCCAACGACGACGACCTGAATGTCGAGGCGACCTCCTATCTGCCGGAGATGTACTACCAGTACAACCGGCCTTCAGAGGGTTGGGCGTGGCTCAAGAAGCTCATGGCCGAGAAGAATGGATATCCGGAAATTTCGTTCACGGTCGTCAGCAGCACTATCGAAGGCATGATGGGGGTGCAACCGGACGCCCCGCACAACAAGGTGGCCACCATCCCGCGGTTGACCTCTGAGGTGCCGTGGGTGGAAATCAACCACCTCAAGGTCGGCGGCAACGACCTCAAGCTCAAGCACACCGGCACGACGTCCTCCACGCTGACCAACAACTCCGGCTCCACCATCACCTGGGAAGCCCAGTTCTACGGAACCCTCTCCACGATCAGCGTGAACGGCACCCCACAGACGCCGCAGACCAAGTCGCTGTACGGCCGGACGGTTTCGTACGTGGCGGTGCCGGTGACCGCCGGCGCGTCGGTCACCGCGACCGCCGGAAGCGCAGGGGGTGACACCACGGCCCCCACCGCGCCGACCCACCTCGCGGCGAGCAAGGTGACCTCGAACAGCGTGGATCTGAGCTGGACGGCGTCGACTGACAACGTCGGCGTGACCGGCTACACCATCTACCGCGGCACCACGCTGATCGGTTCGTCGACGGGCACGAGCTTCACGGCGACCGGCCTTTCCGCCTCGACGCCGTACACGTTCACGGTGAAGGCGAAGGACGCGGCCGACAACAACTCGGCGGCCAGCGACGCGGTCAACGTCACCACCGCCATCAGCGGAAACGGGCAGACAGCCGATCTGAGCGATCTCACCTGGGTCAATGCCGTGAGCGACTTCGGCACCGTTCAGAAGAACAGAAGCGTCGGGTCAAACCCCATCAAGCTGGCCGGGACCGCCTACACCAAGGGCATCGGCACGCATGCCAACAGCACCCTCACCTACACCTTGAACGGCGGGTATGCGAAGTTCCAGTCGGATGTCGGCGTGGACGACGAGATCTCCGCGGGCGCGACGGTCAGGTTCCAGGTCTGGGGCGACGGCGTCAAGCTGTACGAGAGCCCGTCGACGCTGACGGCGTCGAGCCCGACCCAGTCCATCGACGTGAGTATCGCCGGGGTGACCTCGCTGGTGCTGAAGGTGACGGATGCGGGAGACGGGATCAACAGCGACCACGCCGACTGGGCGAACGCCCGACTTGTCAGTGCGGACACCCAAGCGCCGACGGCGCCGACCCACCTGGCATCGAGCAACGTCACGTCGAGCAGTGCCCAGCTGAGCTGGACGGCGGCGACCGACAACGTCGGGGTGACGGGCTACGACATCTACCGCGGGACCGCGCTGGCCGGCTCGTCCACGAGCACGAGCTTCACAGCGACCGGGCTGTCGGCTGCGACGCCGTACACCTTCACGGTGAAGGCGAAGGACGCCGCCGGAAACGTGTCGGGTGCCAGCAATGCGGTCACGTTCACCACCTCCTCCAGCGGCGCTGCGGCGTTCCTCAGCGATCTGAACTGGACCGGTACTCCCACCATCGGGTGGGGCACCCTGCACAAGGACCGGAGCGTCGATGGGCACACCATCACCCTGAACGGGACCACGTACGCCAAGGGGCTGGGCACGCATGCGACCAGCAGCATCACCTACTCCCTGAACGGTGCCTATTCCCGGTTCCAATCGGATGTCGGGGTCGATGACGAGGTCGGCGCGAATGCGACGGTCACGTTCGAGGTCTGGGGCGACGGCGTCAAGCTGTATGAGAGTCCATCGGCGATGACTCCATCCAGTGCGGCCGCCTCCATCGACGTCAGTGTGGCCGGGGTGACCTCGCTCGTGCTGAAGGTGACGGATGCGGGAGATGGGATCAACAGCGACCACGCGGACTGGGCTGGAGCAAAGCTGACGTCATAATGCGCCGGACCGGCGGGGAGCCCTTCCAGAGCGCCCCGCCGGAGGCGAAAGGCGATGGCCTAGCTGCGCGGCCTCTTCATGCGGAGGGTGAGGATCTGGAACGGGCGCAGGGTCAAGGACACCTGCCCGCCGGCCGGCTGAAGGGCACCCGTGTTCTCGCGCGGGTCGAGTTCGCGTTCCAGCAGATCGGTCACGGCCACCGAGTCCAGCGGGAAGCCGGTGGTCAGAAGCGTTTCTGCCCTTCCTCCGTGGGCTTCGTAGAGGCGTACGACGATGTCGCCGGACCGGTCGTCGGCGAGCTTGACCGTGTCGATGACGACGGCGTCGTTGTCGGAGGCGACCAGCGGCGGGACCTCCGCCGAGCCAGGAACGGAGCGTTCGGGCAGGTTGAATCCGTAGCCCTCGCGCACGGCGTCGGCGATGTCGGCGCCGATGACGAATCCGTACCGCAGGCGGTGCTGCCCCTGGTCGGCGTCCGGGTCGGGGAAGCGGGGTGCTCGGAGCAGCGAGAGCCGGACGGTGGTGGTGGTGCCGCCGTCGGCACGGACGTCGCGGGTGACGTCGTGTCCGTAGGTCGAGTCGTTGACCACGGCTGCGCCCCAATCTCGTTCGCCGAGATGCAGGAAGCGGTGGGCGCAGATCTCGAACTTGGCGGCATCCCAGCTGGTGTTGGTGTGCGTGGGACGCTGAACGTGCCCGAAAGGGATCTCCGCGCTGGAGTGGTCGGCCCGTACGTCGAGCGGGAAGGCGGCCTTGAGGAGCTTCTCCGTCTCACGCCAGTCGATCTTGGTGTCGATGTCCAGGCGCCGGGACCCCTCGGTCAGAGTGATCAGCTGTTCGATGCGGGAGTCGCCGACGGTCCGCACGATCCGCAGGCCGCCTTCCTCCACGCTGAGCGAGTCGGCGTCGACGAGGTTGTGCACGGTGTTGCGGTAGAAGGCGTCGATGTCCCAGGCGTCGTACTCGTTGGGGAAGTCCTGATGCAGTTGGAGGAGGTTGGCGGCGGCACCGGGGGCCAGGGCTTCACGGCCGGCCGCGATGTCGTATGCCGAGGTCACCAGGCCCTGGCCGTCGATCAGGACGCGTACCAGTCCGTTGTCCAGCACGAAGCCGTCTCTGCACGGGGTCGGGTCGACCGGCCGGCCTGGTGGCCGTGTCCGGAGCGAGGCTCCGAGGGCGGGGATGCCGTCGCGGGTGAACGGGGAGGCGTTGAAGACCACGGTCTGGTCGCCTTCCCCGGCCAGGGCACGCTGGGCGGCCTCCACGATCCCGCGTAGCTCGGCGGTGACGGCGACGTAGGTCTGCTCTGCTTCCCGGTGCACCCAGGCGATGGAGGAGCCGGGCAGGATGTCGTGGAACTGGTGCAGCAGGACCGTCTTCCACAGCCGGTCGAGAGCCTGGTACGGGTAGTCGAACCCGGTGCGGACGGCGGCGGTCGCCGACCACAGTTCCGCTTCGCGGAGCAGGTGCTCGCTGCGCCGGTTGCCCTGCTTGGTCCGTAGCTGGCTGGTGAGCGTGCCGCGGTGGAACTCCAGGTAGAGCTCCCCCAACCACACCGGTGCATCGGGGTACTCCGCTTGCGCCCGGGTGAAGAAGTCCGCGGGGCTCTCGATGACGACCTTGGCTGAGCCCTCCAGGTCCGCGAGGCGCGCCGCGCGGGCCAGCATCTCGCGGGTGGGGCCGCCGCCGCCGTCTCCGTAGCCGAACGGGAGCAGCGAGCTGTTCGCCGTGCCCTTGTCCTGGAAGTTGGCGACGGCGTGGGCGACCTCGGCGCCGGACAGCTCGCTGTTGTAGGTGTCGACCGGCGGGAAGTGGCTGAAGATCCGGGTGCCGTCGATGCCCTCCCACCAGAAGGTGTGGTGCGGGAACTTGTTGGTGGTGTTCCAGGAGATCTTCTGGGTGAGGAACCAGCGGATGCCGGCGAGCTTCATCAGCTGCGGCATCGCCGCGTTGTAGCCGAAGGTGTCGGGCAGCCACATCTCCTCGGTCTCGACTCCGAACTCCTCCAGGTAGAACCGCTTGCCGTGGACCAGTTGCCGAGCGAGGGCCTCACCGCTGGGGATGTTGGTGTCGGGTTCCACCCACAGGCTGCCGACGGGGAGGAACTGCCCGCTCTTCGCCTTCTCCTGGACTCGGCCGTACACCTCGGGGCGGTGCTCCTTGAGCCAGGCCAGCTGCTGGGCCTGGGACATGGCGAAGCGGAAGCCGGGGTGGTCGTCCATGAGCTGGGTGACGTTGGACAGCGTCCTGGCGACCTTGCGCACGGTCTCGCGCATCGGCCACAGCCAGGCGGTGTCGATGTGGGCGTGTCCGACGGCGGACATGCGGTGGGCGCTGGCGACCGCGGGGGCGGCCAAAGCCGGGCGCAGTACCTCGCGGGCGGTGGCGGCGCTGCCGGTGATGTTCTGCAGGTCGACGGTGTCCAGGGCTTGTTCGATGGTGTGCATGAGCTGCCAGCGGCGCGGGTCGGCCTCGGGCAGTTCGTGCATGAGTTCCCCGAGGACGTCCAGGTCCTGGGCGAGCTCCCACACCTGGGCGTCGAAGACCGCCAGGTCCAGGCGGAGCAGCTGGTACAGAGGGTCGCTCTCGGAGCCGACTCCGGTCAGCCAGGAGGGCTGGTCCCCGGTCCGGGTCGGGATGTGGTCGTCGCACAAGACCGGGTTGGCGGCGGCCTCGACGTAGTAGGTGAAGTCCTCGCCGCCGACCGCGGGATCGGCGACCGGGATCCAGGCGTTGCGGGGGTTGAGGGCCTTCACCACGCTGCCGTCCGACCGGTACACCAGGCCCTCGGTGGAGAAGCCCGCGCCGGTGACGTTGAAGCCGAGGTCGATGACCGCCTCGACCCGCAGGCCGGCCCACTCGTCCGGCACAGTGCCGCTGATCCTGAACCAGCTGGTCGACCAAGGCGGCCCCCACCGGTGGCCGAGCGTCACCGGCTCGTACGGCGCGGCCAGGCCGTCAGCCACGGGGACCGGCTCACCCGGAACGTTCCAGATCGCGACCTCGATCGGGACGGAACGGGCATGAACCGCGGGCCGGATCCGCTGGTTCAGCACCCGGTCGAGCCGCTGCTCGGTGAGGCGGTATTTGCTGTGCATGGGTACCTCGGTATTCGGTGTCGCGGATGTCAGTCTTCCCTGGCTCCCAGATCGGGTGTGTCCCGCAGTTCCACCGTGCGGGTGGTCGAGGCGTGCAACTCGAGCACGGTGATCTCGTTCCGACCGGCCTTCAGGACCGGTGCGGGCACGTACAGCGTGGTCTGCGGGCCGCGGGACCAGTACCGGCCGAGCGCGAAGCCGTTGATCCAGACGTGGCCCTTGGTCCAGCCGTCCAAGGCGAGGAAGCCGTCGGCCGGCTGCTCGATGTCCACGTGTCCACGGTGGAAGGCCGGGCCCACCGGGGGCGACGCGGGGTCGAACGCGGTGAAGGACACCGCAGGCGGATTGTCCATCGGCAGCGCGCGGCTGGACCAGCCGGCGAGCGTCAGTCCGTTGACGGTGACCTCGCCGAGCAGTCCCTTGCGGTCGTGGATGCCCTGGCCGTAGTTGACCCTGCCCTGGTTCTCCACCAGCACGGCGAGGTGTGCCCCGCGCCGGGGGGCATGGAAGGCGAGGCTGTGCTCATGGTTCTCGCGTTCCAGGACGCCGACCGGCTGGCCGTCGACGAAGACCTGGGCGCGATCGCGCACCTTGGCGACATGGAGTACGGCCGGCCCGGCTTCCGGGAGCACCGTCTCGTACAGGACGAATCCGAAGGACTGGCCGAGCTGTTCCATGGCCAGCGGGCGATCGGCGGACACTGCCCGGCCAAGCAGCAGGGCCTGGTCCAGGAGGTTCGCACATGCGGTGAGTTCGACGACGGCCGGGGCGAGCTTCGGCGCGGGATCGGGTACCGGCTCGTCGGGGACGGGCGCGTAACGGGCGATGACCTCACGGAAGGCGGCGTACTTGGCGGTGGGGTCGCCGGCCTCGTCCAGCAGCGCATCGTAGTCGTACGACGTGGCGGTGGCGCGGTACGTCCCCTTGTCGTTGGCGCCGTTGGTGAAGCCGAAGTTGGTACCGCCGTGGAACATGTAGATGTTGACCGAGGCTCCGGCCGCGAGCAGCCGGTCGAGGTCGGCCGCGGAGTCGGCCGCGCTGCGGGTGACATGGATGCCGCCCCAGCGGTCGAACCAGCCGATCCAGAACTCGCTGCACATCAGCGGCCCCGATGGCTGGTGCTCGCGCAGTGCGGCGAGCCCGGCCTCCACCCCGCTGCCGAAATTCACGGTGCGCAGGACGCCGTCGAGGCCGCCGCGCGCCAGGTCGGCGGGTTGGTCGCAGGTGAACAGCGGCACGTCGACACCGTGCCGGAGCAACAGCTCGGCCAGGTCCGCGAGGTAGTCGGAGTCGTCGCCGTAGGCTCCGTACTCGTTCTCCAACTGGACGGCGAGGATCGGGCCCCCGCGACTGGCGAGGTAGGGCAGGACGGCCGTCAGCAGGGCGCCTAGGTACTCGTCCACCGCCTTCAGGTAGCGGGGGTCGCGGCTGCGCAGTTCGATGTCCTCGTCGGCGAGCAGCCAGGAGGGCAGGCCGCCGCCGTCCCACTCGGCGCAGATGTAGGGGCCGGGACGGAGCAGCACGTGAAGGCCCTCGGCGGCGGCCAGGTCGAGGAAGCGGGGCAGGTCGAGACCTGCGTCCAGGCGGAACTCACCCGGGCTGGGCGAGTGCAGATTCCATGGGACGTAGGTCTCGACCGTGTTCAGTCCCATCAGCCGCGCCTTGCGGAGCCGGTCGGCCCACTGCTCCGGATGGACCCGGAAGTAGTGCAGCCCGCCGGAGATGATCCGCAGCGGTCGATCGTCGAAGCGGAAGCCGCTTGCGGCAATCTCGAGTCGTGGCATGAACGTGGTGCTCCTAGATGATGGGACTGATGGGGATGGGTCAGCTCAGCGAACGGCAGAGCAGTGCGTCGGGGACGGCCTTCTTCCCGTCACTCCAGCCGCCCTGCCACAGGTTCCAGGTGTAGGCGACGCCTGCGAGGTACTCGTTGTCGGCGCACTGGCCCTTGTAGTCCTGGGGGGCCCAGTCGTTCTCGATCGCGCCACCGGTTGCCGGGCGGTTGTCACCGCGGTCGAACCAGGCAACCCGATTGGCGACCGGCAGGGGCTTGGCGGAGGGCGCGCACAGCAGACCGGCCATCGCGGTGCCGTTGACGCTGAACCCGACAGCGAAGTGGTTGTCAGGACACTCGAACTTGTCGTACCCCGAGGCCCAGTCGCCGTGAGTGACATAGCGGGCATCGCTGACGGTCACCCAGCCGCCGGTCCCCTTGGCGGGCTGGTTCGCGTCGGTGCACAGGCCGCGGTGCTTGAGCCGGCTGAGGCCGGCCAGGCGTTCGGTGTCGGGGCAGTTTCCCTTGCGGTTGCCGGGGCTCCAGTCCGAGTTGGCCAGCATGGTCCTGGAGACATTCTGGTCGCCGTAGTCGGTGTTGAGCATGTTCCAATGGTTGACCTGTGCGACCGGACCGGTGGCGCCCGCGGCGTTGATCAGCTTGTTCCAGTCGTTGGTGCGCCAGTCGCCGGGGTCGCTGAGACTCTGCCTCCTGCCCGTGGGGTCGTAGGAGATCAGGGCCCAGTTGTCGTTCGGCACGCCCGCGGTGTTGGACCAGCCGACCAGGGGCCAGATGGCGAAGTCGGTGTCGTGCTCGGCCAGGATGTCGGTGAAGTTGCCGAACCAGGTCTTCTCCTTGCTGTCGTCCGACCCACGGCCGGCGGCGCCGAACTCGCTGATCCAGACGGGGGCGGTGAAGTGCTGGCCGGACTGGGTGACATACAGGGCCTCGTCGCTCACCAGTTGCTTGAGCTGGTCGAGCGGGAAATCCTCATACGGCCAGTCGTTGGTGTGCCCCGCTCCGCTGTCGGCACCCGTGTAGTTCGGGCCTGTGTAGCCGTAGAAGTGCGCGGAGTACACCAGTTTGCCGGATTCGATCAGGGTGTGGGACAGAGTCCGGACCGGCGTCAGCATCGGCCTGCCGTAGTTCAGCCCGTTCAACGGGATGCCGTACCAGTTGATGCCTTCCATGATGATCAGCATGTCGGGGTCGGCTTGGAGGATCTTGTTGCCGGCGTCTTCGAAGGCCTTGTACGCGTCGTGCTCGTCGCCCCAGCCCCAGTTGGGGTCGTCCCAGGTGTCGCGGCGGATCTCGTTGCGCAGGTCGGCGCCGGCCACTCGCTTGTTCGCCTTGTAGCGGTTCACCAGGAACAGCCAGTCGTCCTGCCACTGCTGGGTGGACTGGCCGCTGTTCCAGCGCTCGTTGCCGTCCAGACCGCAGCAGAAGCGGTAGGTGGTGGTGTGGTTGTTGAGGATGACGGCGAACCCGTCGGCGGTCAGGGCCGCCACCACGGCGTCGAACACCTGCAGCGGCGTCTTGCCGCGCAACTGCGGGTTGGCGGCGACCGCCGACTCCGGTACCACCGTCGTGTCGTGGATCAAAGCGTTGGCGAACGGCAGGCGGATGCTGTTCAGCCCGAGGCCGTGGAAGTCGGCGAGGAGCTGCGCCATCGGCACGCGGTCCAGGCCCAGCGGGAGATTGTGCGACACCTGGCGTGCCTGGTTGTTCGCAGGGTCGTTGAGGTCGCCGCTGCCTTCCCAGGTGCCCTGGGCTCCGGCCCAGTTGCCGGCCTTCAGCTTGAAGCGGTTGCCGTTGGCGTCGACGATGTAGCGTCCGCGCGTACTCAGCGGCCCCGTCCAGGATGCGGCGAGCTGGTCCCCGGTGAGTACTTTGGTGCTTGTCGTGTCGGTGGCGGCCGCCGAGCCGGGAATCGTGCAGGTCAGCAGGGCTGCGGTGGCCAGCACGACGGGCAACGCCCGGGCGATGGATCCTCTGATGGCAGACATGGGCCTGGTTGATCTCATGGTGCTGCCCTCCAAGGTGTGGCGTGGTGGGGGGTGATCCGACGGGCCGCTCAGCCCTTGAGGCCGCTGGTGGCGATGCCTTCGACGATGTGGCGCTGGGCGACCAGGAACATGACCACCAGCGGTGTGATGGTCACGACGGCTCCGGCGAACAGGCCGGGCAGGTTGATGGTCTGCGAGGTGAGGAACGTGGACAGGGCGATCTGGGCCGTCCACGCGGACGGGTCCTGGCCGATGACCAGCGGCCACAGGAAGGAGTTCCAGCTGTCGATGAAGGCGAGCGCGCCGAGCGAGGCGAGCATCGCACTGGAAGACGGCAGCGCGATCCGGCGGTAGAGGCCGAGCCAGCCGAGCCCGTCCAGCCGTCCGGCTTCCTCGATCTCGCGCGGGAACTGCAGGTAGAAGTTGCGGAACAGCAGGACGGCGAAGGGGTTGAACAGCCCGGGTGCGATGATTCCCCACAGAGTGTTGACCCCGCCGAGCGAGCCCACGACGACGAAGGTGGGCACGAACGTCACCGAGCCGGGGATCATCAGCGTGGCCACCACCAGCGTCAGCATGATGCCGCGCCCGGGGACCGGGATCCGCGCGAGGGCGAATCCAGCGGCCGAGGCGAGGAGCGTAGAGGCCGGGGCGGTGATCGCCGCGATCAGCAGCGAGTTGGCCAGGGCCTGGCCCATGTGCAGGGTGGGGTCGCTGAAGAGGGAGGTGAAGTTCTCCCAGTGCATCGTCGACGGCCACCAGGTCCAGCGCGGCGCCGTCAGGCTCTGGGAGTCCATCAGAGCGTTGCGCAGCATCACGTAGAAGGGGGTCAGGAACACCAGCGTCAGCAGGCCGGCCAGCGCGCCCTGCCCGGAGCGGCGCAAAGTCTGCGGCAGATGTCGCATGGTCCTCATGGCGCTCACCCCTCGCCCTTGCCGAAGCCGGTGATCCGGCCCTGGAGAAGGGTCACGGCGACGATGAGGGCGGTGAGCACGAAGGCCCCGGCCGATCCGAGGCCGTAATTCTGGGCGCCCATCGCTGTGTCATAGAGATAGACCAGCGGGGTCTTCACGGGAGCGGTGCCCGACCCGGAGAGGCCGCTGCTGAACAGGTTGTAGAACTCATCGAATGCCTGGAAGGCGGCGATGAACTGCAGCAACAGCACGGCCACCGAGGTGTTGCGCAGCATCGGCAGGGTGATCCGGCGCAGCAGGCTCAGTCCGGTCGCGCCGTCCAGAGCGGCGGCCTCGTAGGTCGCCTTCGGGATAGCCTGCAGGCCGGCCAGGAAGAGCACCATGTAGAAGCCGACCTGGAGCCACAGCCGGAGGGTCACCACGACGACCCAGTACAGCGGTGGCGAGGTGGTCTGCAGCCAGGGGACGGCCTCCATCCCGAACCAGCCGCCGATCATGTTGGCGATGCCCCCCGGCAGCCCGTTGAACAGACACATCTTCCACAGCAGCGAGGCCGCGACGTACGAGACGGCGGCGGGGATCAGGAACGCGGTCCGCACTACGGCCCGGCCACGCCGGACCCGGTACACCAGCAGAGCGAGGCCGAGCGAGGCGGCGAAGGTGACCGGCACGATGAACACCGTGAACAGCAGGATCTGGACCAGCGAGCCGCGGAAGGCGGCGTCGGAGAGCAGTTCCCGGTAGTTGTCCAACCCGACCCAGTGGCCGAGCGCGATGGTGCCGTGGGCGTCACTGAGGCTGAGCAGAAAGCTCCAGCCGATGGCGACGTACTTGAAGACGCCGAGGCCGATCAGCATCGGGGCGACGAGCAGGGCGAACGCCCCCCACGCACGTCGGTCGGCCCTGCGGGTCGGGGCGGGGGGCCCCCGCGGGGGGGGGGGGGGGCCCCCCCCCCGGGGGGGGGGGGGGGGGGGGGGGGGGCGCGCCCCGCCCGGGGCCCCCCCCCCCCCCCCCCGACTCGCTCGGAGCGCACGGTGGTGTCCGAGGTGGTGTTCATCAGGACCGCTGCTTGTCCACCGCGGCCTGGGCCTGCTTGGCCGCATCCGCCAGGAGCTGGGCGGGGTCGCCCTTCCCTGCGGCGATCTTCGTGGCGGCGGCGGCGAACGGGGTGCTGACCGCGCTGTCCCAGGTGTTCGGGTTGTGCTTTCCGTACTTGGCAGCCAGCTCGACGGTCTCCTTGGCGGCGCCCTGGGTGAGCTTGTCGGCCGTCGCGGCGACGGACTTGCGCGGCGGGACGTGGAAGCCGTAGCTCTCGGACCAGTCCTTCTGCAGCTGGGTCTGTTCGACCCAGAGCCACTTGACGAACTTCTTGGCCGCCTCCAGGTTCTTGCCCTTGGCGTTGACGCAACTGGTCCAGCCACCGACACGCACGACCGGGGCGCCGCCGGACTTGAAGGCGGGCCAGGGCAGGACGCCGAAGTCGTCGCCGAGCGCGGTCGAGATCGCGGGCATCGCCCACAGGCCGCACCACTGCATCGGAACGACGCCCTGGGCGAAGGCGGCGGGGTCCCACCAGTCAGTGGTGAAGCCGAGCAGCAGGGAGCGGTCGTCATGCAGGCGCTTGAGGCCGGTCACCGCCTCGACGGCCTGCGGGGAGGCGAAGGCCACCTTGCCGTCGGTGACCAGGTCGCCGCCGTTGGAGAACACAGCCAGTGAGGGGCTGTCCCCGATGCCGTCGCTGCCGACGTACAGGCCCTTGTTGTCCTTGGTGGTCAGCGCCTTGGCGGCGGCGACGAGCGCATCGAAGCTGTCCGGCGGGGTGATCCCGGCCTTGGCGAGGACGCTCTTGCGGTAGTAGAGCATCATGACGTCGTCGATGGACTTGATGCCGTAGAGCTTGCCGTCGATGGTCACCAGGTCGAGATCGCCCTCGTTGAAGTCGGACTTGGCGCTGCCGTACAGATCGTCCAGCGCCGCGATCTGACCGCGCCTGGCGAGTCCCTCGTTGAAGTCGCCGATCTCGAAGACGTCCGGGGCGGCATCGGTGAGCAGCGTCGCGTTGAGCTTGCTGGCGTAGTCACCGGGAACCCAGGTGACCTTGACCGCGATGTCCGGGTTGGCCTTGGTGAACTCGGTGGCGTAACGGGTGAGGGCCTGCTGGGTGCCGGCCTCTCCGTAGGCGTGGGACCAGAGGTTCAGGGTGGTCTTCGCCCCGGACGAGGAACCGCCGCCGGTCGGGCTGGTCGTGCAGCCGATCGCTGCTCCGGCGACGAACAGGAGGGATCCGCCGAGGAATCCTCTGCGGCTAAGCTGGGCTCTCTGTGCGCTCATTTCGCGTCCTTGGGGGTGGGATGTGGGGGTACGGGGTGTTGTCCGGCATGGCCGGCGTCCGACGTTCACGGCTGGCAGGCGGTGACGGGCGCCGGTCACGCCGGAGGCGCGGGCCGGTGATCGGGATCCCGGCTGTGCGGGATCGGGGTGGTGACGATTCCTCAGGGGAAGAGCGCCTGGATGCCGGCGACGGCGGCGCTGCGGGCCCACTCCTCCCAGGCGAGGGGACGCAGGACCAGCGGGCATTTCGCGGCCGCTTTGAAGCAGTGCGCGGTGTAGGCCTCCATGATGTGCGCTCCGAAGAGGTCGTAGGTGTCGAGTCCTTCGCCGGTGACGACGGCACGCTCGGGACCCATGAGGCTCACCAGACTGGCGATGCCGACACCGATGGCGTGGCCGGCCCGGGCGAAGGCGCCCTGCGCGGCGGGGTCTCCAGCGCGGGCGAGCCGGACCGCGCCGTCGAAGTCGAGGTCCGAGCTGCCGGTGGCGCGGCGGACGGTACCGAGTATCGCGTCGCTGGAGGCGATCGCCTCGACGCAGCCGACCGTGCCGCAGTGGCAGCGGGGGCCGGACGGGTCGACGCTGATGTGGCCCATCTCGCCGGCGACGCCGTACGCGCCCATGACCAGTTCACCGTTGACGACGATTCCGGAGCCGATGCCCGCGCCGATGGTGACCAGCACGAAGTATTCGGTGCCGATGCCCTCGCCGAACCAGTGCTCGGTGACGGTCAGGGCCTTGACGTCGTTCTCGATCGTGACGGTCAGGCCGGTCGCCTCGGCCACGATCTCGGCCAGCGGCACGTCGCGCCAGCCGGGGAGCACCGAGTAGCGGACGCGTCCACGGGTCCGGTCGACGTCGCCGGAGACCGCGATGCCCAGGTGCCGGGTACGGGCCCGGTACTCGGGCTTGGTGTCCAGGAGTTCGGCGACCAGGTCGGCAAGCAGGTCGCACACCGCCGCCGGGCTGCGGTCGCCCAGTGGGCGGCTCGCGGTGGTGCGCATCTGGGCCCGCAGGTCGCAGACCGTGCCGTAGAGGGTGTCGGCACTGATCTTCACACCCACGAAGAACTCCCGATCCGAGGTGACGGAGAGCGGGTTCACCGGGCGGCCGGCCCCAGGAGCAGTGCGCTCCGGGGGGAGTTCGTGCAGGTAGCCGTCGTCGATGAGCGGCCGGGCGGCCTTGGTCACAGCCGTCGAGGACAGGCCTGTACGGCGGGCCAACTCGACCCGGCTGAGCGGGCTCTCGGCCAGCAGCAGGGCGAGGATGGCGGTTTCCGCCGGTGCGGAGACCAGCGGCCTCGAGCGGTTCGGTAGCACGGCGCCAACCTAAGCGGAAATTAATAACTTCGTCCAGTATTGATTTCCCAACCCGGCGGATCTACGCTCTGGCCACCCCTTCCTGTCCGGACACGTTCGCCACTCGACCAACCCCTTCACCCTCGGAAGCGACGGCATCTTTGTGCACAACCAAGCGACCGAGACAGTGACGATCGACATCGTCGTGGCGTTCGGCGAAACCTCGACCGGCAGGCCGCTGGCGTCCGTATCCGACGGCGGCGTCGTCCTGGCCGACGCTGAGGCCACCGCCGGGTCGTTCCAGCAGGCATTCGACGCCGTCCACGCAGGGTGGGAGAAGCGTTGGCAGGACGCCTTCACCCCCGGCAACACCCACTACTCGGGATCGCTGCCGGTCCTGACCACTGACGACGACGCCGTCAGCCGGCTGTACTACATGAGCGTCCTGTCGGTCCTGTGCAGCGAGCGCACCAATCTCGGCGCTGACTTCAACGACGTTCTGGGTCGGGCGCCGGGTGGCTACAACGGCTTCGACCGCGTCTACGTCACCGGTGCCCCCGAGTGGGCGAACACACTCACCTACTTCTGGGACACCTCCTACTGCTCGGTCGTCCTGGCTCTGCTCGATCCCACCGTGCTGAGAGCCCAGGCCATGTACTGGCTCACCCAGGGGATCCACGACGGATACGCCGTGGACTGCGTCCAGGGCGGACTGGTCGGCCCGTGGTACAGCGCCAACGACCTCACTGTCTTCACGACGATCCTCAACTACGTCAACTACAGCGGCGACCGCTCCGCGCTGGACGCCGCGATCATCGCCGACGGAGAGACCAGTACTGTCCTGCACCAGCTGAAGGCCATCGCCACATACTGGCGGAAGCTTGTACGGACGGGGCAGTCCCTGGCCGACTACGGAGCGGACCACAACCTTCTGGAAGTCCTGCCGAACTACATCAACCAGGTGCCGTCGTTCAACGCGGCCAACGTGTGGATGTTGCGGCAGGTCGCGGACCTGTGCGGCCGGGCCGGCGAACCCGAGGCCGCTGACGTCCTCACCGGCGAGGCGGACGCCCTCCTCGCCGACGTCTTCGAGCTCTACGACAGCCGGAACGGCGGGGTGTGGCGTTGCCGGCACGCAGACGGCACCCTCGTGCCAGTGCGGACCGTCGTGGACTTCGTGATCGCGGGGAATCTGCTCGCCCCGTCGCTGTCCGTCGAGCAGAAGACCGCCATGCAGAACTTCGTGGCCACCGAGCTCCTGGCCGGGGACTGGATGCGCGCGCTGTCCCGCGACGACGCCCTGGCGCCGGTCGACCGTGCGGACCACGGCACCGAGGGCGCGTACGATTCCTGGCCCGCGCTCACCGCCCAGACCTTCGCGCGCTTCGGCGACTATCCCGCGTTCCTCGCGCTGCTGCGGCGATTCTCCGGTGTGACCAGCCGGGGTCCCTTCGGTCAGGCTCACCAGCTCCAGGCCGGCGATGGAATGCCCGACGACAGCTCCTCCGCCGTCGTGGCGTCACCTGACAGCCTGCAGGTCTTCAACAACCTCTGCGGCGGCAAGTTCGCCGACGTCGTCATCAGTGATCTGTTCGGCTACACCCCGGACGGCACCGGCCCTCGGCTGAAGGACGCCGCGGTTCCTCGGGGAATCACCGCCACGCTGTCGGGAGTCCTCTTCAGGGGTGCAGAACACACGATCACCAGCGATGCCGCCGGCCTGTCCCTGTCCGTGTTCACCAAGGCGCGGTGAGGCGGAGACGGCAGGCCAGGTGCAGGGCGAAGCGGGTGTCCGGGTCGTCGAGGTCGGAGTCGAGGATGGTGACGATCTTCCTGATCCGGTAGGACACGGCGTTGAAGTGCAGATTGAGCCGGGTGGCGGCAAGCCGGGGCGAGCGCCCACAGTCCAGGAAGGCGGCCAGGGTGGCGACGGCCTGGCGTCCCTGCTCCTCACCGAGTGCGTCCAGCGGGCGGAGCAGGTCGTCGACCACCTTGCGGCTGATCGGTGAGGCGGCCACCTCGGCGAGGACGCGCTGGATGCCGGTGGCGTCGAAGTGCGCGACCGCGGTGTTCTTGGCGACCGCGGTGGCACAGGCCGCCCTGGCCTCGGCCACGGAGGTGCGCAACCCGGGCAGGCCGGGCTGCGCCGTACCGACACCGCAGTGCAGCGGCCGGCCGGGATGGCGTTCGCGCAGGACGCGGGCCAGGTCGTCGGCGGCGCGGGAGAGCCCGGCGTCGGCCAGGTTCGCCGTCGAGGTGCAGGTGACCAGCAGCGCGTCCTCGACCGGGGCGACGTTCCAGTAGCCGGCGGAGGTACGGGGGTTGCGCAGCACCCGCATGCTGATCGCGTCCAGCAGGCCGCGCCGCTCGACCAGGTCGTCCATGTGGGCGTCGATCCAGAGGGCGATGTGCCGGCCGTCCACCGGCAGGCCGAGGATGCGCGCGCGTTCGGCCAGCCGGCTCGCCTGGGCGCGGTCGGCGACGACGAGTTCGATGAGCAGGTCGGAACGCATCTGACCGGGGGCCAGCTCCCTGGCCAGGGACGCGGCCCGCATCCTGGTCACCGCGGCGTCCACCGCGGGGAGAACCAGGCGCACCGCGTCGTCGTCCGCCGAGGCGGTGACCCTCTCCCCGTCCAGGCGCAGGTCGGCGGTGAGGACGGCGCCCACGTCGCGGAGCAGGCGTTCCAGGTCGCCCGACTCCTCCGCCTCCGCGGCGACGGCCATCGCCTCCAGCGCCCTGGCCAGGGACTCCGCGGCGCCGCTGCGGATGATCCGGTCGATCTGCAGGAGTACGTCGGCGACGTCGCGTTCGCCTGGGATGCCGAGGACCGGCAGCCCCGCCCGGTCGGCCAGCATGCTGGTCGTGATCGGCAGGGCGGTCGCGCCGACCAGCACCAGGCCCGCGATCCCGCGCTGCGCCGCATGCCGTACCGCGACGTCGAGCTGGTACGGCAGGGCCCGGGCGGTGAGCCGGTTGGACACCACGACGCAGGAGCCCGCCTGGGCGTACCGGATCGCGGACAGCGCATCGATCGCGGTAACCGCGACGATCGAGGGGCCGCGCTCGGGACCGGCCAGCAACCGCAGGCCGAGGTGCTCGCTCTCGAGAAGAGCGGAGATGCGCTCCACGGACGGGAGCTTATCTGCTCATCACACTAAGTCCCGAAATGTTGTGCGCCGCAGACTATTTCCGGCCATCGAGGTCCGAGCATGCTGGTCGCCATGCACGACCGGAAGCGGGTGACCCCCGCCGACATCCCTCATCTCACGTTCGGGTGCGCGATACTCGGCACCGGTGGCGGCGGCGGGGTCGCCTCCGCAGCGCTCTCTGCCACCGCCGCGCTGCGCGAACACGGCGACGTCCCGCTGGTCACACTCGACGAGCTGCCGACGGACGGCCTGGTGCTGCCGCTCGGCGCGATCGGCGCGCCCACGGTGTCGGGCGAGATGCTGCCCAGCGGCCGGGAGGCCGCCCTCATCCGCGACACCGTGGAGCAGACGCTCGGCAAGCCGGTCGTCGCGGTGATGGCCTCGGAGATCGGCGGCGGCAACGGCGTGGAACCGGTGGCCCTGGCCGCCTCCCTCGGCCTGCCGCTCCTCGACGCCGACGGGATGGGCCGTGCCTTCCCCGAGGTTCAGATGGTGTCCATGTACGTCGCGGGCCGCGACCCCGGGTTGGTCGTCATGGCGGACGTGCAGGGCAACGTGGCCACGCTGCGCCCGGTGGACGGGCTGTGGTCCGAAGCGCTGGCCCGGGCCGTGTGCGTGGCCATGGGCAGCACGGCGATCATGGCCGACTACGTCCTCACTGCCGGGGAGATGCGCGGCGCGGTGATCGAGGGCACCCCCAGCCGGGCCATCGCGCTCGGCCGGGCCGTGGAGGGCGCGGCCGACCCGGTCGAGGCCCTTCGCGCGGAACTGGGCGCGGTCAGCCTGATCACCGGCAAGCTCGTGGACATCGAGCGGCGCACCGGCGGCGGGTTCGTCCGCGGCAGCGTGGTCATCGAGGGCATCGGCGAGTGCAGGGGCCGCCTGCTCCGCATCGAGATCCAGAACGAGAACCTGGTCGCGCTGGAGGACGGCAGGGTCAGGGCCAGCGTGCCGGACCTGATCTCGATCGTGGACAACCAGACCGCCGAGGCCATCTCCACCGAATCGCTCCGCTACGGGATGCGGGTGATGGTCCTGGCCTGGCCGTGCGCGCCGCTCTGGCGTACCTCGGCCGGCCTGCGTACGGCGGGCCCGTCGGCCTTCGGTTACGACATTGACTACGTCCCGGTGGAGGAGTGCCATGCGTGACCTGCGGATCGGGGTGGACGTGGGGGGCACCAACACCGACGCTGTCGTCCTCGACAGAGCCAACCGGATCATCGCCAGCACCAAGCAGCCGACCAGCGCGGACGTGACCACCGGGATGCGCGCGGCGATCAAGCAGGTGCTCGACAGCTTGGGCGCGGACCGCGACCGGGTGGGCTGGGTCATGCTCGGCACCACCCACGCCACCAACGCGATCCTGGAGCGCCACCGGCTCGGCCGGGTGGCCGCGGTACGGCTCGCCGCGCCCTCCTCCACCGCGGTGCCCCCGCTCGAATCCTGGCCCGCCGACCTGCGGGAGGCCACCGTGGTGCGCACGGCGGTGCTGGGCGGCGGCAACTACGTGGACGGCAGGAAGATCGCCCCGTTGGACGAGGAGGGGCTGCGCCGCTTCCTCGCCACGGTCGCCGGGCACGCCGACGCGGTCGCGTTCACCTCGGTGTTCAGCCCGGCCGCCCCCGACCAGGAACTGCGCGCCGCGGAGATCACCGCCGAGGAGCTCGGGCCGCAGGTCGCGGTCTCGCTGAGCCACGAGATCGGCGCGCTCGGCCTGCTCGAACGCGAGAACGCCACGGTGCTGAACGCCGCGCTCTACCAGGTGGCCGCGCACGTCCACGACGCGCTGCGGGACGTCCTGGACTCCTACGGCCTGGACGTCAACCGCTACTTCGCGCAGAACGACGGCACCCTGATGACCGTCGACTACGCGGCCCGCTACCCGGTGCTCACCATCGGATCAGGACCGGCCAACTCGATCAGGGGTGCGGCCTACCTGTCGGACCTGGGTGACGCGATCGTGGCCGACGTGGGCGGCACGTCGACCGACCTCGGCGTGCTGGTCAACGGGTTCCCGCGAGTGTCGTCCGCCGGGGTGGAGATCGGTGGCGTGCGGACGAACTTCCGGATGCCGGACATCCTCGCCCTCGCCCTCGGTGGCGGCACGATCCTCGGTTCCAGCGCTTCGGTCGGTTACCGGATCACTACCGAGGCGCTGGTCTTCGGCGGCGGCACCCCGACGCTGACGGACGCGGCCGTGGCGGCGGGCCGTACCTCCATGGGGTCGGTGAGACCCCCGGCCGAGCTGGCCGCGGCGCTGAAGCTGACCGACGAGCAGATCGCCGACGCGGTCGACCGGATGTCGCTCGGCAAGAGCGACCTGCCGCTGGTCGTGGTGGGCGGCGGCGCATTCCTCGTCCCCGATGAGGTGCCCGGCGTGAGTGAGGTCGTACGGCCGGCCCACGGCAACGTGGCCAACGCCGTTGGCGCCGCGATCGCCCTGGTCAGCGGCTCGATCGAGACGATTGTCCCGGCCGGACCCGGCCGCAGGGAGGCGATCGACGAGGCGTCGGAGACCGCGCGCAACCGTGCGGTGCAGGCAGGCGCCGCCCCCTCGGCAGTGGAGATCGTGGAAATCACCGAGATCCCGCTGAGTTACCTGCCGGAGCCCGCGCTGCGGGTCCAGATCAAGGCGGCCGGGCCGCTGGGAGAACTCTAGGAGGGCCAATGCGCACGACAACTCGGGCCGTGGCGGCGCTGCTGGCCGCCGGACTGGCGATCTCGGCCTGCGGCGGCGGGAAGGTGCGCGGCGCGCAGACGAATCAGCCGGCGTCGCAGGCCGGCGACAGCGCGTTCGTGTACGCGTCCAACCTGGACGTGATCACCGACTGGGACCCGGCCGCCTCCTCGTCCAACGAGATCATCGCCCTGCAGAACATCTACGAGACGCTGACCAAGTACAACCCGGCGACGAAGAAGGTCGAACCGCGGCTGGCGACGTCGTGGACCGCTGACGCGGACGGCAGGAAGTGGACCTTCAAGCTCCGTGAGGGCGTGAAGTTCCACACCGGCAAGACCATGGACGCCGATGCGGTCAAGGCGGCCATCGAGCGGACCAGGAAGAAGAAGGGGTACGCCGCCTACATCTGGGACGCGGTCAAGTCGATCAAGGTCGTGGACCCGACCACGGTGGAGTTCACCCTGTCCCAGGCGGCTCCGCTGGACCTGATCGCCTCCTCGGGCTACGGGGCGTACATCTACGACACCGCGGCCGACCTCGCAGGCGGCAAGCAGGACGGCGGCACCGGCCCCTACGTCATCGGCGACTGGCAGAAGGGGCGCGAGGTCGAGCTGACCCTGACGGCGTTCGACGGTTACTGGGGCGGCTGGGACGGCCCGCACTACAAGACGATGCGGTTCCGGGTGAGCCCTCAGGAGACCACCACCTGGCAGCTGCTCCAGCGCGGCGAGGTCACCTACGCGGAACGGCTCGGGCCGCAGCTGTTCGACCAGGCCAAGGCGGCCGGGCTGCAGACCTCCGAGACGCCCTCGTTCCAGAACCTGCTCGTCCTGTTCAACACCGGCACCATGGACGTCAAGGTGCGCAGGGCGCTGCAGCAGGCCATCGACTACGACGGTCTGGTCGCGGCCGCCAAGGGCGCGATCGCGCCGGCGAGCGGGCTGGTGCCCGAGGGCCTGCTCGGCCACGCGGCCGGCCTGACGCCCAAGCAGGACCTGGCCGGGGCGGAGGCGCTGTTGAAGGAGGCGGGGTACGGCCCTGGTGGCAAGCAGCTGACGCTGACCATGACCTACGCCCAGGGCGACAGCGACCAGCAGCTGCTCACCACGCTGCTGACCTCGGCGCTGGCCAAGCTCAACGTGAAGCTCAACGCGACCCCGCTGTCCTGGAACGCCCAGTGGGACCAGGGCAAGGGCAAGAAGCGGCAGGACCTGTTCGTCATGTACTGGTATCCGGACTACGCCGACGCCTACTCCTGGTTCCTCAACGTCTTCCGCAGCATGGACCCGCCGTCGTTCAACCTGTCCTACCTGAAGGACGACACGATCGACAAGGAGATCGACGCGCTGCCCGGGCTGGCCGCGACCGACAGGGCCAAGGCCGAGACGGCGTACGCGAACCTGCAGAAGCAGATCATCCAGGAGCAGGCCGCGGTGGCCGTGCCGTACGTTCAGCGCTACCGCAGGGCCTACGCCGCCGGGGTCAGCGGCTACGTGGACAACCCGGCCTACCCGAGCGTCGTGTTCGCCTACGACCTGAAGCCGGGCAAGTAGCGTGCTGCGCCATCTGATCCGCCGGCTCGGCCAGGCGCTCCTGGTCGTGGCCGGCGTGGTCGCGCTCACCTTCGTGATCACGCGGCTGCTGCCCGGCGACCCGGCCGTCGCCTTCGCCGGGCCCAAGGCCAGCGCCACCGAGCTGGCCGCCGCGCGCGAACGGTTCGGCCTCGACGACCCGCTCTGGATGCAGCTGCTGACCTACGCGCGGGACCTGCTGACCGGCGACCTGGGCACCAGCCTGCACACCCGGCAGCCGGTGGCCGACGACCTGGCGCTGGCCTTCCCCGCCTCGCTGGAGCTGGTGGGCGCCGCATTGCTCATCGCGATCGTGGTGGGCATCCCGCTGGGCATCGCCGCCACCCGGTACCGGGCGAAATTTCTGGATTTCACGGTACGGCTGAGCACGATGCTGGCCGTGTCCGTCCCGGTCTTCTGGTTGGCGCTCGCCATCCAGACCGTGTTCGCCAGCGGGCTGCGGTGGTTCCCGGTCGCCGGCGAGTACGACAGCACGCTCGACACCACCAGCCCGCTCACGGTCTACACGAACATCACCGCCGTGGACGCGCTGATCACCGGGAACTGGCCGATCCTGACCAGTACGCTGCACCACCTGATCCTGCCCGCGCTGGTCGTGGCCGCCTACCCGACGGGCGTGGTCGCCCAGCTCACCAGGGCGGCCCTGATCGAGGAATCCGGCCAGGACCACGCCAGGATGGCCAGGGCGCTGGGGTTCAACCGGACGGAGGTGCTCACCCGCTTCTCGCTCCGCCCGGTGCTGAACCCGCTGCTGTCGCTGGTGGCCCTGGTGTTCGCCTACTCGATCGTCAACGGCTTCCTGGTCGAGGCGATCTTCAACTGGCCCGGTCTCGGCCGGTACGCGGCCGACTCGATCCGCAGTCTGGACATCCCGGCCATCGCCGGCGTCACCCTGCTGGTCGCGTTGCTCTACGTGCTCGCCAACCTCGTCGTGGACCTGCTCCAGGGCGTGATCGACCCACGAGCGAGGCAACGATGACACGCAGTGTTCCTCTCCCCCGCACCCGGAACCCCCGCCTGACCCTTCTCCGCCGCACCCGGAACCCCCGCCTGGACCTCCTGGCGCGCGTCGGGATCGGGCTGCTGGTGGTCATCGTGCTCACGGCCGTGATCGGCCCGCTGCTCCTGGCACCCGCCGAACCGAACCCGGTGCGGAGCCTGCTGCCGCCGAGCGGCGAGCACTGGTTCGGCACCGACGCGGTCGGCCGGGACATCCTCACCCGAGTGGTGTACGGCGCGCGCACCTCCCTCTTCGTCGCCGTCGCCGTGCTCGTCCTGTCCGCGCTGGTGGGTGTCACCCTGGGCGTCGTCGCCGGCTACTCGACGGGCTGGCTCCGGGACGTGATCATGCGGGTGACCGACATCTTCCTGGCCTTTCCCGCGCTGCTGCTGGCCCTGGCCACCGCCGTGGTGCTGCAGCCGAGCGTGAACACGGTGGTGATCGCGATCGCCGCCACCTGGTGGCCGTGGTACGCCCGGCTGACCGCGTCCGTGGCCCAGTCCGTGGCCGCGCGCGGGTTCGTGGACGCGGCCCGTTGCCTGGGCGTGGGCACGCCGAGCATCGTCCTGCGTCACGTGCTGCCCAACTCGCTCACGCCCGTGCTGGTCCAGTTCTCGCTGGACGCGGGTGGGGTCATCCTGACCGCGGCGGCGCTGTCCTATCTGGGCCTGGGCGCGCAGGAGCCGACGGCCGAGTGGGGGCTGATGATCGAGCAGGGGCAGTCCCTGTTCACCACGAACTGGTGGGTGGTGACCTTCCCGGGTCTGGCCATCCTGGTCACCGCGTTCGCGTTCAACGTGCTCGGTGAGGGGATGCGGGACGCGCTCGACCCGCACAGGAAGAGGACGCGATGATCGAGATCAGGGACCTGGAGGTCAGGATCGGCGACCAGGTGATCGCGGCGGTGCCCGCGCTGGACGTCGCCGCCGGGACCTGCGCGGCGATCGTCGGGGAAAGCGGTTCCGGCAAGACCACCACGCTCATGGCCGTCCTCGGCCTGCTCGACCACGCCGAGGTCAGCGGTTCGATCAGGGCCTGCGGGGTCGACGTGACCAAGGACGGCGCCGACGGCCTGCGCGGTTCGAAGATCGCCCTGGTCATGCAGAGCCCGCAGGGGGCGTTCACCCCGACCATGCGCCTGGGCGCCGTGCTCCGCCGTACTCTCGCCAAGCACGGGATCAAGGGCGCGGCGGCGGCGGAACGCACCGCGGGCGCGCTGCGCGACGTGATGCTCGACGCGTCGGTGCTGCGGCGCTATCCCCATGAGGTGTCCGGCGGGCAGGCCCAGCGATTCGCTCTCGCGGTCGCGCTCGCCCTCGGCGCCGAGGTCATCCTGGCCGACGAGCCGACCAGTGCGCTCGACGTCACCGTCCAGGCCGAGGTGGTGAACGTGCTGCGCCGCCTGCACGACGAGCGCGGCCTGACCGTGCTGCTCGTCTCGCACGACCTCGCCCTCGTTTCCGCGATCGCCGACCACGTCACGGTCATGAAGCAGGGCCGGGTCGTCGAGTCGGGGCCGGCCACGGCGGTGTTCACCGCTCCGGCCTCGCCGTACACGCGTGAACTCATCGCCGCGATCCCCGCGCTGCCCGAGGAGGCCGACCATGCTCAAAGCTGAGAACCTCACCCTCGGGTACGGCGGCGCCGCGGTCGTCCACGGCGTCACCCTGGACGTCACGGCGGGCGGCGTCGGCCTGATCGGCGAGAGCGGCTCAGGCAAGACCACCGTGGCCAGGGCCCTGCTCGGCCTGCTCCCACCCATGTCCGGCGGGGTGACGTACGGCGGGCGGGACGTGGCCGCGATGGACCGGATCGGCTTCCGCGGCGCGGTGCAGCCGGTCTTCCAGGACGGCAGCGAGGCGCTGAACCCCAGGATGCGGGTGGCCGCGTCCCTCAGAGAGGCGTTGCGCGTCCATCGCAAGCCCGACCGGATCGCCGAACTGCTCGACGCGGTGGACCTCGACCCCGCGCTGGCGGAGCGGCGCCCGCACGAACTCTCCGGCGGGCAGCGGCAACGGGTGATCATCGCCAGGGCGCTGGCCGTGGAGCCGACCACGTTGGTCCTCGACGAGCCGACCAGCGCGCTGGACGTCACGGTCCAGGCCCGCGTCCTCGACCTGCTCGAATCGCTGGCCGCCGAACGCGACCTGAGATACCTGCTGATCACGCACAACCTGGCCGTGGTGCACCGGCTGTGCCGTACGTCGCACGTGATGTTCGCCGGGCGGATCGTGGAATCGGGCCCGACCAGAACGCTGCTCACCCGCCCGGCGCACCCTTACACGGCCGCGTTGCGCGCCGCCGTACCACGGCTGGGCGGGTCACCGCCGGCGCCCGCGGCCGGCACGGGACCCGCCGCCCCGGACGGCTGCGCGTTCCGGCTCCGCTGTCCGCTCGCCATGGACCGGTGTGCGGCCGAACGCCCGGAGCCACGCGAGGTCACCGGCCGCACGGTCGCCTGCCACCGGGCGGAGGAGGTCACACCCTGAGCCTCGGGGATCTCGCGTCATGGCTTCATCCGCCCGACGTCGGCTGGCCGAAGATGGCCGCCGCCTGGGCCGCGTCGATCAGCCCGAGATCGGCCACCGTCGTGACGAGGTGTTCGAGAAGCGTGCGCGGGGCGCTGTCGTACCCGGGAAGGGTGAGCCAGCCGGTCTCGGCGGACGCCGCGTACGCGTAGGCGATACGGTCCTCCGCGACGCCGGTGGCGAGGTCGCCGCAGCGCCCCGCGGCCGCGAGAGCATCCGGGCCGACCTCGACACCGATCAGGCAGCCGCGAGGGAAGGGCGGCCTCGCCTCGGGTTTAGAAGTCCTTGCACCACATCCACTTACCGTCGATGAGGCAGCGGTGCCAGCCGTCGTCGGCCGGGTTCCATGCGTAGGCGGGACTGCTCGTCGTCGTACCAACCGTGAACATCGCGGAGCCGGCCAGCAGAACGAGAGCCAGGGCGCGGCGCAGTCGTCGGGCCGCGAACATGTTGTTTCTCATGGGGTTCATAGAACACGCGCGGGCTTGGGACTCTCTTGGATCCCAGTTGAGTCGTACTCGCCATGGCACGGTCACGCGACCAGGCGCAGCCAGGCCGCCGCGAGTGCGGCGTGACCGGCCGGCGTCGGGTGCACGCCGTCCGCAGCCCAGTACTCCGGCCCGGTCGTCACGGCGAGCTCGGCGAACATGCCGTCGGCGGCGAGCAGGTGCGCGCCGTACTTGCGGGCGAGCTCGCGCACGACCTGGATCTTGGGGTCGAGGTCGGCGCGCCACTTCTTCAGGTCCTCTACGCCGAAGTGTGCGTCGCCGACCTCGATACGGCCGCGAATCGGCAGGAGGAACGGCTCGATGAGGATCAGGTCGGCGCCGGTCTCAGCGAGGGGCGCGAGCAGGCGGTCGTAGCCTGCCGCGTAGTCCTCCGCGGGGATCACGTAGCCGTCCGGGTCGTACGTGTGCCAGCCGACGTCATTGATGCCGACGAGGATCGACACCACGTCCGGGCGCGCGTCGAGCACGTCCGCCTGCCACCGGGGTTCGAGGTCCATCACCTTGTCGGCCGCGATCCCGGAGTTCAGCCAGGTCACGGCCCGGTCCGGGTGCCGGAGTCCCCACTCGCCCGCGATGCGCAGCGGGTAGCCGAACCCGAGGCCGTGTTCGCTCTCCAGCCGCTGGCAGTCGGTGATCGAATCGCCGGTGAACATCACGGTGCTTCCCGGTCGGAGGGTGATCGTCATGTGCGCTCCTGGAACACGGTTGAGGAGAGGAAGTTTCACGCCGGACTACCGAACCAATGGCCGGCGGCCCGCTCGAACGCTTCACGATCGGGGTCGCGGTCACCTGCCCAGGCGACTATGCCGTCAGGCCGGACAAGCACGGCACCTGATCCGAGGTCGTTTCTCGCCGGCCCGGCCGCATACCGTATCCGGCTCTCCCAGCCCATCGCCGAACCGTGCAGGCGTCGGTCCGTGCTGAAGTCAAGCGCGACGCCTCGTCCGTCCTGCATCAGGTCGCCGAGGCGAGTGCCGTCCTCAAGACGAAGGTCCGGGGCGTTGCGGCCGACCAGCGACTGCTCGCTGCCAAGGTCGTAACGGATCGACGATCCCGAGATCTTCTCGAACGCGTAGGTCGTTCCGTCACGGGTCCCGAGCAGGTCGCGGATCACTGCTTGGATCGCCTGGGCATGCGCGTCCGGCCGCATCACCGCCGCCTGGGCGCGCGTCCAATCGAGCACCCAGGCGCCGATCGGATGGCGCTCGCGGGTGTAGGTGTCGACAAGCCCGTCCGATGCCCACCCGTGCACGGTCGCCGCGAGCTTCCATCCCAGGTTCATGGCGTCGCCGATGCCGAGGTTGAGTCCCTGCGCTCCGAGGGGAGAGTGGATGTGTGCGGCGTCGCCCGCGAGCAGGACGCGCCCCTTCCGGTACGTCGTCGTCTGCATCGCCCGATCGGTGAAGCTCGAGGCGAGATGGACGTCGCTCAGCGTCACGCCGGTGCCGGACACACGGCGCAGAACCGCCTGGAGATGGTCGCGAGTCGGCCGCTGCGAGCGATCGAACGCGCCGCCGTCGAACTCCAGCATGCCGATGTACCCTTTCGCGGGCGTCCGGAGGTACATGCCGGTCGGCGTCAGATTGAACCCAGGGCTCAGCTTCTCTGGATCGGCGATGGTGGCGAGCACGACGTAGCCGGTGAGCTGCGGCTCGGTGCCGACGAAGTCGAAGCCCGCGAGCCCACGCACCGCGCTGCGGCCGCCATCGCAGCCGACGAGCCAGCGCGCCGCGTACTCGTGCTCGCCGGCTTGCGCGACCACGATCTCATCGTCCTGCGCGATGGCTGAGACCGTGACGCCGCGCCTGACCTCCACGCCGAGCTTGGACGCCCGCTCGGACAGCACCGTCTCGACCGCTTCGAGGTTCGTCATCACGCCCTCCATCGCCGGGCTGGGAAGCCGGAACGGCAGGGCGGCGACGTCGACCTTGGCCGGATCGAGCATCATGCCGGCGAAGTGGCCGACGCCACGAGGGGGTGCCGGCTCGTCCGCGCCGGGATAGTCGTTGACGCCCGACGCCTTCAGCAGCGGGTGCAGCATCCCGCGGCGGTAGAACGCCTCGACCGACGTGGCGGACAGGCCCCGCACGCCGAGCGGGTCCGCCTTCCACGGGGAGCGGGGCTCCTGCTCCCGCTCGAGCACCAGGACAGAGCAGCCGGCGAGGCCAAGCTCGCAGGCAAGGAAAAGACCGACCGGGCCGGCGCCCACGATCACTACGTCATGCACGAGAACTCCCCTTCCGAAGCCTCTTCTCTGAGGCACGCAAAGCCTGACGCGGGCCGCTCACACGGGGCACACACGGCGCTGACGGGGCCACACATGGCGCTGACACTCCCGTATGGTGGCGTGGCGAAGGCCCTGCCGTGATTTGGGGACTCGAGGTGCGCACGCGAAGATTGGGAGATGGACGGGGATGCGCGGCTTCGTGTCACGCTGCTCGACGCCTTTCAGGCGTCTCGCGGTGACGCCGTCCTGCCCGTTCCGGGTGCCCGGTTGCAGGGTCTGGTCGTACGGCTGGCGCTCGCCGGCGGGCGCGCGGTCGAGCAGGGCGTCCTCGTCGACGCGATCTGGGCCGAGGACCCGCCGGCCGGCCCCGCCCACGCCCTGCAGGCCCTCGTCTCGCGGCTGCGCCGGACCCTCGGCTCGGCCGGCGACGTCGCGCAGGCCGCGGGCGGCTACCGGCTGGACGTGGACGCGGCCGACGTGGACGCGCTGCGGTTCGAGCAGCTCGCCGCCGCCGGCCGTGACCGCCTGCGCGCCGGCGACCCGAATGCCGCGGCGGCCGTGCTCGGCGAGGCCGTGGCGCTGTGGGGCGACCGTCCCGGGGCCGAGCCCACGGTCGTCGCCGCGGTGGCGCCCGCCACCGCGACCCGGCTGGCCCACGCCTCGGTCGAGGCCGTCGCCGACCTCGCCGACGCCGAGCTGTCCCTGGACCGTGCCGACGCGGCCGCCGCCCGCCTGACCGCCCTGCTCGCCGAGCACCCCGTCCACGAGCGGGCGGCCGCGCTGCTCATGGACGCGCTCGCCGCCCAGGGTCGCCAGGCCGAGGCCCTGGCCCTGTACGAGCGGGTCCGCGAAACCCTGGCCGACGTCCTCGGCACCGACCCGGGCGACGCCCTGCGCGAGCGCCACCTGCGCCTGCTGCGCGCCGAGCGGCCCGCCCCGGACGCCCGTAAAGGGTCGGGTAACCTGCCCGCGCCGCTGACCAGCTTCATCGGCCGCGATGACGACCTCGCCCGGATCGACACGCTGCTCACCGCCGGGCGCCTGGTCACCGTGCTCGGCCCGGGCGGCGCCGGCAAGACGCGCCTCGCCGTCGAGGCCGCCCGCCGCCACCGCCACGAGTACCGCGACGGTGCCTGGATGATCGACCTCGCCTCGGTCACCGAGCCGGCCAAAATCGGCGCGGCCGTGCTCGCCGGGATCGGGCTGCGCGGCGGCGCGATGTTCGAGTCCCGGATGCGGGTCGAGGGCTCCGACCTGGACGTACTCGCCGACCATCTCGGCGGCCGGGAGAGCCTGCTGCTGGTCGACAACTGCGAGCACCTGATCGACGCCGTGGCCCACCTGGTCGCGGCACTGCTATCTCGATGCGCCGGGCTGCGGGTGCTGGCCACCAGCCGCGAACCCCTCGCGATCGACGGCGAGGCGCTGGTGCCGCTCGGCCCGCTCGCGCTGCCCGGGCCGGACGACGGCGTCGAACAGGCCCGGCGGGCGGCGTCGATACGCCTGTTCACCGAGCGGGCCGCGGCCGTGCGCCCGGGCTTCGACGTGAACGAGACGACGCTGCCCGAGGTCCGGCGGGTGGTCCGCGGCCTGGACGGTTTGCCGCTGGCGCTGGAGCTGGCCGCGGCCCGGCTGCGGACGCTGTCGCTGCCCGAGCTGGCCGACGGGCTCTCCGACCGCTTCCGGCTGCTCACCACCGGCAGCCGCACCGCGCTGCCCCGGCACCGCACGCTGCGCGCGGTCATCGCCTGGAGCTGGGAGTTGCTGAGCGAGCACGAGCGTACGGTCGCCGAACGCGTCTCGATCCTGCCCGGCGGCGTCACGCAGGCCTCGGCGACCGCGGTCTGCGCAGGCACCGCCGTACCTGCTGCCGAGATCCCCGAGCTGCTCGCCGGCCTGATCGATCGGTCGCTGCTGCAACTGGCGCCCGAGCCGGGCCGCTACCGCATGCTGGAGACGCTGCGCGAGTACGGCACCGGCCGCCTGGCCGAGACGGGCGACCTCGACACCGTCCGCGACCTGGCCGCGGGCTACTTCGCCGAGCTGATGGCCCGATACGACCCGCAGCTGCGCGGGCCCGGCCAGCTGGCGGCCAGGCGAGTCATCAGCGCCGAGTACGACAACGCGCTGGCCGCCCTGCGCCGGCGGTGCGACACCGGCGACGCCCCCGGCGCGGTCGCGCTCGCCCTGAACCTGACCTGGTACTGGCAGATGTTCGGCCAGCACGCCGACGCGGCCTACTGGCTGGGCGAGGCACTGGCGGTGCCCGGCGGCGAGCCGACGCCCGTCCGCGACTGTGCCCACGCGATCTACCTGTTCGACCAGGTCGGCACCCAGCCAGGAATGACCGCCGACGACCAGGCGCAGCTGCGCGAGCTGGCCGACCGGCTGCTCGCGTACCCGGAGCTGCCAGGTCCGTACGGCGTGCTCATCGCGCTCATCCAGGAGGAGAAGACCAAGCTCGCGATCATCGACCACCTGGCCGAGGGCGACGATGTGTGGTTGTCCGGGCTGGCCCGCATGTTCCGGGCCCAGTTCGCCGAGAACGCGGGCGAGCTCGACAGGATGCGCACCGACGTGGAGGCGGCCCTGGCCTGCTTTCGGCAGGTCGGCGACCGCTGGGGCCAGGCCACCGCGCTGCCGATGCGCGCCCAGCTGCGGCGGTACGACGACGACCTCGACGGCGCGCTGGCCGACCTGCGCGAGGCCCGGACGCTGGCGGGCGAGTTCGGCTCGCTCAGCCTCCGCGACGAGGTGTACAGGGACCTGCGCTGGATCGACCTGCACCTGCGGCGCGGCGACACCGACCTGGCGATCGCCATGATCGACTCGACCCGGGACCGGGCCCGGCGTGCGGCCTCGGAGGAGATGCTGATCCTGGTCGACGCGCGGGAGGCCGGCTTCTGGGTGCGGCACGGCGACCTGGACCGGGCGCGGCGACTGCTCGACAACGCCGAACGGGGTCTGCACGGCGACACCACGTTCCCCGGCGACCACGGGCGGACGCTGGTCGGCAGCGTACGGGCCTCGCTCTACCTGGAGCTGGGCGACCTGGCCGGCGCGGAGAAGGTGCTGGCGAAGGCGTACGCGGCGGCGCTGGAGACCCGGGACCTGCCGATCCTGTCGCTGGTGGCGGTGAACGCGGCCGCGCTCGCCGAGGCGCACGGGCGGCATCACGAGTCGGCCGTCCTGCTCGGCGCCGCCTCCCGGCTGCGCGGCGCTCACGACCGCACCGATCCGCAGGTCCGCGACCTCACCCGCCGAGGGCGGGCCGCGCTGGGCGAGGAAGCCTTCGCCGCGGCGTACGGCAAGGGCTGGGAGCTGGACGGAAAAACAGCCGTGACCGAAGTCGACCCGGCCAGGCTGCGCCGGGATCTCAGGACGGCTCACCCAGATCCCGAGTGATACACCCAGACGTGTCGAACAATGCGGCCGCGCGGACCTGACGGCAAGGTGGCGCTGGAGCTGCGGCTAGCTCCAGCGGGCGGCTTCCGCTTCGGCCTCGACGGCCTCGCGCGTCCTGCCCAGCTCGCGCAGGATCTCCGCCAGCACTCGCGCAGCACGGTCACGGCTTCCTGCGGCAGGTTGACGTCGAGCAGGTAGCCGCCGAGCTGGCGTAGCCCGATGGCCAGGAGGCCCGCGCCGTCGGGACCCTGCGCGCGCAGGGCCTCGACGGCCTCGCCGCTCAGCTCGATGGCCGTGGGCAGGTCGTCCTCGCGGGCGTGGATCTCGGCGCGCACGCCGAGCACCTGGGCCAGCAGGAAGTCCAGGTCGGGGAGCTGCTGCCGCAGCACGGCGGTCGCCGCGGCCGCGGCCAGGTCGGCCAGCGCGTACTGGGCCTGCGAGAGCGAGGCAAGGGTGGCGGCGTGCTCGGACCGCGGACCCGGTCGCCGAGGCGCTTGAGCAGGGCGATCACCGGGTCGGTCAGCCGGTCGGGGTAGTCGACCACCAGCAGCGTGGGCCAGGCCTGCTCGACGTGGACGCCGGAGGCGAGGTCGGCGGTCAGGCCCCGCTCGTCGGCGAACCCGGCCGCCACCGGCAGGTACGGCGGCTGCAGGTAGCTGCCGGAGTCGAGGTCGGTGACCCGGCCGCGGTCCTCCACCTCCTCCACGTCCACCGGGCCGATCAGCTGGGCGAACGCGGGGTCGCCCAGGAGCCTGCGCACGGGCAGGGCGTGCAGCCGGGCGCTGCCGTACCTGACGGGGTCGGCGATGACGACGCCGAGCAGCACCCGGCCGGGGCCGAACAGGGCGGCACCGGACATGCCGTGCCAGCCGCCGGTGACGACCTTCGGGACGCTGATGTCGACGTCGTAGCGCTGCGACAGGTAGGCGATCCGTATCCTCCCTCGGCGTACACCTCGACCACCCGGCGGTAACGCGTCATGTGCCCATAGTGGGTGAGAAACCAGGAGAGGGACATAGGGCATGCCCCGGGATCATCCGTCGAGGAAACGTAGCAACTCCGTAGTGACGAACTGAGGGTTCTCCTCGACGAGCCAGTGTCCTGCGTGCGGCACGTCCACCGCCCGCACGATGTTGGTCAGTCGCGGGGCGACTGTGGCTCTGATCGCGTCGAGCTGCCCCTGGGCGGTCATGAGCAGGGTCGGGACACGTACCGGTGCTGCTGCCACGGTGTCGCGGACGTCCTTGTCGAGGGCGCGGTAGAGCTCGAAGCCACCCGACAGGACCATGGGCCTGCTGTAGGTTCGCGCGTACTCGTTGATCTCGGCGTCGGTGAACGGGGATCGATCTGAGGTGCCGCCGAACGCCGTCCCGCCGAACGAGACCTGGGGATAGAACAGCGCCAGGTACTCGCGGACGTCGTCGCCTACGACCGCCTCGGGGACTCGTCGCTGGGAGTGAAAGGCGATGTGCCAGCTCAGTGAGCGGTATGTGGACGCATTGATCGCGGGCCCAGGTAGTGGCAGGTCGAAGTAGCCGAGGCGGGCGGTGTCGTCGGGGAACTGGCTGGCGTACTGAAACGCTACTGCGGCGCCGAAATCGTGCCCGACGACGGCGGCGTCCCGGACCTTGAGCCTTCCGGCGATCAGCGTATGCACGTACCGCGCGAGGGTGGCCTTGTCGTAGCCGGTCGGTGAGCCGGTGCTGTCGCCCAGTCCGGGAAGGTCGACCGCGTAGACGGTGTGGTGTTCGGCGAGTGCCGGCATGATCGGCCGCCAGCCGTACCAAGTCTGTGGCCAGCCGTGTATCAGCACCACCGGTGTGCCGCTGCCGCCGGTCACGTAGTGCATGCGGACACCGTCGATGTCGGCGAACTCGTGTCGAAAGGCCTTCTCGAACTCCGGGTCGCCCCGGGTGACGACGGCGTAGGAGGCAACGTCGCCGGCTGTCGGAGTCGAAGTGGAAGTGGAACAGGCCGCGCCGCCGATCGCGAGCAGGAGGGTGAGCGTGAGGGTCGCCACCGTGCGCGCGGATCGGTGGAAGCGGCGCGTCAACGGCCGGGTTGCGGTGATCATGTGTTCCTGTCCTGGAGGCAGTGGTGGAGTCAGCGCCCGGTCGCGCCGTCGATCAGTTCGCGGAGGATGTCCGCGTGGCCCGCGTGCCGGCCGGTCTCCTCGATCATGTGGGTGAGTGCCCAGCGGATGCTGGGAGCGGGACGTCCCGGCCGCGGTCGAGGAACCGGTGCATCGAGATCGGTGCACCCGTCGAGCACGTCGTTCGCGCGCTCGACCGTCTCTCGGTAGCGGGCCACGATGTCGGCAACGCTGTCCGCTGGTGCGGCCCGGAACGTCGCCTGCCAGTCGGTGACGTCGTCCCCGAGGAACATCGAGCGTTCGACGAAAGTCAGGTGGTTGAGCAGGCCGAGCAGGTTCGTGCCTGACGGCACTGCGGCTGTTCGCACCTGCGGTTCGGGCGCGCCGTCGACCTTTGCGGCGATCGAGGTCCGGAGGTAGTCGAGGAATCCGCGCAGGGTCTCGGTCTCGCTGCTTCCGGTCCGGGGCGGCGGGGTGTCGCCGCGGCGGTTGCGGCGCGTGGTGCTGGGCACAGTGGTCTCCTTCCTTCGTCGGGAGCGGCGCCGGCCGCCGTGTGTCAGGTGGTGCGGCGGATGAGCAGGACGTGGTCGGTGACCTCGGCGGTGCGCCCGTCCGGTCCGGTCGCGATCCTGTGGGGCGTGTCGGCCCGCTCGACCGTCCATGTCGCCGGGTCCATGTCGATATCCGCGGCGACCTCGTGCGGGCTCGGATACCGGACGCCGGGATCCTGGTTCCACGACCATGGCGCGGCCGAGCCGTGGTCGACGATCAGCAGCCGCCCATCCGGGCGCAGTGCGTGCGCGGCGGAGCGCAGGACGGTTGCTCTGTCCAGGTCGATTGGGGTGTGCAGGTAGTGGGCGCAGATCAGGTCGAACTCGCCGTGTGGGAAAGACGTGCGCAGGTCGTGCCGCACGGTGGTGACTCGGTCGTCCAGGCCGTGTGAGCGGGCGAGGACGGCGAGCCGCTCGACCGCCACGGCCGAGATGTCGGCGGCGGTGACGTGCCACCCCTGGCCGGCGAGCCACAGCGCGTCGCCGCCGTCGCCGCATCCGAGGTCCAACGCATCGCCAGGTGACAGACCCGTGACCGTCTCGGTGAGGCGAGCATTCGGCCGCGGGTCGATGGCTGCCGATCGGGCCGCGTAGACGCCGTCCCAGAACGTGACCGCATCGGTGGCGCTCATCAAGGCTCCTTCTGTCGGTGAGCGCTCAGTCTTGCCAGACGTGCCACGATTTGGCACGGAAACTTGCGGTTCTGGCAAGATGGTCTCGTGGAACACAAGTCGGACGACGACGTGCTTGACGCGGTGGGGCCGCGGCTTCGTGCGCTGCGTCGTGACCGCGGCATCACCCTCGCCGATCTCGCGGCGACGACCGGGGTGTCGGAGAGCACCCTGTCCCGGCTGGAGAGCGGGCAGCGCCGGGCGACCCTGGAGTTGCTGCTGCCGCTGGCTCGTACCTACGACGTTCCGCTGGACGACCTCGTCGGCGCCCCGCGCACCGGCGACCCCCGGATACACCTCAAGCCGATCCACCGGTTCGGGATGACCTTCGTGCCTCTGTCCCGGCGACCGGGCGGGGTGCACGCGTTCAAGATGATCATCCCCGCCCAGCCGGAACCACTCGAACCGACCCCGCAGACTCACGAAGGCTTCGAATGGCTCTACGTGCTCAACGGCCGGCTACGGCTCGTGCTCGGCGAGCGCGACCTGACGTTGCCGGCCGGTGAGGCAGCCGAGTTCGACACGTCCTTGCCGCACTGGCTGGGCAGCGCCGATGGCGGCGTGGTCGAGCTTCTCATCCTGTTCGGCCCGCAAGGGACGCGTGCGCACGTACGCGCCGCCCCTCATCGGTCGTCCCACAGCGAGAGCCAGCGGTGAAGGGCTCTACCACGGGATGATCTCGCCGTGGCGATCCATGAACTGCAGGCCGGGGGCGCCGGCCTGCGCTTCGAGGACGTCGACGACGGCCGGGATGCTCTCCTGAGGGCTGAGGGGCGCGTCGGGTCCGCCGAGCTGGGTCTGATTGTGGCCGGGGTCGATGAGCAGCTTGGTCTGTCCGTCGTCGGCATGGCGGGTGGCGTAACTGCGCATCAGCTGGTTGAGCGCGGCCTTGCTGGCCTTGTAGAGCTCAAAGCCGGGCTCGCTGTTTCGCGAGATGCTGCCCTGCTCAGATGACATGACCGCGACGGTGCCGCCGGGCGCGACGAGTCCGCGGAGGGCCTCAAGGGCGCGCAACGGGCTCAACGCGTTGGTGATCATCACCTCGGTGAACATGTCGGTCGAGACCTCGTCGATGGGCAAATCACCTCGGTCGATCGCAGCGTTGACGAAGAGCAGATCGAGTCGGCAGCCGGCCAGTCGCTCGCGCAGAGCGGCCAGCTGTTCGGAGCTTGTCATCTCCAACGATTCGACCTTCAGCTGTCCATTCCAGGCATGGGCATTCGCTTGCAGCTCGCCGCCGCTCCGGCGCGTCGTGGCGATGACTCGCCAGCCGCGTCGAGCGAGCTCGTTGGCGAGGACGAGCCCCAACCCTCGAGAGGCTCCGATGATGAGAGCTTGGCGGTTGGACGTGGTGGACACATTCACTCCTTCGCGGTAGGCCTCTCAATCTAGACGCAACGTCGCGTCTAGACAAATGTACGGCACCGCTGACGGGTAATGTGTCCCGCATGCCCGCCGCGAACTCTCAGCCCCGCAGGGCACGCTCCGGCCCCCGGCGCGACGAGGCCGCACGTCTAGCCGTGCTTCATGCTGCGGACGATCTGCTCGTCGAGCACGGCTTCGGCGCTCTGACCATCGAGGCGATCGCGCGTCGTGCCGGCGTCGCCAAGCAGACGATCTACCGTTGGTGGCCCTCGAAGGTCGAGATCCTCCTTGACACGCTCATCGAAGACAGCGACAAGCGCTTTCCCGTCCCTACGGACAAGCCCACGGCAGAAAGCATCCGTGGCTACTTGCGCGGCTTCGCGGGATTCCTCACCCGCGACCCTGCCGGCAAGGTCCTGCTCGCACTCATCGCCCAGGCGCAGCACGATCCCGACACGGCCAAAAGCTTCCACCAGCGCTATCTCGGTCCACGCCGTGAACAGGAACGTGACATGCTCGCGCGTGGAATCGACGCCGGCGAGATCTCACCCAGCCTCGGCCCCGACGCCACGATGGACGCTCTTGTCGGCCCGATCGTCTATCGCGCCCTGACGGGGGCGAGTATCCCCCACGATCTGGTGGACACCCTTGTCGAAGACCTGCTCCGGCCCCGCTCCAACTAGGTGTCCGCCCAGCTCTTCGCCGGCCCGATCAGCCAGGCGTAAGGGGCCTGTAGCGCGCGAGGGGCGCCCCCTCAGCGCTATGTCGCTTCGTGGCGGCTGTGGGTGTTGCGGTGGGCCGTGCGCCAGGCTTTCGGGCTGGAGCCGAACTCGCCGCTGAACCAGCGTGAGAACGTGCTGAGGGCGGAGAATCCCAGTAGTTCCGCGATCTGGGTGAGCGGGCGGTTCTGGTTGCCGAGGTACTGATGGGCGAGCTGTACGCGGGTGGAGTTGAGCACCGATGAGAACGTCTCGCCGGATCGGGCGAGGTGGCGGTGCACGGCCATCGGCGCTTCCGCCGCCGCTTCGGAAAGTCCATCCGGGAAGGCTACGGGCTGTCGGAGACCAGCCCGTTGGCGACCTGCACGCCCCGTGCGTGACGGCTGGTTTCGCACCGGCGACCTGGCCTCCCGGGACAAGGACGGCTGGCTCTACATCGTCGACCGGGCCAAGGACATGATCATCCGAGGTGGTTTCAACGTCTACCCACGCGAGGTCGAAGAGGTGCTGCTCTCCCACCCCGCCGTCAGCCTGGCCGCCGTCGTCGGGGTGCCCCACGTCACCCACGGCGAGGAGGTCAAGGCATTCATCGTTCCCGTACCCGGTTCGGAGATCACCGCGGAGACCCTTGTCGCCTGGTGCCGCGACACCATGGCGGGTTACAAGTACCCCCGCCTGGTCGAGCTTCGCGACAGCCTGCCCATGAACGCCACCGGCAAGATCCTCAAGTGCGAACTCCGCACCGAGACGGCACCGCTCGGCGGACAGTAGCCATAAGTACGGCGGCACGCTGCCGCGGAGGCATCGACGCGAACCCCCACAGGCTCGGCGACCGGCCAGAATGAGGGGCGGGACAACCCTGATCGAGAGGCGTCGATGACTGAAGAGAGCGCGGAGGTGTTCGTCTCGGTCGCGGAGCGGGTGAGACGGAGCCTCGCGGACGCATCACCAGGAGAGCGGCAGGTCGCCCGGATGCTGCTGGCCAACTATCCGGCGGCCGGGCTGGAGACGGCCGCGCGGCTGGCCAAGCGCGCGGGGGTGAGCGCGCCGACGGTCGTGCGGTTCGTGGCCGGACTGGGTTTCGCCGGCTACCGGGCGTTCCAGCAGGCGCTGCGCGAGGAGATCGAGGCCCGGCGGGCGTCGCCGCTCACGCTCGGCCAGCAGGTCGGGGAGGGAGGCCTGAGGCTGTCCGCGGCGGCGGCCTTCCGTCAGCGGCTGGACGAGTCGTTCGCCGCGCTGTCCGACGCCGAACTCGACGAGGTCCTCGCGCTGCTGGCGGACACGACGCGGCGGATCACACTGATCGGCGGCCGCTACTCGCACATCCTCGCCGAGTATTTGGACCTGCACCTGAGGCTGCTCCGCCCGGCAACGAGGGTGCTCGACGCGCGGCCGGAGAACATGGCGGCGTTCTGCGCGGACGCGGGGCGCCGGGATGTGGTCGTGGTGTTCGACTATCGCCGCTACCAGCGAGACATCGTGGAGTTCGCGCGGCGCGTGCACGATCGGGGCGCCAAGATCGTGCTCTTCACCGATCCCTGGCTGTCACCCGCTTCGGACGTCGCCGACCTCGTCATTCCGGCCCGCGTCGAGGCGCCGAGCCCGTTCGACAGCCTCGTCCCGGCGATGGCACTGATCGAGACGGTGGTCGCGGGCGTGACCCAGCGGCTGGGCGAGGCCGGCGAGGCCCGCCTGCGGCAGGTCGAGGAGATCGCGGGGCAGGTCACGATGGACTAATGAAACAAAAATTTCAAACCTGACTCTTGACGGGCGCCATGAATGTTCTATTTCATGCTGGGAAGTGGGCCGCGCGACCGCCGGCCCGACTCCGCCCCCTCTCGGGAGGTGCCATGCCGGAACAACTGCGCCCGCCTCGCAAACTACGACTATGGGAAGCGCTCGCCCTGTCCGTCGGGCTCATGGGCCCCACGCTCGCCATGGCGCTCAACGGCGCGGGCGTGGCGGGCACGGTGGGCAAGGCGGTGCCGCTCGTCTTCGTCCTCGGCCTGATCGGCGTGGCGTTGGTCGCCTATGGATTCGTCCGGCTGACGCGCCATTTCAACCACGCGGGCTCGGTCTACGCGCTGGCCGGAGTGACCCTTGGTCCCCGTGCCGGATTCTTCGGCGGATTCGCCCTGGTCGGCACCTACCTGTTCTTCGCTGTGTGCACGCTGGCCGCCACGGCGGTGTTCGCCGAAGCCTTCGTGCACGCTCTCGGCCTGTCCTGGGGGGTGCCCTGGTTCGCCGTTGCCGCCGTGGCCGCCGCGGGTGTCTGGGCGGTCAACTCCCGCGAGTCCCGCGTGACGGCTCGCACGCTGCTGCTCGTCGAAGGCGTCGGCATCGTCGGCATGCTCGTGCTCAGTGCGATCATCGTGGCCCGCGCGGGGGCGGGCACCGCGCCCGGCGGTCAGACGCTCGACCTGTCGGTCTTCGGTATGGAGGGCACCACCGTGGGCGCGGTGATGACCGCCACCGTGTTCGCGTTCCTGTCCTGGGCCGGATTCGAGGCGTGCGCGTCGCTCGGCGAGGAGACCGCCGACCCGCGCCGCAACATCCCGCGTGCCCTGGCCGGCAGCGTGCTGCTGACCGGTGTGCTGTACGTCTTCGTGATGTTCGCCCAGACCATCGGCTTCGGCACCGGCGAGCGCGGGGTGTCCGCCTTCGCCGGGGCGGAGTCGTCGCTGTCCGCCCTCGCCGAGGCCTATGTCGGCACCTGGTTCTCCCTCGTGATCGCCTTCACCGCGATGGCGTCCGCGTTCGCGGCCTCCATCAGCTCGGCGGCGGCGGCGAGCCGGCTGCTTCTCGCGCTCTCCCGCGACGGCTTCGGCCCACGTGTCCTGGCCCGCACCGACCCGCGCACGGGGGTGCCCACCGTCTCGCTGGTCGTCGCCCTCGCCGTGGCCGTGCTCGCCGACGTGGCCCTCGACCTGGGCGGAGTGAGCGCCTTCGACGCCTACTACTGGTTCGCCACCCTCGGCGTGCTCTGCCTGCTGGTGGCCTATGCCGTCGCGGGGGCGGGCGTCGTCGCGTTCATCGTGAAGGGGCGCGGCCGGATCCCGAGGCGCGAGATCGCGATCCCGGTGCTGGCGATCGCCTACCTGTGCTTCGTCTTCTACAACCAGTCGGTGGGGCAGGACAGCCCACTCAGCTACTTCCCGTGGATCGCCGCGGCCTGGTGCCTGGCCGGCCTGGCTGTCGTGCTGGCCGCTCCCGGCCTTGCCGGTCGGATCGGGGAGAGCCTCAGCGCCGAGCTGGCCCGTCCCGAGGAGCAGGCGGTCGCCGGGGCCGGAGGGACGGCATGAACGTCTTCATCGCGACCTGCGACCTGGCCGGGCACACGCGCGGCCGTGCCGTACCCGCCTCCAGAGAGGCCGCGGTGCTGCGCGGTGGCACCGGCTGGGTGCCCGCCGACCTGGCCCTGACCTGCTTCGGGACCATCGCCGAGAATCCGTTCGGCTCGACGGGCGACCTGCGGCTGCTGCCCGCCCCCGCCACGCGCGCCGACATCCCGGCCGACGGCGACGTCCCGGGGACGCGGCTGTACCTGGCCGGGCAGACGCTGCCGGACGGTACGCCGTGGGAGTGCTGCCCCCGCACCTTCCTCGCCGACGCCGTCGAGGAACTGCGGGCGGAGGCGGGACTCGTCCCGGTGGCCTCGTTCGAGCACGAGTTCACGCTGGCCGCACCAGGATCGCCGGATTCCGCGGGGCCGTTCTCCTTCGAGAGATACCGGACCGCGGAGCCGTTCGGCTCCGATCTGGTGGCACTCCTCGAAGGGAACGGGTTCGCGCCCGAGACCTGGCTGCCCGAGTTCGGCGAGGCGCAGCACGAGATCACGCTCGCCCCCACCGACGCCCTCGCCGCCGCCGACCAGGCGGTGCTGCTGCGCGAGCTCGTCCGCGACCTAGCCAGGCGGCGCGGGCGGCGCGCCTGCTTCGCGCCCATCCTGCACCCGGCGGGCAGCGGCAACGGCGTGCACATCCACCTGTCGTTCAAGGGCGGGGCCATGCATGACCCCGGCAGGCCGGGAGGCCTGTCGGAGCAGGCCGCCAGGTTCTGTGCGGGGATTCTGCGGCACGCCGCCGCGCTCACCGCGGTGACCGCGGCGAGCCCGGTGTCGTTCCTGCGCCTCACCCCACACCGGTGGAGCGCGGGCGGGGTGTTCCTCGCCGAGCGGAACAGGGAGGCGATGCTGCGCATCTGCCCTGGTTCGGAAGCCGAGTTCAACGTCGAGTTCCGCGCCGCCGACGCGACCGCCAACCCTTGGCTCGCGCTCGGCGTCCTGCTCAGGGTCGGCCTGGAGGGGATCCGCCGCGGCTACCCGGAGCCGGTCGTCTGGCCGGAGTCGGTGACCGAGGATGAGCTCGCGGCCGTGCCGCCGCTGCCCAAGTCGCAGGACGAGGCGCTCGACGCACTCGAGGCCGACGAGGTCGTGCGCGGCCTGTTCGCGCCCGACCTCATCGACACGTATCTGTCGGTCAAGCGGACGGAATCGCGCGCGCTCGACGGTCTGGATGACGTGGAAAGCTGCAGGAGGATCGCTGATGTCTTCTGAGTCCCTCGATCAGTCGATCGAGGCCATCGCGCTGGTGGACCACCATGTCCACGGCGCCTCGGGCCACGACCTGTCCAGGGAGGAGTTCGAGGAGCTCATCACCGAGTCGGACCGGCCGGTACCCGGCTGGATGAGCCAGTTCGACTCCCAGATCGGCTTCGCGATCCTGCGGCACTGCGCGCCCGTGCTGGGTCTCGACCCGCACGCGCCGCCCGACGCGTATATGGCGCGGCGTGCCGAGCTCGGCGCCGCGGAGGTGAACAGGCGGCTGCTCACCGCGAGCGGGATCGGCCACTTCCTGGTGGAGACCGGCTATCGCGGCGACGAGATCCTCGGCACCGCGGGCATGGCCGAGGTCACCGGGCGGCCCGCCGAGGAGGTCGTGCGCTTGGAGGCGGTGGCCGAGCAGGTGGTGTCCGAGGGTGTCAGTGCGGCCGGGTTCGCCGCGCGCTTCGCCGAACTGCTGTGGAAGCTCAGCGGTACGGCCCGCGGTCTCAAGACCATTGTCGCCTACCGCCACGGGCTCGATCTCGACCCGAGCCCGCCCACCCCCGCCGAGGTCACGGCGGCAGCGGGGCGATGGCTGCGGGCGATCGAGGAGACCGCGACGGTCCGGGTCGACGATCCGGTGCTGCTACGCCACCTGATCTGGACCGGGATCGAGCGCGGGCTGCCGCTGCAGTTCCACATCGGCTACGGCGATCCCGACGTCGACCTGCACCGCTCTGACCCACTGCTGTTGCGGGGGCTCATCGAGAGGGCCGAGCCCAGTGGGGTTCCCCTGCTCCTGCTGCACTGCTATCCGTTCCACCGCAACGCGGGCTACCTCGCCCAGGTCTACCCCAACGTCTACTTCGACGTGGGCCTTGGAGTGAACTACACCGGAGCGCGCAGCGTGGCCGTCGTGGCGGAGAGCCTGGAGCTGGCGCCGTTCGCCAAGATTCTCTTCTCCTCCGACGCCTGGGGCCCGGCCGAGCTGCACCACCTGGGAGCCTTGCTGTGGCGCCGGGCGATGACCCGCGTCCTCGGCGGTTTCGTGGCCGACGGGGAGTGGTCGCCGGCGCAGGCGGTCCGGGTGGCCACCATGATCGGCAAGGAGAACGCGCGTCGCGTCTACCGCCTGGGAGACGACGCGTGACGGATCGCATCGAGCGCACCCCAAGCCAGACGCGCGAACGCCTGCTAGCCGCGCTGCGCGCCGAGCTCCCCGCCGCCTGCGAGCTGCGGCGCAGGCTGCACGCCGAGCCGTGCGTGTCCGGGCAGGAAGGGCCGACCCTCAAGCAGGTGCTCGACGCCCTGCCCGCCGCGGCGGCGCCGGATCCGGTGGCCGGCACCGGCGCCCTGGTCCGCATCGGCGGCGACGGCCCCGCGGTCGGAGTACGCGGCGAGCTCGACGCCCTGCCGATCACGGAACAGACGGGGGTGCCCTGGGCGGCCGGCAACGGTGCCATGCACGCCTGCGGCCACGACGTCCACCTCGCCGCGTTGGTCGCGCTGGCCAGGGCGGTCGACAGGGCCGGCGGGCCGGCGCCGATGATCGCGGTGCTGCAGCCGCGGGAGGAGACCTACCCGTCGGGCGCGCTCGACATCGTCGAGTCGGGCGCGCTCGTCGCACACCAGGTGCGGGCCATGGTCGCCGCGCACGTCCAGCCCGTGCTCGGCGCCGGAGTGGTGGCCTGTACCCCAGGCCCGGTCAACGCCTGCGCCGACGAGTTCACACTGACCGTCAGGGGCAGCGGCGGACACGCCGCCTACCCCCACCTGACCAGGGACCCGATACCGGCGCTGGCCCAGATCATCGTGGCCGCGCAGCAGCTCGTCAGCCGCGACGCCGACCCGATGGTGGGCACCGTGGTCACCTTCGGGACGCTTGAGGCGGGCACCGCGCCCAACGCCATACCGGGTGAGGCCGTCACCCGGGGCACGCTCAGGACGATGTCGGAGTCCTGGCGGCCCCAGCTCCACGAACGCCTTCGCGCGGTCGCGGAGGGCGTCGCCAAGGCGCACGGGTGCGAGGCCGAGGTGCGGATCCTGCGTGGTGAGCCGGTGCTCGTGAACGACGCCCGCCTCGCCGCCGAGGCCGCCGCGCTGCTCGGCGGCTTCGGCCACACGGTGTCGGCGCCGCTCCGGTCGTGCGGCGCCGACGACTTCGCCTACTTCGCGGCGGATGTGCCGTCGCTGATGCTCTTCGTCGGCACCGACACGGCGGCGGGGCTGCATGCTCCCACGTTTCTGCCCGCGGACGAGAGCGTGGCGGCGGTCGCGGAAGGTCTGCTGGCCGCCTATCTCGCGGCGGCGCGGATCCTCATCGA
Source organism: Nonomuraea sp. NPDC050536 (assembly GCF_044457685.1). Lineage (NCBI taxonomy): Bacteria > Bacillati > Actinomycetota > Actinomycetes > Streptosporangiales > Streptosporangiaceae > Nonomuraea > Nonomuraea sp. NPDC050536. Next base: position 294,911 of record NZ_JBITHD010000008.1, read on the forward strand.
GCCTGTGGGCGCCGAGAACCGTGGGGGCGCGCCCGTCGGGCAGCGGCGGTAGACGAGCCGGCTCGCGGGTCGTCCGACTGCGAGCCCTGATCACCATGGCGAGGAGTTGCCCCCTTCAGAAGATCAGAGACTGAAGCGGGTGCCGCAGGTGGCGTTACCCGGATGCTACGACCTCGCCGGCCGTGACCTGGGGAGGGTTCGGAAGCAGGGAGGCGAGCTGCTCCCGCACGAAGCCCGCGGCCCTTCTGGTGGATTCTTCGGCTCCAGCTTGATCTTCATAGACGCTGGTGGAAAGCATCACCCCATCTCCAGCGTCGACCCAGTAGTAAGCCACGAACCCGGGAACCTGGCTGATGAGCGCTACGAACCCCTCGCTCACTCGGCGTCCCGCCTCGGCGGGATCGGTTACCCCCTCGTATCGCCGTACCGTTGCGTACATGGATGAACTCCCCCTGGGCTCAAAGATCACTCCGTGCGGGAGGACATACCCCCGCCATGCGTCCTCCGACGCCAAGGGACTGTAAATACGACGGAACTCGTCGACCACGTCTCTCCTGCTGTCGGCCGGCAGGACGCGCTACCTCTCCGATGGGGAGTTGTCGTCCGTCTCGATGCTCGCGATTGCGGTCGCCAGACCAGCCAACGCCGTGCGCGGATTGGTCTGGATCTCGGGGAAGCGCTCAAGGGCACGGATCTCCAGCTGCGAGAGGTTACGCGTCACCAGCGCCGGCCCGGCGGGCGTCTCGTGTTTGATCAGCAGGATCGAGCCCACCCGCAGGCACGCCTCCGGCACATCGGCAAGGCTGGTGACCAGCGTGGAGACGGCTTCGGCCAACTTCCCGTCCACCTCCGCCTGCCGGGCATCCAGAGCGATCAGCTCCACGGCCCGCTCCGCCTTGACCAGCCGCTCCACGACCTCGCGGGTCTGCATACTCCGCCCCAGCGCCGCCTTGGCCCGCCGCCAGATCGAGCCCCGCTCGATCTGGGTCACCTGGGGCGGGTCGTAACCCAGCTCCTCCGCCAGCCGGTCAAGAGCCGCGAACACCCTGGCGGCGATCTCCTCGTCGTTGATGTCCAGATAGGCCTCGACCTCCATCGTGGCCGGCGCAGAATCCCCAGTGAAGATCACCGGCAGGCCGCCGGGCCCTTCCACGACGTCTCCCGCTAAGACGGCCGCTGCCACTGCCTCCCTGTTCGTTCGCAGCTCAGCCGCCCCGTCCTGGATGCATCGCAGCGCCTGGGACGCTGACAGCCCGAACCGGCCCATGAGAAAGCCCTGGGCGCGCTGCACATTCGCCTCTTGCTCGGCGGCTTGCTTGTCGGCGTAGCGAGCCAGGCTCATCTCGATCGCCGGAGCCAGATCGCCGGCGTAGAACGGCTTGACTATGTACCCGTAACCACCCGCTTCCTTGGCCTTCTCCACCAGGTCGTGCTGGCTGAAGGCGGTGAGGAAGACGACGGGGGCGATGCCCTCGGCGTTGATCTCGGCGGCCGCCTGGATGCCGTCCTTGATGGGCATCTTGATGTCCATCAGCACGACGTCCGGGCGCAGCTTCCGCGCCAGTTGGACGGCGGTCTCGCCGTCAGCCGCCTGACCGACGACCTCGTACCCGCTTTCGGTGAGATTCTCGGTGATGTCGAGGCGGATGAGCGCTTCGTCCTCGGCGACGAGGACCTGCGTCGGATGCGGCACCGGGCCTCCAAAGAGGAAGGGGACCTCGGGCCCGACGCTATCCCAGGACCATGCCTCAGGACGACCCGGCGACCGCTTCGTCCCCATGCCTGACCGATGCCCGACCATGTTCTGCCACATGATCCGTCGTACAGGCGTTCGCGAAACAAGCCGAGCGTCTCCTGCTGCTTCGCCGACGCGATCTCCAGCTTGCCGTAGAGCGCGTCCGTCACCATCTAGTAGATCGCCTGGAGCCCTCGGCGGCGTCGGCCGGCCGCGGTGAAGCGGAACAGTCGCGGCCGACCATCCCCATCAGCCGGTCCGCTCTCCCGGGAGCCGGGACTGCACGAAGGTCCGGAACCGTTCGGCGATAACGGCGGGGGCGTTCAGGTCGGGTGCGTTGTGGTCGAGACCGGGCAGGATCTCGTGCCGGGCGTCGGGCATGATGTGGCCCAGGTAAGGGAGCACACGGGTGAGGTAGTCGGGGGATTTGTCGCCGCCGAGCAGCAGCGTCGGGGAGTCTACGCTCGCATATCTGGCACCGTCGGAGTCCAGGCGGATGATCTCGCGGATCTCGGCGGGGGTCGTCGCCATCATCGCCCGCGTGTCACGGCCGTCGGCCCCGCGCAACAGCATGAACGCCAGCGCGCGGAACACCGGCGTCGGCGCGTCGCCGATGGGGGTCAGGCGAGTGGCCTTGAGAAAGACCGCCATAGCCGCGGCGTGCCTGCCCTCCTCCAGCAAGCGAGTGAACGACGGCAGCCAGTGTGCCGGGAATGACCCGCCGATGCTCACGCCCGGCTCGTAGACCACCAGCGCGGCAACCCTTCGCCGCAGCCCGAGGTGTAGAGCGATCAGGCCGCCGTAGCTGTGCCCGAAGACCAGGCCTGCGCCCGTGTGATCCATGACGGCCAGCGCGTCGTCGACCTCGGTCTCCACGCTGTAGTCCGGCCCCTGTGGATCGCTCTGGCCGCGCCCACGCCGCTCGATCACGTGCACGCTGTGAGCGCCGGACAGCTCTTGTGCCAGGGCCTGGTAGTGGTGGGCGCGCCGGTTGTTCCCAGGTATCACGACCAGCCCGGGGCCCTGTCCCACACTGAGTGCGGCAATCGTCGCCCCATCCCGCGAGGTCACTTCTCCGGTCCGCCACTCCATCGATGCCTTGCCGCTCACTTACGTCCTCCTTCACGGTGGTGGAGGCATGAGCATGGCCGCCGACGCTGTTATCCAGCTGGCAAAACGCTGGCGCGCAAGCTCGTCGGCCGTGGAGACACTTCAGCGGAGGCTCGGGGTGATTGAGCCTCCGCTGAAGCAGATCATTCACTTCTTGAAGGCGTCCTTCACCTTCTCTTTGGCTTGCTTGAGACTGCCCTTGGCCCTTTCCGCCTTCCCCTCCGCCTGCATCGATTCGTTATCGGTGGCGTCGCCAAGGCCGTCCTTGATCCTGCCTTTGATCTCTTCAGCTTTCCCCTTGGCCTTATCCTGACCAGCCATATCGCGGCCTCCCCTGTTGGATACTCGCGCTCCGGCTACCCGTAGCGGGCGAAACCATGCATCGTCCGTGCATGAGGCGTGTGCGCGACTGCCTGACGGGTAGTCGGCTGCAGGTGCGCCCCTCAAACGCATCGGAGGGTTCCATGCCTCCCCCGAGCATCACGTACGGCGGGCGTCCGCTCCGCCGGAAGGTCCCACCGGCCTCGACAGGCCGCCGTGGGTGGGCATACTCAAACGCACCGCCAAGGAACCACAGCGCTGATCATCGTGATGGCCGTCGGCGCGGTCGCCGTCGTCTTCACCGGGCAGCTCGCCGACCAGGCCGGGCGGGTGCTGGGCATCGGTCAGGTCGCCGTGACTATCTGGGACGTCGTCAAACGGCCCGTCCTCATCGTGTTCCTCATCTGGCTGTGGATCACCAACATCGCGGTCCTGCTCGGTGTGGAGTTCGACGCCGAGCCGGCCAGGGCCCGCGCCATCGAGGCAAGCCACCCGGCCACCGAGGAGCCGTACCTCCCGCCACGCGACGCGCAGAAACACCAGCCGGAAGATCAGCGGGCCTTGGCCGTGGCGCGGCGGTTGGCCTTCTTGATGGCGTCGACGAGTTCGTTCTTCGATGGTCCGGCGCAGCCCTTCCTCGGCCTACACCCGTGGCCGCCCGGTTCTTCGGTCAACACCCGATCGCCTCGAGCCGGAGGCTCCCTCCAGAGATCACGCGCTCGTACACGGCCTCGGTTTGCTCGGCGATGCGCGGCCAGCCGTAGCGCAGGTGGGCTCGGCGGGCTCCCGCGGCGCCGAGCGCCCTGCGCCTGGCCGGGTCGGCCAGCAGCCCGCGCACGGCCCTGGCCAGTGCTACCGGGCGGCGCGGCGGCACCAGCAGGCCCCAGCCGGCGACCGTGTCGAGGTGCCCGCCCACGGCGGAGGCGACCACGGGCACGCCACAGGCCATCGCCTCGACCGGCGCGATCCCGAACGGCTCGTACCACGGCACCGTCACCACCGCGTCGGCCGACCGGATCAGATCGGGCACGTCCTTGCGCGGCACACTGCCGACCAGCCGTACTCGCCCGTCCAGGCCGTATCGATCGGCCAGATCGTGCAGCCGCGCCGACTCCGCATCCTCCGGGTCGCCGCCCGCGATCACCAGTTCCACACCGGGGAGCCGGCGCAGCGCGTGGATCACCGTGTCGATGCCCTTGCGCGGCACCAGCCGGCCGATGCTGAGCAGCCGCCCGCCGCGGGGGATGCTCCACCATCGGCCGTCGTGGGCCTGGTTGTGCGGTGGGATCGGGTAGAAGCGGTCGAGGGCCACGCCGCACGGCACGACCGTGATCTTGCTTGGGGACAGGCCCATGGCCAGCAGTTCGCCGACCTCGTCGCTGCAGGTGGCCACGATCGCATCGGCGTGTTGGCCGATCTCGCGCTCGGTGGCGATACGGTGCGGCGGACTGGTGTCGGACTCGCCCTGCCAGCGCCGCTTCACGGTGCCCAGCGCGTGGTAGGTCTGCACGACGGGGATCCGCCCCGTCGCCATGAGCGCCGCCTGGCCGCTCATCCAGAAGTGCGCGTGCACCAGGTCGAGGTGCTCGTTGCGCCAGCGTTCGCGCAGGATCCGCGCGAAGTGCGGCATGTGCTGCGGTAGTTCGTCCTTCGGGACCGGTTCTGGTGGTCCGGCGGGTACGTAGTCGACTTCCACTCCGGGTGCCATCGGCACCCGGTCGGGTGGTTCCGGCGATGTGCGCCGGGTGTGTACGACCACGGTATGGCCGCGCTCGGCCAGCGCCGTGGCCAGGGCGGCCACGTGGACGTTCTGACCGCCCGCGTCGACCCCACCGATCGCGGCCAGCGGATCGGCGTGTTCGGAGATCATGGCTATTTTCATGCGATCAGTTCCCTCACTGCTTTGACCACCTGCTCGGCGGGGTCATGGAAGATCGCGTTTATTCCGAGAAATCTCATCTGCTTTCTCCCTTAAATGACTCCGCAACCGCTACCGAGCGAAGCGGCTCTGAAACCTCGCCACGTCTCGACCAGGGGAAACGCCTAATACGGCTACTCTGTGTAGTCGTTTGCGGTGGTGATCTCCGGGTAGCCGGAGCCCAGGCAGCAAGGGAGGTGCGCGGTGTTCGAAGGCGGTCGTCCCGGCGCGGTCCTGTTCGACCGGGACGGGAGCGCGGGCAGCCTCAGTGGCGCCAGGTCAGCGCGGCAGACGGTCCCAAGGCGAGGGAGGTTGGGTGTTCGGCAGGCGCCGGTGGGTGGGGGCGGTTCAGCCGCGGCCGACGGTCTGGTGTTCGGGCTCGACGATGGCGACGATGCGTTCCTGTGCTCGGGCGTAGGGCTGGCCGGTGTATTTCCTTGAGATCTGGTCGATGATCTCCCGCGCTGCGTCACCTTCGAGCCATTCGATCACCCGGCCGCGGACGATGACAGGCTCGAACGGGTTGTCGGCGGGCGTCAGGGAGAGCGCCACCCGCGGGTCGCGGCGCAGGTTGCGGGCCTTGCGCGAGTGCGGACCGGTGAGAAAGACGATGTGGTCGCCGTGGGTGCCGACCCAGAGCGGGACGGTGTGGGGCGAGCCATCAGGCAGCACGGTGGCCAGGTGGGCCAGCGAGGTGCCGTCGAGAGCGCGGCGTACGTCGGGATTGAGCATGTTCTTCTCCTAGCGGGTGTCGTTGGTGAGCCACACGGCATGGTCGTCGGCTGGGGTGGTGCGGTCGAAAGGAGGGCGAACCCGGTGTCGGCGGTGCAGGTGGTGGGGCGGTGCCGGTGGTGGCGCGGTGTGGGCGGTGTGGGTGCTGAGCATCGCGGGCCGCCGTGGTGAGGGTCAGTGAGGGTCAGCGCTGGACCTGGTAGTGGAGGTGGGTGACGCCCGGCGTCGGGACGGCTTGGAGCAGGTGCAGGCGCACGTGCCCGGGCAGCGTCTGGAAGAAGGGGCGGCCGCCGCCGAGCAGGATCGGCACCTGGTGGAGGATCACCTCGTCGACCAGGCCCGCCTTCAACGCCTCGGTCGCGACGCCGCCGCCCATGAGGCCGACATCCTTGCCATCGGCGGCCTTGAGAGCCGCCGCGACCGCGTCTTCGATGCCGGTGGTGATCAGGGTCTGCCGGTCGGTGATCTCCGGCGCCGGCCGATGGCTGAGGACGACCAGCCGGGCCGCCGGGTGCGGGCTGCCGCCCCCGAAATGGTCGGAGTCCTCATAGGTGTTACGGCCCGCCACGACCGCGCCCACGCGCCCGGCGAGGGCGTCGAAGACCCGGGCGCTGGGCTCGCTCAGGTGGAACCCGTCGAATACCTGGCTGGGCGTGTCGCCGTCGAAGTACCAGTCGAAGAGCATCGTCGCGTCGCCCAGTCCGCGCCCGGCACCCGGGTCGCGACCGGTGATGTAGCCGTCGACCGATACCGCGTGGGCGGTGATGACCTTGCTCATCCGCGTGATCCTTTCGGAGTTCCTTCAAGAGACTCCATGACCATAACATCGAGAGTTCCTTGAGGGAACTCCAATCGCTAGACTGATCTCATGCAACGCACGAACTTCGGTCAGATGGCCTGCTCCATCGCGCGCACCCTCGACGTCATCGGGGAGCCGTGGTCGCCGCTGATCCTGCGTGACGTCTGGGTAGGCATGAGCCGGTTCGACCAGCTCCAGGCCGATCTCGGGATCTCGCGCAAGGTGCTGACCGAGCGGCTGAACCACCTCGTCGACCAGGGCGTGCTCGAGCGCCATCCCTACGACCAGCGGCCGCGCTACGAGTACCACCTGACGGCCAAGGGCGCCGAGCTGGTCGACCTGCTCCTGGTCATGACCCGCTGGGGAGACAAATGGCTCGCGGGCGAGGCCGGCCCGCCGGTGCTCTACCGCCACCACGCCTGCGGCGAGATCAGCCACGTCGACCTGCGCTGCGCCCACTGCGGCCAGCCGATGCACGCCGGCGACGTCGACCCACTGCCAGGCCCCGGCGCAGCCGCGTGATCGAGAGCCACTCCCCCGGCCCGCGGCGGAGTCCGCGTACGCGATGCCGGACTCGGCCGTCACTCCACGAGCTGAGGGGTTGGTCAGGAGAACCCGCGGGCCATTGCCGCGCCAGCGCGACACCACCGTGTCACCCGCTCTGAGCTGGGTGCTCGTGGTGCTCGCCGGCGTGGAGGGCTCCTACAGTGGGTGTTTGTGCTTTACGGAAGATCTGCGGAAATCAGCGCACTCGACGAGGTGATCGCGCGGGCTCGCGACGGCTTCGGCGGCGCAGTGGTGTTGCGGGGGGAGGCGGGGGCGGGCAAGACCGCTCTGCTCGACGCGGCGGCCGCGCGCGGTGGCGCGATGCGGGTCTTGCGGACCACTGGCGTCGAGTCGGAGTCCGACCTCGCGTTCGCGGCGCTGCACCAGGTGCTGTGGCCGGTGACCGGCTCGCTCGACGCGTTGCCCGAGCCGCAGCGCGTCGCCGTGCACGCGGCTCTGGGGATGGCCGTCGGCGGCGCCGGCGATCGGTTCCTGCTGGGAGCCGGTGTGCTCTCGCTGCTGGCCGAGGCCGCCGCGCCGGACGGGCTGATTTGCGTGGTCGACGACTTCCAGTGGGTCGACCGGGCTTCGGCCGATGCGCTGCTGTTCGCCGCCAGGCGGTTGAGGACGGAACGGATCGCGATGCTGCTCGCCGTACGCGGAGACGCTTCTGTCAAGGGCGTGCCGCTGACGGTGGACGTGCGCGGCCTGCCCGAGTCCGATGCGGCCGAGCTGCTGGAGTCCCGCCACGGCGTGCTGCCCGCCCAGGTGAAACGGGACCTCGTCTCACTGACCGGCGCGAATCCGCTCGCCCTGGGCGAGATCGCCGCCCGCCTGACGCGCGCGCAGCTCGCCGGGCGCGAACCGTTTCCGGACCCGCTGCCCGGTGGCGCCCGGCTCTTCGGCGATCGGGTGACCGGGTTGTCCGCCCCCGCTCGGCTGGTCGCCTTGGGCGCCGCCGTCGAAGCTGACCTCGACCTGGTCCTGCGCGCCACCGACCGGCTGTTCGCCGAGCAACAGGTACGGCCCGCCGCCCGATCGGCCGGGGCTGGGCGGGTGGCGTTGGCCGAGCTGGAGGAGACCGGGCTGGCCGAGGTGTCGGGCACGAGCGTGCGCTTCCGTCATCCACTCATCCGATCCGCGATCCACGAGGCGGCCGCTCCCGCCGACGTCCGCCGCGTACACGCCGTCCTGGCGGAGCTGACCGCGGATGACCGCCGCGCCTGGCACCTGGCCGGAGCCGCCCTGGGTCAGGACGAGCGGGTCGCCGCCGCGCTGGTGACCGCCGCGGAGCGGGCGCGCGACCGCGGCGGGTACGGCGCCGCCGCCACGGCCCTGGCCAGGGCCGCCGAGCTGACCCCCGAGCCGCGCACCCGTGCCGTCCGGCTGAAGGACGCCGCCGTCGCGGCCTGGCTCGGCGGCCGCCCGGGACAGGCGGAGTCGCTGCTGGCCGAGGCGCGCGAACGGGCCGACGGGGATGCCATCCTCGCTATGGAGATCGCCCAGCTCCGGGGCCGGTTCGAGCTGAACTCGGGCAACGCCGCGGAGGCCGTACGGATCCTGGCGGCAGGCGACAGCCTGGACATGCTGGCCGACGCCGCGGAGGCGGCCGCGTACGTCGGCGACACCGCGGCCATCATCGAGCTCGGCCGCAGGGCCGCGGCGCACCCCGAGGGGTTCTTGCGGGACACGGTGGCCGGGATCGGCCTGACGCTGGACGGCGACGCTGCCGGGCCGGTCCTGCTGCGGCGGGCGCTGGCGCGGGCAGGCGAGCTGGAGGACGCGGCGGGGTACCTGTGGGCGGCGGCCGCGGCCAGCCAGCTGGGCGAGTCGGACCTGGCCACCGAGATGGCCGGCCGGGCTGAGCGAGTGGCCAGGGTGTCGGGGATGACCGGGCAGCTGCCCGTCGTGCTGGAGTTCGTGGCGACGGCCGAGCGCATCGCCGGGCGGCCGGCACGCAGCCAGGCCATCTCCGAGGAGGGCCTGGAGCTGGCGCGGGAGGCCGGGTACGAGAACACGGTGGCCGCGCACCTGGCCAACCTGGCCGTGCTGGCTGCGTTGCGGGGTGAGGAGGAGTCCTGCGAGCGGCAGGCCCGCGAGGCGCTGGCCATCGCCGTCCCGCATCGGGTGGGTTTGCGGGTGGGGGTGGCCGCGTACGCGCTGGCGCTGCTCGACCTGTGCCTGGGCCGCTATGCGGCGGCACACGACCGTTTCACGGCCATCGCCGCGGCGGGACCGGGCGCGGGGCACCCGACCGTGGCGTGGCGGGCGGCACCGGACCGCGTCGAGGCCGCCGTGGGCGCCGGCGACGAGGCCGGCGCGCGGGCGGCGCTGGAGGCGTACGAGCGATGGTCGGAGCACGCCGCGACGGCCGAGTCGCGCGCGTTGCTGGCCCGCTGCCGGGGCCTGGCCAACTCGTCAGAGGACGCCTTCGGCGAGGCGCTGCGGCTGCACACCAACCCGTTCGAGGCGGCCAGGACAGCGTTGCTGCTGGGTGAGCGCCTGCGCCGCGCGCAGCGGCCGGGCGAGGCGCGGGCGCATCTGCGGATGGCGTGGGAGACGTTCGAGCGGGCGGGTGCCCGGCCGTGGGCCAGGCGCGCGCAGGAGGAGTTGCGGGCGGCGGGCGAGAGCGGGCAGGCCCCTCCCCCGGCCGTGCTCGATGCGCTGACCCCGCAGGAGCTGCGCATCGCGGGCCTGGTCGCCGACGGGTTGTCGAGCAAGCAGATCGCCGCCCAGCTCTTCCTGAGCCCGCGCACGGTCGAGTACCACCTGTACAAGATCTATCCGAAGCTGGGCATCGGCTCACGTACGGATCTGGCGCGACTAGTAGTTCTACAGAAGGCGCCAGTAGCCGAAGACCACATGCTGTGAGGCATGCAAAACGTGAACATCTGGAGTGAAGAGTTCGGCGCCGAGACGGACACGCCGATCCTGCTGATCATGGGTTCGATGTCGCAGGGCATCCTGTGGCCGGACGAGTTCGTCGGCCGGCTGACCGCCGGAGGCCGCCGGGTGATCCGGTACGACCACCGTGACACCGGCATGTCGGGCACCGTCGACTTCGCGGCGCAGCCGTACACGTGGGACGACATCAAGAACGACGTCTACCGCGTGATGGACGCCCACGGCCTGGAGAGCGCGCACCTGGTCAGCCACTCGGCGGGCGGGCTGCTCGGCCAGTTCATCGCCGTGGAACGGCCGGAGCGGGTGCGCTCGCTGACCGTCATCGCCTCCTCGCCGCTCGGCGGCGGTGAGGGTCAGGTGCTCGTCCGGGCCCTGATGGGGCAGCCGCAGCCCGAGGGGAGCCTGCCGGAGCCGGCGCCGGAGTTCGTGGCCTTCTACCGCGCGCTGATGACCGCGCCGCCGCCGGAGGGCCGGCGCGCGCTGGTCGACGGCATGATCGCTGAGCAGCGCGTGCTGCACGGCACCGGGCTGCCGTTCGACGAGGACGCGGCGCGCCGGCTGCAGGAGCGGATCTACGACCGGGCCCGCGACCTGTCGGCGGCGGCCAACCACCGGATGGCCGCGATGGCCAAGCCCGACTTCGAGCCGGTGGGCGTGCTGCACCAGGTGAAGGCGCCCACGCTGGTCATCGAGGGCAGCCACGAGCCGGTCAAACCGGGTCACGGCGCGATCATCGCCGAGCAGATCCCGGGGGCGCGGCTGATGATCGTGGCCGGCATGGGGCACACGCTGCCGCCGGAGGCGCACGAGGAGCTGGCCGCCGCGATCCTCGCGCACACAGCCGAGTGACGTGCGCTCTTCAAGGACCCGGGTGACCACGCCATCTGATCACCAGGCAAGCTTGCTGCGGCAACCGCCATCACAGGAGCAACGGAAGGACTGACACATATGATCTTCACCCAAGCCGAACTCGACTACCTGGCCACGCAGCACGTCGGGCGGCTGGCCACCGTCTCGCCCGACGGGCAGGTGCAGAACAACCCGACCAATTTCTTCGTCGATGCCGACGCCGGCACGGTCGTCATCGGCGGGGGCGCGCTGGGCAGGTCGAAGAAGTTCCGGAACGTCCAGCAGGGCAGCACGGTCGCGTTCGTCGTGGACGACCTGGCGACGGTCGATCCGTGGGCGCCCCGGGGCATCGAGATCCGGGGCAAGGCGGTGGCGCTGAGCGACCAGGAGCCGCCCCTGCCGGCTCTGTCCCGGGAGATCATCAGGATCACCCCGACCAGGATCGTCTCCTGGGGGCTGGACGGGCCGCGCACGAGCCGCGCCGTGTGATCTGCGAACCGCGGGCTCGCTCTGTCGATGAGGCCGGCTGTCGTTCGTGTAGTCGGTGTACGAGCCGGCCGGCGGCCGGCGCATCGCGACGAAGCCAGGAGGCGTCATGTCCGAGCCGAAGGTCTTGCTGAGTGGCCTCGGAATTCCCGAGTCGCCCCGGTGGCACGAGGACCGGCTGTGGTTCTGCAACTGGATCGACCGGCAGATCGTGGCCGTTGGCCTCGACGGCACGCCGGAGGTCTTCCCCGCCCGAAGTCAGGGCCAGCTGATGGGGTACTCCATCGACTGGCTGCCTGACGGAAGACTGCTCATGACCGGGGACGAGCTGCGCCGCCAGGAGCCCGACGGCTCGATGGTCACGCTGGCCGAGCAGAAGGGGAACGAGATCGTCGTGGACAAGCACGGCAACATCTACCTCAACGGCGCGGACTTCAACTTCTCCGGTGGCGAAGCGCCCAAACCCGGCTACATCAAGCTCGTCACCCCCGACGGCCAGGTACGCCAGGTCGCCGACGACATCCAGTTCCCCAACGGTATGGTCATCACCCCCGACGACCGGACGCTGATCATCTCCGAGTCGTTCGCGGGCCGGCTCACCGCGTTCGACATCGACGCCGACGCTGGGCTGTCCAACCGGCGAGTCTTCGCCGAAGGTCTCGGCCCGGACGGCATCTGCCTCGACGCCGAAGGCGCGGTCTGGGTCTCCACCAGCGAGTTCTCGATCGTCCGCGTCGCCGAGGGCGGCGAGGTCCTGCAGCGCGTCGAACTCCCCGAAAACCGGGCACCGTTCGCGCTGGCGCTCGGTGGCCCGGACCGGCGAACCCTGTTCATCATGACCGCCGAGTGGCGCATGGCCGACGACGTCGCCACCAACCTCGACCGGCTGAACACCGGGCCCCGTACCGGAGAGATCTTGACCCTCCCTGTCCGGATACCGGGCACCGGCCGGCCCTGACCGCGATCAGAACCGCGAGGCCTGGCCGCCGCCGACCACGAGGGGGTACACCAGGAGCACGAACTCGTATTTGGGCTGGCTGTTCAGTTTCCGCGTTCTCGGATCCTCCGGGTCGGCGGGGCTGGACTCCTACGGGATCTATACGGCGCCTATACGAGCGCTGATCACCCTGAGCGCGACTGTCCGATCGCGCTCAGTGGAGGCTGACGGTGTTCAAGCGATTAACGCGGCGCACCGCGTTACCGTCCCTCGTCGTCCTGGCGCTGGTGGCCTGGACGCTCGTACCGAACCAGGCCGGCGCAACGACGATCCCGATCAAGACCCAGGCGCCGGCCAAGGCCGGCTGCCCCGACGAGATGCCCACCCAGATCGCCGCTGAGCTGGCCGCCAAGGTGTGCGGCAAGCGAATCAGGGCGGCCGCCATGACCACGCAGACCGACGAGTACTACGTCAACCCTGACGGCACCATGACGCTGGAGCACCGCTACCGGCCGGTGCGCGTCAAGCGCGGGCAGGAGTGGGTCGCCGCCGACGCGACGCTGGCGGTCAGCGCCGACGGCTCAGTCGCTCCCAAGGCCGCCGCGGCGAGCTACCGCTTCTCCGGCGGCGGCGAGGGCCCGATGGTCACCGCCGAGGCCAAGGGAACCCAGGTCAGCCTGGGCTCGCCGGTCGGGCTGCTGCCCAAGCCGGTGCTGGACGGCGCCCGCGCCACCTACCCCGACGTGATCCCCGGGGTGGACCTGGTGCTCACCGCCGACGTGGACGGCTTCGCCGAGCGCCTGGTGGTCAAGAACCGCCAGGCCGCCGCGGACCCGCGCCTGGCCGAGCTGGCCTTCCCTGCCCAGGCCAAGAAGGGCGTGCTGAAGGCCGACAAGTACGGCAACGTGCAGGTGGTCGACGGCGACGGCGACCCGGTGTTCACCGGCGCGGCGCCCGAGATGTGGGACGCCGCCGAGGAGGCCGCGACCCTCAGGAACACCGGCGTCCCCGGCAGGCGCGCCAGGATGGGGCTCAAGCTGTCCGGCGGCAAACTCAAGGTCACCCCGGACGCGGCGCTGCTGACGAACCCCAGCACCATCTATCCGGTGACGCTCGACCCGAGCTTCACCGCGGCTCGCTCCAGCTGGACCTACGTCGACTCGGCCTACCCGAGCAGCGCCTACTACAACTCCTCCAACGACGCCACCGCCGGCACCTCCAACTCCGGCGGCTACAAGCGGCGCTCGTTCTTCAACATGGGCCTGTCGGGCATGGGCACCGGCAAGCACATCGTCTCGGCCACCTTCCAGCTCTACGAGACCTGGGCCTGGTCCTGTTCGGCCAGGAACGTCGGGCTGTACAGGACCGCGGCGATCACCTCCTCGACCAACTGGAACAACCAGCCCGCCTCCAACCTGACCATCGGCTCCAAGAACGTGGCCTACGGCTGGTCCTCCAGCGGCAGCGGCGGCCCGTCGAGCTGCCCGGCCAGCTGGGTCGGCTGGGACGTGGCCAGTGCGCTGCAGGACATCATGAACGCCGGCGGCACGTCGATCACGTTCAAGGTCCAGGCCAGTAGTGAGACCGACAACTACTACTGGAAGCGCTTCGAGAACAACCCCCACATCTCCATCACCTACAACACCGTCCCGGCCACACCCACGAACCTGGCGATGGCCCCCTGCTCGACCTGCACCAACCCGGCCACCACGAACGCCACCCAGCCGACGCTGTCGGCCAAGGTGAGCGACGCCGACGGGCAGGCGCTCCGCGCCGACTTCGAGATCTGGACCTCCGACCATGTCACCAAGCTGAGCGGCGGCTCGGTCTCCGGCGTCGCCTCCGGCGGCACCGGCTCGTGGAAGGCGGCCTCCGCGCTGGCCAACGGCACCTACGGCTGGCGGGTGCGCTCCTACGACGGCACCGACTACAGCGCCTGGTCGGGCTGGTTCGGCTTCACCGTGAACGCCACTCCCCCCGCCGCCCCCGCCGTCTCCTCCACCGACTACCCGGAGGGCGACTGGGCCAAGGGCGCCGGCCAGGCGGGCCAGTTCACCATCACGCCGTCCGGCTCCGGTGTGGCGGCCGTGTTGTGGGCCTTCGACGGCGGCGCCCTGCAGTCGGCGGCCAGCACCGGCTCGCCGTACACGCTGAGCTGGACGCCGGCCACGGACGGCCCGCACACGCTGCAGGCGTGGGTGCGCAACACCGCGGGCAGCGTGTCGGCGGCGACCACGTACACCTTCAACGCGGGCACCTCGGCCGTGACCTCGCCGACGGACGGGCAGAGCACGGCCCGCCGCACGGTGCTGTCGGCCGGCGGCAGCCCCGGGCTGACGGCGGTCACCTTCTCCTACCGGCGCGGCGAGGCCGACACCTGGCACCAGGTACCCGCCGCCGACGTGCGCAAGCGCTCGGACGGCTCGGCCATCACCTGGCCGGTGGCGATGAGCTCGGGCGTCTCGCCCGACCTGGTGTGGGACACCACGCACACGCTGGCCGAGGACGGGGTCATCCAGGTGCGCGCGGAGTTCACCACCTCCTCGGGCACGGCGGCCTCGCGCAGCGTGGACCTGGTAGTGGACCGCGACGCCGAGGGCGCGACCACCCAGCCGGTCGGTCCCGGCTCGGTCAACATGCTCACCGGCGACTTCAGGATGGCGGCCACCGACGCCAACGTGTTCGGGGTCGGCCTTATGCGCTCGTTCTCCTCGCGCGACCCGCGCCGGGGCTCCTCGCTGCAGGGCGTGGCGGCCATCTTCGGCAACGAGTGGACCCCGAACGGCCTGGCCCAGGCGGGGCAGGGCACGTTCGTGCAGCTCCACGCCACCTCGGCCACCTCGATCGAGCTGACCGGTGAGGACACCTCGGTGGCCTTCACCAAGAACGCCGACGGTTCCTTCACCGCGCAGCCGGACGCGACCAACATGAAGCTGACGTACGACGCGGCAGCCGACCGTTACACGCTGACCGACTCCACCTCCGCCGAGCGGACGGTCTTCGCCAAGGTGGACCCGTCGGCCACGGCCTACCTGGTCCGCGCGGTGTACCCGGCGGTCGGTCAGGGCAGCACCGTGTTCGTGTGGGAGCCGGTCGCGGGCACCGCGCTGGCCAGGCCTATCAAGATCATCGCACCGACGTGGGCGGTGGCCGCGCAGTCCGACTGCGACGTCGACACCCTGGCCGCGCTGCCCAAGGGCTGCCGGCTGATCAAGATCGACTATGCCACCACGACGACCGCGGGAACCCAGCTGGGTGACGTGGCCGGGCAGGTCAAGACCATCAGCCTCTGGGAGGGCGGGACGAGCGCGCCGCAGGGCCTGTCGGAGTACCTCTACGACGACCTGGGCCGGCTCCGTGAGACCTGGAACCCGAACACGCCCGACGTCAAGACCCGCTACGACTACGACCTCAGCGGACGGGTCAACCGCTACTCCCCGCCCGGCGAGCTGCCGTGGACGCTGACGTACGGCAAGGCCGGCAACCCCGACATCGCCTCCGACGGGATGCTGCTCAGCGCCTCCAGGCCGACGCTGCGGCCCGGCACACCGAGCGAGACCAACGGCACCGCCACCAGCTCGGTCGTCTACGACGTGCCGATCAGCGGCGCGGGCACGCCGTACCCGCTGGACCCGGCGACGGCCGCAGCCTGGGGCCAGAACGATCCCCCGGTGGACGCGACCGCCGTCTTCCCCGCCGACCAGGTGCCCGCCAACCACACCGGGCGCGGCGGGCTGGCCGCATCCGACTACGGCCGGGCCACGATCACCTACCTGAACGCCTCTGGCCAGCTGGTCAACCGGGCCGAGCCGGGCGGCGCCATCTCCACCAGCCAGTACGACGGGCAGGGCAACACCGTGCTGAGCCTGTCGCCGGGCAACCGGGCGCTCGCGCTCGGGCAGGGTGCCAACGCCGCCGCCGACCTGACCCAGCTCGGGCTGATCAACACCACGACCGCCGAGCGGGCGCGGCTGCTGTCGGACCAGAGCGAGTTCAGCGCCGACGGGCAGCGCACGCTGGCCGAGTACGGACCCCTCCACCTGATCAGCCTGGGCGGCGCGACGGTGGCGGCCAGGAAGCACACCGTCAACGCCTACGACGAGGGCAGGCCGAGCGACGCCAAGGTCTCCAACCTCGTCACCACCGTCACGGTCGGCGCCTGGGTGCAGGGCCGGTCGACCGACGGCGACCAGCGGGTCAGCAAGGCCTACTACGACTGGAACAGCGGCAAGAAGGTCAAGACCGTCGACGACCCCGGCGGGCTGGCCATCACCAAGACCACCACCTACGACACCGAGGGCCGGGTGATCGGCACCACCTCGCCCAAGGGCACCGACGCGGGCACCCAGACCAGCGAGTACTACACGGCCGACGGCACCGGCACCTGCGGCGCCAAGCCTGAGTGGGCGGGGCTGCTGTGCCGTACCAAGGCCAAGTCCACGATCAGCGACGGCGGGACGAACCCCACTGAGCTGGTCAGCAAGGTCTACACCTACGAGGCCGGCGGGCGCGTCACCGGCGCGGCCGAGAACGCCAACGGCGTCACCCGGACCACCACGACCACCTACGACCCGGCGGGCGAGATCGTGAAGACCACCGTCACCGGCGGGGTCGGTACGGCGGTGCCCGACGTGACCACCACCTACGACGCGGCCGGCCACGTGCTGCAGACCACGGCCACCGGCGGCACCACCATCACCAGGACCTACGACGTGCTGGGCCGCCAGATGTCCTACACGGACTCCGACGGCGGCACGACCAGCGTGGAGTACGACGCCCTCGACCGGATCACCAAGAAGACCGACGGCGCGCCGTCCACCGTGACCTACGGCTACGACGCCACCACCGGCCTGCTCACCACGATGACCGACTCGGTCGCGGGCACCTTCACCGCCACCTACACCCCCGACGGGTCTCTCACCAAGGAGACCATGCCCGGCGGGGTCAGCTACGGCGTCACCAGGGATCCGTTGGGGGCGCCGACCTGGCGCGGCTACCAGAACGCCGCCGGGGTCAAGCTCCTGGACGACTCGGTGACCTGGTCGATCCACGGCCAGCAGCTCACCCACAACGGCCTGTCCAGCCAGCTGTTCGGCTACGACAAGCTGGGGCGGCTGACCGGGGTCGACGACACCGTGAACGGGACCTGCGCGCGCCGGGCCTACGGCTACGACGCCGACTCCAACAGGACCTCGCTCACCAGGAGCGGCTGCGACGGCTCCGGCGCGGTCGCCGAGAACCACGCCTACGACGGCGGGGACCGGCTGGCCGACTCCGGATACACCTACGACGCCTACGGGCGCACCACCGCCACGCCCGCCGGGCTGACGGTCGACTACTACAACACCGACCTGGTCAAGTCCATCACCTCGGGCTCGCTGCGGCAGTCCTACACCCTGGACCCGCAGCTGCGCCGCAACACCACCACGGTGGAGCAGCTTCCCGGCGGGGTCGTCGGCAAGCGCGTCGAGCACTTCGACGCCGACGACGACACCCCCGCCTGGATCGTCGAGGGCGGGACGGTCACCAGGAACGTCCACTCGATCTCCGGCGGCCTGGCGGCCGTCACCTCGGCGACCGGGGACGTCCGCCTGCAGCTGACCAACCTGCACGACGACATCAACGTGGTGCTCAACCTCACCGACGGGGTCCCGCTGGCGCTGGACTTCGACGAGTTCGGCAACGCGCGGCCCGGCCAGCCCACCACCCGGTACGGCTGGCACGGCGCGGCCGAGCGGGCCTCGGACACCCCCGACGGCTCCATCCTCATGGGCGTGCGCGTCTACCAGCCCAAGCTGGGGCGGTTCCTGCAGACCGACCCGGTGGCAGGCGGCAGCGCCAACGCCTATGACTACGCCAACCAGGCACCGACCTCCAACGCGGACCTGGACGGCAAGAAGTGGTACTGGTGCACGAACTTCTGGCACTTCGCCTTCTACCACTGCGGGATCAACTACGTCTGGTACCACAGCGCCTGGCGCTACGTGTACTGGGTGAAGACCCCCGCCGGCTGGTGGGTCCGCGGCGTGTTCTATGACTACTGCACCAGCTCGCCCGACAAGCCGTTCGGCTTCGACTTCCGTGCGGCGTGCATGATGCACGACTACGGATACGCCCTGCGCGGGATGGGCTACATCTCCAGCAGGCACCAGGCGGACAACGTCTTCTACTACGTCCTGTACTACGGCGTCTGCCCGCACTATTTCTTCAGGTCCTTCTGCAGGGGCATCGCCTACAAGTACTACCTGGCCGTCTGGTACTTCGGCTGACACGGACACCGGCGGGACAGAGGACACCGTCCCGCCGGTGTTCGTACGGCATGTCTTGACGGGAGTCAAACCATCATGCACATTGAAGCGAATTTGATCTTCTTTGTGCAGGGGACGCGATGGAGTACGCCGTCTTAGGCCCGCTTCAGGTCTCAGCCGATGCCCGGCAGCTCCCGCTGGGAGCTGGTAAACCACGCGCCCTGCTCGCCGAGCTGATCTGCCGAGCAGGGCGCGCCGTCTCCCCCGCCGAACTCGTCGAGGCGCTGTGGGGCCGGCGCCCGCCCCGTACCGCCACCGACAACCTCCGTCTCTACGTTCACCAGCTGCGCAGGACGCTGGGCCGCGACCGGATCGTCCGCACCGGCACCGGCTACGTGCTGGTGGTCGAGCAGGGCGAGCTGGACGCCGCCCGCTTCGAATCCCTGGCCGAGCAGGGCGGCACTGCACTGGCCGCCGGGGACCACGAGCGGGCGGCCGCGCTGCTCAGGCAGGCGCTCGCGCTCTGGCGCGGCCCCGCCTACGCCGGGCTCGACCTCACCCAGGGGTTGCGCGACCACACCCACCGGCTGGAGGAGGAGCGTCTGGCCACGCTGGAGAACCGGATCGAGGCCGACCTGGCCCGCGGCCGGCACGCCGCCCTCATCGCCGAACTCAGCCACCTGGTGGCCGAGCACCCGCTGCGCGAGCGGCCCCGCGCCCAGCTCATGCTGGCCCTGACCCGGTCGGGACGGCAGGCCGAGGCGCTTGCCACCTACCAGGACGCCCGCCGGGTCTTCGCGGCCGAGCTGGGGCTCGATCCCGGCGCCGAACTGCGTCACCTGCACCAGGCCATCCTGACCGGCACGCTGCCTGTGGACACCGCCACCGTCCCCGCCGACGAGCCCGCCCTCGCCCAGCTGCCGGCCGACATCTCCGACTTCACCGGGCGCACCGAGGAGCTTGCCGAGCTCGTGGACCTTCTCGGCGTCGACCCTCCGCCTGGGCCCGGCCCGGTGCGCGTGTGCGTGATCACCGGGATGGGCGGGGTGGGCAAGACCACCCTGGCCGTCCACGCCGCCCACCGGATCGCCTCCCACTACCCCGACGGCCAGCTCCACGCGAACCTGCACGGCGCCGAGGCCACGCCCGCCGACCCCGCCCAGGTGCTGGCCGCCTTCCTGACCGCGCTCGGGGTGCCGCGCTCGACGCTGCCCGAGACGGCCGAGGAGCGGGCCGCGGTCTTCCGCAGCCGGCTGGCCGAGCGGCGGATGCTCGTGGTGCTCGACAACGCCGCCTCCGAGCAGCAGGTACGCCCGCTGCTGCCGGGCACGGGCGGCTGCGCCGTACTGGTCACCAGCAGGGCGCGGCTGGCCGGGCTGTCGGGGGCGACGCTGATCGAGCTGTCGGTGCTGCCGAGCGGGCAGGCCGTACAGCTGCTGTCCAGGATCGCGGGCCCCGAGCGGGTGCGCGCCGAGCCGGAGGCGGCGGCCGAGATCGTGCGGTTGAGCGACCGCATCCCGCTGGCCGTACGGGTGGCCGGCGCGCGGCTGGCGGGACGGCCGCACTGGTCACTGAGCCGGCTGGCCGGGCAGCTCACCGACGAGCGGCGGCGGCTCGACCAGTTCAGCGCGGGCGACCTCGCGGTGCGGGCCAGCCTGGCGCTCAGCTACGTGGGGCTGGACCACCAGGCGCGCCGGGCCTTCCGGCTGCTCGGCACGCTGGATGTGCCCGACTTCGCCGGGTGGGTGGTCGCCGCGCTGCTCGACCTGCCGGTGGGGGCCGGCGAGGAGCTGGTCGAGAAGCTGGTGGACGCCCAGCTGGTGCTGATCGCGGGCGTGGACCCAGCCGGGCAGCTCCGCTACCGCTTCCACGACCTGGTGCGCCTGTACGCCCGCGAGCTCGGCGCCACCGAAGACGACCCGCACGCGGCGACCCAGGCCCTGAGCAGGGTCTTCGGGGCGTGGCTCGCGCTGGCCGAGCTCGCCACAGAAAAGCTGCCCGGCACCACCACCTCGGCCATCATCCATGGGCCGGCTCCCCGCTGGGACTCCCCCGACGGCGCCGCGTGGAAGTACCCGGCCGAGCGCGACCCGATCGCCTGGTTCGACGCCGAGCGCGCCGCCTTCATCGCGGCGATCCGGCAGGCGTGCGCGCTCGGCCTGAGCGCGCTCGCGTGGGACACGGCCTGCTGCGTGGAACGCTACTTCGACGTGTGCGGGCTGTTCGACGACTGGCGCTCGCTGCACGAGCGCGTCCTCGACGCGTGCCTCGCGGCCGGCGACCGGCTGGGCGAGGCGGTGGTACGGCGGGGCCTCATGCACGCCACCACGTGGATGGAGTCGGGCGGCGAGGCGATGGCCGCCCAGTACGACGGCGCGGGGCGGCTGATCGAGATGTTCACCGAGCTCGGCGAGCAGCGCGGGCTGTGCGACGCCTACGTGCTGCGCGCCTGGGGCCAGGCGGCCAGGGGCGAGATGGCGCAGGGCCTGGAGTCGGGGCGGACCGCGCTGAGCCTGGCCGAGGAGACCGGTCACCTGGGCGGGCAGGCCAGGGCGCACGTCTGCATGGCGGTCGCGTACGGCACGCGACGCATCACCATGGCGATCGAGCACCTGCTGCTCGGGCTGGAGCTGGCCGAGAAGCTGGGCAACCCGCGCTTCGAGGCCACGACGCTGCAGTTCCTGGGGCTGGCGCACGGGCACGCCAGGGAGTTCGAGGCGGGGCTTGAGTACATGGTGCGGGCGCTGGCCATCTACCGGCAGATCCGCGATCCGCTCCTGGAAACCATGGGACTGGTGGCGCTGGCCAGGCTCTACGCCGTTCACCACGACCCGCGGGCCCGGGCGGCCGCTGAGGCGGCCGAGGCGCTCAGCCGCTCCCACCGCCTGGCCCACCATCGGGCCGACGCGCTGTGGGTGCTGGGCGAGGTGGACCTGGCCGAGGGGCGGATCGAGGAGGCGGTGTACCGGCTGGAGGAGTCGGTGCGGCTGTGGCGAACGCGGGGGTGGCAGGAGTTCCTGGCGGGTGCGCTGGCGAGCCTCGCGCAGGCGTACGCGGCGGCCGGGGATCAGGCGGCGGCGGACCGGGCACGCCGGGAGGGGGCGGCGCTTTCTACCTAGTCGAAGATGAGTACCCGAGCGCTTAACCGGCGATCTCCCCAAGCGGAGCCTGTAACTGGAGTTAAGGAGTTTCATGCCTCTTTCTGGCGCTCTTTGGGCTGTTGCCATGGTGGCGGCCGGGACCGGGCTGCTGCTGCTCTGCCTGGTCACCGGCGCCGACGTCGCCCCCGACGCCGCGCGCGAGGTCTTCGACTCGCCAATCCTGATCCCCTCGTTCCTGCTCCTGGCCGTGCTGGCGGGCCTGGCAGGCTGGCAGGCGCCGCGGATGGGATTCCTGTACGGCCCGCTCGCCGCCGCCCCGTTCCTCGTCCACTTCGTGGTCGGCGTCATCAGGAACCGGGGTGACCAGGGGCTGTGGCCGATCGGTCTCATCTACCTCATCGGTCTCACCGTGCTGCCGGTCGCCGCGGCCCTGACCACATCCCTCATCGCCCGCACTCGCCACTGACTGGCCTTCAGCGGCGGTGCGCGCGGGCCAGCCAGAGATCGAGGCCGGGATTCAGCAGGCGAGCGGGCGGCTTGGGCAGCCACGCGCAAGCGGCCAGGTCGCGATGAACCACGGCCTGCGCGGACCAGCCGTGCGGGGCCAGCAGTTCCACCGGGTCGGTGAAGGAGCCCACGAACGGCGCGCCCCTTTCACGCATCTGGTGGTGAAAGCCGGCCTTCGCGGGATCGGTGAGGAACCGGACGTGCGGGCCGTCGAAGGTCAGCCACGAGCCCTGCGCGGCCAGTTCGCTGATCGCCGACAGCAGAGCGGTGCCCTCCGCCGGGGTGAGGTAGTAGAACAGGCCCTCGGCGATCCAGTGGGCCGGCTCGGCCGGGGAGTATCCAGCCGCCAGCAGCGCATCGGTCCACCCGGCACGCAGATCGGCCTCCACCACCCGTACCTCGCACCGCGCCTGGAACCCGGCTGCTTTCAGAAGCTCGGTCTTTCCATCCAGCTGGCCCGGGAGGTCCACCTCGAAATACGCCAGATCGGGTGGTACGGGCAGCCGGTAAGGGCGTGCGTCGGTGCCCGCTCCCAGGCAGACGACCTGTTTCAGCCCGGATTCCAGCAGCGTGATGTCGCCGAGCCTGCCCCTGATCGGCACGATCGGGGAGGGGAGCCCGGCGGCTTGGATCACGTCGAGCGCCGCCTCGGACGCGGGAGTGACGAAGGCGGCGGCGCAGGGGTCGTGCAGGTAGGCGTCGGGCTGGGCGTGTTCGCGGGCGCGGATGACGGCCATCCAGTCGCTGGTGAGCTTGACTGAAGCAGGTCGTACCTCACCGCTCATCGGATGATGGCCTTCCGTTGTTGGTCGACAGCACAGAGTAATCATCCCTGATGGACCGCCCCGCTGTCCTGGTGGGATCCCGTTCCCGACGGGGAACGGGATCGGCGGGGTGTCAGATGGTCAGCACGTTGCGGAAGCGGGCCCTGTTCATCGACTGAAACGCCTCTTCGGCAGACTCCAGCGGGTAGGCCTGGACGAGCGGCCGGACGCCGGTGAGGGCCGCGAAGTTCATCGCGTCCTCGCTGTCCTGGGCGTGGCCGCTGTACCAGCCAGTGACTTCACGCCGGCCGAACACCAGCAGGTCGCCGCTGATCGGGATGGGCCGGTGGTCGTGGTCGGAGGCGATGACCACCAGGCGGCCGTTGGGGCGCAGTCCCTGGGCGATGTCGGCTTGGGCGGCGGCAACGCCGACCGTGCCGAGGATGACCTGGGCGCCGCCGAGCTTCGCCAGGGCCTCGCCCGCGCTGCCGGAGTCGCTGTCGATGTAGTCGTCCGCGCCCAGGTCGCGGGCCAGGCTCTCCTTGTCGCTGCCGCGATTGACGGCGACGACGCGGAAGCCCATCTTGTCGGCGTACTGCACGGCCAGGTGGCCCAGGCCGCCGAGGCCGTGTACGGCAACGGTGTCGCCGGGGCGAGCCCCGCTGTTGCGCAACGCGTTGTAGGTGGTGACGCCCGCGCACATCATCGGTGCGGCCTCCTCGAAGGAGAGTTGCTCGGGGATCCGGGCGAGCGCGGCCTGCGGGGCGAGCAGGTACTCCGCGTAGCCGCCGTCGTAGCTGACGCCCACGATCGTGCGCCGTTCACAGTTGACGAAGTCGCCGCGACGGCAGAACTCGCAGGTGAAGCAGTGGCCGCCGTGCCAGCCGACGCCCACCCGCTGGCCGGGCTGCCAAGCCGTGACGCCCTCGCCGACGGCGTCCACGACGCCGGCGACCTCATGGCCGGGAATGCGCGGGAACCGCACGCCGAGCAGGCCGAAGCGGGCGACGGCGTCGCCGCCGCACACCCCGCAGGCATGCACGCGGACCCGGACCTGGCCGGGAGCCGGGTCAGGCACGGCGACGCGGGTGACAGAGAAGGGCGCGCCCGGCTGGGTGATCTGGACCGCGCGCATGGTGGTGGTGCTCATGATGTGCTGCATCCCTTCGGTATGACGATCAGTTATCGCGTTTCTTGCAGGCCCGGGCCCCGCGCGGAGACCACACGCCTGAGCGCTGTTAGCAGTGATACTAGTCAGGCGTTATCAATGATGCAAATGTCGATAGCAGAAATTGGTTACCATTGATGCATGGTGAGGCGTGAAGACATGCGGGAGCGGATCATCGCCGCAGCGGCGGACCTGCTCGAAACAGAGGGGCAGGAGTCGGTGACGACCCGCTCGGTCAGTGCCGCGGCCGGGGTCCAGCCACCTGCCATCTACCGGCTGTTCGGGGACATGCAGGGCCTGCTGGACGCGGTCGCCGCCGACGGCTTCACCCGCTACCTGGCCGAGAAGAAGGACCAGGCGCCCTCCGGCGACCCGATCGACGACCTGCGCATCGGCTGGGATCTGCACGTGGAGTTCGGGTTGCGGCATCCGGCGCACTACCGGCTGATGTATCAGCAGCACGCCTCCGACGAAGCCGCCCGGCAGGCGCAGGAGATCCTGCGGGAGATGCTGCGTCGCGCCGCCGCGGCGGGCCTGCTGCGCGTGCCGGTGGAGCGCGCAGCGCAGATGGTGCACGCGGCCTGCATGGGCGTCACCCTCAGCCTGATCTCGCTGCCGCCAGAAGAGCGGCAGCTGACCGTGTCGACCGCGGTGCGCGAGTCCGTCCTGGCCGCGATCGCCGTGCAGGAGCCCGGCGCGGCCGAGCGCGACCCGGTCCGGCACGCGGTCGCGCTGCGGACCCTGGTGGAGGAGATGGAGGGCGGCTTCACCCCCGGCGAGCGGATGCTGCTCGCCGAACTGCTCGACCGGATCGCCGGCCGCACCTGACCCTGCCGCCGGGCGCGCAGGGCCGGGAAATCCTGCCTCACGCTACGGACCAGCTCACCGAGACCGGCGTCACCGCCATCGGCGCCGCCGTACGCGATATGTCCGGCCAGACGGCGGCCGCGATCAGCGTGGCGATGCCGACCGTCCGCTTGGGTGTCAGGTCACACCTTCAGCACCTGGTCGGCGGTTGACTTGAAGCGCGAGGGGCGACCCGCCCCCATACGACCGAAGCCGTGGTACGCAGAACGAGCTCACCGTTGGAGTCCCGATAGTCACCGACCACGTCTTCGACCTCAGCGCGGAACTGGGCGGTTTCCTCGGGTGGCATCAGCGCGCGGGCAAGGGAAGCGGTCGAGTGGAAGTACTCGATGTAGTGACCGACCGGCTGGCGGAACAGCAGGGGCGCCGTTTCGTGCCGTCCCTGTGGCGCGACCTGCTGTCGTGATCAGCCCAGTGGGCTGGAGGCCAGGCGCCGCATGGGCCTGGGCATTCTCGCCGAAGCTCGCATCCGAGTGATCCCCGGCGACACACCCACTTCCACAGAAGCAGGAGTGGACGTGACCGGGATAGCGTTGGGGCATGTGGACGGTGCTCGGTGCGCCGATCGACTCCTCGGGTGCCGGTCGGGGAGAGGAGCACGCGCCGCAGGCCTTGCGCCGCGCCGGGCTGCCGGGGGTGTTCGGGGCAGCCGACGCTGGTGACGTGGCGCCGCCGCTGCGGGACCCGGTGCGTGATCCGGCCACCGGGATCATCGGTTTCTCGGAGCTGTGCGCCTGCTCGCAGGCGTTGCGTGAGGCCGTGGCGGCCACGCTGACGGGGGGCGAGCGTCCGCTGGTGGTCGGCGGGGACTGCACGCTGCTGCTGGGGACGATGGCTGGTGTACGCGACGCCGTGGGGCGGGTGGGCCTGTGGTTCGTGGACGGCCACGCGGACTACTACGACGGGACCTCATCGCCCTCGGGTGAGGCGGCCGACATGGATCTTGCGATCCTCACGGGGGACGGACCGCCCGGCCTGGTTGACCTGGCCGGAGAGGTCCCCTTGATCGAGCCCGCTGACGTGGTGATCCTCGGGCACCGGCCTGCTTCGCTGAGCCTGGAGACGGCGGAGGAGCTCGGGCGGGTCCCCGACGCGATGGGGCGCGTGAGCGCGGAGGAGATCGCGGCGGCGGGACCCGAACGGGTGGGCCGGAGGTGGGAGCAGGCGCTGGCGGCGCGGGGCCCGGTGTGGCTGCATCTCGACGTCGACGCCCTCGATGAGGCCGCACTGCCTGCGGTGAGCTATCCCCAGCCTCGCGGGCTCGACTGGGAGGCGTTCGTGGCTCTGCTGCGCCCCATGCTGGCCTCGCCCGCCCTGGTGGGACTCAGCGTGGCCGACTTCAACCCGGACCTGGACGTCGACGGCGGGCACGCTCGGCGACTCGTCGACGCCCTCGCCCGCGCCCTCCCGTAGCCGCACGGACCAGCGGTTGCTGACTCGAAGGGATGAATTACGCGACTCGGCTGGGCTGGTGGCGCTTGCCGTACGCCAGTCACACGAGCGTCCAGCACTGGCCCTTGACGGCCGCACCCCGGGACTAGCTGCCGTCGTCGTCTTCAACTGAGATGGGAGCCGCGTCTCAGTCCGGCTGCGCGTCGTGGATCGCGGCGAAGGCGAGGAGTAGTTCGGCGGTTCGTTGCGGATCCTCGATGATGGGAGTGTGTCCGCTGCCGGGCAGCAACTCGACGCGCGCCCCCGGAACGACGCGATACAGGGCGGCGGACGAGGATCGCAACCTCCGATCCTGCTCGCCGAAGATCACCAGCAGTGGCTTGCCGAGGGGCGTCAGCCGATCGGGGAGTGCCTGCTGCTCCAGGTAGTCGCCGGCCGCCTGTGTTGCCATGACGAACGCGTGGAAGGTCATGCCGCGCATCTCGTCCAGGAACTCCCGAGGGATCTCGAAGCCCTCGCCGAACGCGGCGCTCGCGGCCTGGCGGAGCTGCTCGTCGGTCAGTTGCTCCCACTGCGAAGGGTCAATGGCGGACCCCTGCGCGATGACCGCGTCCAGGCGCGGCCCGGTGTTGATCAGTACGAGCGCTGACACCAGTTCGGGTCGTTGGTCCGTGAGGGCGGTGGCGACCATGCCGCCGCTGGAATGGCCGACGACTAC
Source organism: Nonomuraea sp. NPDC050536 (assembly GCF_044457685.1). Lineage (NCBI taxonomy): Bacteria > Bacillati > Actinomycetota > Actinomycetes > Streptosporangiales > Streptosporangiaceae > Nonomuraea > Nonomuraea sp. NPDC050536. The sequence goes on from NZ_JBITHD010000008.1 coordinate 322,013, forward strand.
GGCGTGCCGTACACCGAGCCGGTCCAGTGCCAGGCCGACCCGGCGGGCCTGGTCCGGGATCGCGTAGCTGCCGTCGGCCGGTTCGGCTGACCGGCCGTACCCGAGCTGGTCGATCCGGATGACGCGATGGGACTCGGTCAGCAGCGGGACCAGCGCGTCCCACGAACGGGTGGAAGCCGCGGACCCGTGGATGAGCAGGAGTACGGGGGCGTCGCGAGGGCCGTCCTGACGCACGTACATGTCGCCGTCGGCCAGGGGGAGGGTCGAATCCTCTGTGGCCACGGCGTGGTCGCTCAGGTTCGGCTCGCGGTCGGAAACAGTCATGAGGCCACTGTTGCCGCCTGTGCGCGGTGTCGTCTTGGACGAATGTTCCCGTCGATCGGCCCACGTAGCATGGGACGAATGCGGCCTACCGCGAACGATCGTGCCGATACGGCTGTGTGGGACGTCGCGTCTCCGCGGCGGCTCGGCCGGGTGGCCGGTGTCACCATGGCCGGCTTCGGTGTTCCCGATGTGGGAGCGATCCGGATGATTCCGCACCCGGGCGTGACGCTCGTGCTGGAGTTCGGTGCCACCCGGCCTGTCCTGGACGATGCCGCCGGACGGCGGCAGCGGGGCAGTCTGGTCGCCGGAGTCGGGTTCGGATACGGAGGCGCGGTCCGGGCGAGCGGCGAGAACGTCGAGTGCGTGCAGGTACGCCTGTCGCCGCTGATCACACGCGCGATTCTAGGCGTCTGCCCGGCCGACCTGGACGGCACCATGGTCTCCCTCGACGACCTGTGGGGCCGGGAGGCGTCGCGGATCGGTGAGCAACTGAGCGAGATCTCCTCCTGGGAGGACCGCTTCGCGTTGACGGAGGCCCTGCTCGCCCGCCGCCGTCGGGCCGGATCGTTCGTGGACCGGGAGGTGGCCTGGGCCTGGCACCGGATCGTTGTCAGCCGTGGTCTGGTCCGGGTCGACCAGCTGGCGTCCGAGGTCGGATGGAGCCGCAAACGCCTGTGGTCCCGGTTCCAGTCACAGCTCGGCTTGCCGCCCAAGCGCGCGGCGATGCTGGTGCGCTTCGACCATGCCGTCCACCGCCTGGTCGCGGGACACGACCCGGCCGGAGTCGCGGTGGAGAGCGGCTACACCGACCAGTCGCACCTGCACAGGGACGTCGTCGCGTACAGCGGAGTGACCCCGGCGAACGTTGCCGGCGAGCCGTTCCTGACGATCGACGACGTCGCCTGGCCCAACCGCGGGACACCACTGGCCGCCGCCGGAGTCGAGTAGCCGTGGTCCGTGGACAGGACACGAAGGGATCTGGCAAGTCTGGTGGGTGACCCCCGATTTCGGCGCACGAACCGGCGGCTCGCCGCTGTCCTATGCTCGGGACCATGACCATTCAGCGGATGGACAACGTCGCCATCGTCGTCGAGGACCTGGATGCCGCCGTCGCGTTCTTCACCGAGCTCGGCATGGAGCTGGAAGGCAAGGGGCAGATCGAAGGCCTCTGGGCGGACCACACCGTCGGACTCGACGGCATCCGGAGCGAGATCGCGATGATGCGGACCCCCGACGGCCACAGCAAGCTGGAGCTGACGAAATACCACACCCCCGCGGCGATCGGCGCCGAGGCGGAGAACCCGCCGCCCAACACGCTGGGCCTGCATCGCGTCATGTTCGCCGTCGACGACATCCACGACACCATCGCCCGTCTGCGCCCCCACGGCGCCGAACTCCTCGGCGAGGTGGCGCAGTTCGAGAGCATCTTCCTGCTCTGCTACCTCCGCGGCCCCGCCGGCATCATCGTCGCCCTGGCCGAACAGATCGGCTGACCCGAGCCTGCCGCGGCCAGGCTTTTCGTGTTCTTGGTTGTCTCGACCAACCCATCGCGTTTGAATAAGTTTTGCGTAGCTTATCTGGCGCAGGGGGTGGCCATGGACGCGCTCGCCGAGTGCTACCGGACGCATGCGCCGCTGGTGCGGTCTTATCTGCGCCGGCTCATCCCCGTTCAGGAGCTCGACGACGTGACCCAGGTGGTCTTCGCCGAGGTCTGGCGGTGCAGGCACCGCTTCGATCCGGCCAGGAGCCTGGAAACCTGGATGCTGGCCATCGCGCACCGGCGTGCTGTCGACCATCTGCGGAGCCGACGCCCGGCCACCGTACCGCTGGATTCGATCGCCGAGCTGCCCGGTCACGACGGGCGGCTCGATGGTGAGGCGCTGGCCACCCGCGATGTGGTCGGGCGGGCCCTGGCCGAGCTGCCCGCGGCCCAGCGCGAGGCGATCGAGCTGGCCTACTGGGGCGAATTCAGCCAGCGGGAGATCGCCGAGCGTCTGGGCCTGCCGTTGGGCACGGTCAAGGCGAGGACCGCCCGTGGTCTGCACCGCCTGCACACGTTGCTGGGGGCGGCATGACCAGGCCGAGGATCGTCCCGCACGCCGACCTGGCCGCGGAGTACGCGCAAACCCTGCGCAACCACCAGGGAGGAGACTCATGACGTTGTGCCTGGTGACGGGGGCGACCGGCTACATCGGCGGACGCCTCGTGCCCGAGCTGCTCGACGCCGGTCACCGCGTGCGCTGCATGGTCCGCTCCCCCGCCCGGCTGCGCGACCTGCCGTGGGCGAGCCGGACGGAGATCGTGGCCGCCGACGCCCTCGATCCACGGGCCACCCGTACCGCCCTGGAAGGGGTCGACGTCGCGTACTACCTGATCCACACCATGGGCGGCGGCAAGGGCTTCGCCGAGAGCGACCGCGAAGCCGTCCAGGTGTTCGCCGCAGCAGCCGCGGCCGCGGGCGTGCGCAGGATCGTCTACCTGGGCGGGCTCACCTCCGAACAGGACCTGTCCGCGCACCTGCGTTCCCGGAGCGAGGTGGGCACGATCCTCCTCGATGGTCAGGTGCCCGCCGTCGTGCTGCGCGCCGCGGTGATCATCGGGTCGGGCTCGGCCTCGTTCGAGATGCTGCGCCACCTCACCGAGCGGCTGCCGGTGATGACGACCCCACGCTGGGTGCGCAGCCGTACCCAGCCCATCGCGGTCCGCGACGTGCTGCGCTATCTGCGGGCGTGGGCCTCTATCCCCGACCAGGTCAACCGGGCCTTCGACATCGGCGGTCCAGACGTGGTGACCTACGCCGAGATGATGCGTGGCTACGCCGCGGCCGCCGGTCTGCCACCGCGCCTGATCATCCCCGTGCCCATGCTGAGCCCCTGGCTGTCCAGCCAATGGGTCGGCCTGGTCACGCCGGTCCCCGCGGCCATCGCGCGCCCCCTGGTGGAGTCGCTGCGCAACGAAGCCGTCTGCCACGAGCACGACATCGCTGCCTACGTCCCCGACCCGCCCGGCGGCCTGATCGGCTTCCGGTTCGCGCTCACCCTCGCCCTGCGGAAGATCAAGGAAGCCGACGTCGCCACCCGCTGGTCCTCGGCCTCCACGCCCGGCGCCCCCAGCGATCCCCTGCCCACCGACCCCGACTGGGCCGGCGGCAGCCTCTACATCGACCACCGCACACGGACCTGCGACCTCCCCCCGCAAACGGTGTGGAAGGTCATCGAGGGCATCGGCGGCGCCAACGGCTGGTACTCCCTTCCCGTCGCCTGGAAGGCCCGCGGCATGCTGGACCGGATCGCCGGCGGAGTCGGGCTGCGCCGCGGACGACGAGACCCGCGCAGGCTCCGCGTCGGCGACTGCATCGACTTCTGGCGCGTCGAGGAAATAGAGCCAGGCCGGCTGCTGCGGCTGCGCGCCGAGATGCGACTGCCCGGCCTGGCCTGGCTCGAGCTAGGCGTCCACACGGAGAACGGACGGACCATCTACGAGCAGCGCGCGATCTTCCACCCGCACGGGCTGCTCGGCCACCTGTACTGGTGGGCACTGTCCCCCTTCCACGGGCTGATCTTCGGAAGGATGCCCGGGAATGTGCTCGCCGCGGCCCGCTGATCAGCTCGCCGCTGCCACCAGTCGCGTTACGGCCTGCCGCAGCGAATCCACCCTGATCACCGTACGCGGGAGCACCTCCCGCCATCCCGGCCCCCCGACCACGACCCGGCACGGCGGACGCACCGTCGGCAACCCCGCAAGCGGCGCGGGATCGCCGGTCACGGCCTGCTGCGACCAGACGAATACGGCGCACGGCCCCAGCGACCGCATCGCCCCCGCCAGCGCTGTGTACGGCGTGCGCGCGCCGAGCACCCGCACCGCCACCCCCATCCGGCCGGCCAGCACCGCCGCAAGCGCGTACACCGGCAGACTGTGCTGCTCGTCCTCGGCACACGCCAGCAGCACGGGCCGCTCGCCGACCGGCTCGGCGGGAGGCAGGATAAGGGGCTGCAGCGCCGCCAGGACCCGGTCGGAGAACACGTGCTCGACCTCGATGCCCCCACCCGTGCGAGCCTGGCTCCCGCTGATGGTGCCGAACACCGGAAGCACCAACCGCTCCCATGCCCAGGCCACGCCATGCCGTGCGATCGCCGCCCCGAGGCCCGCGTCCACCGCCCCGTCATCCAGCCTCGCCGCGGCTCTGGCCAGCATCGCCGCCGACGGCACGGGCGCGCCCGCGTCCCGCCGGCCGCGCCCGGTGCTCGCCTCGGACCGCGGCTCGCCGTACGGACGAAGGAGCAAAGCCGCCCGCGCGGCCTCGGCAGGCGCGACACCCTCGTGGATGAGCCGGTTCATCTCCTCCAGGCGGCGCAGGTCCGCCCGGTCGTAGCGGCGATGCCCGCCCGGGCTGCGCCCGCTCGGCCCGATGCCGTAGCGCAGATTCCAGGTACGCAGCGTGGGCGCCGGCACGCCGAGCCGCCGGGACACGGCGCCGATGCCGTAGCCCGCCTCCTCCGCCGATTCCCCACGACCAACCATCGCACTGCCTATTCTTTCGGACCCGAGGCTCTCACGGTTGCAACCAGCGGCGCGCTCACCGCGAATGCACCGGTGATGGAGACAGTGATCGTCCTGTTCAACCGGGACCTGCGCATCCACGACCACCCCGCGCTGAGCGCCGCGTGCGCACAGGCCCGCGAGGTCGTCCCGCTGTTCGTCCTGGACCCCGCCATCCCGACCGGCCACCGCACGGGGTTCCTGCTCGACTGTCTGGCCGACCTGCGGGAATCCCTGCGCTCGCGCGGTGGCGAGCTGTTCGTACGGCACGGCGACACGGTCACCGAGACGATGCGCCTGGCCCACCACCTGGGGGCGCGGTCCGTCTTCACCAGCGCCGACGTGAGCGCGCTCGCCCAGCACAGGCAGCGGCGGCTGGCCGCCGAGCCGATCGAGCTGCGCACGTTTCCCGGCGTGACCGTTGTCCCTCCCGGCCTGCTGCGACCGGCGGGCGGCGACCACTACCGCGTGTTCACGCCGTACTGGCGGGCCTGGACCCAGGCGACCAGACGACCCACCGCGCCCGCACCCGCCACGGTCCCCACCCCCGGCGGCCTGGACCCCGGAACGCTGCCCGGCGGCCCGAGCCGTGAGAGGATGCGCGGCGGCGAGACCCTCGCCCGCCAGAGGATGCGCTCATGGATCCGGCAGAGCCTGGACGGCTACGCGGCGGCGCACGACGACCTGGCCGGCGACCACACCTCACGGCTCAGCCCCTATCTCCGCTTCGGCTGCCTGTCACCCCTGGAACTGTCCCTCCACGGCAACGCGGCCTTCACCCGGCAGCTGTGCTGGCGCGACTTCCACCACCAGGTCACCTACGCCTTCCCAGAGATCGGCCACCGCGACTACCGGCCACGCGGCCACCAGTGGCGTGACGACCCAGATGCCGCCGAGGCATGGGCACACGGGATGACCGGCGTACCGATCGTGGACGCGGGCATGCGCCAGCTGCTGGCCGAAGGCTGGATGCACAACCGCGCCCGCCTCATCACCGCCGCCTACCTGGTCAAGCACCTGCACATCGACTGGCGGTACGGCGCCCGCCACTTCTTCCAGCACCTGCTCGACGGCGATGTCGCCAACAACTGCGGCAACTGGCAGTGGGTCGCCGGCACGGGCAACGACACCCGCCCGAACCGCACCTTCAACCCGATCCGCCAAGCCAAACGCTTCGACCCCGACGGCGCGTACGTACGCAGACACGTACCCGAACTCGCCGACACGCCCACCGCCCTCATCCACGAGCCCTGGCTGGCCGACCAGGCGACCCGCGCCTACCCCGCACCACTGTTCTGAACAACACAAGAACTATTGGCTGGGCTGGTCGCTCACCTGGACGATGATCTTGCCTCGCTGGGCGCCCGACCTCATCCGCGCGTACGCCTCGCCGGCCTCGGACAGGTCGAAGACGCTGTCGATCACCGGCCGGCCGAAGGTGCCATCGTCGATCCGCGCCAGGACCCACTCCACGCCCCGCCGAAGCCGGTCGGCATCGCGCACCTCGTTGATGAGCGAGTAGCCGACCACGCCCGCCCGCTTCTGCACCAGCGGCAGGATCGGGAAGGCGACGTCGTTGGTGCCCGACAGGCCGCCGTAGATGTAGGCGACGCCGTTCATCGCCAGCGCCTCGACGTACTCGGCGATGAAACCGCCACCGATGCCATCCAGGACCAGGTCGGCCCCGCGGCCGCCGGTGGCGGCCAGCAACGCGGGGGCGAACGCCTGTTCCTCGATGGCGATGACCGCGTCGGCCCCCTGATCGAGCAGGAAGTCACGCTTGGCAGAGGTACGGCTGGAGGCCACCACCGTGGCGCCCAGCGCCTTGGCGACCCGTATCGCGCCCAGCCATCGGCAGGTCCGACGTCGCGTAGTGGCGTCCGGCCATCAGCAGCAGGTCGGCCTGGTTGAGGCCGTAGGCCGACACCCGCAGGCGGATCTCGCCTGGTCCGGGCTCGGGCCGCTCGATGTGCCGCACGACGATACCGAGTTCGTCCGAGCCGGGTTCGACCCGGTCGAAGAGTACGGCGCGCATCACAGGCGCTCGCCCTCCTTCAGACCGGACGGCGCTCTGTAGCTGCGATTCGGGCATCGCGGCCCTCCCTGCTGGTCGGGAACGGGGTCGGTGAGGCCTCATCCAAACAGCCGACCGCCCCACGGGCAGTAGGCGATGTGCCCCACCACCGGACCCGGCCGCAGCAGTGTGCACCTTGAAGACCAGCGGCCCTGCACGACAGTCCGTGCAGGGCCCGGCGTGCCCGCGTGATCAGGAGGCGCTGTATGCCTTGATGGTGTCGGCGATCCAGGGGCGATAGTGGGTCACGTCGGTCCAGACGCCGACTCCTGGCCCACCGTCGGGGCTGGTGGAGCAACCGGCATCGCTGTCCATGCGGTCCTCCACGTCGTCGCCGTCGCGCGAGGTGGCGCCGATCAGCTCCCACCGGTTGCCCACCCGGCGGATCTGCGGACCGCCGGAGTCGCCGTTGCAGGCGCTGGCGGCGCGCCCGTGGAGGTCGCCGGTGCACACCTCCTCGCCACGGTTGAGCTCGGAGCACCGGGTGTCGGGCACGCGTACGGTGTCGAGTTCCTGCAACTGCCGCGGACCGTTCTCGCAGGCCGGATTGTCCAGGTCCTCGCAGGTCATGCCCCAGCCGATGACGCGGGTCTGCTCGCCTACCAGGCCGGGGCCGTCGGCGATGGGGATGGGCTCGAGGTTGACCCGCTGGTCCAATTGGACAAGCAGGATGTCGTCCTTGGGCACCCCCTTCATACCGGGCTTTTCCTGGTTGGGGTGGGTGATGACGCGCTTGACGGTGGTGAGCACTCCACCCTTGTCGCGCTCGAGTGAGCCGATACGTACCTGCGTCTTGCCGGGCTTCATGAGCCCCTTGCAGTGGGCGGCGGTCACGACCCAGTCGGGGGCGATGAGGGAACCGCCGCAATGGTGCTGGGGCAGTTTCTGCAGCTTGAAGGAGGCCATGAACGAGTAGGTCTCCGTCGAGTCCCGCCCGCCGATGATGGCGGGGCGGCCCGTGCTCGCTGCGGCCGTGGTCGCGGTGGTCAGTGCGAGCCCGGTGGCCGCGAGGGTGGCGAGCACCACTGATCGTCTGCCGGTTGCCTTGAACACACGTCTCCAGTCGGTAGAAGGTGCGGGCCGGGGGACTCCCAGAAGGCTCCGCGATTCGTCCTGCGGACGGCACGCACGGCGTTCTGCCAGGTCAACGCGCCGACTGCAGGTCAGGCTACCCGCGACCTCCAGTGCAACCGACACGTGCACGTGCCGTCGTCAGCCTTGGGCATGGGGCTCGTGAAGGGCTCAGTTCGTTGAGCAGACGCTGCCCCGGGGCTTGTGTGCCAGGAAGAATGCCTGTCGGCCCGATCGGGGCTTCTCGCTCTCGTCGGGCTCGCGGATCAGCTGAGCGTCAAGGACGAGCCCGGCATGGCTCACCAGTTCGGCGATGTGCTCAGGGGGCATCCAGTAGACATCGAGCGACAACTTGTGGCCGTAACCCTGGTCCAGGTGGCGACGCTCGTCACCGACCTTGAACGCGATCAGCAGATGGCCGCCCGGGGCCAGAATCCGATGAATCTCAGCGAACACCGTCGGCAACAGCTCCGGCGGTGTGTGGACGGTCGAGTACCAGGCGACGGCCCCACCGACAGCCTCGTCCGCCAGGTTCAGGGCGGTCATCGATCCCTCTTCGAACCGCAGCTCCGGATGGTCCCGGCGCGCGACGGCGACCATCTCGGGCGACAGGTCGATGCCGAAAGCGTTCACTCCGAGAGACCGCAGATGGGCGGTGACGCGGCCGGGACCACAGCCGAGGTCCGCGACTTCCCCGGCATCCGGTGCCTGCACGAGTTCGGCGAACGCCGTCAGCATGGCGCGATCCAGCGGCTTGCCGTCCAGTTCGTCGCGGAGGAGCTCGGCATAGTCAGCAGCGACGGTGTCGTAGGCCACTTGAGTGGCGCGCAGGTAGGTCGATTCGATCATGGCCAAGGACGATAGCCCTTGGAAGGGCGAGCGCGTCCACATCCGCGCCCGCCCCCCATCAGGGCGTCAGCGAGCGGCGATCTCGGAGGCCGACAGGTACTGGCCGCCGTTGCCCTTGGTCCCCTCCAGCCGCACGTAGCGGGCGGAGATGGCGGGGAACGCGGCGGTCTTGAGGCGCGCGTCGGCCGCCCAGGTGCCGGTGGCGACCTGGGTGAAGGCCTGGCCGTCGGTGCTGACGTAGACGTTGTAGGCGAGGATCGTGCCGTTCAGGTTGCCGTCGAAGCGCGGCTGGTAGGTGAGCGCGCTCACGGTCCTGACCTCCTCCAAGTTGAGCGTGATGGACTGCGGCAGCGGCGTGACCGGGTCGTACTCCGAGTGCCAGAAGGTGGAGATGTCGCCGTCCACGGCCCGCTCGGGTCCGAAGCCCGGGTGGAAGCTGGTGGCGTACACCTTGGGCTCGGTGCACGACTCGGTGACGGTGACCGGCAGCTCGGTGGTCTCGGTCCCGATCCGCACCTTCACCCGGTGCTCGCCCGGCGGGGTGTCCCTGGGCGCGGTGATCTTCAGTACGGCGTCGCCGGCCTGATGGGCGGGGATGGTCAGGTCCGCCTGCGCGGGCGTGACGGTGAGGGGCGCGGCGGCCTCGGCCGTGACGGGGCGCGGCAGCGTCGATCCGGGAGCTGGGCAGGGAGCTGGCGGAGCTGGGCGACGTCGCGGGCACCAGGGTCCAGGCGGACACGGCGATCGTGCTCGATTGGCGCAACTGGTGGGCGCTTGAGCAGGAGTCGCACCCCAGCGACCAGATCCGCATGATGGGGCGGCTGCGCGACCACTACGACCCGCTGTGGAAGCTGGGCATCACCACCGACGTCGTCCGGCCCACCACAGACCTGTCGAAGTACCGGCTGGTCGTGGTGCCGAACCTCTACCTGATCTCCGGGGAGGCCGCCCGCAACCTGGCCTCCTACGTGGAGAGCGGCGGCCATCTGGTCGTCTCGTTCTTCTCTGGCATCGTGGACGAGCGCGACCAGATCTGGATGGGCGGCTACCCGGCGCCGCTGCGCGACCTGCTCGGGCTGACGGTCCTGGAGTTCGATCCGCTGCTGCCCGGGGCGAGCACCGCCACGTCACTCGGGGAGGCCACGCTGTGGAGCGAGCACATCCAGCTGGAGGGCGCGACCGCGATGGAGACCTTCGCCAATGGCGAGCCTGCGGTCACCCGCCACGCGTCCGGCAAGGGTGTCGCCTGGTATCTCGCCACCCGTCCTGCCCCTGACGCGATGGCCGGCCTGATGGGCCGCGTCGCCCGCGAGGCAGGCGCGGCTCCGGCCGTCCCGGGGCTGCCCGAAGGGGTGGAGGCCGTGGTCAGAGTGGGGGACGACGTACGGCACGTCTTCCTGATCAACCACACCGACCAGGCCTTCGGCGAGGTTCCCGCGCGGGGGGTCACTTTGCGGACTGAACGTCCCTGACGTCGCGCGCGGCCGCGTGCAGGAGGGCGAGCATCCGGTTCCTGGCCCCCTCCGCGTCGCGGTCGCGCACCGCGTCCGCCACGTCCTGGTGCCATGCGTGCCCGAGCTTGATCGAGACCCGGTGGCCGTGGACGTAGCGGTCGCGGGCCCGCAGCCCCAGCTCGATGATCTGCCCGAGCTGCTCGATGAGCTCATTGCGCGTCGCGGCGACCAGCGCGCGGTGAAAGCGCAGGTCGGCCGCGACGATCTCCTCCGTCGTGGCGTCCGCTTGGTCCATCTCGGCGAGCGCGGCGTAGATCTCCGTAAGGTCCGCTTCCGTACGGCGGCGCGCCGCCAGAGCCGCCGCCGAGGGCTCGATCATGGCGCGGATCTCGGCCAGCTTGTCCAGGATCGACGGGTCGGCCATCGACTCGAACTGCCAGCGCAGCACGTCCGGGTCGATGAGGTTCCAGACCTCGCGCTCGCGCACGAACGTGCCCCGCTTGGGCCGCGCGTCGATCAGGCCCTTGCCCGCCAGCACCTTGAGGGCCTCTCTGATGGCCGTCCTGCTGACGTCGAACTCCGCCGCCACCGCGTCGATGTCGAGGATCGTGCCGGGCGGCAGTTCGCCGCTGACGACGCGGGTGCCCACCGCCTCGACCACCCGGCCGTGTGTCCCGCGTTCCGGATATCTGCGCATCACCACTCCGCCAGGCTGCCGTCGTCGCGGCGCCAGATCGGCGAGCGCCACCGGTGGCCGTCCGCCGCGGCCCGCTCCACGGCCTTCACGTCCACCTCGATGCCGAGGCCGGGCGCCTCCAGCAGCGGCACGTGCCCGTCACGGTAGGCGAACACGGAGCGGTCCACCAGGTAGTCCAGCAGGTCGGCCTGCTCGTTGTAATGGATGCCCAGGCTCTGTTCCTGGATCAGCAGGTTGGGGGTGGCGAAGCCGACCTGCAGGCTGGCGGCCAGCGCGATCGGGCCGAGCGGGCAGTGCGGTGCGAGCGTCACATCGTGCGTCTCGGCCATCGCGGCGATGCGCCGCACCTCCGAGATGCCGCCCGCGTGCGAGATGTCCGGCTGCGCCACCGCGATCCCCGCCTCGAACGCCGGCCGGAAGTCCCACCGGGAGAACAGCCGCTCGCCGGTGGCGATCGGGATGCTCGTCAGCGACGTCACCGCCGCCAGGTCGCGGGTGAGCTCCGGGACGACCGGCTCCTCCACGAAGAACGGCAGGTAGGGCTCCAGCAGTGGCAGCACCCGCCTGGCCATCGGCATCGACAGGCGGCCGTGGAAGTCCAGCGCGATGTCGACACCGTCGCCCACCGCCTCACGCACCGAGGCCAGGCGTGCCACGATCGCCTTCACCTCGGCGGCCGTGTCGATGGCGCGGACGTTCCCGGCGGCGTTCATCTTCACCGCGGTGAACCCGGCCTCAACCTGCTTGACGGCGGCCTCGGCCACCTCGGCGGGGGCATCGCCGCCGATCCAGCTGTAGACCCTGATCCTGTCCCGCACGGGGCCGCCGAGCAGCCGGTGGATGGGCGCTCCGTAGGTTTTGCCGGCGATGTCCCACAATGCCTGGTCGATGCCGGCCACGGCGCTCGACAGGATCGGGCCGCCCCGGTAGAAACCACCCTTGGTCAGCACCTGCCAGTGGTCCTCGATCCGCAACGGATCCGCGCCGACCAGGTAGTCGGCCAGCTCGGCCACCGCGGCCGCGACGGTCTCCGCCCTGCCCTCGATCACCGGCTCGCCCCAGCCGGTGATCCCTTCGTCGGTGTCGATACGCAGGAAGAGCCACCGTGGCGCGACCAGATAGGTCTTGAGCGACAGAATGCGCATATCAGTCAGAGTCCTTCACGACGCTCCAGCCACCGTCGACGGTCAGGGTGGCACCGGTGATGAATGAGGCCTCGCCGCTGGCCAGGAACGCCACCGCGGCGGCGACCTCGTCAGGCGTGCCGAGCCGCCCGGCCACCGTCGCGCGGGCGCTGCGCTCGCGGCCCGCCTCGTCGATGCCGTCCCAGGCCGCGGTGAGGATCGGGCCGGGCAGCACAGCGTTGACGCGTACGGCCGGGCCGTACTCCACGGCCAGTTGCCTGGTCAGCGACAGCAGCCCGCCCTTGGCCGCGGCGTAGGACGGATGGCCCGGCACGCCGAAGTCGGCATGCACGCTCGAGACCGCCACCACGGCGCCGCGCGCCTGCTCCAGCTCGCCGGCGAAGGTGCGGAAGCCCAGGTAGAAGCCGGTGAGGTTGACGGCGAGCTGGGCGTTCCAGTCGGCGAGGCCCACCTTGTCGGCGGGTCCCTTGCGCAGCGTGAACGCGTTGCTCACGAGCACGTCCAGGCGGCCGAACCGGTCGTTCACCAGCTCGCGCAGGTGCTGCCAGGCCTCCTCGGAGGCGACGTCGGTCGGCACATAGGTGACGCCGGGGACGTCGGCCGGCACCACGTCGGCGATGACGACCGCGGCGTCCTCCCCCGCCAGCCTGCTCGAGATGGCCGCGCCGATCCCCCTCGCGCCACCGGTGACGACCGCGACCTTTCCGGCGAATCGCCCGCTCACATCTCGCTCCCCTCGTCTCGCCCTCAAATAATAGTATTATTCATGGACGACGACGGTGAGCGCGACGACGAGGTTGATCGTGGTGGCCAGGATGCCGGTGCCGAAAATGTAGGACAGCAGGGGTGCGCCGAAGCACGACGGAGCGAATCGCCTGGCTCGAGACGTCGGTGTCGGAGACCTGATAGGTCAGGACACGATTTTCGCCGCCCAGTCGATTAACGTGACGGAGACGTCATTCCTCGGTCAGCCGCGCCCGTACCTGCTCCATCTTGCGCCGGAGCTCCTCCTCGGCGAAGACGTGCCGGTCCATGAGCGTGTGCGCCACCACCAGCGCGGAGCGGGCCTGGACGGGGAACCTGGCGTAGAGGCTCTCCCCCAGCCGGTCCTCGGCCTGGCGGCGCTCCAGGTTGTCCAGCACGCCGCTTGCCGACAGGCACTCGCAGGTCACCTGCATCCTGGACTCCCACACCGCAGGCTCGTGGTCCAGGCAAGGCAGGCTGATGTCGCCACGCTCACCGATGTCGGCCAGGGTGTCCATGAGCACGGGGTAGGCGTTCATGCGCGGCCTCCGGCGGCCAGTTCCTCGGCGGACTTGTCGGAGGTGCGGCCCACCTGGGGCAGGGCGACGCCGATCATGGTGTCGCGGGTGACGATCTCGGCGAGCCGTTCCTCGCTCCATCCATCGGTGCCCTCCGGACGCATGGGCATCACCATGAAGCGCGACTTCTGGTTGGAGTCGTGCACCCGGACCTCGACGTCGGCGGGCAGGTGCAGGCCGAACTCGGCGAGCACCTCACGCGGGCGGCGCACCATGCGGCGCCGGTAGCTCGGCGTGCGGTACCAGTCGGGCGACATGCCGAGGACGGGCCTCGGGTAGCACGAGCACAGCGTGCACACGATCACGTTGTGCACCTTCGGGGTGTTCTCCAGCACGTAGAAGAAGGTGTAGTCGCTCGGCGTGCCGGTGCCGGTGGGCTGCAGCCAGTCGATGCCCACCTCCTGGCAGGCCTGCGTGCCGTCGGCGAGCAGGCGCTGCTTGAACTCCGGATCGGTCCAGGCCTTGGCGACCAGTTTCGAGCCTCCGTGCGGGCCGACGCCGTCGGCCCACTCGGCGAAGCGGCGGTGGTCGTCGGCCGAGAAGATGCCCTTCTCGATCGCCAGTTCCCGCACCGCGAGCTCGAGGATCTCGAACTCGCTGACCGTCGAGGCCACCGGAAACGCGGTGTGATCGTGGTGACTTCCGCTCATCACTTTTCCTTGTCCGCCGGCTCCAGCCAGCGCTCCGAGAACTCTGTTTCCAGGGTGTCGACGTCGAATCCGGTATAGTCCGGCCACAATTCGTGCTGCTTGAAGCGGACGACATAGAAGTGCTCTTTACGCCCGTCCTGGTCGCGGCCGAACGCCTCGTCTTCGGGAATAACCCATTCGGGCCGGTATTCCACGACCACACCGGTGTGACCGCGGGTGTATTTCTGGGTGCGCGCGTGGAAAAGCGTCGTCTCGTCCCTGACGGTGACCCGGTCCCCGATGCTGAACCTCGGCTCGGCCATCACCTGCTCGCCTCCAGCCGGGCTCGCACCTCGTCGACCTTGGCGCTCAGCTCGTCGGGAGTGATGAGCCCCTGGTCGATGAGGTACCGGGCGGCCACCGTGATCCACCGGCCGTAGTAGGGCATGCCGAAGTACTGCGTCACCCCGAGGTCGTTTTCCGCCCTGCGCCGCATCTCGGCGTTCCACTCTCCGCGCCAGGCGAGGCACTCGCAGGTCAGGTAGGCGTTCATCTCCCAGTCCTCCTCCTGCTTCTCCAGGTAGGGCTGAGGAGTGTCAGGCTGCCCGCCGACGTCGTGCGGCACCGCGCGCAGCGCGGCGTACAGCTCGTTCGAGATCGTGTACGGCGAGTCCAGCGTGCCGCGCTCTTCGGGGGCCAGATTCCTGACCTTCGCCAGGAGCGCGTCGTACCGCATTCTGGCCATGTGAGTTCTCCCTCCGCCGGGAAAACCTACCCAGCCGCTTTACGCCAGTTCCCGGAGGAGATCAAAGGGCCACGAAAGAATTCTTGACCGCGAAAAAGCCACACAGACAGGAATGGGCGGTAAAGAAATGCCGGTCAACAGCTCGGCGGTGCCGTACTGGCGCGGACCACCAGCCGCGTGGGGACGAGATCGGTGCCGGGGCGGCCGGCACCACCCTCGCGGATCTGCTGGAGGACGCCCTGGACACAGCGGCGGCCGACCTCCGCGAAGTCCTGATGGACGGTCGTCAGGGGCGGGATGAAGCAGGAGGCGTCGGGAATGTCGTCGAAGCCGACGACGCTGATGTCGGCCGGGACCGTTCGCCCCCGCTCGTGGAAGGCGCGGAGCAGGCCGAGGGCCATCTGGTCGTTGGAGGCGAACACCGCGGTGCAGTCAGGCTCGTCGGCGAGCGCGAGTCCGGCGACGTAGCCCGACTCGGCGGACCAGTCGCCGTGCAGTGGCGTGGGCACCGGGCGTCCGGCTTCCTCCAAGGAGAGGCGCCAGGCCTGTGCGCGCCGTTGGCCGGCATAGGAGGTCTCGGGGCCGGTGACGTGCCAGACGGTACGGTGACCAAGATCGAGGAGATGGCGTACGGCGAGGCGGGCGCCTTCGGCCTGATCGGTGTCGACCACGCTGTAGCGATCTCCCGCATCGGAGTCCACGACGACCACATGGACTCCGGGGGGTAGCGTCACCGTGCCGGCGTCGAGGAGGTGGACCTCCATGATGACGATGACGGCATCGACGGCCAGCTCGCCCATCCGGGTGAAGGCACCCAGCACGTTGTCCTGGGTGGGGACGTCGATGGGGATCAGCGTGATCGCGTATCCCTCGGCCGCGGCGTAGGTGGCGATCGCCTCCGCTGTGTGGCTGTTGCCGGTCGAGGCGAGGTTGAAGAGGATCACGCCGATCGTGTTGAACTGCCCGTATCGCAACGCCCGGGCGGCGCTGTTGGGCCGGTAGCCCAGCTCCCGCATGGCCGCGAGCACCTGCTCGCGGGTCGTGCCGATCACGCCCGGATACCCGTTGGCGACCCTGGACACCGTCTGGGAGGACACGCCCGCGAGCCTGGCCACATCCGCCATGGATACCCGCTGCTTGCGGCGTCCGCCCGGAATGCCGGAGCGGCGCCGCTCCACGCCGCCGACGGGCGCCGCCGGGATCTGCTGGTCCGGATCGTCCAGGCCCATCGCCGTGTCGCTCCTGCCTGCCGCGTTCGCCGGGATCCTCCTGGCGGTCAAGGCGGGAACCCTTGACCTCCCCTGGGACGGGTGTCACGATACCGCAACGGAAGTTTACGTAAACATTACGCCCGTGTTCCGCGCCGCCCTTCCCTCGCATCCAACCAAAGCAGCAGCTCAACGACGATGTTTACGTAAACAAATCGTCAGCGGCTGGTCCTACGTCCACTTCCAGATCAGCAGTAGCCAGAGCACGGCGGCTGGAAGGGCTGCCATTGCCCCCTCGGGCCCCCAACCCACTGGGAGAAGCGATGACCCACCCCCACCCGAAGTTACCCAGACCGGCATCCGCTCGGACCCGTTCGCTGGTCTGCGCGCTCATCGCGCTGTTGCTCGCGCCGATCGGCGTGCTGGCCACGGCGTCGCCGGCCGCGGCCGACACCAGCCAGTTCAAGGGCGTCAACTGGGCCCGGCCCGGAGACAACTTCGTGAACGGCCCCGTCGTCCCCGAAGGCCTGAGCCAGTCCGACAGCTACGCGACCGTCAGGGCCAAAGCCAACGCCATCTACAACGGGTTCCAGAGCATCCTCGGCGCCAACACCGTCCGGCTGCCGATCAACACCTCCTCGGTCCCCGGCACGTCGTGGGGGGACAACTACACCGGCGCCATCGACGCCGCCACCGCCAGAGGCTTCAAGGTCATCCTGTCCTACTGGGAGGACGGGGCGTCCTCCGGAGGCAGGATCGTCGACATGGGCGCGTTCAACGCGATGTGGAACGCCGTCACCGCCAAGTACGGCGCCAACTCCCTGGTCTACTTCGAGCCGATGAACGAGCCGATGGGCTACAGCGCCACCGAATGGGCCGACGTCGCAGCCGCCTGGATCGCCGGCCGTCCGACGATCCCCAGGAACCGGATCATCGTCAGCGGTGAAGGGTACAACGACCGCGTCACCTCCGTGTGCGCCGACAGCCGCCTCAACGGGACCCTGCTGTCGGTCCACCTGTACGCCTTCTCGTTCGACCACGACTACCCCGGGTGGGTCACCGAACTGAAGAACCGGATCGGCTCCTGCGCCGCGCGGACCATCCTTGACGAGTTCGGCTCGCCGATGGCCGAACCCATTGTTCTCAACTACCACGACTCGAACAGCGGCGAGGACTACGTCCGGTACCTGCGCGCCATGACCGACACGGTCCGTTCCCTCGGCATGGGCTCGGTCTACTGGCCGGCGCTCGGCGGCAAGCATCAGGAGAATTCCGCCTACGACTTCTACTCGCTGTTCGCCCTCCAGGGCAGCGGCACCGACCTGACGCTCAGCACCCGTAACCAGAGCGGCGTCGATCGCGTCAAGTTCGGCTTCGGCAGTGGCTCGGGTTCGACCGGCGCCCTCCGGAACCTCGGCGCCGGCAAGTGTCTCGACGTCCCCGGAGCCACCAGCGACAACGTCCAGGTCATGGTCTACAGCTGCAACTCCGGCGACAACCAGACGTGGACCAGGACTCCGTCCGGACAGATCACCGTCTACGGCGGCACGAAGTGCCTGGACGCCTACGGCCAGGGCAGAACCAACTTCACGGTCGTCGGCATCTACGACTGCAACAACGGCGACAACCAGAAGTGGGTCTTCAACTCCGACGGCACGATCCGCGGTGTGCAATCCGGCCTGTGCCTGGATGTCGAACTCGCCAACTCCCAGGTCCAGCTCTACTCCTGCTGGGGCGGCAACAACCAGAAATGGCAGGCCGTCTCGCCGTAACACCGCCGAGCACCCCGACTGGGCCGGTCGCGGACCTCGCGTGCCGAGACCGGCCTGAGAAAGCTCACGGTTCGGGGCGGTCGGCCCAGATCCCGCGGACGTGGCGCAGATGGTGGCGCATCAGGGACGCCGCGCCTCCAGCGTCGCCGGAGGCCACGCTGTCCAGCAGACGCAGGTGCTCGCGGGCGGAGTCGCCGAGCTCGCCCCGCTCCGCCAGCCGGGAGACGCCGTAGAGCCGAGAGCGGTGCCGCAGTTCGCGGACTACGCCAAGCAGGTGGGCGTTGCCCGCGAGCGCCAGCAGGTCCAGGTGGAAGACCTGATCCGCCTCGATGTAGCCGAGCACGTCACCCTGCTCGGCGGCGCTGACGATGGCCTCGGCCCTGCTTCGCAGCGTGAGCACCCGCTCGGCGGGAATCGTCTCCGCGATCCTGGCCACGGTGGGCACCTCGATCAGGTCGCGGAGCTCGGTGATCTCGTCGAGCTCCCGCTCCGAGAGGTCCGCAACCCGGAAGCCCTTGTTGCGCACGGCCGTGACCAGGCCCTCCTTCGCCAGGTCGAGCATGGCCTCGCGGACGGGCGTGGCGGAGACCTGGAATCGCGCGGCCAGGGCGGGCGCCGAGTAGAGCACGCCGGGGCGCATCTCCCCCGCGACCAGCGCCGCCCTCAACGCGTCGGCGACTGTCTGTCGGAGGTTCTGGCGCGCGCCGAGGTCCGGAAGATTCAACGGCTCCGACATCGGCGCCTCGCCTTTCAGATGATCCAACCACCCGACAGTAGGGTGTCACATCGCGATAGGCGATGCCATCTCCGTCAGACGCCCTGCTCCGCGAAGTGACAGGCGACGTGCCGCCCCCGAACCGCCCGCAGAGTCGGCGCCTCCACCTCGCAGCGCTCCTGGGCGAGCGCACACCGCGGGTGGAAGGAGCAGCCCGAGGGGGGCGCCGCGGGCGAAGGCGGATCGCCACGCAGCACGATCCGCTCCCGCGCCGCCTCGATCTCCGGATCGGGCACCGGTACGGCCGACAGCAGGGCGCGGGTGTAGGGGTGGGCCGGATCCGGGTACAGGGACGCGACCGGCCCGATCTCCACGATCCTGCCCAGGTACATCACCGCCACCCGGGTGCACATGTGCCGTACCACCGACAGGTCGTGCGCGATGAACAGGTAGGCCAGACCCCGCTCGGCCTGCAGATCGGCGAGGAGGTTGACGATCTGTGCCTGGATGGAGACGTCCAGCGCGGAGACCGGTTCATCGCAGACGATGAGCTTCGGTCCTGAGGCCAGCGCGCGGGCGACACCGATGCGCTGGGCCTGCCCGCCGGAGAACTCGTGCGGGAACCGATCGGCGTGCTCGGCGGCCAGCCCCATCCGCTCGAGCAGGTCGACGACCTGCCGCCGGTCGAGCAGCCGGCGCGGCCCTGAGATGATCTGCCGCACCGTCTGCCTCGGGTTACCGCCGCGGAAGGTCATACCCAGGTCCTGTACGGTCAGCAACGGCGCGCCCGGCGGGCGAGTCATCGCACCACTCCTTCCCGGTGGCAGGCGACCCTGCGTGCCTGTCCCAGCAGGGCGGGCTTCTCGGTCGCACAGACGTCCAGGGCGACTGCACAGCGAGGATGGAACCGGCACCCGGGCGGGAACGCCGACGGTGAAGGCGGACTGCCGGGGATCGCCCGCAACCGCCTATCACCCGGCCCCTCAATGTCCCGCCCGGGGCCGGGTACCGACGCGAGCAGCCCCTGGGTGTAGGGGTGCCGCGGATCTTTGAAGATGGTTCGCGAGGATGCGTGCTCGGCGAGCAGTTCGACGGCGCGTTCGCGCGCGGCCCGGCGTGAGGTCCGCAGGTGCAGGCGGAGGGACTCGGCGATCTGCTCGCCCACCGTGAAGAAGGGGTGCAGCGAGGAGAGCGGGTCCTGGAAGATCATGCTCATGCGCGCGCCTCCCCCACGATGCCCAGCGTGCGTCCCCGATCGACGCCGAAGGAGACGCCGTCCACGACGCGGACGGAGCCGAACGAGACCGCCAGGTCCTCGACCCGCAGCAGACTCATGAGTACCTCACCCGCGGATCGATGACGCCGTACAGCAGGTCGACGACGAGGTTGGCCAGAGTGATGAAGAAGGCGGCCAGCAGTGTCACCCCCAGTACCACGGGCTGGTCGGACTTGGCGATCACGTCGAAGGTGAGCTTGCCCAGCCCGGGCATGGTCCAGTTTCGTGCTGGATCCAGGTGGGCGAAGTCGCTGATGGCCAGCACGGTGAGGGTTCCGCCCTTGGCGTCCGGTGACTTCTTCGTCACCGTTCCCTGACCGCTTCCGCAGCCGACAGCTGATGCCAGAACCACAAGTACGAGTAACCCGCGCTTCTTCGACATGCGTTACTCCGGGGGGTGAGAGAAGTGGCGTTGTCTTAGTGGAGCCGTGGTGTGCCCGGCGTGGTCTCCCGGTCGGTATTGCCGGCCTGCGCCTTCAGCGCCGGGGCCGGCTCGATGTAGACCGGCGCCGGATCGGGCTCGGGTGCGCAGGATTTGGCGATGAAGCCGTTGCCCGACGGCAGCGTCCCGTCCCGCAGATAGGCGACGAAGGTGTCGTCCAGGCAGGCGTTGTCGTGGAAGAGGATCTCGTGGAAGCTACCGCCGTTCTGGACGACGAGCTTGGAGCCGGGCAGAGCCTTGTGCATCGCCACGCCACCCTCGTACGGCGTGGCCGGATCCTCCGTGGCCTGGAACAGCAACACGGGAGGCAGACCTCGTCCGGTGATCTTCAACCGGCCCGGGCCCCCGTTGTACGGCCAGAACATGCAGGCGGCGTTGTACCACATGTTGTTGTAGGTGTAGAACGGCGCGACCGCGTTGACCTTGGCCTGGTCGGCTTTCCAGAATTCCCAGTCGCGCGGCCAGGCGTTCTCGGTGCACTGCACCGCGTTGTAGTTGGGGAAGGCGCCGTCGTCCTCTCCCGGTGCGGAGTAGCGGTTGTAGGCGATGTTCAGCGGACGCGTGTCGTCCTTGGTGAGGTATCCGGACAGGACCGTCGCCATCCGCGGCCAGCGCAGGAAGTTGTATCCGCCCGAATAGAAGACGTCCTCGAATTCCGACGGGCCGATCATTCCGGGCGCGGGCGTCGCTGGCACGGGCTTGGTGCGCAAGGAGTCCTCGACGGCGTAGTACTTCTTGATGACGGTGTCCGCGTCGGTGCCCAGGTGGTAGACGCTGTCGGCCTTGGCCGTCCACTCGGCGAAGGCGCGGAAGCGCCGCTCGTGCTCCTTGTCCTGCAGGATGTTGTGGTCGTACCACGAGATCGTGGGTCCGACGATGCTGTCGAGCACCATGCGCCGCACGTGCGAGGGGAACAGCTGGCCGTAGGTGGAGCCGAGCGAGGTGCCCCACGATCCGCCATAGAAGCTGATCTTCTGGGCGCCGAGCGCCCGGCGGATGCTGTCCAGGTCGCGGGCGTTGTCCACGGTGGTCATGTGCGGCAGGATCCAGCTCCAGCCGGCCGCGCAGTCGGCGGCGTACTTCGCGGCCCTGCCCAGCCAGGCCTGCTCGGTGCCGTGACCGACCTGGTAGTCGGGCCGCTCGGCGTCGAAGTAGTGCGCGTCGCACACCACGTGCGGGTCGCTGCCGTTGGTGCCGCGCGGGTCGAACCCGATCCAGTCGTAGGCTGCGGCGACGTCGGCCGGAACCTTGCCCGCGACGTAGGCGGGCATCCAGAGCCCGCTGTCGCCCGGGCCGCCGGGGTTCAGCAGGATCGGCCCCTGGCGCTGAGCTTCGGGCGCCATGGCGGGGAGCCGATTCACCTTGATCTTGATCTTGCGGCCGTGCGGGTGATCGTAGTCCAGCGGGACCTCCAGCATGGCGCACTGCAACGCGGGGGTCTCCGGATCACCGCATGGCGCCCATTCCAGCCGGCCCTGGCCGGTGTCCTGGAGTTCGGGCTCCGCGGTTGCCGGCGCGGCCCCGGTCAGCGCAACCGCGGCTACCACCGCGGTCAGTAGGGCTAACGGCACTTTCATGGTGTCCCTCCTCGGTGCCGGGCAATGAAGCCAGAGGGATCATGTGACATGTGCTATAGCACATGCCATGGTTCAGCGATTGCCGTTATAGAACCGTGATGATCGGGAGGCTACGGGGACTGATCTCACAGGCGAGTGAACACCGGGAAAATAAGTCTTGTAATCCAATGTCGCATGTGAAATTTTACATATCACATCGAGCATCCCGGCCGGCCGCTCTCCTCATCCCCCAAGGAGAAGACGGAATGTCCCCTCGACGATTAGTGGGCTCTCTGCTGACCGCTGTCGCCCTCGTCGTAGCCGGAGCAAGCACTCCGGCGCTCGCCTCTTCCCTCGCTACCGCCGTACCGGCAGCCGCGCCCCAGCAGGACGGCCGGCAGGTCACCGGCACGACCAAGGTCGCCGATCCTCACGCGTCCGACGCGGCCAACGAGCGGCAACGCCCCGCGGAGCGCGAACCGCTCCTCTCGCCCGCCGACAACGCGCCGAAGGCACTGCTGAAGGCTCAGGCCGCGGCGGGCTGTTCGGTCTCCGACTTCACGGGCAACACCGGGAGCGCCCTGGTGGCCGCCATCAAGGCCGCGTCCGTGAGCTGCATCAACTCCCTGTTCAGCGTCACGGGTTCCGACCAGTACAACGCCTTCCGCGAGGCGCAGATGATCACCGTGGCGAACGCGTTCCGCTCCGACGCCGCCTCCTACAACGGCACGAACGCGACGAGCACGGAGCAACTGGTGCTCTACCTGCGCGCCGGTTACTTCATCCAGTTCTACAACCCGGACACGGTCCCCGCCTACTCCAGCGCGCTGGCCTCAGCCATCGAAGGTGCGCTGGACACGTTCTACGCCAACGGCCACTCCTCCGACGTCACCGACGCCAACGGCGAGGTCCTCGGCGAGGCGGTCATCCTGATCGACAGCGCCTCCGAGAACGCCCGCTACCTGTACGTCGTGAAGCGGCTGCTCAACGCCTACACCAACGACTACAACTCGCTCTGGTACATGCGTAACGCGGTGAACGACACCTTCACCGTCCTGTTCCGCGGCCAGTGGGCGCCCGGTTATCCGGCCGCCGTCCAGGCCGACCCCTCCATCGTGGACACCGTCTACAACTTCGCCTCCCGCCACCTGGACCTGATCGGCGGCGACTCCGCTTTCCTGGATGTCAACGCGGGCGGCGAGCTGACCCGCTTCGTCCAGTACGCCGGACTGCAGGCCAAGGTGCGCCCGCTGGCCAAGTGGCTGCTCGACAACAGCGGCATCACGGGCACCCGGGCGGCGCTGTGGGTGCGGGTCGCGGTCGTCGCCAACGACAAGGACCCTGACAACTGCTCCTACTACGGCACCTGTGACCTGGCCAACAGGGTGAAGGCCGCGGTCCTGACCCAGAACTACACCTGTTCGCAGGGCGTGCTGCACATCGTGGCCCAGCGGATGACCACCCAGGAGTTCCAGGACGCCTGCACCAGCATGCTCAACGAGAACTCCTACTTCCACACCCTCGTCCAGGACGGCGGCCGGCCCGTCGCCAACGACTACAACACCAACATGGAGGTCGTCGCCTTCGCCTCCAGCGCCGACTACCAGAACTACGCCGGAGTGATCTACGGCATCGACACCAACAACGGCGGGATGTACCTGGAGGGCAACCCGTCCAAGCAAGACAACCAGCCGCGTTTCATCGCCTACCAGACCTCCGGCGACAACGGCTTCGCGGCCCGCATCTGGAACCTCAACCACGAGTACTCGCACTACCTCGACGGCCGCTACAACACCTACGGCGACTTCACCGCCGAGACCGTCAAGCCGAACATCTGGTGGATCGAGGGCTCGGCCGAGTACGTGTCCTACTCCTATCGCAACCTCGTCTACACCGCCGCGTTGAACGAGGCGCCCAAGCACACCTACACGCTCAGCACCCTGTTCGACACGACGTATGCCAACACCGACGTGAACCGGACGTACCACTGGGGCTACCTGGCCGTCCGGTACATGTTCGAAAAGCACCGTTCTGACCTGGCCACGCTGTTCGGTTACTACCGGTCAGGCGACTACACCGCCGGCTACAACTTCACCAAGTCGCTCAACTACAACAGCGACTTCACCGCCTGGTTGGACACGCTCTCCGGCGGCACGGGCAACAAGCCGCCCACCGCCTCGTTCACGGTGACCACCAGCGGGCTCACCGCCAACCTCACCGACACCTCGACCGACCCCGACGGCAGCATCGCCTCCCGCTCCTGGACCTTCGGCGACGGCACGTCGTCCACCTCGGCCAACCCCGCGCACACCTATACGGCGGCGGGCAACTACACCGTCACCCTGAAGGTCACCGACAACGCCGGCGCCACCGCGACCACGTCCAAGACCGTCACGGTCAGCTCGTCCAGCCTGCCGACCTGCACCGGGTCGGACACGCGTGCCATGGACAAGAACTGCCAGCGTGCCAACGTCTCCGCGACCATCGCGAACTACGCCTACTTCTACATCTGGATCCCCTCGGGGACCACGTCGCTGAACATCACGGTTTCGGGCGGTAGCGGCAACGCCGATCTCTACTTCAACCCGAGCAACTGGGCCACGACCGGCGCCTACACCGCCAAGTCCACCAACTCCGGCAACAGCGAGACTCTCACCGTCACCAATCTACGTGCCAACAACTACAACTACATCAGCCTCTACGCCGCCAGCGACTTCTCCGGCGTGACCATCTCCACCCGCTACTGATTCTGAGAGGTACGGCCTCCGGCGCCCCCGGAGCCGGAGGCCGTACCCTCTTACCTGATGGGCGGGGGATTCCCCTGCGCGCTTGCCGGCAGCGCCGGATCCCATCCGCACACGGCGCACGAGTGCTGGAAGGCAGAGTGCGCGAATTCGAGCGCTGACCGGTGCGGATCGCGGCTCGCTACGACGTCGTCCCAGTCGAGGACGTACTCGCCCAGGCCATCGTTCCAGCGTGCGGTGTCAGGCGAGAGTACGGCGTCGGCGAACCCGTCCGGCGCCGGATGGGCGTAGGCGTAGAACGCCGCCCTGCCGTATTTCGGATCGCCGGGCCACCAGCCCACCGCGACCTCCTGGGCGTCCATCGCGTTGCGCATGATGAAGTCACCAGACGGCGGATCGGCGGGCGCGCCCGAGAACAGGCTCACGGCCAGGTCGAAGGCCCCCCACCAGACGTTGACCGGGGTCGAGCGGCCCCGGTAGGGAGCGCGGAACGCGGCCAGAACCAGGGCGGCGCGGGTCGCGGCGGCGAAGTAGGAGGCCACCGCGTCCGGGTCGTAGGTAGCGTGCTCTGAGTCCTCGTCCAACGGCACGCTCCACCACACCTCCTGCGGCGTCGTGTCGATCTCGACGCTGCCGCCGAGCTCACGGACCATCTCCAGGACCTCTCGAGTCACCACGCCCACCGGACGGTCGGGCGCCAGCGCGACCCGGCGGCTACCGCCGTCGCTGTGCTCGACCAGCGCCTCGTGGACTCGAAGGTCGAGCGCCACGACCAGCGCCCCCGAGCCGTCGGGTGCGGGCAGCGGCAGGGTCTCCCAGCCCCGCGCCGTCAACCGCAGGGCGGCGTGCTGCAGCTCCGGCTCCGCCGGTGCGAGCGCCGCGGCGAGTTTGCCGAGCACCTGCGTGTGAGCGTGCAGCGTGTCGCACGTCGCGCTCCACTGGTCGTAGTTGAGCGTCGGCCACTCACTGCTCATGTCCCGCTCCAGCATCGAACTCGTCCATGTGCTTCGAGCTCCCCTCGCCCGATAAAAGTTGCGGACACGGGCGTGCCGGTGATGTCGATTTGACAGCGTGCGCGGATTCTTTACATTCGCGGCTACTCGGCGACGCGTCGAAACCTGTCAACGATGCGGCCGTGCCGGCGGTGTCACTTCAACACATCTCTTCCTCTGCCGGTTCGTCCCCAAACCCGGGCCGTTCGAGGTGGACGGTCAAACTCCGGTCTCGCGAACGCACGGGAATGGCACGGATATGCGCTGGACGGTGATACCGAAGGAATCGCCCGTGGCCTCGGCGGAGTCGGGAGTTTCGAGGCGGTCTGCCGTGAATTGTCGTGGAAAGCGCTGAATGGTGGAGGGAACCTCCTTCATCGCGGCAGCCGGTATTACGCGCAGTCGCTGCTCTCCCCCTTGAGCGCGTTCCCCAGAGTGGAGCAGAGGGGGAGGCGGAGCACGAACCGCGCGCCTTGCGGGCTGTTCTCGACGCGCAGGATGCCGCCGTGCGCGTCGGCGATCCGCCGGGCGATCGGCAGGCCCAGCCCTGTGCCCCCGGCGTACCTGTCCCGGGCGGTGTCCAGCCGGGCGAAGCGCTGGAAGACCATCTCACGCCTTTCCGGATCGATGCCCGGCCCGTCGTCGATCACCTCCAGCACCGCGACACCACGGGGGAAGCGATGAGCATCGCGCTTGAGGCTGGGCTCCTGCCGTACGCGGAAGGTGATCGTGGCGTCCGCGTGCCGTTCGGCGTTGTCGATCAGGTTCGCGAGCAGGCGCGACAGCCGGATCCTGTCGCCGATCACCTGCACCCCGGGCTCGAGCGAGTACTCGAAGTCCTTGTGGGGCTCGGGACGCCGCTCGCACACCGCGGTCACGAGTTCGGACAGGTCGATCGGCTCGCGGTCGATCGGCTGTCCCGCCTCCAGCCGTTCGATGGTCAGCAGGTCGCCCACGATCGCCTCGAGCCGGTTCACGCTGCGCAGAACCGCGTTGCCCAGCGTGGGCACGCTGGTGTCCTCGGGCGCGTGCAGGGCGTCCTCGACCTCGGCGCGTATCGCGGCGATGGGGGTACGCAGCTCGTGCGAGGCGTCCGAGGTGAAATGACGCTGCTGTCGCATCGCGGCCCCCAGCCGCGAGAGTGTCCCGTTGACGCTGTCGGCCAGGTCGTGGATCTCGTCTCGGCTCGGCGGCAGGGGGACCAGGCGGTCGGCGGAGGTATCGGTGATCTTGTCGAGTTCCTCCCGGATCGCGGTCACCGGTCTGAGGCACTTGGTGACGATCCGATGACCGAGGGCGGTGATGGCCAAGGCCATGACCACAGCGGCGCCGATCACCGTGCCGGCCAACCATGGTTTGACGTACGGAGGGACCGTGGGCGAGGAACTGTAGACCACCCAATCCTGTCCCGCCCGGTAGGCCGACTGCGCGACCACGATGTTGCAGTCGCCGGAAGGGAACACCCCGCCGCAGACGATGCGGGTGGCGATCTTCCTGTGGTCCGGGGTGAACCCGGCTATGGCCGGCTTACCGTGTAGCTGCGGTGTCGACGTGGTGACCGTACCTTTCGGGTCGACGATCTGCACGTAGCGGTCGCTGTGCTCGACCAGCGGCACGCTCACCTGGTCGTGCTCGAGCTGGTGGGCCACCCGACCGCCGTCCGCGGTGATCTCGTCGATGCGATCTTCGGTCGCTGAGCGATGAATCGCGGCCATCACCGTCCAGGCCAGCATCGCAGACAGCAACGCCGCCACCGCCCCGGTGAAAAGCGTGATACGGGTGGTAATCGTCCAGCGTCGCTGAGTCTTCATACGGCATTCCCCTCACCCAGTCGAGCACGCGGACCGTTGCCGGATGTGCACGGGGAGTTCGGGTGATGGCATTGGTGGTTCCCAAACCTCGCCAAGTCCTCGAACCGCGCAAGTCCGGCGTCGCGCAGCCCGGTGAGGTGAAGAGACTCAGCCGAGGGGACGCTCAGCGCGCACGAGTGACGGCGGCCAAGGCGGCGGCAGCCAGGGGAAACAGGGCGATGACAGCCGGCGTGCGGGGCAGGGTCATCCACTCCGCCAATGCGCCGGTGATGGCGGAGCCGACCCCACCTCCGACGAAGAACGTCAGGTTGAGCAGCCCCATCCCCGCACCACGCAGCGGACCGGGCAGTCGTGCCGACATGTCGCCGGTGACCGCGACCTGGGTGACGGCGAACGCGGCCAGGCAAAGAGAGGCCGCGAGCACTGCCGGCCAGGGACCGCCCCAGCCCGTCGCCGTGACGATCAGAGCGGTCGTCGCGGCCAGCGCGGTGGCGGCCAGCAACAGGCGGCCCTGGCGCGCATCGAGCAGACCGGCTCGACGGGACAGCACCGCGCCGATGACGGCGCCTGGGAGGAGCGCGACGCCGATGGTGAGGACGCTCCAGCCGTATGACCTGGCCAGGATTTGCGGAATCGCATACATGGTGGCGAAGAGGCCGCCGAAGACGCCGACACCGATCGAGGCCGCGATCCGGAAGGTCGCGTCTCCGATGACCTGGCGCGGGACGAAGCCGTCCGGACGCCGGGCTGTCCACCAGCCCAGCGCGCCGGCGGCGAGCATGAGCACGGCCACGAGGGCAAGGACGACCGGGCTGCCGAGCTTGAGCGTCCTGGACTGGATGAGCACGAGCAGCGTGCTGACGGTCACGGTCAGCGCGGCGGCTCCGGTGACGTCGATCGGGCGACGCGATCCAGGCCGTACGGCGAGCCGGACGCAGAACGGGACTGCCAGGATCGACAGCACCGGCAGCACGAGGGTGATGCGCCAGCTCAGCCAGGTTGTCACCGCGCCGCCGAGCAGCGTGGCCGCGGACGCGAAGACCGCAATGACCACGCCGTAACCGGCGAGCACCCGGGGGCGTTCAGCGGAGTCCACACCTGCGAGCAGGGCGACACCGGCCGCCGCCATGCCCCCGGACCCGGCGGCCAGTACCAGCCGTCCTGCGACCAGGACGCCCAGGTTCGGCGCCGCGAGGCACACGAGCGCGCCGGCGGTGAGCATCAGCGACGCGATCAGCAGCGCGGCGCGCACACCCCGCGAGTCCGCCAGCCGTCCGAAGACCGCGGTGCCGACACCGAGTGCCAGCGCGTGCGCGGTGAGGACCCAGGCGACCTCCGCGGGGCCGGCGTGCAGCGCGCCGGCGACCTTGGGCAGCGCCACAGCGGCGGCGGTGACGCCGAAGACCGACGGGCCGAACACTCCGCCGAGCCGCACAGCCGTCGACAGCGGGCCGACCTGCTTGTCGACGGCCGGAAATATGGTGGCAGTCACTTCGACTCCTTTCGAGATCGGGACCCATTCCAGCCCGGGAAGAAGCCGCGAACCAGAAGCGGTTATGACCTGCAGTCAGCACCGATCGAGATGAATCGAGGGCGCGCGTGGAGCTGCGACAGCTGGCGTACTTTGTGGCGGTCGCCGAAGAGGGTGGCTTCGGCCGCGCGGCCGAGCGGCTCAGCATCGTGCAGTCGGCGGTGAGCCAGCAGATCCGCCGGCTTGAACGCCAACTCGGCGTGCCGCTGTTCGACCGTTCGACCCGGCACGTGCGACTGTCCGGGGCGGGTGAACGCCTGCTGCCCGAGGCTCGCGCCGTCCTCGCCGCCGCGCACCGCGCCCGGCAGGTCGCCGCCGACATCCGGGAGGGCACCGACGGTGTCCTGCGCCTGGGGATCGTGCAGGGGCCGGGCGACCGGATCTACCGCACCCTCAACGAGCTGGCCGCCGTGGCGCCGCGGCTCCAGGTCCGCCCGCGGCGTCTTCCCCTTCCCGCCCGCCTGTCCGCGGTACGCTCCGGCGAACTCGACGCGGCGCTGGTCCGCGCGCTCACCGATGCGCCCGGCCTGGAACTGCTCCCGATCTGGACGGACACGCTGTACGTGGCGCTGCCCGCCGAGCATCCGCTGGCGCGTTCTGCCGAGGTCAGGCTCGAAGACCTGGCGAGCCTTCCCCTCCGGCTGGCTCCTCGCGAAGACAACCCGCCCTTCCACGACCTGGTCACTGATGCCTGCCGGGTCGCCGGGATCGCCCCGCCGCTCGGGCCGCCGTTCACGACGTTCCAGGAGACCCTCTCCGACATCGGCGTCGGCGTTCCGTCCTGGACGGTCTTCTACGAGGTGACCGGCCTGCCGGAGATCCCCCGGGTCGCGATCCGCCGGCTCGCCGAACCCAGGTTGACCACCTCGCTGGCCGTCCTTCCAGGCGTGCCTTCACCCGCCGTCCGCCACCTGCTGACCACCCTGACCCGCGTCACAAAGCCGTGACGAGCCACGGCGGAGCGGCGACATCCTTTGCCCGATCGGGATAGAGGTAGCCGTTCTCGGGGGGCTTGATCCGGGGAATCAATCGACGTGAAAGGTGACACTTCGGGCAGAGGGGGGCTCTTGTCCAAGCGATGCGACTGGTGCGGCACGGTGATCAGGAACGGTTCGGAGCACTACAGCCTGACCCCTGATTCCTCCTTGATCCTCACAAGCGACCCCAGGCTCGGCGGCCGTCGCCTCCCGAGCGCCTGTTCCAAAGAGCACCTGGCCGAGCTGCATGACCACTACCGGCGCCGCCCGTTCGTCCAGGAAGAACTCTGGGCCGGACGGATCGCCCGTGCCGTGCAGAACGCCACGGAAGAGCTCACCGCCAAGGATCTGATAGATGCCACCGGGCTGAACCTCGAGCAGATCGAGCGCTGCAGGGCCTGGCTGGAAGCCCAGCTGTACCGCCATACGCTCGTCCCCAGATTCCCGAGGGCCACCCCAGCCCCCCAGCGATGATTCTCAGGCTGCGTAGCAAGAGCATCGCCGACAAAGGCGGCTAGCCCAGCGATCGATAGACGCCGACGAAGGCGGCGTAAAGGCTGCGAGGCAGAGCGGCCCGGGCCTGCGGGTGGACATTGCAGAGTCTCCTCCTTCCATGAGCACGCTCCGAGTCGGTACGGCGCGCCCACTGCGTGTTGCTGAACCACGACTACCCGCACCACCGGCGGCAAACGCACCCAACCGACGACCGACGGCACCTAGAGACACCCCAGGCCGGCCCGAACCCGCGCCCGCCGGACGCGATCACGAGGATGGGACGATCCCGTCGATGGTGACCAGGAGGTGGCGGGGACCGCGCAGACGCGGGTTGGGCCGGTAGGGAGGCGGGTCGGTGACCAGCCGCGGATTCCGCAACCGGCGGACGAGTTCGGTCAGCGCGAGCTGCGTCTCGAGCCGGGCGAGGGGCGCACCGAAGCAGTAGTGGATGCCGCTGTTGAAGCCCAGGTGCTCGTTGTCCTCGCGGTCGGGGTCGAACTGGTCGGGATCGTCGAACCGGTCGGGATCACGGCTGCCGGCGGCCAGCGCGAGTGTGATGGTGGCGCCCTTGGGGATGGTGGTGCCGGCGATCTCGATGTCGGTCAGAGCGATACGCCGCAGAGCGAAGTGCACCGGCGGCTCGAAGCGCAGCAACTCTTCGACGATGCGGTCGACCGCATCGGGCTCGTCGCGCAGCCTGTCAAGGATGGCGGGACGGCGAAGCAGGGTCAGCATGCCGTTGGAGATGAGGTTGACGGTGGTCTCATGGCCGGCCACGAACAGCAGGATGGCGTTGACCAGCAGTTGCTCGCGCGACAGCCCTCCCCGCGCGGGATCGTCTTCGGCCAACGCCGAGAGCAGGTCGTCGCCCGGGTTTCGCAGGTGGCTCTCGATCACGTCGTTCAGGTACGCGCCCATCTCGCGTTCGGTGGTGGTGAGCAGTCGCACCGGATCCTCGGTCCTGGGATCGAGCCCCTCGATGAGCGCGTCGGCCCACTTGCTGAAACGCGGCTCGTCCTCGCGGGGGACGCCCAGCAACGAGCAGATCACCGCGACCGGCAGCGGGTAGGCGAAGTCGTCGACGATGTCCACCTGGTTCCTGTCCCCGAACCCGTCGATCAGCGTCGTGACGATCTCGGCTGTCCGGCCCCGCAAGCCCTCGATGCGGCCAGGCGTCTCAGGCGGTCCGAAGTGCCGCATCACCGCCTGCCGGCACGCGTCGTGGGCAGGGGGGTCGAGGTTGATGAAGGAGGCCGGCATATCCGCCGCGCCCTCCTCGGCTCCTTGTGGCCTGCCGCCCGAGGCCCTGAGCCGTTCGGAGCTGACGCGCGGATCGTGCAGCAGCGCGACGATCTCCCGGTAGGTGCTGACCACGTAGCTGCCGTCGTCCTGCCGTGCCACGGGCGTCTTACGCAGTTCGGCATACAACGGGTAGGGGTTGGCGCGGTTGGACTGGTCCAGGATCTGCTCGTAGACGCTGGTCATGGTGACGTTCCTTCTGCGGAGTCGTTCGCGGCCGATCAGGAGTGGCGGAGCACCAGCGAGGCGCGGCGTTCGCCCGGGTCGTGCCCGGTCACCACGACGGTGGCGTTCTGCGTGGCCGCGACGTGGTCGGGGACTTCGGCCGGAACAGGGCGCAGCTCGACGGGCCCGTCGGCCGTGGCGAGCTCGGGCGGGAACGGCGCCGCCTGCTCGATCAGGCGCTGGTAGAAGTCCAGCCACATCGATTGGTCGAAGGTGACTGCGGCGGTAGTGCGGCCTTGATAGCCGTAGGCGGCGACGAAGCGCCGGTCGGCGACCGAACCCTGGGTGATCACGACCTGGTCGGCGAAGGTCGGGACCCCGACGGATTTGATGTTGAGGCCGAACTGGCTGGACCAGAAGACCGGCAGCCACAGATGCGGCCAGCGCTGGCTCTGGTCGCTCAGCATGTTGTGGGCGGCGACCTCCGCCTGCGCGACCGCGTTGCCCCAGTGCTCCAGGGTCACGAACTGGTAGCCGTAGACCGCGTGCGGGAAGCGGGCGATGTCCCCGGCGACGAAGATGTCGTCGGTGACGACGCCGTTGACGTCGACGGCCCGGCAGCCCGCGTCGCAGGCCACCCCCCACACCCCGGCGGCAAGACCAGAGCCGTCCAGCCACTCGACGTTACGGACTCCGCCCAGCGCGACCACCGCCGTGTCCACCTCCAGCGTGCCGCCGTCGGACAGGCGCGCGGAGCGCAACCGGCCGTCCGAGTCGCCCTCCAGAGCGGTGACCGAGGTGCCGCAGCGCAGGTCCACGCCGTGCTCGCGCTGGATGTCGGCCGCTATCGCACCGATCACCCCGCCCAGGGCCCCGAACAGCGGGGTCGGACCCCGCTCGACGACCGTCACCGGACGGCCCAGCTCGCGGCAGACAGAAGCGCACTCCGATCCGGTGAACCCGGCGCCGATGATCAGGACCCGCCCGTCGCTGGCGGCCAGATGCTGCCGCAGGCGGGCCGAATCCTCCATCGTGCGCAGCACGAACACCCCGTCCAGGGCGGCCTCATCCGCCTTCGGCCACGGCCGGGCGCGAACCCCCGTGGCTATCAGCAGCCGGTCGAATGCCACCTGCCGGCCGTCAGCGAGCAACACCTGCCTGCTCGGCAGATCCAGCCCGGTCGCCCGCCGGCCCAGCAGCCACTCGGCGTCCAGCTCGCCCAAACGGGGCAGCAGGGTGTGCTCGGGCGAGACCCGTCCTGCCATCACCTGTTTGGACAGCGGCGGCCGATCGTAGGGCTCGTGTGGTTCGTCCCCGATCAGCGTCAACGGTCCGGTGAACCCTTCCCGCCGCAGCACACCGGCCGCCCGCAAGCCCGCCAGCGAGGCACCGACGATGACGATACGCCCCTCCCACCGGGAGGCCTGGGCGTTCCGGGCGGTCGCCCGCGCGCGCACCTTCCCGTTCGCCAGGTGGGTGGCGGGCCCGTCGACGTGGATGGCCTGGACGGGGCACGCCGACACCGCCCGCCGTACCCGATCATGCTCGGCCTCGTCCGGGTTCGGGTCGTAGACCAGAGCTTCCTGCCCGTGCATGGCGAAGGTGCCGGGCGCCGCGAAGACGCACTGGCCGTACCCCTGGCACCGCGTGAGATCGACGACTACGCGCATCACAACCCCCGGTGAGACGGGGGCACGTCTTGAACGCCCGCAGGCGGGACCGGACCCGGCCGTCCCAGCCCCCGAACACGAGAACGGCCATGGCGTCGGCACCTCATCGGATGCCGATCCTCGCCGAAGCGTCTCCCCCGGACGTACCGCTCTCCCTACCCGCCGGACAGACCCATCGAAACCAGAACCCGGCGGGTGTTAGGGGTCGGTGCGGTGGGGTATAGCGAGCGGAATGTTCACACGAGTCCAGCACACTCTCGAACAGGCGAACTGCCGCTACCCGATGCACGCCGACCCGGAGACCGGTGAGTGGACCTGGTCGGACGACGGCGGCTGGTCCGGTGGCTTCTGGCCCGGCCTGCTGACCCTGACCGGCGAGCGGGCCGCCGCGGCCGAGGCCACCGCGAAGCTCCGCAACCGCCTGCAAGCTCCCACGATGCTCCGCGGCTTATTGTTCTGGTATTCGGCGGGCCTGATCGGCGACCCCATGGCGGTCGAGGCGGCGCACGCGCTCGCGAGCACCTACGACCAGGCGGCCGGCGTCATCCCACCCGGCGACGAGGACATCGAGCAGTACGGCTGGCCCCGCAGAGGCGCCTGCGTCGACGGCCTCCCAGGCACGACCCCCCTGCTCGCCCTCGTGCCCGAGTACCGTGACCTGGCCGAGTCCCACGCCCGAGCCCACTACGCGATGTGCGTACGCCCCGACGGCTCGGTCTCCCAGACGGCCACCGCCACGTCCCGTACCACGATCAACGGCTACTCCCCCACCAGCACGTGGTCGCGCGCCCAGGCGTGGGCGATGCTCGGCTTCACCCAGGCCGCCCACCTCTTCCCCGGCCTGGTGGGCCTGGCCACCGAGGTGACCGACTGGTACCTCGGCCACGTCCCGCCGGACCTGGTCTGCTACTGGGACTTCGACGACCCGGCCATCCCGGACGCGCCCCGCGACACCTCGGCCACCGCGATCGCGGCCGCGGCGATGGCCGCCCTCGCTCCGCTGACCTCCGACCGGTACCGCGAGGCGGCCGCCGACGCGGTCGCGGCGCTCACCAAGAACCACGTCAACCGGCACGGCGGCCTGATCGACGGCTGCTACAACCGCGTCAAGGGCCTGGCCACGAGCAACGAGCTCATCTGGGGCGACTACTTCCTGCTGGAGGCGACCCTGACGCTCGAAGAGGGTACCCACGAGTACTAGTTGTTCCTCGGGGAGGGCAGTTGCGGCCATCGAGACGCCTCATCGTCCGATCGTGAGGATCGGCGTTCGCGCATGAGCGTCACCACGGGCGCCGTGTAGATGGCCACCCCGAAGGTGATCACAGGCAGCAGCGTGGTGAGCACCGAGATGGCGTACACGCTGGTGCAGGGCAGATCGGCACCCATCATCGACAGCAACACCAGGACCCCGGCCGTCAGCG
Organism: Nonomuraea sp. NPDC050536; assembly: GCF_044457685.1. Lineage (NCBI taxonomy): Bacteria > Bacillati > Actinomycetota > Actinomycetes > Streptosporangiales > Streptosporangiaceae > Nonomuraea > Nonomuraea sp. NPDC050536. The sequence goes on from NZ_JBITHD010000008.1 coordinate 356,936, forward strand.
CCATCCCGGCGATGATCGCGGCCACGAGGCCGACGACCAGGTCGAAGACGATCAGCTTGCGGATCTCGGCCGCGCCATACTTGGCGATGACGTGGGAGGCGTCGAGCTGGAGGGTGTCCCGGATACGGCCGGCGGTGGCACAGGCGATCGCCATGGAAGCCAGCAGCGACGTCACCCCCAGGGTGGCCAGCGAGGCCGTCAGCACTTGCGAGTCGGCGTTGCTGCGCGCGGTCACGTCCTGCACCGTGAGGACGCTGTAGCGGTTACCGACCACCTGGGCGATGCGCTGCCTGACCGGCGCGGGCGTCTGGGCGGGATCGACCGTCACCTCCAGGCCGCCCACCGTCAGCTGGCCGACGAGCTGGTGCGCCAGCTCAGGACCCACGCCCAGGACGCCGCTGTGCACCAGATCCTCGTTCACGTCCACCTCGACGATGCCGGACACGCGCAGCCGCAGCGGCGTGCCCGCCTTGTCATCGGCGATCAGCGTGCTGCCTACCCGGACGACGAGCGACTTGGCGGTCAGCTCGTCCAGCACTGCCTCGTCGGGCAGGGCGGGCAGATTGCCGTCGATCACGTGGATCAGCGGCATCCCACCCTCGGGCAGCAGCGTCGCTCCCACCGCCGCGGCCGAGGAGCCTTCGGACCGCACCCAGACCGGGCCGCTGTAGATCTCCCGCACGGAGGCGACGCCGTCGATCGAGGAGATCTGCTTGACCAGGGACCCGTGCAACGAGGGAAGCCCCGCGGTTGCCGTGTCGGCGGGCACCACGGCGAGGTCGAGCCGCTGCCGGCCGAAGCACTGCAGGAAGCGGTCCTCCGCGGCGCCGCCGCTGTGGATGGCGGCGCCGACGAGGAAAGCTCCCGCGAGCGTGCCGAGCAGGCAGAGCACGATTACCCAGCAATGGGCGCGGACCCTCCTGATGCCCATAACGCTAACATTCCGTGAAATATCCGAGATCTTCACGCCACGAGCCAAGAAATAGCCAAATATCGGCCTAAATAAGGTAAGGACGCGATCCACTCACTTCGTCAATGGTCTGCTTCAGAGAGTGTGCAGGTCGACGGCGTCGGCCATGGCCTGGTAGCCGGCGGGGTTGGGGTGGAGGTGGTCTCCGCTGTCGAAGGCCGGGCGGATCCGATCGGGGTCGGCGGGGTCGGCGACGGCGCGTTCGAAGTCGACGACGGCGTCGAATTCGCCGCTGGTCCTGATCCACGCGTTGACCGCATCACGGGTGGCCTCGGCCTCGTCGGCGAGACTGGCCGGCAGGAGGGTGCCGCCGATGATCCGGACTCCTCGCGCGTGGGCGGTGCGGATGAGTTGCCGGTAGCCGCCGATCAGGTCGTCAGCGCTGACCTTGACCGCGGGTGTCGTGCAGGGGGTGGGTTCCTGCATGCCCAGCAGGATGTCGTTGATGCCCTCCAGCACGATCACGGTCTTGACGCGAGGTTGGTCGAGCACGTCCCAGCGGAAGCGCGTCAGTCCTCGCTCGCCCAGGCACGCCGAGTCGTTGAGCAGGCGGTTGCCGGCGATGCCGAGGTTGAGCACCGGCCGCCGGCCTTTCAGCCTGCGGGCCAGCGCGTCCGGGTAGCGGTCGTCGGCGTCCTGGGTGGCGGCGTATCCGTCGGTGATGGAGTCGCCGAAGGTCGCCACCGCGGCCGCGTCGCCGTACACGTCCACTCCGGACAGGTAGAACCAGGAGCTGTTGGTCTCGGCGAAGGCGGCCGCGCCGAGGTCGCGGATGTGGTCGCCGGAGGCTCGGTAGGTGGTGGCCTGGGCGAGGTTGTGGTAGGTGGCCGGGCCCGTGGCGCCCTGGAAGTACAGCGTCACGGTCAGCCGTTCTCCCGGCTTGACCGCGAGCCGGACGGGATCGCTGGCGGCCCGCCCGCCGGTGGGGATGTCGACGGAGGGGGCGTGTGCGAAGGTCAGCGGACGGAGCGTGCCCGCCTGTACGGCGGCGCCCGGGCCGGCCTTGCCCACGCTCGCGCCGGTGAGCCGGAGTGGGGTGGTGCCGTAGGCGTTGGAGAGCCGGATCCGGACCGTCGAGCCGCCGGCGGTGACCCGGACCGCCTGCCGTACGGAGTGGTTGGCGAAGCCCTTCTCCGCCCAGGTGGGATACCAGACGTCGGGCGACGGGTGCTGGACGGCGGTCGCCCACGCCGCTGTCCATCTGCCGGTCTCCGTGTCGGCGGGTGCCGGTGTCGCTGTCAGGGTGGCGATCAGTGCGGCGACGGCCGCGACTTTCAACATGTCGGTGCTCTTTTCAGTCCAGGACAGGGAAGTTGGCGCGGAACATGCCATAGGGATCGCGGTGGCGCTTGATCTCGCGCAGCCGGGCCAGGGTGTCGGCGGGGAAGGCTTGGGCGGCTTTGTCCGCTGGTGCGAGGAAGGTGTACGGCTTGCGCCCGCTGATCGCCTGGCCCAGCGCCTCGACCAGGGCGGCCTGCCTGGCCTGCACCGCATCGGCCAGGTGGGGCAGCCGCAGGCCGAGCAGGTAGAGCATGTACGGCTCGGCCAGCGCGCCACCTGCGCCGCCGGCGGGATCGGTCTCGGCGAGCGCCCCGCCGAGATGCCGGACCTGCAGGTTGAGCAGCGGCGCGAGGTCGGCGCCTGTGAGCGTCTCCAGCGTTGCCTCGTCCAGGCCGGTCAGCAGTTCGGTGCGGGCCAGCATGGGGCTGGGCTCGACCGGCTCGGCTGCGATCGCGCCCAGGTCGGCGAGGTTCATCGGGCCGCGGCTGTCGGAGAGGCTGCCGCCAATCTCGTCGAAGGCGGTCAGCAGCGCCTTGGCCTCGACATCCCCGCCGAGGTAGGTCACGTCCACGGCGACCATCGGCGGTGCGGGCGGCGGCGGGGCGATCCGGTTGATCCACACCGACAGCTCGCGCGGCGCGTCCGCGGTGATCTTGCCGAAGGCGTCGAACACGGCGCCGGCGCGGGCGGCCGGCCAGACGATCCGCCCGCCGTACACGCTGGGCGCCGGGTACAGCGCCAGCTCGATCGAGGTGATCAGCGCGTAGTCGCCGCCGCCACCGCGCAGCGCCCAGAACAGCTCGCTGTCGGATTCGGCGGTGACCCGCACCTGCTCGCCGCCTGCGTCGACGATCTCGAAGGCGCGCACCGAGTCGGCTGCCCAGCCGTACCTGCGGCCGAACCAGGAGATGCCGCCGCCGGCGACGAACCCGGCGACTGTCACGGCCGGGCTGCTGCCGGCCGGCCCGGTGAGGCCGTGCTTGCCGGTCTCGGCCATCACCCGGCCCCACTGCACTCCGGCGCCGACCCGGGCGATGCGCGCCTGCGCGTCGACCTCCACCCAGTCCAGGCGGCCGGTGCGCAGCAGGATCACGCCCTGCACATCGCCCGAGGCGCCATGGCCCGACGGCTGGGCGGTGACCGTCAGCCCGGCTTCGCGGGCGTACCGCACCAGGGCCGCCACATCCGCGGCGTCCGCGGCCTCCACAACGGCGGCCACCGGCTGGTGGACGCCCACCGCCCACGGGCGGGCCGCCTCGTCGAACCCGTCCTCGCCGGGAAGCAGCACCCGTCCCCTGACCGCATGACGTAGATCCATAGCTGTTGTCTCCTTCGGGGATTACCAGGGAAGAGGGCCTTCGTGCTGGACGAATCCGGCGGTGGGGCCGTCGGCGTCCAGCAGGGCCATGGCAACGATCGGCGCGGCGCCCTCTTCGGGGGTCTTGATGCCTTCGTTGTGATTGATGTCGGTCTTGACCCAGCCGGGGTCGACCGCGTTGACCTTGATCGGGGTGTCCCACAGTTCCTTGGCGTAGGACACGGTGATCATGTTCAAGGCCGCTTTGGAGGAGCAGTAGACCAGGTTGAGCATCGGCCACAGCGGATGGTCCTGGTCCAGGGTCCGCCCGATCGAGCCGCGTTCGCTGGAGACGTTCACGATGCGTCCCGCCGGCGAGCGGCGCAGCAGCGGCAGCATCGCGTTGGTGACCTCGATGACGCCGAACACGTTGGTCTCGTAGACCTGGCGGGCCTCCGCGGTCGTGCTCTGGCTGGGGAGCCCGTCATCGAAGGTGATCCCGGCGTTGTTGACCAGGATGTCGAGCTTGCCGTACTCCTGCTCGATCCAGGTCGCCGCGGCTCGGACACTGTCCGCGTCGGTGACATCGAGCCGCACGTACGGCAGGCCGAGCCGCTCGGCCGCGGCGCGCCCCCGCTCCTCGTCGCGGGCGCCGATGATCGCGGTGACGCCTGCGTCGGCGAGCCGGCGTGCGATCTCGAAGCCGATGCCCTTGTTCGCGCCGGTAACGAGCGCGATCGCTACCATGCCGCACCCGCGATCTGCCGGGTGGTGGCGTTCAGCCGGTTCCACAGGTTGACGGTGGAGATCGTCATGATCAACGCGGCCAGCTCGGCCTCGGAGTAGTGGTCGGCGACTTCGTCCCACACCTCGTCGCTGACCTGGCCGTCATCGGCGATCCGGGTGACCTGCTCGGCGAGTGACAGCGCGGCGCGCTCGGCATCGGTGAAGTACGGCGCCTCGCGCCACGCCGCCACGGCGAACAGCCTCTCGTCGCTCTCGCCCGCCTTGCGCAGATCCTTGGCGTGCATGTCGACGCAGACGCTGCAGCCGTTGATCTGGCTGGCCCGAAGCAGGACCAGGTCCGCGGTCACCTTGGGCAGTCCAGCCTGATCGGCAGCCTTGGTGAGGTCCGTGAGCGCCTTCATGGCGCCGGGGAGGACGAGTGCCGGGTTCTTCATGCGTGGTGATCGACTCATGTGACCAGCATGGGGAGGGTGGTTAATACGATCGCGATGCGATGTCGATGCATCGCCTATGGCTCCGCTGTTGCTGCCGCTACCAAAGGGGCAAATGTAGGATTCGCGGGTGGATGTGCGGTTAGCGATCCTGGGCCCTGTCGAGGTGTCAGCCGGTGGCCGATGGCTTCCTGCGCTGGCCCCGCGTCACCGCGGGTTCCTGGGGTACCTCCTGCTGCATGCCGGCGTCGTGCTGAGCGTCGAGCGGCTGATCGACGCGATGTGGGGGCCGACGCCACCGGACACGGCCCGTGCACAGGTGCACGCCGCACTGACCGCGATCCGGCGCACGCTGCGCGCCGCGGATGCGGCCCACCTGGTGCAGACCCGCCCGGCAGGATATGTGATCACCCCGGAGCCTGGGCAGCTCGACCTGCGGGAGTTCGCCACGCTCGTGGCCGAGGCGGAGTCCGAGCCGGCCTCGGCCGTACAGACGCTGCGCGAAGCGCTCGCCCTGTGGCGCGGGCCCGCCTTCGCCGACGTCCAGGCCCATTTCGCCGAGGGCGCCAGGGCTCGGCTGGAGGATCAGCGGCTGGCCGCGATCGAGCGGCTGGCGGAGCTCGAGTTCGCCGCCGGAAGGCATGCGGAGCTCATCGACCTGCTGGTCGCCGAGCTGACCGCGCATCCCTTGCGGGAACGGCTGGCGGGGCAGCTGATGCTGGCTCTGCACCGAGCCGGGCGCCAGGCGGACGCGCTGGCGGTCGGCCGTGACTACCGCCGCACACTGGCCGAGGAGCAGGGGCTGGATCCGGGCCATGCCTTCCTGGCCGTTGAGGAGACCGTCCTGCGCGGCGAGCCACCCGCGGAGGCCGAGCGGCCCGCCACCACCGCCAGGCCCGTGGCGGCCTCCCTGCCCTACGACATCGCCGACTTCGCCGGCCGCTCCGTCCAGGTGGAGGAGCTGTGCGACCCCGCCTCCCAGGCGGTGACGATCTACGCGATCGACGGCATGGCCGGCATCGGCAAGACCGCGCTGGCCGTGCACGCCGCGCACCGGCTCGCCGAGCGCTACCCCGACGGTCAGCTCTTCGTCGACCTGCACGCCCACACAGCGGGTCAGCGGCCGCTCGAGCCCGCGGAAGCGCTGGAGGAGCTGTTGCGGCAGCTCGGTGTACCGACCGAGCGCATCCCCGCGTCCCTGACGGAAAGGGCCGCGCTGTGGCGAGCCGAGCTGGCCGGCCGCCGCGTACTGCTGGTGCTGGACAACGCCGCCGACGCCGCCCAGATCCGGCCCCTGCTGCCGGGCGCCTCGAACAGCCTGCTGCTCATCACCAGCCGCCAGCGGCTCACCGACCTGGACGGCGTGCGGCCTCTGTCCATGGATGTGCTGCCCCTGCCCGACGGCGTCGCGCTCTTCACCGGCATCGTGGGCGAGCGCGCGGCCACCGAGCCCGACGCGGTCACGGAGGTCCTGCTGCTGTGCGGGTTCCTGCCGCTGGCCGTCCGCATCGCCGCCACCCGCCTGCGGCACCGCCCCCGCTGGAGCGTGGCCCATCTTGCCGAACGCCTGCGTGACGAGCGCCGCAGGCTCACCGAGCTGGCCAGGTCGGACCGTGGTGTGGCGGCCGCGTTCACCCTGTCGTATCGGCAGCTCACCGCCGAACAGCAGCAGCTCTTCCGCCTGCTCGGGCTGCATCCCGGCCGCGACATCGAGCCCTACGCGGCCGCCGCGCTCGCCGATCTCCCCGTGGAGCGGACCGAGGACCTGCTGGAGGACCTGCTGGATGCGCACATGCTCCAGCAGCGGGCCTTCGGCCGCTACACCTTCCACGACCTGCTCCGCCAGTACGCCGCCCGGCTCGCGGTTGAGCAAGAGCCGCCGCATGCCGGGCACGTGGCGCTGACCCGGCTGCTCGGCCACCAGCTGACCACGGCATCGGCCGCCATGGACGTGCTCTACCCCGACAGCACCCACCGGCGACCGCGCATCGAGCGATCCGCGCCCCCACCGGTCCCCCTCCATGACGCGCGGCAGGCGCTGGCCTGGCTGGACGCCGAACGAGCCAACCTCGTCCTGGCCGCCGATCGCGACGTGACGCATACCTGCCTGCTGGCCACCACGCTGTACCGCTATCTCTACGACCACGCCCATCACGACGATGCTCTCGCTCTGTACGGCAAGGCACTGCGGGCCGCCCGATGCCGCGAGGATCCGACCGGTGAAGGGCGGGCACTGACCGATCTCGGCTGGGTGCATCAGGTGCAGGGCAGCCACGAGGTCGCCCGTGACCACTTCGATCTAGCTCTGGCCGCCTGCCGTACGGCTGAAGACCTGCGAGGTCAGGCTCGGGCGCTGGTCGGCTTGGGCCGGGTGAGTACGGACGAAGGCGAGCACGAGCGGGCCAGGGAGGCGAACCTGCGCGCCCTTGAGCTGTTTCGAGCGATCGGCGACAGGTTCGGCGAGGCCGTGACGCTGGACTACCTCGGCATCGTCCACGAGCGGCTGGGCGAGTACGCGCAGGCGGCCGACCTGCATCGCCAGGCGCTGGAGCTGTCCCGGGAGATCGGCAGCCGAGGCGGTGAGGCCGACGCCCTGGACAACCTCGGGGTGGCCTGCACCCGGCTGGGCCGGCATGCCGAGGCCCGCGACCATCACGAGCAGGCATTGGAGCTGTATCGACGCTTCGGCTACCGGCGAGGCGAGGCCAAGGCGCTCAACAGCTTGGCCGAGATCGCGGTGACCATGGGCGACCCCGGCCAGGCCGTGCGACTGCACACCGCCGCTCTCGACCTGGCCGTGGAGCTGAACAACCGAAGCGAGGAAAAGCGCGCCCGCGAGGCCATCGCCCTGCTCTGCGATCAGCGCCCCATCCCCAGCCCCGCCAGCGACAAGGACCAAACCGGCATAGACCCCGAAGGAGGACACCGATAGAGCGGAACATGGGGCGTCTGCTCACGGGACGTTTCATATTCGCGGTGACCTGGATGTAGCAGCGGGCGCCGCGCATACAGGGCGGGGTGCGGCGGGAGTCGCGTTCGCGCCGGGTTGGGGTTTGTCCGAGGCCGCGGCAGGGTTCGCCGGTGTCAGGCGTGGGTCGCCCGGAACGCGGCGGTGCCCTCGCGGCTGAGCCAGGTGGTGAAGTCCATCAGGCCCGGGTGCTCCTCGCGCAGGGCGCCGACGTCAGCATGCCAGCCGCCACCGTGGTTGGCGAAGTCGTAGCCGGCCACGGCGTCGGCATCGCGACCGACCAGCGCCTCGCGCGGGATCTGCCGGTAGCTGACGGGCTGCCCCAGCGCCCGTTCCATGGCCCGGACGATCTGCGGCATGGTCAGCTCGTCGCCGGCCAGCTCGATCGTACGGCCGGCGTACTCGGCCGGGCGGGTGAAGGCCAGCGTGGCGAACGCGCCGATGTCAGTGGCGGCGATCAGCTGGACCGGCACGTCCGGCAGGAAGACGTCCGCCAGGACGCCGTCGCGCACACCCAGCCGCGGGTGAACCTGGTTGTCCATGAAGCGGACCGGCCGGAGCGCGGTCATGGGCAGGCCCAGGTCGCGGGCGTATCGCTCCAGGGTGTCCTTGGTCTGCCAGCGCGCGATCCCGTGCGGGGCGTCGGCCGCGCCGACGGAGGCGTACACGAAGCTGCGGACGCCGGCCGCGATGGCGGCGTCGGCGACGTTGCGGCCATAGCGGAGCTCGTCGTCGATGGTGAAACCGGGCGGCGTGCCGGGATAGCCGACGGTGGGCTGCACGCTGAAGACGCCGTCGGCGCCGCGGACGGCCGCGTCGAGCGAGGCGCGGTCGCCCATGTCGCCGCGGACCAGCTCGGCGCCCGCGGCGGCGAGCGCCCGCGCGGCGGGAGAGCCGGGGTCGCGGACGAGCGCGCGGACCCGCTGCCCGGCGGCCAGCAGGCCGCGCGCGGTGGCGCCGCCCTGGGCACCGGTGGCGCCGGTCACGAGAACGGTGGTCATGTTTCCTCCCGATGGCTCAGGTGTTGAGCAGGTGGTGCGTATGGCCGAAGGCCAGGTCGTCCGTTCGGCGCTGAACTCCATCGCGAAGTGCTCGGCGGTGGCCGGGAGTTCATGGCACCTCCTAAACGGGGAGTATCCCCGGTTACTGCTGCGGTACGATACGGGGACAGTCCCCGTTTATGCAATCCCGGGAGGCGACGATGCGGGCCGACGCCCGGCGCAACTACGACCGGCTGGTGGCCACGGCGCGGGTGGCCTTCGCCGAGTTGGGGGCCGACGCGCCGCTCGACGACATCGCCCAGCGCGCGGGCGTCGGCAACGCCACGCTCTACCGGCACTTCCCCACCCGGCAGGCACTGCTGGAGGCGGTCTTCCGCGACCACGTCGACGCCCTGTGCCGGCGGGCAGAGGAGCTGATGTCCGCGCCGTCGCCTGGCGCCGCACTGAAGGAGTGGCTGGGCGCGGTGATCGCGCAGGGCAGCACGGAGCGCGGGCTGGCCGCGTCGCTGCTGGCGGCGCTGGGGCACGACGGATCGTCGTGCCGTGAGGCGGTGTTCGAGGCGGCGCGGGGGCTGCTGGCACGGGCGCAGGAGGCAGGCGACGTCCGGCCGGACGTGCCGGTGGGGCAACTGTTCAAACTGGTGAACGCCATCGCGCTGGTCACCGAGACGGAGCCGGACCCAGCCGCCCAGGCGACCGCCCTGCTTGATCTGGTCTTCCACGGACTGAGCCCACACCCATGAGCAACGGCCGCAGTCTCGGATAGGCATGATGAGCACGTCGCGGCGGCAACGCACATAGCCAGAGAGACAGCACCAGCCGAGTCTGGCTTGGCACGGATCGTGGGTTCTTCAGACTGGATGCGACGTCGATGGGAGGAGGAGGTCGGCGATGCGGGCGATGCCGGAGCGGATTGCGTGCTCGTTGAGGTCGCCGAAGCCGAAGACGATGGCTGGAGGGGCGGGGGCACGATGGACCCGGTACCGCTGCATGCCGTGCAGGTGGATCGAGCGCCGTCTGGCGGCCGCGATGATCGCGGCCTCGTCCGTGCCCTCGGGTAGCGTTGCCGCCGCGTGGAGGCCGGCGTCGAGCCCGGTCAGGCGCAGGTGCGGGGCGTGCCGGCGTAGTGCTTCGGCGAGTGCGACCCGCTTGGCGGCGTACGCTCTGCGCATCCGGCGCAGGTGGGCGTCGTAGCGCCCGGACTCGATGAGTCGGGTGAGCGCGAGCTGGTCGAGGCCGGGCGATCCAAGGTCGCTGCGGCGCTTCTCCTCGGCGATCGCCGGTGCGAGATGCGACGGCGCGAGGATCCAGCCCAGTCTCAGGCTGGGGCCGAGGGATTTGCTGACCGTTCCGATCATCACGACGCGGTCGGGTGCCAGTCCCTGCAGCGCTCCGACCGGCCGGCGGTCGTAGCGGAACTCCGAGTCGTAGTCGTTCTCGATCATGACGCCGTCATGTTCCTCGGCCCACCGCAGGAGTTCCTGGCGTCGTGCGGGGGCGAGCACGACGCCGGTGGGTGTCTGGTGGGCCGGGGTGAGGATGACGGTTGTGGCGGCCGTTCGGCGCAGCTCGTCGACGACCATGCCCTGGTCGTCGACGGGCACCGGCACCGGGTTCAGCCCGGCACGGCGGACGTGCATGGTCATCTCGCGGTGGCCGGGGTCTTCGACGGCCACGGTCTGGGTGCCGTGTTCCCGCAGGACTGTGAGTGTGAGTGCGACGCCTTGGGTGAATCCGCTGCAGATGACCACGTCGTGGGCGCTGATCGACGCGGCGCGGACCCGCTGGGTGTAGGAGGCGAGCACTTCACGCAGCCGTGGTGAACCGGCTGCCCGGCCGTAGCCGATATCGCTGCGCGAGGCGGTCCGGGCGGCTTCACCGCAGGCCCACAGCCAGTCGCGCATGGGGAAGCTGTTCAGGTCCGGCCGGCCAGGAAGGAAGTCGATGCCCGCCTCGACCGGTGACGCGACCGCGGGCTGCTCGATCATCGACTGTCGCAGGGTCAGGGCGACCTGCGTCGTGCCACCGCCGGTTGCTGTCAGGTATCCCTCGGCCGCCAGTTGTTCGTAGGTGCCCTGGACCAGTCCGCGCGAGACGCCGAGGTCGGCCGCCAGCTTCCGTGAGGACGGCAGCCGCTCGCCGGCCTCCAGCCGTCCGGATCGGATCGCCGTACGCAGTGCCTCCTGCAGCTGTGTGCCGAGCGTGCCGCGTACGCCCCGATCCAGGTGCAGCATGATCTCCGGCGTGAAACCGGACCATTCAACTGCCATGGAACTGGACCTTAACAGGGTGCCAATGGCCCCCCTACGGTCTAGTCACCGGAACCCACGAGGAGACACCCCCGGCGACGTTCGTCGCCATGCCGGTGCCACCGGCAGGCCTGGCGTGGATCCATCGATTGCAACCCGCAAGCTGATCGCTGGAGGCGACGCATGAGTGACACAGAGCCGCAGACCGCAGACGGGAAGGTGCTCTGGCACTTCCTGATGTCGCTGGACGGTTTCGTGGCGGGGCCGAACCACTCCATGGACTGGATGACCGGGTTCTCAGTCCGCCCTGGCCTGCAGAGTGAGTACATCGAGACCACAGGCGCCGTGCTGGGAGGCCGAGACGGCTGGGATGTCATCAATGACAGCCGCCCGTACGGCGGCGCCTGGCACGGACCGATCTTCGTGCTCACCCACCACCCCGAGGACGCCAAGCCGGCCGACGGTGTCACGTTCCTGAACTGCGACCCGGCCGAGGCCGTGCGGATCGGGCTGGAGGCGGCCGGCGGCAAGAACCTCGAAGTGTTCTCGCCGACCATCGGCCGCCAGCTTCTCGAACGGGGACTGATCGACGAGATCGACCTGCACATCGCACCGATCCTGCTCGGCGAGGGCATCCGGCTGCACGACCACCCCGGCGGCAAGCCGATCCGCCTCCACCGCCTCGGCGAACACGACCCCACATCAGCCGTGAACGTACGCTACCGGCCCACCACAACGGCGAAGATCCCAACCGAGACACCACAAGGAAGGCACTGACGTGCCCCACGGCCTGCCGCCGGAGGCACGGTGGCGGTTAGTCATCCCGCTGCGGTTCCTGCTCGCGCTGCCGTACCTGCTGTTCGCACTGCCACTCAGCAAACCGGTCGCGGCCGGCGCGGCCGCGGTGACTGCGCAGTACCTGCCGGCGGGCGCGGCGATGACCGTGATGGCGGTGGCATCGCTCGCCGGCACCGCGGCGCTCAATCCAGGCCTGCGGCCGTCGAACGGGAAGCCGCCGCCCAGGCCGAAGCTGGAGATGGTCCGGTGAGCCGACTCGTCGACATGCCCGACGTGCGGCGACACTACCTCCTGATCCGGGGCAGGGACTCGCGGTTCGACAACGTCACCGACGGGCGGCTCCTCGTCACACCTCCACCTGGTGCTGGGTGAGAAGGCCGCCAGGCAGGCCGATATATGAACGTTCAAAGCCGGTGAGGCAGAGGGGAGATCGGCGCGGGCTTGCCGAGCAATCGGCGCTGGTCATGGCACATCTCCACGGAAGAGCGGCAGTCGTCCAGCTGGGCTGCCTCGCCACCGTTCGCAAAGGCGATCCCATTCGGGGAGCGACAGAAATCGCATTACGGACACATGGCCGTACGGAAGTTCTAGTCGAAGATCGCGATATGTGACATATTACGCGCCGAACCCCCTACCTTCAGGAGGAGCGCGTGCGAAAGTTCCCCGCCCTGCTCGCGTGCCTGGCGTTAGCGCTGGTCTCGCTCCAGGGCCCGGCCCACGCCGACCCCGCCACCGGTTCGCCGCCGGCCAAGTCCGGTACGGCGAAGCCGGGCGACGGCCACCACCCGGACGAGCCGTACGACCCCATCGCCATCGCGGAACGGGCGGACAGGACCTCCGCGATGCAGGAGGTGCTGGCCGCCCCGAGCCTTGCCCAGGTCAAGGTGGGCAAGCGGTATGTTGAACGTTCACTCGAACGCAAGGACCGTGACTTCGCGATCCTCGCCGAGTTCGGCGACAGGATCGACAACGAAACCCAGCACAACGGTCAGATCCGCTACGGCGGCACGCCCGGTCCGCAGCACAACATGATTCCCCGCCCCGATGCGAGCTACGACAACCACACGCTGTGGCGCCGCGACTTCAACCAGGCCTACTACCAGCGCAGCCTCTTCGACGACGCCGCCGGCGCCAACTCTCTGCGCAACTTCTACCGCCTGCAGTCCTCCGGCCGGTACGACCTGAACGGTGCGGTCTCCGACTGGGTGCGCCTGCCGTACAACGAAGCCCGGTACGGCACGCCGCGCTGTGATCCGGGCCTGGACTGCGACCTGCCGCTGTTCGACTTCGCCAAGGATGCGGGCAATGCCTGGTACCAGGCCGAGCGGGCCAAGGGCCGCAGCAGGGAGCAGATCATCGCGGAGCTGAAGTCCTTCGATGTCTGGGACCGCAACGACTACGACCACGACGGGAACTTCAACGAGCCGGACGGCTACCTCGACCGCGTACAGATCATCCACGCGGGTGTGGACGAGACCTGGGGCGGCGGCGCGCAGGGCGCCGACGCGCTGTGGGGGGTCAACCACGACGCCTACTGGAACCTGCGCGGCACCGACGGGCCGGAGTTCAACAAGCAGGGCGGCACCCAGATCGGTGACACCGGGATCTGGATCGGCAAGTTCCTGACAGTCGGCGAGAACAGCGGCGTCGGCCTGCTCGCCCACGAGTTCGGCCATGACCTGGGCCTGCCCGACCTGTACGACACGGCGGGCGGCGACAACGGCGTGAAGTTCTGGTCGCTGATGTCGGACGCCTCCTACCTGGCCGAGCGGAACGGGCCGCTCGGCGAGTATCCCGGGGACCTGGATGCCTGGAGCAAGCTGCGGCTGGGCTGGCTGTCCTACGACCGCGCGCAGGCGGCCACGGCCTCCACGCACACGTTGGGCGTGAGCTCGTACAACACCAAAGATCCGCAGGCGCTGCTGGTCTCGCTGCCACCGCACATCGAGCAGACCGAGCTGACCGATCCACCGCAGGGGCAATGGCAGTGGTGGAGCGGGCGGGGCAATTACCTCAACAACACCCTCACCCGCGAGATCGACCTGGCCACCGCCACCTCGACGACGCTGACCGCGAAGACGTGGTTCCGCATCGAGCAGGACTTCGACTACCTGTACGCCGAGGTCTCCACCGACGGCAAAGTGTGGAAGGGCGTCGGTGGCACCCTGGCCGGTCGGCCCATCCCCAGCGTCAATGGCGTGCCGGGGCTGACCGGGCACAGCGACTGGGCCGACCTGGCCTATGACCTCAGCCCGTGGTCGGGCCAGAAGGTGCTGTTCCGGCTGCGCTATTTCACCGACACCAACACCGTCGAGAACGGTTTCGTCATCGACTCCATCGCGTTGCCGGGGGTCTTCTCCGACGACGCCGAACAGGGTGACAACGGCTGGTCGGTCAGCGGCTTCAGCCGTACCGGCAAGATCGGCGTCAAGGAACACCCGCGCGCCTACCTGGTGGAGAACCGCCGCTATGTGGGCAATGGGACGTACCTCAAGACCGGTCCCTACAGCGCCGGGTTCCTCAACGATCCGAAGCGGGCCCAGATCTACGAGCGCTTCCCGTACCAGGACGGCGTGCTCGTGTGGCTCTGGGACAGCCTCTACTCCGACAACAACACCAGCCAGCACCTCGGCGAGGGCATGACGCTGCCGATCGACGCGCGGGCGATCCCCCTGCTGTGGCGCGACAACACCAAGGCGAACGGGCGGCTCCAGGTGTTCGACGCCATCTTCGGCCTGGGCAGGACCGACCAGCTCCGTCTGCACAAGGACGGGGCGCTGACGGTCTTCCCCGCCCAGCCGGGAGTGCCCGCCTTCGACGACCACACCGGCGTCTACTGGTACAGCACCTACCCGCTGCTGGGCGTCCGGCCGCCGGATACCAACACCCGGATCGAGGTCGTCGCGGAGGCTGAGCGCGGCCTGCGCACCACGGTACGGGTCGGCCCGTCCACACCGCTGACGTAGCACGTTCAACGGATGGCCGGGCTGCCACGCCCGGCCATCCGCGCACGTCACGGCTCCAGCGGAAAGTGGCAGGCCACCTCTCGTCCACGATGGACCTGGAGCAAGGGGCGCTCCACCGAGCAGATCTCCTCGGCCTGCGGGCAGCGGGGGTGGAAGTGGCAGCCCGGCGGCGGTGCGGCCGGGGAGGGAGGGTCGCCCTGGAGCACGATCCGTTCCCGCTTCCGCTCGACCTTCGGATCCGGCACCGGTACGGCCGACAGCAGCGCACGAGTGTAGGGATGGGCGGGGCTGTCGTAGAGCGCCTGCCGGTCGCCGATCTCGACGATCCGGCCCAGGTACATCACCGCGACCCGGTCGCTGACGCGGCGCACCACTGACAGGTCGTGCGCGATGAAGATGTAGGTCAGGCCCAGCTCGCGCTGCAGCTCCTCCAGCAGGTTGACGATCTGGGCCTGGACGGAGACGTCCAACGCCGAGACCGGCTCGTCGGCGATGACCAGCTTGGGCCGGGTGGCCAGGGCCCGGGCGATGCCGATCCGCTGGGCCTGGCCCCCGGAGAACTCGTGCGGGTACCGGTCGACGTGCTCGGGAATCAGGCCGACCATGTCGAGCAGTTCCCCCACCTTGGCCCTGACGTCGGAGATCCCCTGGACGACCAGCGGATTGGCGATGATCTGGCCGACGGTCTGGCGGGGGTTCAGCGAGGAGTACGGGTCCTGGAAGATCATCTGCAGGTCGCGCCGTAGCGGCCGCAGCTCCCGCTGCTTGGCGTGGGTGATGTCCCGGCCCTGGAAGTGGACCGACCCTCCGGTGGGCTCGAGCAGCCGGACGATCGCGCGCGCGGTGGTGGACTTGCCGCAGCCGGACTCGCCGACCAGGCCGAGTGTCTCGCCCTGCCGTACAGAGAAGGAGACGCCGCTCACCGCTCGCACGCTCTTGAAACGCATCTCCAGGTCGCTGACCTCGAGCATCAGGAACTCCCCAGGTGACAGGCGGCGAGGTGGGCAGGCGACCACTCGGCCAAGGTGGGCAGGCTGGTCTCGCAGACCGCCATCCGGTGTGGACACCGGGGGTGGAAGGAGCAACCGGGCGGCGGGTCGAGCAGCGAGGGCGGGGACCCGGCAATGGTCCGCATCGGTGTGTCGTCCGAGTCGTCCAGCCTGGGCAGGGAGTCGAGCAGACCATGGGTGTAGGGGTGGCGCGGCGCGTCGAACAGGGAGTCGGCCGTGGCCTGTTCCACGACTCGCCCGCCGTACATGACCAGGACCTGGTCCGCGACCCTGGCGATCACGCCGAGGTCGTGGGTGACCATGATGACGGCCAGGCCCCTTTCCTGCTGGATCCTCTTGATCAGCTCCAGGATCTGGGCCTGCACGGTCACGTCCAAGGCGGTGGTCGGTTCGTCTGCCACCAGCAGGTCGGGTTCGCAGGCCAGCGCCATCGCGATCATCACGCGCTGGCGCATGCCCCCGGAGAACTGGTGCGGGTGATCTCCGACGCGCTCCCGTGGCGCGGGGATGCCGACCTCACCCAGCGTCTCCACCGCCCGGCGCTTGGCGACCCGTCGCGAGGCGCCGAAGTGCAGACGGTAGGCCTCGGCGATCTGCTCGCCCACGGTGTAGTAGGGGTGCAGCGACGACAGGGGATCTTGGAAGATCATCGCCATCCGGTGGCCGCGCAGCCGGCGCAGCGTCTCCTCCGGCGCACCGACCAGCTCCTGCCCGTCGAACCGCACCGACCCCGTCACGGACGCGCCCAGATGCAGGCCCAGCAGCGCCAGGCTGGTCACGGACTTACCCGAACCGGACTCGCCGACGATGCCGAGCGTGCGGCCGCGGTCGAGGCTGAAGCTCACCTCCTGGACCGCGTGCAGGCCGCCGAAGGAGACGCCCAGCCCGTCAACGTCAAGAAGCATGGCGCACCCTCGGATCCACGACGCCGTAGAGCAGGTCCACGACGAGGTTGGTGAAGACGATGAAGAACGCGGCCAGCAGCGTGGTGCCCATGATCACCGGATAGTCCTGCCCGGTGATGCTGTCCGCGGTGAGCTTCCCGATACCCGGCAGGCCGAAGATGGACTCGGTGATGATCGCGCCGCCCATGAGCCCGCCCAGGTCCATGCCGAAGAGAGTGACGATCGGCGTCAGCGCGGCGCGCAGCCCGTGTTTGACCACGACCGTCCGGCGGCGCAGCCCCTTGGCACGGGCGGTGCGGATGTACGGCTCCGCCATCGTCTCGATCATCGAGGAGCGGCTCTGCCTGGCGTACATCGCGGCCGACAACATCGCCAGCGCGGCCCAGGCCAGCAGCAGGTTCTGCGCCCACGCCAGCGGATCTTCCCCGAAGGGGACGTAGCTGGGGTACGGCATGAGCCCCAGCCATCGAACGGAGACGAACAGCAGCATCGGGCCGACGAAGTAGATCGGCAGGGCCGCGGTGACCACGGTCGAGCCGACCAGCAGCCGATCGGTGACCGTGTCCTTGCGCAGCGCCGATGTCACGCCCACGGCGAGCCCGCCGACGAGCCAGAGCACGCTCGCGCCGATCGCCAGGGAGAAGGTGATCGGCAGGCCCTCCATCAAGATGTCCCAGACCAGTTGCCCGGTCTGCCAGGAATAGCCCAGGCAGGGGAAATGGCAGGCGATGGCGTACTGGCCGGTGCCCAGGGAGCGGCCGGCGAAGATGCCGGTCACGTAGTCGGTGAACTGGGTCATCAGCGGCCGGTTCAGCCCCATCTGGCTGCTGATCTCGGCCAGCCGTTCCGCTGTGCAGCTCTTGCCGCAGGCGATGAGCGCGGGGTTGCTGGGCAGGAGCGTGAAGATGACGAAGGTGGTCAGGCAGATCGCCAGCAGCACGCCCGCCGCGGCCGCCAGTCGGCGCACCAGGTAGAGGATCATGACCGCGCCCCTTTGGGGTCAATGGCGTCACGCAGCCCGTCACCGAGCAGGCTGAACCCCAGGATGACGAGGAAGAGGCAGAGGCTGGGGATCGCGAAGTAGGTGGGGGTCACGTCGTAATAGGTCACCGCGTCGGCGAGGATCTGACCCCACGAGGGGGTGGGCGGCCGGATGCCGATGCCGAGGTAGGACAGCGCCGCCTCGGCGCTGATCATGCCGGGCACCAGCAGCGTCGCGTAGGCGATGATCGGCCCGGCGACATTGGGCAGGATCTCGCGGCGCAGGATCCTGCCGACGCCGGAACCGCTGATCCTGGCGGCCTCCACGAACTCGCGTTCCCTGACCGACAGCGTCTGCCCCCGCACGATCCGGGCGATACCGGGCCAGCTGAACAGCCCGATCACCGTGATCAGCATGGCCAACCGATTGATGTGCGGCGTTACCGACATGATCGCGATCATGAAGATCAGGCCGGGGAACGACATGAGCAGATCCATCAGACGGCTGATCGCCGTGTCCACCCAGCCGCCGAAGAACCCGGCGGTGACGCCGAACAACGCGCCGAGCGTGAGGACCACAGCGGCCCCGGCGAATGCGACCAGCATCGAGACCTGGGTGCCCATCACGACCCGGGAGAACAGGTCCCGGCCGCTCACCGGCTCGACGCCGAACCAGTGCTCGGCGCTGAAGGCCTTGCGCGGCAATCCCGCCAGGTTGGGGTCGATGGCGGTGGGGTCAGGTTGGGTGGGGTCCCAGCCGCCGAGCCGTACCAGCAGCGGAGCCGTCAGGGCCAGCAGCACGAAGAAGCAGACGATGCCGAGCCCGATCATGGCGGATCTGCTACGGCGCAGCCTGTCGAAGGCCAGCCGCCAGGGCCCCTTGGATGGTGTGATCACTTCGAGAGGTTCGGGTCCTTGAGCCCGATCTCGGCGAAGTCGGGGTTGCCCTCCCAGATCGGGTTGCCCTTGACGTCCGCCACGTTCGAGCCGTACAGGTTGTTCTGCTTCACCAGCGAGATGGGAATGTAGGCGCCGGTGGCCATGACCTGCTCCTCCAATCCCAGCCAGGCCTTGTCGGCGGCGTTGGCGTCGGTCATCGAGTCGATCTCGTCGATCTTCTTGTCGATCGCCGGGTCCTTGAGCAGCGCGGCGTTACCGCCGTGGTAGGCCTCACTGATGAGACGGCTGTCGGTGATCATCGGCAGGAACGTGGAGCCGGAGGGATAGTCCGGGCACCAGCCACCGAACTGCAGGTCGGGCATCTTCGCCGGAGTGCTGTTGATGCCGCTCACCGCGGAGGTGTCCACCAGGTCGATCTGCAGATCGAACCCTGCCCTCTTGAGCCCCGTCTGCAGCGCCTCGGCCTGCGGCTTGCCTCCGGTGTTCGTGACCATGCGGATCTTCACCGGGGGCTGCACCCCCGCCTCGGCCAGCAGTGCCTTGGCCTTGTCCACGTCGCCGGTTGGCGGAATGCGCAGGATGTCGCGCTGCACGCCCCCGGTAAGGCCCGGCGGCAGGATGGCGCCGACGACCTGGGCCACCTGCGGGCCGCCGGCCGCGGTCTGCAGCGCGGTCTTGTCCACCGCGTACTGCGCGGCCATGCGGACCTTCTCATTGTCGAAGGGCGGCTTCGACGTGTTGAGGTAGATCAGGCCGGTGCAACCGTCGACCATGCTGCTCATCCGCTGCTGCGCCCGCGGGCTGGTCAAGATCTTGGGCAGCACGGACAGGGCGACGTCGGTATAGCCGATCGCCGAGCGGTCGGGCCCCTGGTCGGCGATGAGGCGGGTGTCACGGGCCGCGCCGCCCACGGACATGTTGACCACGATCCGGTCGGGGCGGGCCTTGCGCACGGGGTCCGTGGCAGGGTCCCAGTGCTCGTTGCGCACCAGGACGAGCTCCACCTTCCGCCGGTACTTCTCGATCTTGTAAGGGCCGGAGGAGAACGGGCGGTCGTCGTACTTGACTCCGGCCTCCTTGGCCTGCGGCACAGGGGCGAACGTGGGCAGGGTCACGGTCTCGGAGAATTCGGCGACCGGGCGCTTGAGGTGGAAGATGATCGTCTTGTCGTCGGGCGTCTCGATGGAGTCCAGGTGCTTGCCGGCGAGCGGGCCCGCGTACTTGTCGCTGACCAGGTATTTGCGCGCATAGTCGGGGCCCCCGGTGAGCTCCGGGGCGAAGGAGCGCTCGACGTTGTACTTGATGTCCTGCGCCTTGACCGGAGTGCCGTCCTCGTACTTCACGCCGTCCTTGAGGGTGAAGGTCCAGACCTTGCCGCCCTCGGACGGCCTGCCCAGGTCGGTGGCGAGGTCGGGGACGACCTCGGAGCTGCCTGCCTTGAAGGTCGTGAGCGTGCGGTAGAGCAGGCGTGTCCCGAAGCCCATGTCCCGCATGGTCCAGTTGCGTGCGGGGTCGAGATGGCCGAAGTCGGCGTTGTTGAAGACGGTCAGCGTGCCACCGTTGACGGGTTCGCCTCCTGCGCCGGTCGGGCGGGACTTGTCGTTGCCGCCGCTGCACGCGGACAGGCTCAGCATCAGGACTGTGGCCAGCGCGAGCAGGCCCTTGTTCCTTGTCACACGTCGCTCCCGGGTTTGAACGGGTGATGGACGATCTGAACGTGATCGACAGTAAATGTGTGACATTGCACAGACAAGCGGGCGTAATCAAATTGTTTTGAACGTTCATATCGACGACCTGAGTAAGGCCGGCAGCCCGGCCGCCAGGCGGTCGTAGTCGGTAGTCTGGTTGTAGATCTGCGCCGACAGGCGGAGCAGCCCACCTGGGTCGATCTTGATCTGGCACCCGAGGCGGTCGCGGACCTGCTCGCAGAGGGCGTCGGCCTGCGCCTTCGTCCTGCCGAGGCCGGCCGCGAGCCGTACCACCCGCATCGGCAGACGGGGATCTCCGGGCGGGGCGTCCACGCACAGGCTCGCCGCGTCCAGAGCCTCCGCGACGACTCGCTGCCCGTAGGCCGCCAGCGCCGCGTTGTGTCCCCGTACGCGCTCGGGCCCGAGCCACTCCAGCAGGTCGAGCCCGTACGGCGCGGCCAGCATGGCGGTGTAGTCACGCGTGCCCTGCCACTCCACCGCCTCCGGAAATCCCTCGCCGTAGGAGACGATCAGCGGCCTGACCCGCTCCCGCCAGTGCGGCGCGACGTGCAGCACCGCGGCTGGGCGCGGCGCGAAGGCCCACTTGTGCAGATTGCCGACCCAGAAATCGGCACCGATCGCCTCGAGATCCACCTCCAGAATGCCGGGCGCGTGCGCCCCGTCCACCAGCGTGACGACGTCTCGGGCGGCAAACTCCTTGACCAGCCGCTCGACCGGCAGCAGCCGAGCGGCGGACGAGCTGATGTGATCGAAGACCGCGAGCCGGGTGCGCGTCGTGACGCCGCCGAGGAGCGCTTCGACGGGATCGTCGCCCAGGCCGACCTTCACCAGCTTCGCCCCGGTCTCCGCGGCGCGCCTGCGCAGCGCGTGCTCCACCGCCGCGTACACGTGATCGGTGTAGAGAACCTCGTCCCGCACCCCGAGCGGCACGGACTCCAGCGCGACGGCGACCCCCTCGGTCGCGTTGGCGACGAAGGCGGCCCCAGAAGTGTTGAGGAAGGCCGCCACCCGCTCCCGCGCCCGCCCCAGCCGGGCGGGCAGCCGGGCGAAGAACAGGTCAGGGGCACGCTCCATCTCCGCTCGCAGCCACGACTGCCGCTCCTGCACCTCGATCGGCACCGCGCCGTAGGAACCGTGGTTGAGCTGGATG
Source organism: Nonomuraea sp. NPDC050536 (assembly GCF_044457685.1). Taxonomy (NCBI): domain Bacteria; kingdom Bacillati; phylum Actinomycetota; class Actinomycetes; order Streptosporangiales; family Streptosporangiaceae; genus Nonomuraea; species Nonomuraea sp. NPDC050536. Next base: position 378,299 of record NZ_JBITHD010000008.1, read on the forward strand.
ACCTCCGGTTCCAGTGAGAACATCTCCCTCGCGCCGGGGATCGGTGTCATCTCCACAAGACCTCCCAATGGTCAACGGGCATTCAACTCTTGATCACAATCAGGCAACGTCAAATGTGACATGGTACTGCTCCCGGACGGAATCTCCGCCCGGATGACCAAGGGGAGGGAACCATGCACAAGATCGCCAGCAGGCTCGCCGTCGGCGCGCTGCTCGTCGGCGCGCTCGCCGCCGTTGCCCCCGCAGCATCGGCCTCGGCCGCCACTACGGTCACCAAGTGCAGCAACTGGAAGCTGGTCGGCAACCGGTACTTTCAGTCCTGCATCGACGTCAGCGGCACCCAGGTCAGCACCTACGGTCTGGTCAGCTCCGCGGGCGTCACCGCTCCGAGCGACACCGGCGTCGGCCTCATCAGCTACAACGAGACGGCGAGCGCGCTCCTGGGCAACAAGCAGGGCACCGTGCACGTCGACAACAACACCGTGCGCTTCGACGGCTACACCACCGTCGCCGCCACGGGCCAGCGAATTCGCTCCACCGTGTACGTCCCGGGCCTGATCGGCACGGGCACCCTCGTCGGGACCGACGGCGCCACGTTCTGCGAGCCGATTCTCACCGGGCCGGCGGGGCCTGACGGCAAGCGGCAGTGCATCGAGGAGATCACTGTCTGGGCCTCCGTCACAGGCTGAGGCTACACCCGTGGGGGGGGGCGGGGGGGGGGGGCCCCCCCCCCCACCGGGGGGGGGGCCCGCGCGCCGGAAAATTTTTTTTTTAAAAAAAGTGGGAATTATATACCCGACCCGGCCCGGGGCAAAAAGGGGCCCCCCCCCC
>NZ_JBITHD010000009.1:0-368571 GCF_044457685.1 Nonomuraea sp. NPDC050536
GTCTGGTCGGCCAGCAGCTCCCGGCTCACCCGGCTCCCGTCCACGGTCGTGACGTCGAACTCGCCGACGACCTCACCGACGGCCGGACCGGCAGGAGCGCCCATCGTGGCGACCATCTCATACAGCGCGTCCACCAGCTTCGTGTGCTCCCGCAACCGCCGCACCACACCGAGCGTCAACACCAGATCCAGCAGACACAGCACACCGACCAGAACCACGACCGCGATCAAGTAGGCCACAACACACCTCCGAGTAGAAAGGCGACCGCTGCCCGGCCGGGCAGCGGTCGAGAGTGTGATCAGGCGCAGCGCCAGTACTTCTGGCAGGAGCCGCACGAGACGTGGCCGTTCGGGTAGTAACAGCAGTACTTCGCGTAGCCATAACCGCAGCACTGCCAGTCGCAGTCGGTCGCCCTGGCTACGGTGTTCGGCGCGATCAGCTCGAGGAGCCGGTCGGCCATTCTGGTCACGACGCGCATCGAACCTTTCCTTTCGTCGTCCAGGCGGGCCGGCGCCCGCCTGGTGCACGTCGCAGCCTGCGGCAGAGGTGTGATCGGTTTCTCAACGATTTCTTAACGGCCCGCGGCGATGCGCTCGCGGACCTGCTCCGCCTGCGCGTCGCCGAGGGAGTCGAAGAACTCCGCGGCCTGCTTCCAGGCCTGGCGGGCGGCGGTGACGTCCCCTGCGCGCACGTGCGTCTCGCCCAGGCGGACCAGCGTTTCCGCGGCCGCGTGCAGGTCGTCGCAGCCGTGCAGCAGCTCCGCCGCCCGCTCGAAGCACGCCACCGCGCCCGCGAGGTCGCCCTTGAGGTCGAGCACGTACGCCACGCTGTCCCAGGCGTGCCCCTCTCCCTGGGCGTACCCGAGGCCGGCCAGGATTTGCTGTGCCTGGCGGCAGTCGGCCAGCGCCGCGTCGTACGCGCCGATCTGGGCGCGCAGCCAGCCGGCGTTGTTCAACGCCCGCGCCTCTCCCACAGCGTCGCCGGCCTGACGGAACAGCTCCAGCCCGCACAGCGCGTGGTCCAGCGCGTCGCCGGGCCGCGTCCGGCTCAGCGTCACGCTCAGGCCCAGGTGGACGTGCGCCTCCAGCATCGGTTCGCCCAGGTCCCTGTGCAGCTCGATCGCCCGCTCGAAGTGCTCGACCGCCTCGCGGTCGCGGCCGAGCCTGGCGTGGGCGCGGGCGATGCTGTTGTGGCAGCGGGCCCGGGCCAGCCGGTCGCCGAGCCGGACGGCCGCCTCGAGTGCGACCGCCTGGACCCGCACGATCTCCTCCCAGAGGCCGCGGCGCTGCATGAACTCCGCGAACGCCCACGCCAGCTGCCACGCGTGCCGGTCCAGCCCCGCCGCGGTCGCCTCGGCCAGCAGCGCCGGCAGCGCGGGCGACTCGTCGGCGTACCAGCGCAGCGCCTCTTCCTGACCGGCGAACCGCTCCACCGCCGCGCCGCGGGCCGGCGGTTCCAGCGCGAGGTCGTCACGGTGCGGGTAGCACACGCCGTTCGCGGCGCAGGCCGAGTGCAGGTAGTAGTCCAGCAGCCGGCGGGTCGCGGCCCGCCGTACCGTCAGGCTGTCGGCGGCGCGCGCCTGCTCCGACGCGTAGACCCGCAGCAGGTCGTGCAGGTGCAGGCGGCCGGGCGGGCGCAGCTCGACCAGGTTGGCGCGGCAGAGATGCGTGGACAGCTCGCGGGCGCGGGCCGGCGGCAACGCGCCCAGGCTCGCCGCGGCAGGCAGCGGCAGGTGCGGGCCCGGGTGCAGGCCGAGGCGCCGGAACAGCAGGGCCGCGGGCGCGGGCAGGTCCCGGTAGGAGCGGCCGAACACCCCGCGCAGGTCGATCGCGGGGTCGCTGCTGGCGAACGGCTGCAGATCCGCCCGCTCGAGATCGCCGGCCACCTCGGCGAGCGGCAGATCGGGGTGCTGTGCCAGCTGCGCCGCGACGATCGCCAGCGCCAGCGGCAGCCCGCCGCACCGCCGGATGATCCGCGCGGCGGCGTCCGGCTCCGCGGCCGGGCGCGACTCGCCCAGCCACGCCGTCAGGAGGCAGTGGGCGTCGTCGCCCGGCAGGACGTCCAGCCGCACCAGGTGCGCGCCCGCGGTGACCGCCAGACCGGACAGCTCGCCACGGCCGGTGACCAGCGTCAGGCAGCCGGGCGAGGCGGCCAGCAGCGGGCGGACCTGGGCGGCGTCGCGGGCGTCGTCGAGCATGACGAGAACCTTGCGGCAGGCCAGCACGCTGCGGTAGAGCCCGATCTGCGCCTCCACGCCCTCCGGCACCTGGGCGTCGGGAACCCCGAGCGCGCCGAGGAAGCGAGGCAGGACCACGGACGCGTCGACCGTGCTGAGATCGGCGTGCAACTGCCCGTCGGGGAAGCGGTCGCGGTGCAGGTGAGCCCAGTGCAGCGCCAGCGACGACTTGCCAACCCCGGGCGGCCCGGAGATCGCGCAGACCGCCGCGGCCGCCGCCCCGATCGCGGCCAGCCGCTCCAGCTCCGGAGCGCGGCCGACGAAGTGCCGCAAGCCCACCGGCAACTGAGCGGGAACCGGGCGTAAGGTCTCGGTCGCGTCGCCCGAGCGCAGCAGCATCCGGTGGACGTGCCGCAGCGACGTGCCCGGCTCGACGCCCAGCTCCTCGGCCAGCGTCCCGCGCACGCGGGCGAAATGCGCCAGCGCCTCGGCGGTCCGCCCCCACGCGTGCAGCGCCTCGATCAGCGCGGCCGCCACCAGCTCGTCCAGCGGGTACTCCTCGGCCAGCGGCGACAGCGCCGCCACCGCCGCCGCGGCGTCGCGGCCGGTCACCGTACGCGCCCAGCGCAGCAGCGTCTCCTTGCGCTCGTCGCGCAGGCGGTGCCGCACCCGCTCGGCCCACTCGCCCGGCAGCCCCGTCAGCGGATCGCCGCGCCACAGCGCCAGCGCCTCACCCAGCAGCGGCGCGGGATCCTGTACGGCTGCCGCCTGCTCGGCCAGGCCGCGGAACCGCGGCACGTCCACCGCGGACTCGTCCACGTCGAGCAGGTAGCCGCCGAGCCGCCCCACCACGGCGCCGTCGTCCGCCAGCACGTCGCGGCGGATCCGGGTGATGACCGTGTGCAGCGTGCGCCGCGCTCCCTGCGGCACCCGCTCGCCCCAGACGCGGGCCAGCAGCGACTCGACCGGCACGACCCGGCCGACCTCCCACGCGAGCGCGGCGAGGGCGAGCGCGACCTGCGGGGGCCGCACGGGCCGGGCCTGGCCCGAGCGTTCCACCTCCACGGGTCCGAGCAACCGGATCAGCACGACGGTCCACCACCTTTTGCTCCGTGGATCGTCGAGCGTAACGAGATCATGCGGGGATTTCGGCGCTCTTGCCGGATTCGTCGGCGACCGCACCGCAGCAGGATCAAGACGGGTGCGGCCTCCGGTGCGTAAAATGCGGGCGACCCTATCCCAGGTCTGCCTTGAGGCGGTCACGGTGAGTGAGACGTCCCCGTTACAGCTGCGAGTGATCGACGACTCCGCCGACTCGCAGGAGCTCGACGAGGTCACGGCTCGGCTGCGCGATGAGCTGCTCCAGCTCGATGTGCTGGTGACACCGTCCGACGCGGGTCCGGGGCCCGAGGGGTCGCGGGCCGTCCTGTCGTTCGCCGTGGGCGGGCTGGTGATCGCGCTCGCCGGGACCGAGGTGCTCGCGGCCATCGTGGAGGCCGTCACCGCGTGGCTCACCCGCAACCGGAGCCGGGCGGTCAAGCTCGACATCGACGGGGACGTGCTCGAGCTCACCGGTGTCGACTCCGGCGAGCAGCGCCGCCTGACCGAGGTGTGGTTGCGGCGGCGAGATCGAGCGCAGGCGACGCCGGCGGGCAGGCGGATCGCGCTGATCGTGGCCGGCGACCGGTATCGGGACCCGGGCCTGAGCCGGCTGCGCGCACCCGCGCTCGACGCCGAGGCCCTGGCCAGGGTGCTGGGCGACCCGGCCATCGGAGGCTTCGACGTACGGACGATGGTCAACGAGCCCACCCCAGTCATCAACGAGGCGGTGGAGGAGTTCTTCGCCGACCGCGATCCCGACGACCTGCTCCTGCTGCACTTCTCCGGGCACGGCGTCAAGGACGACAGCGGCGAGCTGTACTTCGCCACCCCCACCACCAAGCTCAACCGGCTCGGCGCGACGGCCGTGTCCGCCGAGTTCGTCAACCGGCGGATGAGCCGCAGCCGGTGCCGGCGCATCGTGTTACTGCTCGACTGCTGCTACGCGGGCGCCTTCGCGCGCGGCGCCCTCCCCAGGGCCGGGGTGGACATCCATGTCGAGGAGCAGTTCGGCGGGCGTGGCCGGGTGGTGATCACCGCGTCCAACGCCATGGAGTACGCCTTCGACGGGCCCGAACTGGCCGACGTGCGGGAGCCGTCCCCCTCGGTGTTCACCAGCGCGCTGGTGGAGGGGCTGGAGACGGGAGAGGCCGACCGCGACCAGGACGGCTACGTCGGCATCCACGAACTCTACGACTTCGTCTACGAAAGGGTGCGGGCGGTCACGCCTCATCAGACGCCCGGGAAATGGACGTACGACGTGCAGGGCGACCTGGTCATCGCACGCCGGGGCAGACCCGTGGACCGGCCCGCGCCGCTGCCGCCCGAGCTGCAGGAGGCGATCGACCACCCCCTCCCCAAGATCAGGTCCGGGGCGGTCGAGGAACTGGACCGGCTGCGGCGCAGCAGGCATGCCGGGCTCGCGCTGGCCGCGCGGCTCGCTCTGGAGGAGCTGAGCCTCGACGACAGCCGCAGCGTGTCCGCCGCGGCGGCCCGGGTGCTCGGCCCGCCGGTCCAGCCGCCGACCTCCCGCACCCCATCGGCTCCGCCCGTACCCGCGCCCGCGCCCGTACCCGTGCCCGAGCCCGAGGTCGTGCCCGAGCCCGAGGTCGAGCCCCGAGAAGCCGCTCGACCCCTCGCCGACACGCCCCCGGAGGCGCCCGGCGCGGACCCGGTTCAGGACTCGGCGCCCGCTGTCCCGGCCACCCCCGTCCAAGGCGGGCGAACGTGGTTGTCTGGGAGCCTGCGCGCGCTGGCGGTGTTCGCCGGGCTGCTGTTGATGATCGGCCCCATGGACGTGTACCACCTGGTGCCGCCGCAGCTCGCGGGTGACATCGATATCTGGCTGTGGTTCCTGGTCGCAGCCTCGCTGGCGACCGGGGTGCTGCCTGAAGGCCGTTGGCGGACGGCGAGCCTGGGTGCGTCCGCCGGCCTGGCCGCGATCCTCCTGGGCGCGTTCTCCGGCTATCTCGGCGCCATGGGAGTGTCGCGGATCTTCAACCTGAACCTGCCGACAGAGAACGTGACGATCACGGTCGTGGCCTGCGCGCTGATCCTGCTGGTCGTCCTCATGGAGACGGCGCTGGCCCAGCATGGACGCCGATGGAAGGCCGCCGGGGCGATCGGCGGGCTGCTCGCGATCGTCATGATCTTCGTCGATTTCCAGCTCTACCGGGACCTGACCGACAACCCCGGCGAGGAGGCCGGCTGGCGGTGGGTGTTCGGCACCGCCCTGCTCTTCCTCCTGCTGTTCGTGACCCGTACGATCCAGCGCCTGCGGGCAGGCGGGATGCGGCCGCCGTTCGTACTGAGCACGGTGGCCACGCTCGTCGTCGTCGTGGACATCTTCGGCGTCTACCTGTTGCCGAGTGGCTCGGACTTTCCGCAGATCCCCGTCTACGCTCCCGCCTTGCTGGTGCTGCTCCTCATGGCCGCCCAGGCGCTCGAGGACCAAGGGGTACGGCTGGCCGGGGTCCAGTTCGCCGTCATCGCGGGATTGCTGCACAACCTGGCCACGGTGTCGAGAAGCCCGGTGTTCGTGGCACTGCTCGTCGTCGCGGCGGCCTGCGCGGGGCTCGCACTCCGCGCAGGCCTGAGAACGGATTGAACCCCCGTCACCCGTGGACGGTGGTGGTGCTCAGGTGCGGGTCGGAGGCGATCTCCGACGGGGTGAACCGTTCGGTGACCCACCGGCCGCGGGAGAACAGGGTCGTCTGGTCCGTGTGGTGCGGTGAACGGGGGTTGGCGGACAGCGAGTAGGTCAGGACGGTGCGCGTTCGGGGACCTTCGGGAGTGAGCTCGACGGCCATCATGAAGCTGGAACCCGTGTCCACCTCCGGATAGCGCCCCTCCGCCCCGAGCGGGCCGCTCATGCGGACCCTGTCGAAGCAGCCCTCGCCTTCGGTGCAGCCGGGAATCGGGATCGACTGGTAGCGCTGTGCCTGGCCCGGAGTGAGCGTCAGGGGGATGCGGTTGGTCCGGAAGTACTGCACGGCGTCGGCCAGGGCCTGCCGTACAACCGGATCGCCGCTCTTGAGGCCCCGCGGGGTGGTCAGCGGGTGCGCGGGATCGAACGGCACCCGCCAGGGGCTGAAGACGGGATCGCCCGGCCTGGTGGGGCCCAGGCGGTCGAAGAACTCGCGCCACAGGACGGCCCCCTGCCCGTCCAGGGTGGCACGCCCGTCCCACTTCCTCAGCGTCCCGCAGGCCTCGCGCACGTCCACCCGCTCACCGCCGGACGCGGTCAGGCCAGGGCCGGTACGGCACAGCCGCAGCAGGTCCCGGCGCATCAGCTCGAAGGTGTGGTTCCGCTTGGCCTGCGCGGTGGCCTGCAGCGTCTCCAGGGTGAAGCCGGGATCGCCGAGCCCGTCGGTCCCGGACAGCCGCTGGGCGATCATGTCCAGGCTGACGCGGGGGCGCGGCTCCAGCTCGGTGCGCGCCTGGCCCCACACACGCGGGTAGCCGGTCAGCGGCGCCGACGGGTTCGTCATCCAGGCGGTGTTGTTGGAGTTGGCCACGTAGTCGGCGCGGGTCAGCCTCGGCTGGGCCGCCGGCCCGAAGATGCCGGGCACGACCGCGTCGCGGTCCCTGCCCCACAGGCACGCCGAGGTCGAGCCGTCCAGGACGTACGCCTCCAGGCCGGGAAGGGGCGAGGGCTTGGCACAGCGCTTCGCCTGGGCGTCGGTGACGTGGGGGACCATCGAGGTGTCGGCGAAGTAGGCGGTCCCGCCCGCGTCGGTGGCGAGCGTGTGGACGAACGGCATGCCCTGATGGGCGTTCTGGGCCGCGCGCAGCTCGGTGAGGTCGCGCGCCCTGGCCATCGCCAGCCACTCGTCGGCCGCGCGCAGGTTGGCGGCGTTGACGTCGGCCAGCGCGTAGGCGACCTTGTTGCTGTGCCCGGCCGCCAGCACCGGCCCGTAGCGCGAGGTGTAGAGCGTGCGGTCCGCGACGGTGCCGTCCTGCAGGGCGACCTGCACCTCCTGACGGCCCATCGGCTCGACCCGGCCGTCCACCAGATAGCCGGTACGGTCACCCGCGGCGAGCTCCAGCTGGTAGAGGCTGACGCGCTGCGCGTGGGACACGGTGTGGGTCCAGGCCACGGCCGCGTTGTGACCGATCTGGACGACCGGCGTGCCGTACAGGCTGGCGCCGGAGACGTCGAGCACGCCCGGGATGGTGAGCTGCACCTGGTAGAAGCGGCGGATCCCGTTCCACGGGAAGTGCGGGTCGGCCAGCAGCATGCCGTGCCCGTCGCGGGTCGCCCGGCGGCCGAGCGCCCAGGCGTTGCTGCCGGCTGCGGGCCTGCGCTGCGGGCCCTCGGCGCCGGCCTCGCCGACGATGTGCTCCTTGAACTGGGAACTGCCGACCATGCGGTCGAGGTCGAGGAGGTTGTTCCAGATGTCGGTGGCGGTGATCGGGCCGACCCAGGCCTTGCCCCGGCAGGTGGGATCCGGCAGGTTCGCCGCCCCGGTCTCCTCCAGGTAGCGGTTGTACCCGGCGGCGTAGCCGTCCACGAGGCGGCGCAGCTCGTCGCCCGGGCCCAGCGGCGGCGGCTGGGCCAGCAGCCGCCGCACGACGCCGGAGTCGGCGACGCTCTTGTAGTAGACGTCGCTGACCAGGTTGGCGACCGAGCGGACCGGGTCGTCGGACTGCGCCTGAGGGCCGAAGTACCTGGATCGCTCGCCCCGCAGCGTCACCACCCAGGAGGCCAGCACGCACAGGTCGTCCTGCGCGAAGGCGTAGCCGTAGCCGAACCCGAGCCCGCCGTAGTCCTTGGCGGACACGTGCGGCAGGCCGTACTCGGTGCGCCGGATCTGGGCGGAGTAGCGGCCGTCGTCCGCCAGGGACGGCCCGGTGGTGCGGACCGCCACCACGATGGAGGCGACCACGGCCAGCGCGATCACCGCCGCCAGCTTGAACTTCATCGCGACTCCTATTCGAAACGCGCGTTGTCGGGTGCGGTCATGCGCCTGAGCAGCGGCAGGGTCGTGAGGATCACCAGCAGGGAGGCGGCCAGGCCACCGCCGACCGCCGCGAAGTAGACCGGCCCGGGCATCGCCAGGGAGGCGCCCTTCATCGCGAGCTGGTCGATGACCGGCTCGGCCACGCCGAAGCCGGCGCCGGCGGCGAGCACGGCGGCCAGCAACAGCGGCAGCGCCGACTCCAGCAGCACCACCGCGGCCAGGGTGCGCGTGGGCGTGCCCGCCAGCCGCAGCAGGGTGAACGGCTGCCTGCGCTCCACCAGCCCGCCGCCGACCGCGACGACGAGGCTGCAGCCGCCGGCGACCAGGGTGAGCGCGACCATCGCCAGCGCCACGCTTTCCGCCTGCATGTACAGGTCCGCTCTGACCGCAGCGATCTCGGCGAAGGTCATCGGCGCCTCGGCGGTGTAATCGGACAGCAAGGTCCGCAGCCGCTCCAGCGACGCCGTGTCGCCCGTGCGGATCAAGACGGCCATCAGGTCGAGGCCGGTGGCCGAGGCGGACTGGCTGGCGGGTCCCGCCAGCGGGATGAGCTTGTCGATGGTGAGGGGGTTGTCGGCACCGACAACCCGATCGAAACGGCCCAGCACGGCCTGCGCGCCCGCGGGGCACCGGCCGAGCACGGGGAAGCGGGCCAGGGCCGAGCACTCCACGACGGAGGTCGCGGGCGGCGGCCCGTCCGGCGTCGGGCGGAGGTTCTCCAGGTCGGCCCTGGCGTAGATCGGCAGCACGTCCACCCCGGGATGGGCGCGCAGCCGGGCGAGCAGATCTGCCCCCGCCCGCGGCGACAGGCCCGGGATCCCCGGCCGGAAGAGCGAGGCGCCCAGCACGTCGTTGAGCGCGCCGCCGGCCACCGCCTGCTGCCCGGTGACCACCGCGGGAACGAGGGCCGCGATCGTCGTGCCGATGAACACCGCCAGCACCAGCCCGCTCACCGACCTGAAGGCGGACTTCGGGTCGGCGGCCAGGCGCTGCGCCGCCAGCAGCGTCGCCGCGCCGCGGGTCAGCCGGGCGGTCAGGCGCGCGGCCAGCATCGTCAGCCACGGCCCCACCAGCACCAGCCCGACCATGATGAGCGCGATCGCCGCGTCGGCCCACAGGGCCTCGGGCTTGCCGTTGCGGAACGCCGGGCCCGCGAACAGCCCCAGCCCGGCCAGCAGCGGGACCACCCGCCAGGCTCGCGGCGGCGGCGGGACCGCCTTCCTGGCCACGCCGAGCGGCGAGATCCGTACCCGGCGCAGCGACCACAGGGCCGCGCAGGCCGCCGCGAGTGGGACGCAGGCGAGCACGGCCGCGTACTGCCAGGGGCCCGGGACGGCGGTGTCGGGGAAGAAGCGCGCACCGGTGATCCGTATCCCGGCGACGGCCGGCCGTACCAGCTGGAAGACAGCGACGCCGGCCAGGGCGCCGAGCAGCGCGCCGAGTGCGGCGTCCACCGCGGCGAGCACGTTGACCTGCCGGGAGGTGGCGCCGACCAGCCTGATCGCGGCGAAGCGCGTCTCGCGGCGGGCGGCGGCCAGCCGGGTGGCGGTGCCCACCAGCACCAGCAGCGGGACGATCAGTCCGATGGCGGCGATGCCGAACCCGAACCGGTAGACGTCCGTGCTCTCGTCGACCGCGGGCGCGGTGTCGACGGTGTCGACCTGCCGGGTGCCGATCATGGCGGCCACCTCCACCGGCGTCCGTCCCACCACGACGGCGAGCTCGTCGGGGCCGGACAGCGCGGCCTGGCCGATCAGGCCGGCGCGCGTCCCGGGGAAGCGGTCGGCGAGCTGTTCGCGCGGCGCCGAGTCGAGCAGCCTGGCCAGGGCGGGGGAGGCGTAGTACTGGCCGGGGCCGGGCATGCGGGACAGGCCGGGGATGACCGGCGCCCGGTCGCCGAGCGCGGCCGCGTCCAGCCTCTTGATCGTCTGGCCGGCGTAGTAGTCCTCGCGCAGGTTCCACAGCGCGCCGTCGGCGGTGGCGTCCAGGGCCCAGCCGCTGGGCGCCGTGCCGCGCGTGCACTCCCAGCAGGGGCGGCCGTCGGCAGCCTGGTAGGCGTTGAAGAGCGACAGCGTGGCCAGCAGCACTGCGACGCCCACCGCCACCCCGGCCACGATCAGCGCCAGCCGGGCCGCCGTCTCCCTGCCGCTGCGCAGCGACAACCGCAGACCCAGCAGGATCATCTGACGATCCCGCCGGCGTACGGGTCGGTCACCCTGCCGTCGCGCACCACGATCTCCCGGTCGGCGCAGGCGGCCACCCGGGCGTCGTGCGTCACCACGATCACGGTGGCGCCTTCCTCGCGGGCCAGGCCGACCAGCAGGTCCATCACGTGCTCGCCGGTGAGCGAGTCGAGCGCGCCGGTCGGCTCGTCAGCGAAGACGACCCGCGGCCGCGTCACCAGCGCCCTGGCGATCGCCACCCGCTGCGCCTGCCCGCCCGACAGCTCCCCGGTACGGCGGGCGTCCAGGCCGGCCAGCTCCAGCCGCTCCAGCCAGGAGGCCGCCCGCGCGTAGGCCTCCTTGCGCCTGGTACGGCCGAGCAGCAGCGGAAGCGCCACGTTGTCGGCCACCGTCAGCTCGGGCACCAGCTGGCCGAACTGGAAGACGAAGCCGAAGGCGGTGCGCCGCAGCTCGCTGCGGCGGCCGTCGTCCAGCGTGTCCAGGCGCCGGCCGTCGAACCACACCTCGCCGCTGTCCGGGGTGAAGATCCCGGCCAGGCAGTGCAGCAGCGTCGACTTGCCCGAACCGCTGGGCCCCATGATGGCCAGCACCTCGCCCGCGGTCACCGACACTTCGGCCTCCCGCAGCGCGGGCGTGCTGCCGAAGGAGCGGCTGACCCCCTCGGCCCGCAGCAGAGCGTCGACGATCATCGGCCGCGCACCTCCTCCGCCAGTGCCCCAAGCCGGGTCTGGGTGACGTCGATCCACCGCAGGTCGGCCTCCAGGCGGAACAGGGCATGGTCGGCGAGGAGCACGTCGATCAGCGCGCCCTCGCGCCTGATGTCGGTCAGCTCCCGCATCCGCCGCAGATGCGCCGCCCGCTGGGAGTCCAGGTAGCCGGCCGCGTCGCGGCCCAGCATCAGCGCCAGCACGACCTTGGTGAACAGCACCGTCTGCAGGTACGGCTCGGCCGCGACGGGCTCGGCCAGCCACTCCTCGACCTCGCCCTGGCCGATCGGGGTGATGGCGTAACGCTTGCGGTCCGGCCCGTCGCCGGGCTCGCTCTGCCCGGCGGTCACCTTGCCGTCCCTGGCCAGGCGGGCGAGCGTGGAGTACACCTGGCCGAAGGGCAGGGCCTTGCCCCCGCCGAAGTAGGTGTCGTAGTCGCGCTTCAGGTCGTAGCCGTGACTCGGCTCCCGCTCCAGCAGGCCGAGCAGCGCAAGGGGAACGCTCATGATCGGAGACTATACTCTGAGAGTATATTCGCCGCGTATAAAGAGCCTCAGCTCTGCCTGAGCGTCAACAGTGGAGAATCTCAACGCCGCGTGTGGCCGGCGTCCGGGGTCGTGCACAGCGCGTCGTCGACCAGCTTGCTCTCGGCCTGTGCCACGCGTAGTACGTCGTCCGGTGAATCGGCGACCACGCCCGTCAACGAGACCGTGACGCTGCGCCGGCCGTCGGCGGTGACGCCGACGGCGCTGATCCAGCCAGAATCGCCGCCCTCGTGGCCCCAGTACGTGCCGCCGCACGACAGTGGGCGTGAGAACAGCCCCAGCCCGTCACGGGCGCCCGGCATGAGCGGTTCGAACCTCTTACTGATGGGAATGGTGTGTTTCATCTGCGCCAGCTGCGCCGGGGGCAGGAGCCGGCCGGCGAGCAGGGCGCGGAAGAATCGGTTGAGATCGGCGGTGGTGGAGACGAGTCCGGCCTCTCCATTGCTGACCAGGCTGACCTGCTTGGTGACGTCCACGAGTGGTTCGCCGGGCTGGAACCTTTGGTAGCTCCTGGCGTGTGGCTGGGGCAGCGTGGGTGAAGTACCCGGCCAGAAGGTGTGCTTGAGGCCGAGCGGCCGGACGATCCGATCCCGCACCTCCTCATGCCAGGGGTGCCCGGTGACCCGATGGATGATCATGCCGAGAAGGGCGTAGCCGGTGTTGCTGTAACTCCACTCCTTGCCGGGCTGGAAGTCCGGCTTGTGGCGCATCGCCCGGGCGACGGTCTGCTCGGCTGTGTAGGTGTCGTATCGGTGCTGGTGGAAGTCCTTCGCCGAGGTGTAGTCGGGGTAGTCGTCGTGGATGCCGCTGGTGTGCTGGAGCAGTTGGCGGATGGTGATCGCGCGGCCGTCGTTGCCGTTTCCTGACACCACACCGGGCAGCCATCGCTCAACCGTGTCGTCCAGAGAGAGCTTGCCGTCGCCGGCCAACCGCAGGATCACGGTGGCTACGAACGCCTTGGTGACGCTGGCGATCCGGAAGTAGCCGTTCCGGGGGACCGGCCGCCTGGTGGTCACGTCGGCGACGCCGCTGGTGGCGGTCAGGTTCCGGCCATCAGAGGTGATCAAGCGGGCCTGGACGCCCGTCACGCCGAGTGCGGTGATCGCGGCGGCGTCGCGCCGAAGCTGGGCCTGGTCGCCGTGCCGGCCGGCGGCGCTCGCCTCGGGCACGCCGGTAGACAGGGTGCCAACCACGATGGCGGCCAGGGCCAGGTTCCATCGGATGGATCGGCCGCGCCGCCGCGGTGAATGAATCGGTGAACTCGTCATGGGCGTTGACGCTAGGTCTGGCGGGGGGAAGCGGACGATACAGCTCACCAGTGGAAAAAAGGGGTAGTGGACTGTAGTGCCAGGTTCGGTCGCCATGGCTCAGACTTGTGCGGATGAACCACCATGGGGCCAGCCGGCTTTCGGCGATGTGGCGCGGTCTGGGCTATCTGCTGGGAAGCCTGTTCACCGCCGCGGTCGCCCTGTTCGCGCTGCCCGTACTCATCGTCCCGATGATGGCTCGCGCCTGGGCGTCCTGGCATCGTCGCCGCGCCGACCGGTTGCTGCTTTCTCCGCCCTCTGGTCCCGTCCTCGTCGGTACGTGGCGTGTTCTCGGGTGGCTGTGCACGTTCATCGTGACGAGTCTGGCGTTCGGGGTCGTCGTGGTGGTGTGCGCGGGCAACGCGGTGGCCACGGCCGTCACGGTGCCCTTGTGGTGGGCGTTGCCCGCCGGCACTCGCGCCGGCGGTTTCGCCGCCGGTGTTCCGCTGACCGGGTGGGGCACGGCGCTGACCCTGGGGACCGTACAAATCATCATCTTCGCGGCGCTGACCTACTGGCTGGTTCCACTGCTGGCGCGCCTGCACGCCCGGATCTGTGTCGCGTTGCTGTCCCCCTCGGCTGCGGAGCGGTTGGCGGAGCGTGTGGAGACGCTGACCGAGACGCGGGCCGGCGCCATGAACGCGCACGGCGCGGAACTCCGCCGGATCGAACGTGACCTGCACGACGGCACCCAGGCCCGGCTGGTGGCCATCGCGATGCGGCTGGGCGCGGCCCGTGAGTCGCTGGGCGAGGACCCCCAGATGGTGGACAGACTCCTGAGGGAAGCGCATGAGGGTACCGAGGAGGCCATGACCGAACTCCGCGCAGTGATCCGGACGATCTACCCGCCGATCCTCGCCGACCGCGGCCTCGCCGGAGCGCTGGCGGCGCTGGGAACCCGATCGGCCATCGACACCAGGCTTGACATCGGCGTCCTCGGGACGATTCCCGCCGCGGTCGAGGCCGTGGCCTACTTCACCATCGCCGAGACGCTCACCAACGCCGCCAAGCACAGCCAGGCCACCCGGACCGCCGTCCGCGTCGCGCACGACGATGACCGGCTGGCGATCGAGGTCACCGACGACGGGATCGGTGGCGCCGACGAGACACTGGGCACCGGCATCGCCGGAATCCGCCACCGCGTCCGAGCGCTCGACGGCACCATCCACATCCACAGCCCCACCGGCGGCCCGACCACGATCACTGTGAGCCTGCCATGCGCGTCGTGATCGCCGAGGACAACGTCCTGCTGTCCAGTGGACTGGAACTCCTGCTGACCACGAAGGGCTTCCACGTAGCCGCGATCACCCAGGACGCCCCCGGCTTCATCGCCGCCGTCACCGAACACCGGCCGGACATCACCATCGTCGACGTACGGCTACCGCCGACCTTCCGCGACGAGGGAATCCACGCCGCCCTCGACGCCCGCCGCCGGCACCCCGGCCTGCCCGTGCTCGTCCTCTCCCAGTACGTCGAGCAGCAGTACGCCGGCGAACTGATCTCCGATGGACGCGGCGGCGTCGGCTACCTCCTCAAGGACCGGGTGAGCCGGGTGAGCGAGTTCATCGACGCCCTGCGGCGGGTCGCGGCCGGCGGCACCGTCATGGACCCCGAGGTGATCGCACAACTCCTCACCCGGCACGCCCACGACCCGATCGCCGCCCTCACAGCACGCGAACGCGAAGTGCTCGCCCTGATGGCCGAGGGAAAGGACAACGCCACGATCGCGGCCCGGCTCGTCATCACCGAGAACGCCGTCCACAAGCACATCGGCAACATCTTCGCCAAGCTCGGCCTCTCGCCGGCCGACAGCGGCCACCGCCGCGTCCTCGCCGTCCTCACCTACCTCAACAGCCAGTAGAGGACTCGGAGTAACTCACGCCCTGGCCAGCGGGATGATCCTGCGGAACTTGCCGCCGGGCGACTGCTGCGGTGCCTCCTCGGCGCGCTCGAGAGTGATGTCGGTGACCTTGTGCTCGGTGAGCAGGTGGGTGATCTCCGCCCGCACCGTCTGCCACACGCGGTCGGCGTCGGCGCCGTTCGCGGGCTGCAGGCGCACGCGCAGCGTGGCGGGCGCGGTCTGGACGAGCTGGAACCGCTCGACGCCGGGGGCCCGGTCGAGCAGGGTGCCGAACAGCATGGGCGAGATGCCGACGTCCTCGCCGCCGCCCGTGGGGAAGGTGAGCAGGTCGGCCGCGCGGCCCTGCACACGGATGGCGGGAAGGAGGCTGCCGCACGGGCAGGGGTCGGGGCGGAGCACGACGCTGTCGCCGAGGTCGTAGCGCAGGATCGGCTGGACCCGGTTGGCGAGGTTGCTCACCAGGACGGTGTGCGACGGTTCGCCCGGCGGGACGGGCCGGTGGTCGGCGTCGACCGGCTCGGCCACGGCCCAGTCGCTGTTGACGTGGTACCAGCCGTGCGCGCAGCCGAAGCTGAGGAAGCCGCATTCCGTGGCGGCGTAGGCGGCCCGGACGTTGGCACCGAACGCGGTGGTGATCAGCTCCAGGGACTCCGGGGTCGCCGTCTCGCCGCCGGCGATGACCATCGCCGGGTGGATGTGCAGGCGTCCGGCTTCCTGCTCGCGTGCCAGCAGCGTGAGCATGCTGAGGAAGCCGGTGAGGCTGGCGGGCTTGTACCGGTTGAGCTCGGCGACCAGGTCGGGCAGCGGCTGGTTGATCGAGAAGACGCGAAGTATCCGGCCGGTGAGGGGCCTTTCCCTGCGGAACCAGGCCGCCGAGGCGACCGTGGAGAAGTGGCCGCCGGGGGCGGTGACGATCGCGGTACGGCCGGCGTGAGTGAGGACGCGGATGACATCGCCGGCTCCCAGGCCGCCGCCGGCGCGCGACCCGATGGCGCTGTGCACGGCCATGGCCCGCTCATCCAGAATGAAGAGGCCGCGCAGACCGCTGGTTCCCGAGGTCGTCGCGACCATGTACCGGCCCAGGAACCGGTGCCCCACGAGGTCGGGATCGGCCACGAACGCCTGGACCCGCTCCTCTGTCACCTCGCGGTCGGTGACCCAGTCGTCGAAGCGGGACATCAGCAGCTTCTTGTCGGTGACCGGGAGCAATGCCGGGTCGTCCACGTTGTCCGGCAGGTCCCGGTACAGCTCGCGGTAGTACGGCGAACGGGCGCGTGCGTAGGTCACGATCTCCGCCAGGCGGGCGCGCTGCCGCTGCGCGATCGCCTCAGGGCCTTCCCGCACGGCACGTCGTGCGTCGCGGGCGATCTCTCGGTAGCTGTCCCCCATGGTGGGCGGGTTCCTTTCTGGTCAAGAGCTTTCCTCGGTGGCCTGCCGTACGGAGAGCAGGCCGTGCATGGCGATGTCGAGGCCGCGCCGGGAGGCCTGCCACATCTCGTCCTGCGACCGGCCGAGCTGGACGCTGGCCAGGGTCGCCTGCTGGATGGCGCCGATCAGGGCCCCGGTCATCGCGGCCGCGGTGATCGGGTCGAGCCGGCCGGCGAACGCCTTCAGTAGCTCGCCGGCGATCCGCTGCTGCGCCTCCATCAGCAGGTACAGACCCTTGGCCTGAAGCGCAGGCGTGGTCATGAACAGCCGCGCGGTCGCCGACAGCTCCTCGGGTTCCCTGGCGGGGACCTTGGGCCGGCGATAGGCGGCGTATTCCTGGACCATCCTGCCCAGCACCTCGCCAGGGCTTTCGTCCGGCCGGCGCTCCGCGATCGCCTCGAGCAGCACGTCGAAGTTGCGCTCGGCGTCGACGAACAGGACGTCGTCCTTGCTGCGGAAGTAGTTGGAGAACGTCTTGGGATCGACGTCCGCCGCCGCCGCGATCTGCCCGATCGTGGTCTGTTCGTAGCCCTGCTCCTCGAACAGCCTGATCGCCGCCATGACGATCCGCTGACTGGTCAGGCGCTTCTTCCGCTCACGCCGCGACTCCTGCATGGTCCAAATATACGCACATAAGAATTTTCCCGACAACCGGAAAATTTCACTGAATGAAGTGATGTGTGGGTTGGCGCACTGTTCATCCCCTGGTCACCTCGTGGGCGGCGGAGCATGGTCTGGGCTGATCTTGGGCCGGGTAACTTGTCGCGGCCGAGGCGAGACGAGACACGGGGGATAGGCGTGGCCGACAGACCGCTGCAGACGAACGCGAAGCACCTGGCGAGGTTGTCGGTCGGCATGGATCTGGTGTCCGAGCGGCTCACGGACCTCAAGAGGCTGATCGGCCAGCACGGTCGGCTGCCCTCCATGGCGCTGGGCGTGGTGGGGGCGCCCGCCTGTGCCCGCTACAACGGTCGTTGCGACGCCGCCGACGCCGCGATGGACTCCCTGTGCAGGTCGGCCGCGACGATCGCCGAGACGCTGAGGGGCACCGCGGTGGCCTACGTCTCCGCCGAGTCCGCCAACCTCGGCGTGGTCGCGAGCACCGGAGAATCCGGCGGGGTCCTGGCCGAAGGCGCGGTCACGGGGATGTTCTCCGCGACCTGGCTGAGCCGGTACGGGTTGCACTACGCGGCGCAGAGAAACCTGGCCGCGTCGCGCGCTGCCGGACGATCCGTGAGTGCCGAGGTCGACACGGCCCTCGAACAGGCCACGAAGGTGTGGGCCGGCGACAGGGACCTGGAGCTCTTCCAGCGATGGGCGTCTCCCGAGGAGGCCGTCCTCGCCGAGTCCAGGTACAACGACTTCGGCCGCGACATGGACCGGGCCGTGGCCGCCACCCTCGAGAAGCAGATTGCCGCCGAGGACGAGATCTCCAGGCTCGCCATGCTGAGCCAGCGGACCGACGAGATCCTGCGGATGACCAGGTCGTTCAATATCGCCGCCACCGCCGCGTCCATCCTGTGGACCGCCAATGCCGTGATCATGTCGGACGACCTGATCGACAACGCGATCGGCATCTGGTACGGCATGGCCGCCGCGACGCGGACGATCTTCCAGGAGTGGATGCCTGCGATCCGCGAAGCCCTGTTCCCCGACTGGGTGGGGGACGCGAGCACGGCGGCCCAGAAGCGGTTCGCCGCGTTCGTCGACGACGGGATGGCGTTCGCGAACCGCGCCGAGCACATCGCGTCGTCGCTGCACACCGTCATCCGGCGGCTCGATCAGGTCTACTGGGCCGCGTTCGCGTTCTCCCTGGCGCAGTTCGGCGCCATGGCCGCTTTCGCGGCGGTCGCCTGGTTCAATCCCGGCGCGGCGGCGGTGCTGCGCTACCTGGGCATGATGCTGCGCGTCTCGGTGACCGTCGCCATCAACGCGATCATCGCAGTCCTCGGCGGCCTGCTGGCCTGGGCCGAAGCCTGACTCGACGGCCTACTGCCGGTCGGCGTCCAGGCGCATGAAGGTGGCGCCGGTCATGGCCGCGCGGGCGCCGAGGACGTGCCCGTCGCACATCAGAGTCTCGGTCCCCACGGAGTCGGTCACCTTCCATGTCACCGGCTCGCGGCACTTCTGGCCGCGCCGGTCGTAGTCCCAGGTGCGGCCGCACACCCGGCAGGTGGTCACGTTGGCCTTGGAGGACAGCGTGTTGCCGTGCTCGGGACAGACGCCCCACGGGAACCCGCATTCCTGCAGGGCGCGGAACGCGGCCAGGTCCCCGGCCGCGCGCTGCAGGTCCTCGCCTGCCCGCTTCAGCCATTCCGCCGCTTGGTGCGCCGCCTGGAGCTGGGCGCGCTCGGGCGATTCCGCGGGCACACCGGCGTACAAGGCACGGACTTCGGCACAGAGCGCCTCGGCGCGACCGGCCAGGTCGCGCAGCTGGGCGGGAGTGATGCTCATCGCTGAGATTCTTCCTCGTTTACGCGCCCGGCGCGCAGAACAGCGCCCGACGGCTCACTCCCGACCCAGGGTCAGCGGCCCAGGGTGGGGCAGGGGTCGGCGTAGTCGACGTCGGGAAGGTAGCGCCTCCATTCGGCTTCGGTCAGGGTACGGCCGGCTCGGGCGCACACGGCATCGGCCACCCGCCCGGGATCGATCGGGATGTCCATCAGAACGCCGGTCTGGTCGATGGTGTGCAGGATCGAGCCGTCCGGACTGAAGGCGGCCGACAGGAAGTCCTGCTGCCCGCCGGTGACCGCCGCGCCCAGTTCGCGGGGGGCGGTGACGTCCCACAGTTGCACGGTGCGGTCGCGGCCGAGCGAGGCCGCCACGTCTCCCCGGTGGGTGAACAGCAGGTCGTCGCTCCCGCCGGAGCCGGTGCGGAAACTCGGACCGTGCCGCCGGCCCGTGCGGGCATCCCAGAACGCGAGCTGGTCGAGGGGGTCGCTGATGGCCGCCGTCGTCCCGTCGGAGGTGACGGCGAGCAGCTCCGATCGCCCTCTCAGGCCTCCCGGGCCGAGCGGCGGGCCGACCGGGTGGCCGGTCGACAGGTCGACCAGGCGGTTGGCGGCCTCGTCCAGCACCGCGCCCATCGGGCTGCCGGGCAGGAACATGATCCGGCCGGCGCCCTCGGGGAAGTCGATCGTCCTGCTCCAGCGGGCCCGATGGACGTCCCACACCAGCAACCGGACCGCTCGACTGCCCGGCGCCATGGATCCGGCGGCGTTGACCACGAGGAACGACCCGTCCCCGGTCAGGGCCAGGGATCTGGCGTACCCGCCTCCGGGCAGGGTGATCGTCGCCATCCGCTCGGGCGTGGTGACGTCCCACAACCGCACCGTGCCGGAGTCCGATCCGTCGAGCGCGGCCAGGAGCGGGCCGTCGCCGCTGAACGTCGGCTGGTCGACGTCCCCGCCGGCCCGCAGGAGGGAGCCCACCTGGCGTCGCGTCGCGGCGTCCCAGAGTGTCAGTGACCGGGAATCCGGCTGGTGGGTGGCCAGGAACCGGCCGTCACGGCTGAACACCGCCGTCTCGGGAGCCCTTCCGGGCAACCGTACAGGGCTGACCAGGTCGGAGATGTCGAGACTCACGGCCGTGTCGTCGGCGAGGTAGCGCAGGGTCGTCCCGTCGAAGCCGGCGGCGTCGAGCGCGGTCTGGTAGGTCAGCAGCGTCCGGCCGTCGGACACCCGGATCAGGTCGAAGCTCCTGTCGCCGCCCGCGACGAGATAGCGCCCGTCAGGGCTGAACAGGATCCGGCCGCCGGCGGAGTCCCACGACTGCGCCGGCGCTTCCCGCAGGAGGGACCGTCCGGTGCGCACGTCGACGAGGGAGATGTCCGAGGTGGTCGCACAGGCCAGGGTGTGCCCGTCCGGGCTGAAGGCGACCGTACGCGCGTGGCCGTCGCAGACGCCGGCCTCGTGCCAGCGGCTGAGCGGCCTGACCGCGGGAAGCCGCAGCAGGCGGAAGCGCCCTTCGACGTCGGCGATGGCCAGCAGGTCGCCTGCCGGGTCGATGCTCGCGCTCAGCGCCGCGACGGGAGGCGACCTTGTCGCGCCGGTCCTGGTGTCCCACAGCGCGCCGTCGTGCGTCCCGTCCAGCTGGATGTAGCGGCCGTCGTCCACCCACTCGGCCGAGTGGAACACGTGGAGCAGCGCCGCGCCCGCGATGGCGTGCTCGGCCCCGGTGGGCCTGCCGGTGCTCATGTCCCACACGCGGATGGTGTGGCCGGCGGACACCGCGAGGAACCTGCCGTTCGGGCTGAGGCTCGCGCCCAGGAACCTCTCCCCGCCGATCTTCAGGTCGTTCCACCCGCCGACCTGCCTGCCGCTCGGCAGGTCGAAGACCTTCACACCCGACGGCGTCACGCTGACGAACCTGCGCCCGTCTCTCGTCATCTGGTGCACGACCTCGCCGCCGGCATCAGGATCGGTGAAGGCGGCCCGCTGGCGCTGTGCCCATGCGCTGTGCAAGGAGGCCCGGGTCTTCAGCCGCGGAGCCAGCCGCCAAGCGGCCACGCTCAGCAGCATCGCCCGGACCGGCTCGGTGAGGCGCATGGCGTCGGCCTGCCCGGCCACCTGTTCCGCGATCGCCCTGTTGCGCTGGGCGGCGACCGTACGGCTCTGCCGTACGGACACCAGGCCGCCGGTCAGGGCCAGGACGAGCAGCACCGCGAGGGCCAGGGTCACCATGCCGCGGCGTCTGACGCGGTGGCGGGCGGCGGTGGCGCAGGCGTCCAGGAAGGCGCGTTCGAGCAGGTTGAGAGTCAGGTGGCGGCGTCCGGTGGCGGCCCAGCCGAGCGCGGTCTCCAGGCGGCTGCCCTGCAGCAGGTCTGCCTGGCGGTGCCCGTGGGTGTCCCAGTGCCGGGCCGCCGTGCGGATCGCGTCGTGGGAGGCCAGGCCATCGCGTTCGTCTGCCACCCAGTCCCGCAGCCGCGGCCAGGCGTGCACCAGCGCCGGTCGGGCGAGCAGGAGGTCGCCGCCGCCGTTGCCGTCGTCCCTGCGGGTGAGCAGGTAGTCGAACAGCCGCAGGACGCGCCGCAGAGCGGCCTGCTCCTGCGGGGTCCTTCCCTCCAGCAGCTCGTCTTCGGGCAGCGGCCGCAGCGTGAGTTCGCCTGTGGCGCTGACGGTCACCAGCCTCAGGAACAGGTCCGGCACCAGGTCGCGCTCGCCCGGATCGAGCAGCCCGTAGGCGTCCTCGGCCAGGGTGCCCAGTGCCGGGTCGGCCGCGCCGCCGCCCGCGAGCAGGCCGGCCTCCGCGCTGCCGACGGCCAGCAGCTCAGCCGAAGACCCGTGGAAGCCGGAGACGAGGCCGCGCAGGAGCCGGTGGGCGGTGGGCCGGGCCGTCGGGTCCTTGGCGAGGGCCGACGCCACCAGCGGGCGCAGGGTGTCAGGCAGGTCGCCGAGGTCGGGGTCGGCGGTCAGCACCTGGTGCATCACGGCGCCGAGGCTCTCAGCGTCGAAGGGGTCGGCGCCGCTGGCGGCGAACACGATGATCGCGCCCCAGGCGAACATGTCCACCGCCGGACCGGCTCGCTGGCCGGTGAGGATCTCCGGTGCCATGTAGGCGGGCGTGCCCGCCACCGGGCCGGTCGCGGTGAGGGACATCTCGGGGGTACGGGCCAGGCCGAAGTCGATGATCCGGGGGCCGTCCGGGCCCAGCAGCACGTTGTCCGGTTTGAGGTCGCGGTGCATCACGCCGGCGTCGTGGATGGCGGCCAGTCCCGTGGCCACCGCGGTGGCCAGGCGGTGCAGGTCGTCCCCGGTGAAGCGGCGCCCGCCGATGACCGCCTGCCGCAGGCTGGGCCCCTCGACGTACTCGCTGACGAGGTACGGCTGCCGCCCTTCCAGCTCCACGGCCAGTACCCGGGCGGTGCAGAACGAGGCGACGCGACAGGCGGCGGTGGCCTCCTTGCGGAACCGGACCCGCAGGTCCGGGTCGGCCACGGCGTCGCCGTGCAGCACCTTGACCGCCACCCGTCGGCCTTCGGGATCGTAGGCCTCGTACACCAGCCCCTGGCCGCCGGCGCCCACCCGTCCGGCCAGCCAGTAGTCACCGATCCGGGCGGGGTCTCCGGCGCGCAGGGCCGACGTCATGTGCACACCTCGTTGTTCGCACTCTCACCGGACGGGCAGGTGTCCCCACGTTCGACTGTTGATCAGTGGCAAAGGTTCGGCGCCGTTGTAGCCCCAGGCGGATTACGTGATCACCAGCTGTTCGGTCATCAGCCGGTTGCCGGCGAGCAGGCCGCCGTCCACAGGCAGCGCGACGCCGGTGATCCAGGCCGCGTCGGCGGAGGCCAGGAAGAGCACGGCCGAGGCGACGTCGTCCGGGGTGCCGACGCGGCCGAGCGGGTACCAGACGGCGAGCCGGTCGAGGATGTCGGGCGCCACGGCCACCCGCTCGTCCCAGATCGGGGTGCGGATGGTGCCCGGCACCACGGCGTTGCACCGCACGCCGTGCGGGCCGTACTTGACCGCGAGGCTGCGCGTGAGGCTGAGCAGGCCCGCCTTGGCCGCGCTGTAGGCCTCGTTGCCGAAGTAGGAGACCGCGTTCACCGACGAGATGTTGACGATGACTCCCCGCCGCCGTTCGAGCATGCCGGGCAGTACGGCTTGCGCGCACAGGAAGGCGCCGGTGAGCGAGACGTCGAGCTCGTGGTGCCATTGCTCCTCCGGCAGGTCGACGAACTCGGCGTCCCTGGCCACGGCCGCGTTGTTGACCAGCACGTCGATCGGCCCGTGACGCCGCTCGACCCCGGCCACCCACTCCTGGACCGTGGCGCGATCGGTGACGTCCACCCCGGATGCTCCCTGGATGTCGCCCTCCGCGACGACCGCCCCCTCCGCGGTGAACCGGTCGACGAGCACCCGCCCGATGCCACCCGCGGCGCCCGTGACGGCCACCACCTGATCGCGGAACCGCATGCTTCCTCCCTGCAAGAACGTGTGCCGACCACCCGGATGACCCGCCAACGCGCATGGGTGGGAGATCCCGAACGACATCCAGTCTCCGACATGGGCGCCCGCGCCCTTGAGTGGCCGGGCGGAGCGGCGTTTCTGTCGGCGGGATTCGTGCCGTCCGGTCTGGAAAGGTTCGCCGTTCGCTCAGCTGGCAGCCGCCTGGCGTCCGCGCGGGGACGGAAGCGTGTGCGTCCGGAGAAAGGATTTGCACATGCGCTTCTTACCGCTGGCGATCGGTCTGCTCGTCGTCGCCGCCACTCCCGGGGTGGCGTCCGCCGACGACTTCGACGACAACTCCCGGCACACGCTGGACCTGCAGGCACACCGCGGCGGGCTGGGACTGGTCGTGGAGAGCACGCTCGGGGGCTTCGCCAACGCGCTCGAGCTCGGCGTGTCCACGCTGGAGCTGGACGTCCAGATCACCGAGGACGGCCAGGCCGTGGTCACCCACGACCGCCGGATCAGCCCCCGCAAGTGCCGGGACACGGCGCCCGCCGTACCGGGAGACCCTGAGTACCCCTACGTCGGGAAGTACATCAACACGCTCACCCTCGCCCAGATCCGCACCATGGACTGCGGCTCGCAGACCCTGCCCGAGTTCCCCGGACAGCGAGCCGTACCCGGCGCCCGGATGCCGCTGCTCAGCGAGGTCTTCGACCTGGTCAACAGCTACCAGGCGAACAAGGTGATGCTGAACGTGGAGACCAAGGTCGAGGCGGGCGCCCCGCAGGAGACCGCGCCACGCGAGCAGTTCGTGCAGGTGACGCTGGCGGAGATCCGCAAGGCCAGGATCACGAACCAGGTCACGATCCAGAGCTTCGACTGGGGCTCGCTGATGCGGATGCGCGAGCTGGAACCGAGGCTGCCGCTGGTCGCCCTGACCAACTACGACTTCCTGCAGACGGGCAAGCCGGGCGCCTCGCCGTGGCTGGGCGGGATCGACATCGACGACTTCGGCGGCGACCCGCTCAAGGCCGTCAAGTCGTTCGGCGCGGCCGCGTTCTCGCCGGTGCACGGCTTCCCCCAGGACGGCAAGGTGACGGACCCCGGCTACGTCCCCTACGTCACCAAGACGATGGTCGACGAGGCCCACGACCTGGGCATCAAGGTCATCCCCTGGACCATCGACGACGAGCCGACGCTCAACAAGCTCATCGACGACGGCGTGGACGGCATCATCACCGACTATCCCGACCGCCTCAGGAACCTCATGGCCGCGCGCGGCATGAAGCTCCCCAAGCAGTACCAGCCCCGCTCTTAGGACACCAGATCCCTCTGATGACGGCGATCAGAGGGATCGTCCTTGAATGGCGTGATTGTTCGCATGGCAAAGGGGCCGTGAACCGGCATTTACGCTGCTCAGCGTACTGTGAAGGTGGCATGGAGTGATAACCAAGCCGCCGAGGCTCGCTCTCATCCACGATGCCACGGCACCGCCTTCAGTACGAGAGGTGGCCATGAGCGACTATCCGCTGCTGAACGTCTTCTGGACGACGTTCGTCTTCTTCCTGTGGATCCTCTGGTTCTTCCTGCTCTTCAGGATCATCACCGACATCTTCCGCAGTGACGACATGAACGGCTGGGCGAAGGCCGCCTGGATCGTTTTCGTCATCATCCTCCCGTTCCTCGGCGTGCTCGTCTACGTGATCGCGCGAGGCAAGTCCATGACCCAGCGTGACGTGGAGCGGTCAAGGCAGAGCGAAGCCGCCTTCCGCGCCTACGTCCGCGACGCGGCGCAAACGGAGACCAGCGGACCCAGCGGACCCGCCGACCAGCTCGCCCAGCTCGCCACCCTCCACGCCCAGGGTGTCCTCAACGACGAGGAATTCCAGAGAGCCAAGGACAAGCTGCTGGTCTGACAGCGGATCCCTGGCCGCATTCCCATGGTCAGCCGGTGACCTTCGTCCGGCGGCGTAGGAGGAGTACGAGCAGGGAGCCGAGCGTCAGGAGGGCGGCGAGGGCGGCGTAGCCGTACGCGAGAGTGGCAAGCGTGGCGACCGTGGCGACGAGCAACGGGCCACCGGCGTCGCCGAGCTCGCGGCCCAGCTCCGCGCTGCCCATGGTCTGGCCGAGTCGTTCGGAGGGGGACGAGGCGGCCAGCGCGGCGAAGCCGAGAGGGGTGATCAGGCCTGTTCCTGCGCCGATCAGCACGGCCGCCGTCAACAGGCCGGCCAGACCGGGGAGTACGGCGCAGCCGAGCCCGGCCGCGGTGACCAGCAGCCCGGTAAAGATGCCGGCGCCGGTGGTGAGGCGGCCGGCATCCAGCGCCCGGCCCGCGAAGGGCTGGACCAGGGCCGCGGTGGCGGCCAGGGCCGAGACCGCGGCGCCCGTGGCGACCGTGCCCAGGCCTGCGGCGGCCCCGGTGACGGGCAGGAATCCGACGCCGACCGACAGCGCGGCGGCGGCCGCGGCCAGCGCCGCGGTCGGCCCGAGGAAGACCGGATCGACCAGGCGGCGTACCAGGTCGAGGACGGTCTGGCGCTGCTTGGGCAGCGGCGCGACGGCGGGCACCTCGAAGGCGGCCCAGACGGCGACCGCCGCGCCGAGCACGGCCAGGACGAGGAACAGCAGCCACAGGCCGCCGGCCCACACCAGGACCCCGCCCAGCAGGGGGCCGAGGGTGTAGCCGATGGACTTGTAGAACCCGTAGGAGCCGAACGCCCTGCCGTGCTTGGCCGCCGGGTTGAGGCGGGCGACCAGGGCGGAAGCGGCGGGGGAGAAAGCCGAGGCGGCGGCCCCCTGACCCAGGCGGGCCGCCCACAACCACGCCGGGCTGTCGGCCACGACGTAGACGGCCGACGCGGCGGCGAAGGCGACCAGCCCGCCGACCATGACAGGGCGCGCGCCGATCCTGTCGGACAGCGTGCCGAAGATCGGCTTGAGCACGACCTCGGCCCCGTCGTACAGGGCCAGCAGGCCGCCGAGGACCATCAGCGAGGTCACCGCGTCGTGCGAGAACCCGCCGAGGTTGGCCGCGATGCCGTGCGCGCCGAACGCGGTGGTGAAGCCCGCCGCGTACAGCGGCCACATGCGCCGCTTCATCGCTCCTCCCGCGGGCCCTCGTGCACCGGTTACATCATGCCTGATCTGCGGGGAGGGCGGGGCCGAGGGTGGACTGGAGGTAGGTCATCGCTTCGGCGTACGCGGGGTCTTCCGCGCGGACCGCGATCTCCTCGGGCGTCAGGTCGGCAAGGCGCTGCTGGATCCACCAGACGTTGCCGAGCGGGTCGCGCACGCGTCCCACCTTGTCGCCCCAGAACAGCTCGGTCGGTTCTGTGACCACGACGGCTCCGGCCTGTACGGCACGCAGTACGACCGCCTCCGCGTCGTCGACGAAGAGCCGCAGAAGGGCCGGGGTGTCGACGGGGAAGGGCGAGTCGAACATCATCACGACGGCGTCGCCGATGCGCGCCTCGGCATGGCCGATCACGCCGTCTCCCACCAGCACCCGACTGAGCTCCTCGGCGTCGAACGCCTCCTTGATGAAGTCGATGAGAGCCGCGGTGTCCTTGGTGACGATCCACGGGGTGACCGTGGTGTATCCCTCGGGGATCGAAACGGGGCGCGTTGTCATCACAGTGGTGACCCTTCGAATTCAGGAGTTGCTGATACCACCACTATAGCAGAACGGAATGCTTTGTTCCAATAAGGGTCACCGGAGTGCTTCTCGTTGTGCCGGGCTCAGGCGCTCCGGCCTCGGCGTGACGGTGTACGTAGCGGGTTCTGGGCGCTGGAGGGCGAAGGGGTCGGCGATGGTCGGGCGATGGCCGATCGCGTCCAGGGCCTCGCCGGCGCGCTCGCGGGGCCAGCCCAGGGCGGTGGCGAGTTCGTCCAAGGTGAGGGGCCGGGCGGCGTAGGTCAGGGCGGCCACCACGGTCAGCGCATCGTGGACGACGGCCTGGGTGACGCCGCTGCCGTTCATCTGCCGGCTGATGCGGCCGAAGAACTGGCCCATCTGCCCGAGCCGGGTGCCGGCGGGCGTGCCGGGGCCGAAGAGATCGATGCCGCGCTGGGCGGCCTCGGCGATCCGGGCGTGGGCGCCGGTGTCGGTGCGCCAGGCCCGGATCCAGACGTCGTCGTCGACGAGGTAGCGCTCCCGCCGCCCGCCGGGGTCCGGGCGGCGTCCGACCAGTTCCATCGCTTCGAGGTAGCCGATGGCCTTGGACACCGACGCCGGGCTGACCTGGAGCCGGCGTACCAGCTCGGCGGCCGTGAGGCTCCCCGACTCGGAGGTGACCAGGCAGACGAACACGCGGGCGGGCATCCGGGGGAGGCCGGTGCCGGCCAGCAGGGTCGCGAACCGCTCCACGAAGTCGCGCACCCGCTCGGCCGGCCACTCCTCGGCAGGCAACTGGAGAGGCTTGCGCCGGCGGGCGCGCCGTCCGGCCACCTGCTGGGCGCGGTCGGCCAGGTAGCCGCCCGGGCCGCTGTTGCGCGCCACCTCGCGGCTGATCGTGGAGGTCGGCCTGCCCAGCCGTCGGGCGATCTCGGCGTATCCCAGCCCTCCGTTGAGCCAGGTCGCGATCTGCCGGCGATCCTCGTGGGTCAGCCTGCCTCCGGGCATCGGCTCACCTCCTTCAGGCCCAAGTGTGCATTCACCGACAGCACATTGCAACGGTGTGATTGCGTTTACCGGCAAGGCTGTTGCAATTTTCTCACACAACATCCCAGCTCAATGGCGATATATGCACAACAGCTCGTTGACGATATATGAAATGCAACGTAGCCTTTTCTCGCTTGGAACAATGGAGGAGGACACAGGAATGCACGTGATGGCGATTTCCTCGATCTCTGACGGGGACGGATTCTGGGACGCGCTGAAGGAGGCGTACGGCCGGCTGCCGAAGGGGGCGAAGTGGACCCTGGCCGTGGTGAGCACCGACGGCGCCAAGGCGGTGAACGTCATCGTGGGCGACTCGCTGGACGCCGTGCGAGGCTTCTTCGAGGGGTACGCCGGCGCCTTCGCCGCGACGGAGTACTTCGAGGCGGACGCCGCCAACGCCGTCGGCCTCCCGAAGTAGGGGCGCCCCCATGGACGTGGCCCGGATCTCCGAGCTTCTCGCGGAATACCAGATCCCGAGCGCCGCGATCGGCATCCTCCACGACGGAGAGATCACCGAAGCGGCGGTCGGCGTCAAGGACGTGACCACCCGGGAAGTCGCGACGACCGACACCATCTACCAGTGCGGTTCCATGACCAAGACCTGGACCGCCCTCGCCTTCATGCAACTCGTCGACGAAGGCAAGGCCGACCTGGACGAGCCGGTACGGACCTACCTTCCCGGCTTCAAGGTCGCCGACCCCGAGGTCACCGCCCGGGTCACGCCCCGGCAGCTGCTCAACCACACCAACGGCATCGAGGAGGAGTACGGCGACGCCGGCGAGGGCGACGATGTCCACGAGCGCATGGTCGAGAACATCGCCTCCGCGCCCCAGGTTCACCCCCTGGGATACACCCACGGTTACAGCGCGGCCCTGGGCTACGCGATCCTCGCCCGCATCATGGAGGTGATCGACGGCAAGGGGTGGGACGACGTCATGAAGGACCGGCTCTTCGACCCCCTCGAACTGACCAGCACGACCAGCCGGCACGAGCACGTGGACCAGGACCGGGCCGCCACGAGCCACCTGATCCGCTCCTCCGGCGAGGGCCCGTTCGTCTCACCGCTCGGTTATCTGCCCCGCGCCTTCGGCCCCGGAGGCAACATCAACTCGACGGTCCGGGAAGTGCTCGCGCTGGCACACGTCTTCCTCGACCAGGGGAAGGCGCGCGACGGCAGGCGAATCGCCTCTGCCGAGGCCATCCACGAGATGATGCACTCTCGCGTCCCGATACCTGATCCGTACATGTTCGGCCCCGAGTGGGCTCTCGGCCTCGTCGTGTGCGACTGGCACGGCGAAACCGTCTACGCCCACGACGGCAGCACGGTCGGTCAGAACGCCCGCCTGCGGATTCTCCCGGAATCGAACCTCGCGATCACGATGATGACGAACGGAGGACCGCGGGAGAGCTTCTACAAGAAGGTCTTCAACGAGATCCTCCCCGATTTCGGCGCCGTCACGATCCCGGACCTGCCGCACCCCGACCCGACGCTGAACCTCGACCCGTCGAGGTACGAAGGCGTCTACGAACGACCGGGCGCCCGCTACGAGGTGACGGCCGAGGACGGCAGGCTCCACCTCACCCTGGTCATGAACCCCATGCAGGCGCGATTCCTCCGCAAACCTGAACGCATCACCTACGACCTGCTCCCGGTCAGCGAAACCCACTTCCTGATGCCCTCGGACGACCCGCTCGAGGACACCCAGACCGTGGCGATCTACGACTTCCAGCACGGAGCCGCCCAGTACCTCCACACCAACTGCCGCGTGACCCCGAGGGCCGGCCTCTAGCAGGTCTTCTGGTACGGCAGTGCCGGGACGTACCGCGCCCAGGCCGCCTCGTCCAAGCCCTGCCCCACGACGACGCAGGCGCGCTGGGCCGCGTTCCGCTGCAGGCCGATGATCCCGCTCAGGTCCCACAGCGTCGCCTGCCGGTCGAAGGTCACGGTGGCGAGCGTGCCGCCGGAGAACCTCAGCCATGCCACGACGCCCTTCGGCAGCGGCAGCGGCGGCCCGAGGTCCTGCGCCATGGCGGGATTGGTGAGGTCCCACAGTGCGAGGGTGCTCTTCCCGTCGGTCCCGCTGGCCGCGGCGAGCGTCCGCCCGTCGGTGGCGAACGCCAGCGCCGTCACCGAGACCCTGCTGCCCAACGTCATGATCATGCCCTTGGGATCGGTCGCGGCGACGAGCGGTTGCCCGATCCGGAAGGGTGAGGACCTGGTGGACAGGTCCCAGATGAGGATCTTGCCGTCGGAGCGCCCAGTCGCCAACGTCCGGCCGTCAGGGGCGAAGGCCAGCGACGTGACGTTGGCGGCGTCGCCGGCGACGAACTTCGTGGGTTGCCGGGAACCGGAGACGTCCCACAGCGTCACCGTGCCGTCCGGATCGTAGACGTCAGTGGTCGCGAGGGTCCGCCCGTCGGGGCTGAAGGTGGCGACCAGGACGATGAAGGGGGCCAGCTCCTCACCCCGGCGCACGGGATGGCCCGGATCCGACAGGTCCCACAGGAACGACTTGTCCTTCCCGCCGATGATCAGCAGCCGGCCGTCGGGGGAGAACAGGAAGGGCGATCCGGTCCCGCGGGGCAACGACGCCCGCCGACGGGGACGTGCCGGGTCGGAGACGTCCCACACGGTGGTCGTCGCGTCCGCTCCGACCACGGCGAGGGTTCTGCCGTCCGGCGACAGCCGGGTGGCACCCGCGCCCAGGTCGAGCGGGTGTACGGCCGGGCGGTCCGGATCCGCCAGGTCCCAGACGGCCGTGGGTCCGCTCGCGAAGGCGTGCCCGCCGGAGCCGAACGCGAAGGAGTCCGCCCCGGCCAGGACCCGTCCGCGCCTGGCGGGCCGGCGCGCGTCGGTGAGATCCCGCAGGATCACGGTCTTGTCCGCGCTGCTGGTCGCCAGCGTCTGGCCGTCGGCGGAGAAGGCGACGCTGGTGACGAAACCCGTGTGCCCGCCCAGCGGAGTCCCCCAGAGGGCCGGCTGCGCGGGATCGGCCAGATCCCACAGGGCCGTCGAGCCGTCGTATCGGACCGTGGCCGCCAGGTCACCAGTGGGGGCGAAGGCGATCGACGCGTTGTTGTCGCTCAGCGGGGTGCCGATCCGCTTGGCCGCGGCCGGCCGTGCCAGATCCCACAGGATGAAGGCGTTCTGGTTGGTGGAGTGCGGGTCCTTGAGGTGCGTGGCCAGCAGGGCCCGGCCGGGGGCGAAGGCGACGGGCCACCGCCCGGCCAGCGGCGCGCCGAGTGGGCGCGGCCGGGCCGGATCCTTGACGTTCCAGAGCGTCACGGCATCGTCGCTGCCCGCCGCCAGGAGCTTGCCGTCGGAGGAGAACGCCACCGATTGGATCCATTTCTTCTGCCCGGTGAGGGGTGCGCCGATGCGGGTGGCGTGCGCGGGATCGGCGACGTTCCAGAGGCTCACCGTGCCGTCCTCGTGCCCCATGGCGAGGGTGCGCCCGTCCGGCGCGTAGGCCACGGACTGCACGTCGTTGGTGTCCGCGACGCCGTACGTGCCGAGCGGGACCGGGTGCCCCGGGTCGGTCACCCGCCACAAGGTCACCGTCGGGTCGCGCTCGCCGCTGGTCACCAGGACGCGGCCGTCCGGGGAGAAGGCGAGCACCTCTTCGAAGCCGCTCTGCTTGATCACCAGCGTGCCGAGCCGGCGCGGCGACTCCCCGTGCGGAACCGACCAGAGGGTGATCACGCGCCGGCCTTCGGTGGTGCCCCCGACGCGGAGGTTGTAGCTGCCGACGGTGGCCAGCGTCCGGCTCGCCGGAGAGAACGCCACGAGATTGGCCCGGGAGACGTCGCCGGAGGGGGTGAACGTTCCGGCGTAGCGGGTCCCGGTGAGCGTGCTGACCAGGCTGGCGCGCGTCTGGGAGTCCGAATGGACCCTGTCCGCGGCGACGCCGAGTTGCAGCGCCCGGCGGGGATCGGCCGCGCGGTAGGCCTCGGCCTGCGCGACGAGCAGCCTGGCGACGGCGACCCGCTGCTGCTCCTGCGCCTGCCCGCGCTGCGTCAGTGCGACGCCGGCCGCGCCGAGGGCGAGCACGAGCAGTGCGCACAGGCTCGCCAGGATCAGCCGCCGCTGCCGCTTCCTGCGGTGCTCCGCCCGCAGCGAGGCATCGAGGAAACCGCGTGCCGTATCAGGGAGCTCCAGCTGCTGGACCGCGGCCAGCCGCTCGCCGCGATACAGGTAGGCGGGCGTCCTGCCGTGGCGTTCCCACTCCTCGGCGTCGTCGAGCAGCTGGCTGCGCAGCGCATGGGTCGCCAGATCGGCCTCCAGCCAGCCCCGGAGCCTGGGCCAGTTGCGCAGCAGCGCGTCGTGCGCGATCTGGGCCGACTCGGTATCGACGACCACGAGGCGGCGGCGGGCGAACACGTCGAGGACCGCGGCGCTGTCCTCACCGTCGAGCTCCGCGCGCGGCACGGTCCTGCGCGCCAGCAGGACGTCGGCGGTGACGGTGGTCAGCTGCTGGAACACCTGGCGGGCCACCTGCCGGCCGTCCGCGTCCAGGCTTTCGTACGCCGCCTCGGCGGTGGTGGTGACCGCCTGGGTGACGCCCCCGGTGAGCCGGTATCCACGGCTGGTGAGCCGGTGATCGTCGCGATGAGACCAGACCGTCAGCATCGTCTGGGACAGCAACGGCAGCGCGCCCACACCGTACTCTCCGGCCGCGGACCGCAGATCGGCCAGGATCGTGTCGACCAGCCCCGGCTCGAGCTCGAGCCCGGCGAGGTCCGCCGGCGCGGTGATCGCCGTGCGCAGCTCGCTCTCGGTCATCGGCCCGACGACGAAGGGGCCTTCGCGCAGCGCGGACGCTAGTTCCGGATGTACGGCGCAGCGGTCGACGAAGTCGCCCCGGACCGCGATGACGACCAGCGCCGCCGAGTCGGTCGCCGCGGCGGACAGCGCGGTGATGAACGCCGCCCGCTCGGCGGGCCGCACCTCGTCGGCGAAGATCTCCTCGAACTGGTCGAGGATCAGGATGAGCCGGTCCCGGTCTCCGTGGCGTTCGCGGCGGCGGGCGTCGGTGTCCACGGCCTGCCGTACGAGAAGAACGGGGTCGTGCTGGAAGGAGGCCAGGACCGTCGGGGCGTCCAGGCCGGCCAGGCCCGCGACCAGGAGGGCCAGCCGCGCCAGCGGGGTGCGGGTGGGCTGGTCGATGACATGACGTGGCCACTGCTTGGCGGCTTCCGACAGGTCTCCCCGCGCGATGGCGGGAAGCAGGCCGGCGCGCAGGAGCGAGGACTTGCCGGCGCCCGAGGCGCCCGTGACGATCAGCAGCCCCGACGCGGACGACCGCTGCGACAGCGTGCTGACCAGCTCGGCGGTGATCACTTCGCGCCCGGCGAAGACCTCGGCGTCTCCTTCGCCATAGGGGGCCAAGCCCTGGTAGGGGGAGCGGTCCTGCCAGATCGGCCCGCGGGTGGCGCCGGGTACGACCCTGCGTTCGAGGAGCGACACCTTCTCCAGGAGTAATCGGGTGTCGGTGGCCTGCCGGTACTGCAGGCCGACCGCCACCTCGAGGTCCGCCCGCTGCCGGTCGACGTCCTCCCTGATCAGCCGCAGCTGCTGCTCGACGTCCGAGAGGACGAACCTGAACTCCTTGAACTGCTCGCCCAGGTCGCCGAGGCCCTCGGCCAGCGCCACCTGCAGCGCGCGGTCGCCGGTGCTGACGGCCGCCTCGATCGCCGCGCCGACCAGGCCGAACTCGCGGAGCAGATCCGCGATCTCCTTGCGCAGCACCTCGGCTTCCCGCCCGCCGCTCTCCAGGACGTTCTGAAGGCGCTGTTCCAGCAGCTTCTCCCGCTGGGGTTGCAGTCTGGCCGCGAGTGCCTTGACGATGTCGGTGAGCACGTTCGCGCCGACCGAGGCCACCACGGCCAGCGCTCCCTCTCCGGCGCCGGAGGACAGCAGGGGAGCGAGCGCGCCCGCGGACAGCACGGCGAGCAGCCCAGGGGAGGTCCATCGGCGGCTGCCCTCCAGGACCGCCCGCTTCACCCGGCTGGACACGCCGGCCTGCATCAACGCCGAGGAATCGGCCACACCACCACTCCCTTCGCGGAGCGCGAAGCCCGATGGCAAGTGTGGGCGCGATCCACCGCCCTGGGATGAGTAGCCCCTACTCACCCCGGCCAGGCGAAGCGGTGGGTGTGGATGCCGAAGTAGGTGAACGCCTCGGCCCGGGTGACGCCCTCGACCCGCTTGATGTGGTCGTTGAGTACGGCGAGCAGTTCGGCGGGCTCCTTGCAGACGATCTCTACGAACAGGTCGAACGAGCCGGCGGTGAGCACGACGTAGATGACGCCGGGCAGCGCGCTGATCCGGTCGGCCACCGCGTGCACGTCGCCGTCGGTCCGCACGCCGACCAGGGCCATGACAGGAAGGCCCAGCGCCATCGGGTCCGTGACGCCGACGATCTGGACCACGCCCTCGTCCCGCAGTCGCTGCACGCGCTGCCGCACCGCCGGCGCGGACAGGCCGGTGGCCTCCGACAGCGCGGTGTAGGAGGCCCGGCCGTCCTGCTGCAGCTCGCGTAGCAGGATCCGGTCGATCTCGTCCAGCCTCATCCGACCAGGTCCCGCACGGCCCCGGCGAAGACCTCGTGGTGCCGGTCCACGTCGGCCGCCGTGGTGGCCGGGCACATCAGCGCCATGTTGTGGAAGGGCGTGAGCAGCACGCCGCGGTTGGCCAGGTAGATGTGGAGGTAGTCCTCCAGGTCGGGGTCGGCGACGGCGTTGGACTGCCCGCCGTTGCGCGGGGCGGGGCTGGCGAAGCGGTACTCGGAGCGGGCGCCGAGCTGGGTGACCGACCACGGCAGCCGGTGCTCGTCGATCACGGCCTGGACGCCCTCGGTGAAGCGGGTGGCCAGCTCGATCATGCGCGTGAACGCCTCGTCGGTCAGCACCTGCTCGAGCGTGGCGCGCATGGCCGCGACCGACAGCGCGTTGCCGGCCAGGGTGCCGCCGACGCCGCCCACGTCGACCAGGTCGAGCCCCGGCATGGCCTCGACCCGGGCGGCGACCTCGCCGGACAGGCCGTAGGCGCCGGTGGGGATGCCGCCGCCGATGGCCTTGCCGATCGTCACGATGTCGGGATCGAGATCCCAGGCCCGGGTGCACCCGCCGGGACCCGCCGAGAACGTGTGGGTCTCGTCGTTGATCAGCAGCGTGCCGTGTGCGCGGGTCAGCTCCCGCACACCCCGCAGGTAGCCGGGCTCGGGCAGCACGATGCCGATGTTGGTCAGGGCCGGCTCCATCAGCACGACCGCCACGTCCCCGTGCGCCAGCTCCCGCTCCAGCGCCTCCAGGTCGTTGAACTCCACCACCCGCGTGGTGACCGTCGGATCGACGGGCGCGCCCACGTTGCCCTCGCGCGACACCTGCTCGCCGTCGGGGTCGACCACCAGCAGCACCTCGTCCACGGACCCGTGGTAGCAGTAGCTGTAGACCAGGATCTTCGGCCGCCCGGTCACCGCCCGCGCGAGCCGGATCGCCCACCGGTTCGCGTCCGTCGCGGTCAGCGAGAAGCTCCAGTACGGCAAGCCGAAGCGGCGCGCGAGCTCCCCTCCCACCCAGGCTGCGTCCTCCGTCGGCATCATCACGGTCGCACCGCCGCGCCGCCCGAACTGCTCGCTCACGGCCTGGACCGTGGGCTCGGGGGAGTGGCCGGCCATCGCCCCGGTGTCGCCCAGGCACAGATCGACGTACTCGTTCCCGTCCACGTCGGTGACCCGCGCGCCGCGGGCCTCGGCGAGGTAGAGCGGGAACCCGGCCGCCGCCTTGTTCATCCAGGTCATCGGCACACCCCCGAACAGGTGCTCCCTAGCCTGCGCGTAGGCCGCCGCCGAGCGCGGATTGCGCCGGCGGAACAGGTCCCGCTCCCGGTCGAGCAGCTCCGCGAGACGAGTACGGTCGATCATGGCCTTCACCTCAGAAAAGTTTGTCCATGCCTGGATAATCGACGGATTCTGAAGTCACTGTAACCGACGACCTTCGTTCTGGTGTAGCCGAAAGCGTCATCGTGCCGGACGGGGGGCGCGCTGGTCGGTTGGAGAAGTCATGCCGCGCTCCTGGCGGTGAGCTGCACGATGTAGCCGTCGGGATCCGCGACGAAGGCGGTGGGAAGGCCGTTCTCGCCGGGCAGTTGCATCAGCAGGGTGCCGCCCTCCGCCTCGGCGAGCTTGACCAGGGTCTCCAGGGTGGCGGCGTCGGTCACGTCGAAGCCGATGTGGTCGACGCCGCCGGAGTCGCCGGCCGTACGGGACTTGCCTGTGGCCCTGTCCAGGGGGCCACCTGCCAGTTGGAGGGCGAGCTGGTCGCCGGTGCCGGGGGTGGTCAGAAACGTGATCTCCTGCGTTACGGCGGCGATCTCCAGGCCGAGTGCCCGGGTGTAGAAGCGCGCCGAGCGGTCGACGTCGGCGACGACGAGGTTGACGTGGTTGAGGCCAAGGGTGCGAGCGCGGTCTCGCGTGCTGTTCGTCATGACGACTATGCTGCGACTTGAATCGCAGTTCAAGTCAAGGGGGGCCGATGGACGACGATCTGCTGGACATCGGAGAGGTGGCCAGACGGTCCGGGCTGACGGCCTCGGCCTTGCGGTTCTACGAGCGCAAGGGGCTCATCGAGCCCGCGGGCCGCAACGGTCTGCGCCGAACCTATGAGCCGGGAACGCTCGAACGCCTCGCACTGATCACCCGTGCCAGGGATGCGGGCTTCACCCTCGCCGAGATCGCCGAGCTGTTCGCGGCCAAGCCCTCCGACGCCGAGCTGCGCGAACGGCTTCGGGCTCAGGCCGCGAACCTGGAGGCGCGTATCACCCGGCTCGCCTTCATGCGCGACAGCCTTCTGCACGCCTCGATCTGCCTTCACGACCCGCTGGTCGAATGCCCGGACTTCCGGCGCTTCGTGCGCTCTGCCGTACCGCGGACTTGAACCGCGCATCAAGTTGTCCTCGGCACCGTAACGGATCGCCTCCCGGGGAAGGGCCGACATTCGCGTGAGGCGTATCAGGTCATCCTGAGCCCGGCGGCGGCCGCGTTGGCGAAAAGGTCGTCGATGATCGTTACGGTGCGTCCGGCCCTGCTCAGCAGGGACGCGGCGGCCGTGGCGCGGTAACCGGTGCCGCAGTGCACCCAGATCGGGCCCGGCGGGATCTCCTCCACGCGCGTGGCCAGCTCGGGGAGCGGCACATGGACGGCGCCTTCGAGGTGGGAGTCCCGCCACTCGTTGCCCAGCCGCACGTCGAGGAGCACGACGTCCGATTCGGCATTCCGCAGGGTGACGAGGTCGGCGAAGGTGGCGGTCGGGGTGCTGTGCAGCTGCGCCGGGTCGGCGGCCAGTTCTTCGGTGCGGCCGGAGGCCGCGGCCGTCACGTGGTCGATGCCGATGCGGACGAGCTCACGCCGGGCGCCGGCGATCTGCTCGGGGGACTCGCCGATCAGCGTCAGCGGGGCGCCCCAGTCGATCAGCCAGCCGAGCCACGTGGCCATCGACCCGTCGAGACCGAGGGCGATCGTGCCCGCCAGGTGGGAGGCGGCGTAGGCGGTGCGGTTGCGCAGGTCGACCACCCATTCGCCGGCCTCGAGCCGGGCGCGCAGCTCGGCCGCGTCCGCGGGCCTGGGCGGGCGGAGGTCGACGGGGGCCGGGCCGTTCCTGTTGAGCACGCCCATGTGCGCGTAATAGGCGGGGTAGGCGTCGAGCCCGTCCAGGGTCTGGTGGACGAACTCGTCCTCGGCCAGCCGCAGCGCCGGGTTGATCGCGCGCTCGCGCTCGATCGTGGAGGCCTCGCCGGACGACTGGGTGGCCGAGCAGAAGCTGCCGAAGCCGTGGGTGGGCCAGATGGCGGCACCGTCCGGCAGCAGGCCGGCGAGCTTGCGGGCCGAGGCGTGCTGCTGCCTGGCCAGGTGGTCGGCGTGCCCGCCGCCGAGCAGGTCGGTCCTGCCGGTGGTGCCGATCAGCAGGGATCCGCCGGTGAAGACGCCCTCGAGGCCTTCCGTACCCTCCGCGACGTACGACAGGTGGTGGAAGGTGTGGCCGGGAGTGGCCACGACGTGCAGGCGGACCGCCGGCGAGAGCTCGAGGATGTCGCCCTCCGCCAGCGGCTGGTGGCCGAAGGTCGCCTTGTCGGCGGCGGCGATCCCGTAGCGCGCGCCGGTGAGCCGGGAGAGCTCGAGCCCGCCGGAGACGTAGTCGTTGTGCAGGTGGGTCTCGACGATCCAGGTGATGGCCACGCCGAGGCGCCCGGCCAGCGCCAGCACCCGGTCGACGTCGCGCTGCGGGTCCACCACGGCCGCCACCCGGCCGTCGGTGGCGAGGTAGCTCCGGTCGCCGAGGGACGACGTCTCGATCACGTGCACGTCCATATGTCACTCTCCGTAGGACACCCCGGGGGGTATATCGCGGTCATGCCAAAGCTCACGCAGGCGCGGGCAGGTCAGGCCGAAGCCCGCGGCGGCAGCCCTGGCCAGGTTGAAGCCTCGCGAGGCGGGCTCCGGTCAGGCCAGGGCGAGGAAGAGCTTCTCCAGCTCCTGCTCGGTCATCGGCGGCTCCTCGCCGCGCTCGCGCGCCGTGTTGCAGTGACGCATCCCGCTGGCCACGATCTTGAACCCGGCCCGGTCGAGCGCCTTCGAAACGGCCGCCAGCTGGGTGAGGACCGAAGTGCAGTCCTCGCCCTCCTCGATCATCGAGATCACGCCGGCGAGCTGCCCCTGTGCCCTCCGCAGCCTGATCAGCGCATCCCCTACCAGTGCCGGACTCAATTCCATGTCCACCACTATACCCCCAGGGGTATGTGCTACATCGGCAGGACCTTCACGATCGCCGACCTCGGCGGCGGCCGGGTCGCCGCCTACTTCATCTACGGTTGCCAGGATCCAGGCGCCGAGCTCGCACTCGGCCCGCGGCGCGCGCTCCTACGGGCCTTCCCTGGGCAGCGATGGGGTGCGACCGACTTGATCGGCGGTCTCGACGAGGACGCGGTCTACTTCGACAGCGTGGCCCAGATCGTCATGGACCGGTGGAGCCGGGGCCGCGTGGTCCTGGTGGGAGACGCGGCCTGGTGCGTGAGCCTGTTCGCCGGATACGGCTCCTCGCTCGCTGTCGGCAGCGCCGACCTGCTGGCCACCTCGCTGGAAGCGCATCCAGGCGACCTCGGAGTGGCTCTGGAGGCCTGGGAGGCGGGCCTGCGTGCCGAAGTGGCCGACCGCCGGCGCAGGGGCCGCGCCAACACCGGCGTCCACGCCCCGCGCAACCGCCTCGAGCTGGCCCTCCACGAGCTGCCGCTGCGCCTGGCGGCCGTCCCGCCGGTCACACACCTGCTCCGACGCCATCTGGCCGCCTAGCCAGGTCCTGAGCTCTTCACGGCTTGCTCCTTCGGGCAGGCGGGCCAGCGGGCCGAGCGGGTGAGCAGGAGTACGGCGGCGCCGCACGCCCAGCCCAGGACGGCCAGCATCCACCAGGGGCGTCCGGTGTCCATGGCCGCGCCGGTGGCCAGGTTGCCCGCGGCGATGCCGAGCCCGGACAGGGTGTTGTAGAAGCCGTAGTAGGTCCCGGCCAGCTCGTCGCCGCCCAGCCGGGCGATGGTCGCCATCTCGAACGGGTAGACGGTCATCGTGCCCAGGGTGAGCAGGGCCGTGGTGACCAGCACGGATCCGAGGCCGCCGGCCAGGGCCAAGGGCAGGAACGCGGCCCCCATCAGCCACAGCCCGCGGACGATGGCCTGCTCGGGAGTCCACCGCTTCTTGATCCACCCGGTCAGCCGGACCTGGCCGAAGGCCGCCATCGATCCCGACAGGGCGAACAGCAGGGTGACGCCGAGCTCGCTTCCGGTGGCCCGCCGTACCTCGATCGGCAGGCCCAGGTAGACCTGGAAGCCGAGAACGTACGAGCCGATCATCGCGAGCGAGAACAGCAGGAAGGCCCGGTTCGCCAGCACCCCGCGCCAGTCGCGCAACATCCCGGACGCCGCGCCCGCGCGGCCGCCCGGACGGGCGGGCAGCGCCCGGGCCTGCGCGAGAGCCAGCACGGCGAACAGCCCGGCCGCGACCAGGCAGGTGACGCGGAACGCCAGCCCCTGCAGCAGCAGGCCGACGATCGGCCCGATCAGGATGCCACTCTGGTAGAAGACGTTGAAGGCGGCGAACGCCTCGACCTTGCGCTCCCCGGCCTCCTGCGCGAGGTGGGCCCTGGCCGCCGGGTTGAAACACGCACCCGCCAGGCCGGTCAGCGCCGAGGCCACGAGCAGGACGGGCACCGACGAGGCCAGCCCGAGCAGGGCGAACCCGGCCGTGCGCAGCAGCAGCCCGGCCAGGATCAGGGGCTTGTAGCCGAGCCGGTCGGCCAGGCTGCCGCCGAGCAGGAACAGGCCCTGCTGGCTGAGGTTGCGCACGCCGAGGATCAGCCCGGTCAGCCACACCGCCAGCCCGAGCCGGCCGGTCAGGTAGGTGGCCAGGTAGGGCATCAGCATGTAGAAGCCGATGTTGATGGTGAGCTGGTTGACCAGCAGCAGGCGGATCGGCCGGTTGAAGGTTCTCACCGGCGTGGGTCCGTCACGCTCGTGCAGCGGGTCCAGCGCGACACCTCGGTCGCGGCGGGGTCGTCGATGCGGTCGGGCTCCGGCTCCGGCTTACGGTCGAGCAGGCCGTGGTCGGCGCAGTAGGCGTCGTTGAAGACGGTGTCGAAGTAGCGTTGCGGGCCGTCGGGGAAGACCGCGGCGATCGACGTGCCCGCGGGCTCGGTCCTGGCCAGCCAGGAGGCGACCAGGGCGACGGCGCCCACGCTCCACCCGCCCGTGGCGTACTGCCCGGCGGCCAGGCGGCGGCAGGCCCACACCGCCTCGGCCGGAGCCACCCAGTGGACCTCGCCGAAGCAGTCGTAGGCCACGTTGGCCGGGTGGATGCTGCTGCCGAGCCCGCGCATCAGCCGGGGTCGGGCGGGCTGGCCGAAGATGGTCGAGCCGACCGTGTCCACGCCCACCAGGCGCAGGCCCGGGCAGAGCCGCCGCAGCGTCCGGTACACGCCGGCGCTGTGCCCGCCGGTGCCGACGCTGCACACCAGCACGTCGACCCGGCCCAGCTGTTCGGCCAGCTCGCGGGCGAGCGCGTCGTAGGCGAGCACGTTGTCCGGGTTGTTGTACTGGTCGGGGCAGTAGGCGCCCGGATGTTCGCGCCTGAGCTCACGGACCCGCTCCCGCCTGGCCTCCTGCCAGCCGCCGGCCGGGTGCGGCTCGGCCACGGTCTCGATCCGCGTGCCGTACGCCCGCAGGAGCCGGTGCATCAGCGGCTCCATCCCCGGGTCGGTGACCAGGACGACGGGGTGGCTGTAGACGATACCGGCCAGCGCGAGCCCGAGCCCGAGCGTGCCGCTGGTCGACTCGATGATCGGCGCACCGGGACGCAGCTCGCCACGGCGGCGGGCCTGGCCGATCATGTACAGGCCCGGCCGGTCCTTGATGCCGCCGGGATTGTGCCCTTCGAGCTTGGCCCAGAAGCCGCGCCCGGCCCCGCCCCACAGCTCGGGGATCCACAGCACGGGTGTGTCGCCGACCAGCCCGGACAGGGAGGTACGGCGCGCCGCCGCCCACAGCTGGGCAGGCTGACGCACAGAGATGGTGTTCATGGTTTCCTCGCCTACGTGTCGCTCAGCACGGATGTACGGCAGGCGCCGCCGGAAGGCATGCGCCGGCCACGATCACGTGCGTGACACGCACACCAGGGCCAGGACCGGTGGCCCCGCTGCCGCTTCGTGACGGGACGGGGCGGTGAGAACGCGCCTGACAGGAACGACCGTGGTCAGCGGAGCGCCGGAAGCGGTCGAGGGCAGGCCGGTGGTGGGAGGCGTGGTGGGGTTCTCGCACGAGGCCGAGTGCTCGTGCCCGTCGTGGTGCTCCTGAGCGTGGGAGGCCGCCGGGCGATGCGGCTGCATCCCCGACGCGCAGAACAGCAGGTGGATCGCCGCCACCAGGGCCAGCAGCACCGCGGGCACGGCGACGGCTGGACGGCTTGAGGCGATCACACAGTGAACCTACCTCACCCAGTGTGCATCCATCATTAACGCTCAGTAATCGGCAATTCGGGCAGCTGCTACTACCGTAAGAGCGTGATGGCAGACCTGGCCGGTGACCAGCGCGATCAGTGGCAGCAGACCTACGCGGACCATCCCGGCATGTACGGCACGCAGCCCTCGGAGGCCGCCGTGCACGCCGCCGAGGTGTTCCTCTCCCATGGCGCGAGGACGGTCCTGGAGCTGGGGGCCGGCCACGGCAGGGACACCCTCTACTTCGCCCGCCGCGGCCTCGCCGTACACGCCCTCGACTTCAGCCCCGTGGGCCTGGACCAGCTACGCGGGGCCGCCACCGACGCCGGTCTGGACGAGCTGGTGACGACGACCACGCACGACGTACGCCTGCCTCTGCCGCTGGAGGCGGCCTCGGTCGATGCGGCCTACGCCCACATGCTCCTGTGCATGGCCCTGTCCACCCACCAGATCCACGCCGTGGTCGCTGAGGTCCACCGGGTACTGCGCCCCGGCGGTGCCTTCGTCTACACCGTCCGCCACACCGGCGACGCCCACTACGGCACCGGCATCCACCGCGGCGACGACATCTACGAACACGGCGGCTTCGCCGTCCACTTCTTCGACCGCGCCCTCGTGGACTCCCTGGCCGAAGGCTGGACCAGCCCGGAGATCCACCCCTTCACCGAAGGCGACCTCCCGCGCCGCCTCTGGCGCATCACGCAACACCGCCACGGATGACCGATCAGAAGCGGACCCAGCCGCGCGGGTCGGCAGTGCACGGGGAGCCGTCCTGGAAGGTGAGGCGATGGTGCCGCACGTCCAGGCCGATGATGATGAGGGTTTCCCACTGGGCGTGGACGGGGGCGTCGGCGGGCGGATGGCAGCACAGGGCCGAACCGTCCTCACGGTGCTCCACCAGGGCGACCGCCCGGTCCGCGAGGTGCGGGCTGCGCAGACCCGGCAGGCGTCGTGAAAGGGATTCGTGGCGGGCGTAGGTGTCGGGGTCCGCGACGCCGAGGCGCTCACCTTGGGCGAGGACCGGGTCGAGGAAGTGGTTGGTGCGCAGGAGGAAGCCGTCAGGATCCATCGGGACGCGGGCGAGGCCGGCGGGGGAGAGCTCGAGCGTGCAGGCCTCCGAGGCGGTGACGACCGTGAGGGCGACCGAGGCC
This sequence comes from Nonomuraea sp. NPDC050536, assembly GCF_044457685.1. Taxonomy (NCBI): domain Bacteria; kingdom Bacillati; phylum Actinomycetota; class Actinomycetes; order Streptosporangiales; family Streptosporangiaceae; genus Nonomuraea; species Nonomuraea sp. NPDC050536. The sequence continues at coordinate 43,014 of NZ_JBITHD010000009.1, forward strand.
GAGACCTGGGCCGAGCGGGCGATCTCCGCCGCTTCCGAGACGGTGGCGGCCTCGTCCAGGATGCGGCGGGCGACCAAGTGGACGGGCACTCCGTCGGACTTGCCGTCGGCCTCGTGCTGGAGCAGGTTGAAGTGCAGGCCGAGCCCGGCGCTGTTCACGCCGATCTTGGCGAGCACGCCGAACTCGGTGAACGTCTTGACCGTCCAGCCGGGGCGCGGGGAGTACTGCCAGATCAGCTTGACGTCGGACATGCCCTGGTTCCAGTCCCAGGTCTGGATCGTCACCGGCGGCCCGGAGGCGGGCAGGTGGACCACGGTCGAGCACTCGCCGGGCACCGAAGGGCGGAAGCGGGCGAGCACCTCGGAACGGGCGTTGAGCGCGGCGACCTGCCACTGCTCGAGCCCGGCCGCACCGGCCACGACGCCGATCTCCGAGGCCAGCGGAGGCGCCCAGGTGGCCGCCCGGTCCAGGGCGCGCAGGGCGACGTCGCGGACCAGCGCGGGGGAGAGGTCGTGGGCGGCGAAGAAGCGTTCGTAGGCTCCCCAGGTGGCCGCGATGTCCGCGCCGAAGGCGGAACCGAGGTCGCGGCCGCTGTAGATGGTGATCGTCATGCCCGGGCCGCCCGCGCCCGCAGGGAGTCCAGCATCAGTTCCAGCGCCGTCTCGAAGTTGGCCGGGTCCTCCAGCGACGGCAGCCGGTCGGCGACCGCGTTGATGTTGGGGTACTCCTCGGCCGGCAGGATCCGGTAGTCCACCTGCCAGGCCCGCAGATCAGCGGCCCGCGTCTCCGGATCCAGCGCCGCCAGCGCCGCGTCCTGCGCCGCGTAGGCCAGGACGAAGTCGCTGAACACCCGGTAGTAGCGCGCCGCGTCCTCCTCGCGGAACCCGGCCCGCCGCATGCACCCGATCACCCGGTCGACCTTGCGGAACTCGTTCTCCCTACGCGCCGTCCGCGCGCCGGAGAACTGCGCCACCTGCGGGTGCCGCAGGAACACCCGGTGCGTACGGCGGGCCAGCTCGGCCAGGTCGGCGGCCCAGTCCTGGCCCGGCTCGGGCATCCCGTCGAGCGCCTCGGCCTGCAGGGCGTCGAGCAGGGCGAGCATGAGCTCGTCCCGGTCGCGGAAGTGCCGGTAGATCGCGGTGGGGTGGGCGCCGAGCTCCTCGCCGATGGCCTGGAACGTCAGCGCCTGGGCGCCGCCGCGCTCCGACACACGGAACGCGGCCTCGATGATGAGCTCCTGGCTGAGCCGTACACGTGATGATGTCATGACACCTCCGCAATATAGTCTGGCGATCACCCCGCACCACCCAGGTGGGCGGCCCACGGGTAGAAGACGTAGTCGAAGGCCGCGGGCGCGCCGGTGATCCGCTTGTTCATCCACACGGTGTTGTCCAGCACCAGGCCGGGCACCATGGGCAGCAGCTGCTCGTGCAGCGTGGTCTCCATCCTGGTCAGCAGCTCGGCCCGCTTGTGCGGGTCGGCGGTGCCCTGGGCCTGGGCGAACAGGTCGTCGACCCCGCTGTAGCCGTACTGGTTGAAGATCGCGCCGGAGACCGCGGTGGAGGCGAGCCAGTCCATCGGGTTGGGGATGTTCGGCCAGAACTGGGTGTAGAGGATGTCGATCCCGGCCCGCGTCTTCGGGTCGTAGAGGTAGTTGGAGTAGCCGGTCTGCGGCACGACCTTGAGCTGGAAGTTCAGTCCGATCCGGTTGGCGGCGTCCTTGACCGCGAGACCGAGCTGCTTGGTGTCGGCCGAGTCGGGCACCACCATCGTGATCGGCTGGGCGGGCGGGAGGGCGATCAGCTTCTTCGCGGCGTCGTACTGCGCCGATTGCGGCTCGGGCAGGGTGCCGGACAGCTGCTCCAGCTGCGGTTTGGCGAAGCCGAACACGGTGGGCGGTGTCTGGAGCCGGATCGGCCGTGCATTGCCCGCGTAGATCTTGGCGCCGATGCCCTTCCAGTCGATGGCCTGCTGCAAGGCCTTGCGCAGGGTCAGGTCGCGCATCGGGCCGTCGGGGTTGGCGTAGACGAGGGTGACGCTGAGCGGCGCCGGACCGGCCGCCAGGGTGCCCGCGCCGCTGTCGCGCAGCCGGGGGATCGCGGTGGAGGGGACGGCGTAGGTGCCGTCGATCTGGCCGCTGAGCAGGCCCGCGGTGATGGCCGTGTCGTCGGTCAGGAACGTGAACACCAGGGTCTTGACCTTCGGCCGCAGCCGCGGGTTCCAGTAGTGCGGGTTGCGCGTGAGCGTGATCGACTGGCCCTGGGTCCAGGAGCCGAACGCGAAGGGGCCCGTGCACATCACGCCGGCGCTCGGCGCGCCGTACGCCTGCTGGTGGGCGAGGAAGAACCTCTTCTGCACGACGACGCCGGCGAAGCCGGCCAGCTCCTCGTTGAACAGGTAGTCGGGCCGCTTCAGCGTCACGGTCACCTGGTGATCGCCGGTGACGGCGACGCCTTTGACGTTGGCGTACAGGAAGTTGTACAGCGTCGTCTTGTCGGTGAGGTTGTGCCGCAGGCTCCAGGCGACGTCCTCGGCCGTCATCGGGCTGCCGTCCCAGAACGTCACGTCGGTGCGCAGGTCGTACACCCAGTGCAGCGGGTCGGGGTTGGTGAAGGAGCCGGCGAGGTTGGGCTTGATGGTGAAGTCGGGGGTCTGGGCGAGCAGCGTCTCGCACATGTTCGCGTTGATCGTGTTCGGTGTGTAATCGGCGGACTTGAACGGGTCGATGGTCTGCGGCTCGCCCTCGAAGACGTTCCAGGTGACCTTGTCGACCTCGGTCTTCGCGGCCGGGGTCATGACCGTCAGCTCGGTCTGCACGGGCGCGGATGCGGACGGGTGCGTGCCTGCCGAGCAGGCGGTCATGAGCGCGGCGCTGAGCAGGGCCGCGGCGCGGAGTCGGCGGTTCATCGAACTCACTCCTTGGGGGATGGCGTCCAGCCGGGGCGCGGGATGCTGCTGAGCAGCAGCCGGGTGTAGGGGTGGGCGGGACGGTCGAGCACGGTGGCGGTGGGGCCGCGCTCCACGATCCGTCCCTGGCGCATGACGATGGTGTCGTCGGTGATCTGCCGGATCACGGCCAGGTCGTGGCTGATGAACAGGTAGCTGACGCCCGTGCGGGCGCGGATGTCGGCGAGCAGGTTGAGGATCTGCGCCTGGATCGACACGTCCAGCGCCGAGACCGCCTCGTCCAGGATGACGATCTCGGGTTCTGCCGCCAGCGCGCGGGCGATGGCGACCCGCTGGCGCTGCCCGCCGGACAGCGCCTTGGGCAGCGCGCGCAGTTGGCGTTCGTCCAGGCCGACCAAGGCGGCCAGCTCGCGCACCCGCTCGCCGAGCCGGGCACGGCCGAGCCCGAAGTGCAGGCGCAGCACCTCGGCCAGGCAGTCGCCGACGCGCTGGTGCCTGTCGAGCGAGGTGTAGGGGTCCTGGAAGACGATCTGGATCTTCCTGCCGCGTGCCCGCCAGGCCTTGGCGCGCCGCGCCGGGTGGGTGTGGTCGGCGCCGTCGATGACGATGCGGCCTGCGCTCGGCCGTTCCAGGCCGATGAGCATCCTGGCGGTGGTGGTCTTGCCGGAGCCGGACTCGCCCACCAGGCCGAGCGAGCCGCCGGCCGGCAGCTCGAACCCGACGTCGTCCACGGCGACGAAGCCGCCGAAGACCTTGGTGAGTCCTTCGACGACGAGGGTCACGGGGCCACCTTTCCGCGCAGCTCGAGGGTCCGGCGGCAGCGGCTCTGCCCGTCGCCGAACGCGCGCAGGTCCTGGACGCCCTCCCCGCACTCGGGCTCGGCGTGGCGGCAGCGCGGCGCGAACGCGCAGCCCTCGGGCGCCTCGTAGGCGGTGGTCGGCTGGCCGGGGATGGCGTCCAGCCGGGCCGCGGCACGGCCGAGGTCGGGGCGGGCCTGGACGAGCGCCGCCGTGTACGGGTGCAGCGGATCGCTGTGCAGCCGGGCGGAGGCCTGCCGCTCGACGACCCGGCCCGCGTACATGACGACGGTCTGGTCGCACACGGCCGCCGCCAGGTCGAGGTCGTGCGTGATGAACAGCATGGCCATGCCGTACTCGCGGCGCAGCCTGGCCAGGATGCCCATCACCTCGGCCTGCGTGGTGACGTCCAGCGCGGTCGTCGGCTCGTCGGCCAGGATCAGCCGCGGCCTGACAGCGACCGTCGCGGCGATCATCACCCGCTGCAGCAGGCCGCCGGACAGCTCGTGCGGGTACTGCCGCAGCCGCCGCTCCCCGTCGGCGATGCCGACCTGGGCGAGCAGTTCGACCGCCTGGCGGTTCGCCTCGCGGGAGCCGAGCCCGCGGTTGACGCGCAGCGCCTCGGTCAGGAAGTCGCCGATGCGGCGCACCGGGTTGGTGTGCGCCCGCGGATCCTGGAAGATCATCGCGACGTCCTCGGCCCGGTAGCGGCGCAGCGCCGCACCCCGCAGGTCGAACACCGCGGCGCCGTCGACGCACACCCGGCCCTCGACCTGCGCTCCTGGCGGCAGCAGGCGGGCGATGGCGCGCGCGGTCATCGACTTGCCCGACCCGGACTCGCCGACCAGCCCCAGCGTCTGCCCTGGCGCGAGGCTCAGCGACACGTCGTGCAGGACGGTGCGCGGCACGCCGTCCACCGGCAGCCGGATCGTCAGGCCCTCTATCCGCAACAGGTCACTCATGCCCTGGCCTCCGCCCGTGCCGTGAGCCGGTCGCCGAGCAGGTTCGCCGCCGCGACCGTGGCCACGATCAGCACCCCGGCGTACAGGGATTCCTGTGGGTAGCGCTGCATGATGCCCGGCAGGCCCTCGCCGACCATCGCGCCCCAGTCGGCGGTGGGCGCCTGCACGCCCAGCCCGATGAACGACAGCCCGGCCAGGTCGATCAGCGCGAAGCCGAACGTCAGCGTCGCGTTCGCCACGATCAGCGTGGCGATGTTGGGCAGGATGTGCCGCAGGCAGATCGTGACGCCCCGCAGCCCCTGCACGCGCAGCGCGGAAACGTACGGCATGCCCCGCTCGCGCAGCGCCGCGCTGCGGACGATCCGCGCCAGGTACGGCGTGTACGAGATCGACAGCGCCACCGCCGCGGCGGTCAGCCCAGCGCCGAACAGCGCGGTGGCCAGGATCGCCAGCAGCAGCCCGGGGAAGGCGAACAGCGCGTCGCTCACCCGCGCCACCACGGCGTCGAACCAGCCGCCGAACCACACCGCGGCCAGCGCCAGCACCGTCCCGGCCAGCGTGCAGGCCACCACGACCAGCACGGGGCCCACCAGCGCCGTGCGGGCTCCGAAGACCAGCCTGGTCAGCAGGTCCCGGCCGCTGGCGTCCTGGCCGAGCAGGTGCTCCAGGCTCGGCGCGCCGTACGCCTGCGACAGGTCGAGGGCGTTCGGGTCGGCCGAGGCGAGCAGCGGCCCGGCGGCGGCCAGCAGGAACACCAGCACCAGCACGATCGCGGCGGCCCGGCTCATGACGGCCTCCGCCCGAGCGCGATGCGCGGGTCCAGCAGCGAGTAGGCCAGGTCGATCAGCGTGTTCAGCACGATGAACGCGGCCACGTACATCAGGCAGATCGCCTGGACGACCGGGAAGTCCTTCTGCTGCACCGAGCTGACCAGATAGCTGCCCAGCCCGTTGAGCTGGAAGGCCTGCTCCACGACCACGCTGCCGGCGATCAGCCCCGCCACGGTCAGCCCGGTCACGGTCAACACCGGGATCGTCGCGTTCCGCAGCACGTGCCTGCGGACGATGAAGCGGTACGGCAGGCCCCGGCTGACGGCGGTCTGCACGTGGTCGGCGGCCAGCTCCTGGCGCACCGCCGCCTGGGTGAGCCGGGCGACGAACGCGACCGAGGCCAGCGCCAGCGCCGCCGACGGCAGCACCAGATGCCCGATCCGGTCCGTCAGCCCCGACCCGGAGCCGAAGACGGGGAACCAGCCCAGGTCGACGGCGAACACCAGCGTCAGCACCATCGCCGCCACGAACGCGGGCACCGCCATCGCCGCCGTGGACAGGCCCATCAGCGAGGTGGCCACCACCCCGGGCCGCAGCCCGGCCAGCACGCCGATGGCCAGCCCCGCCACGATGATGAGCACCGCGGAGAACAGCACCAGCGCCACCGTGTTCATCGCCCGGCCGGCCAGCAGCGAGCCGACACTGTCGTGGAAGAGGATCGAGGTGCCGAACTCGCCGCGCACCACCCCGGTCAGCCACCGCCAGTACTGCGCGGCCAGCGGCTCGTCCAGGTGGTACTGCGCGTTTAGCGCCGCGATCGCCTGCGGCGTCATCGACCGCCCGTGCGTCAGGAACGTGATCGGCGAGCCCGGCGCGGCGTACAGCGCACCGAAGATCACGAAGCTGGCCACGAGGAGCGTGGCGACCAGCCCGCCCAGGCGGCCTGCCAGGAACCGGGCGCTCATGACGCCCACACGCCCGTGCCGCCGACGACGGTGCGCAGCACCCGGGCCCGCAGCAGCTCCTCGGCCGGCAGGTCGAACACGTCGCGGTCGAGCACCACGAAGTCGGCGAGCAGGCCAGCCGCCAGCCGCCCGACCTGCTCCTCGGCCCGGCAGGCCCACGCGGCGTCGCGGGTGGCGTGGGTGACCGCCTCGGCCAGCGGCAGCGCGTAGCGGGCCACGTTGGCCGGCAGGCCGGGATCGAAGGCCGAGCGGCGGGTCGCCGCGATGAACATGTTCCGCAGTGGGGCGTACGGCGCGGTGGGGGAGTCGGTGCCGAAGGCCAGCGGCGCGCCCGCCGCGGTCATCTCCGGCCACGGGTATCCCCGCTCCACCCGCTCGTCGCCGAGCATCGCCCGCCAGTTGGCCTGGATGGCGGGGTCGGCGTGGACCGGCTGCATGCTGGCCGTGATGCCGAGCGCCGCCAGCCGCCGGATGTCGGCCTCCTCGGCCACCTCCAGATGCTCGATGCGGTGGCGGCGCGGCCCCGGCCCGTTGACGCGCACCGCGTGCTCGACGGCGCCGATCGCGATCCTGATCGCCTCGTCGCCGATCGCGTGCATCGCCACCTGCAGCCCGGCCGCGTCGGCCGCGGCCACCACCGGGGCGAGCGCGTCCAGGTCCCAGATCGGGCCCGGCAGCGACCCGTTGGCGTACGGCCGGCCGAGCGCGGCCGTGCAGCCGTCCACGGTGCCGTCCACCATGATCTTGATGCCGGTGACCCGCAGCCACGGCGAGGTGTGCAGGGCGGCCAGCTCGGCGGCCCTGGCGACGCTCGCGAGCGCGTCGTCGTGGCGGCGGATCACCCAGTGGCCCACCAGCCGGGCCGTCAGCGTGCCCGCCCGCTCGGCGCGGGCCATCGCGGCCAGGTCGGCCTCGTCCAGGCCCATGTCGACCGCCGCCGTGACACCCGACTCGCGGTAACCGCGCAGCGCCGCCCGCAGGTCCTCGTCGCGGTCGGCGTCGGACACCCCGGCGTCGAGCACCGGCCAGACCAGCTGGTGCATGGCGGTCTCGTCGATGTAGCCGGTGGCCTCGCCCGTCTCGGGGTCGCGGGCGATCGTGCCGCCTTCCGGATCCGGGGTGCTCGCGTCGATGCCCAGCTCGGCCAGGGCGGCGGTGTTGAGCCAGATGGAGTGGAAATCGGCGGCCTGCGCGTACACCGGCCGGTCGGGCACCACCGCGTCCAGCATCTGCCGGGTCGGCCTGCCGCCGGGCACCTCGGCGTGCTGCCAGCCGTAGGCCCGCACCCGCTTCGCGTCGGGGTGCGCGGCCGCCCACTGTCCGATCCTGCACTGGATCTCGGCGAGCTCGCCGGCGCCGGTCAGATCGGCCTGGTGGCTCGCCGACCCCGTGGACAGCACGTGCGCGTGCCCGTCGACGAAGCCCGGCAGCACGAGCGCGCCGCCGAGATCCACCTCGGTCACGCCGGGGCCCGCGAGCCTGCGGGCGGTGCCGGCGTCGCCGACATAGCCGATGCGGCCGTCGGCGACGACCATCGCCTCCGCCCACGGCCGGCGGTCGGCCGTGAAGAACCGGGCACCAAGGAACAACTGTGGCATCGCCAAAGACCTCCGATCGACGGTTGCGACATCACAGCACCTGGCACGTTACCTGTCAATGCCCCTGACATTCTCAGTGACGCATCCGTCGGTGCGAGACTGGCGGCGTGATCGGATACCGGCGCGCCTGGTTGCGCGGCGACCTGCTGGCCGGGCTGACCGTGGCCGCCTACCTCGTGCCACAGGTCATGGCCTACGCCACCGTCGCGGGACTGCCTCCCGTGACGGGGCTGTGGGCCAGCCTGGGGCCGCTCGTGCTGTACGCGGTGCTCGGCTCGTCACGGCAGCTGTCGGTGGGGCCCGAGGCCACCACCGCGCTGATGACCGCCGTCGCCATCGGGCCGATCGCCACGGGCGACCCGGCCCGCTACGCCCAGCTCGCCATCGGGCTGGCCGTCATGGTCGGGCTGCTGTGCCTGCTGTGCCGTTTGCTCCGGCTCGGCTTCGTGGCCGACCTGCTGTCGCGGCCGATCCTGGTCGGCTACATGGCCGGCGTGGCGATCATCATGATCGTCAGCCAGCTCGGCAAGGTGACCGGCGTGCCCGTCTCGGGCGAGAGCGTGCTGGAGGAGCTGGCCTCCTTCTGGCGCGGGATCGGGGCCGTCCACCCGCTGACCCTGCTGGTGGCGGCCGGGGTGCTGGGGTTCCTGCTGCTCCTGCAGTGGCGGCTGCCGGCCCTGCCGGGGCCGCTGATCGCCGTGCTGCTGGCCACCGTCTGCGTGACGGTGTTCGGGCTCGACCAGCAGGGCGTGCGCGTGATCGGGGCGATCCCTTCTGGGCTGCCGCACCTGGTCCTGCCCGACCTCGGCGACGCCCGGCAGCTGGTGCTGCCCGCGCTCGGCGTGCTGCTGGTCGGCTACAGCGACAACATGCTCACAGGCCGCGCCTTCGCCGCCAAGCACCGCCAGCAGATCGACGCCAACCAGGAGCTGCTCGCGCTGGGCGTCGCCAACCTCGGATCCGGATTTTTCGGCGGATTTCCGGTCAGCAGCAGCGGCAGCCGTACCGCTCTCGGCGACGCGGCCGGCGCGCGCACCCAGCTGTACTCGATCGTGGCGGCGGTGTGCGTGGTCGCCGTGCTGCTGTTCGGCGGGCCGCTCCTGGCCGATTTCCCCGTCCCCGCGCTCGGGGCGCTGGTGATCTACGCCGCGCTGCGGCTGGTCGACCTCCCCTCGTTCCGCCGCCTGGCCGCCTTCCGCCACAGCGAGCTGCTCCTCGCGCTGGCCGCGCTCGCCGGAGTGCTCGCCTTCGACATCCTGTACGGCGTGCTGCTAGCGGTGGCCCTGTCGGTGGCCGAGATGCTGCACCGGGTGGCCAGGCCACACGACGCCATCCTGGGGCTGGTCCCGGGCCTGGCCGGGATGCACGACGTCGACGACTACCCCAGCGCCCGCACCATCCCCGGCCTGGTCGTCTACCGATACGACTCGCCGCTGTTCTTCGCCAACGCCCAGGACTTCCGCCGCCGCGCCCAGGCCGCCGTCGACGAGAACCAGGGCTCGGTCGCCTGGTTCGTGCTCAACGTCGAAGCCAACGTGGAGGTGGACATCACCGCGCTGGATGCGGTGGACTCGTTGCGGCAGGAGCTGGAGGGCCGGGGCATCGTCTTCGCCATGGCCCGCGTCAAGCAGGATCTGCGCACCTCGCTCGACGCCTTCGGCCTGACCGCCGCCATCGGCGAGGACCACCTGTTCCCCACGCTCCCCACGGCGGTGGCGGCCTACCAGGCCGCCACCGGCGCGTGAACGCCTCAGTGGCGGGCGGCTCCCGGGAGGACGACGGCGGCCTCGCCGGGGAGGTCGAACAGAAGCCGGCGGGCTCCTGGCCGGAGGGCATGTCCTCCTCGAGGTAGGTGCTGACGTCGCCGTCGGAGTGGTAGCCATCCCGCTCAGCCCACGCCCCCGCGCGGCCCCGGCGAGTCCGCCTCGCAGGTGGGGTCCCTGGGCGCTCAGCCGCCGGTGACGTCGACGAAGATCGGGTTGGCGTAGAACCACAGGTCGCCCCAGGGGCTGTCGTTCTGGCCCGTGTCGGCGGCCGGCTCGATGCTCCCAGGGGCGTGCCGGTTGCCGTCGGTGCCGCGCAGCCGCACGTAGAACGGCTCGCGCACGTCCCTGAACCGGTAGGTGAAGCGGGCGGGACCGTGGCCGCGCGGCTCGAACGACCGCACCACCCGCACGTCGGCCGCCGTCGCGGCGTCGCGGTCGGCCTGCGCACCGGTGACCGCGCCGCGGATGAGGTCGATCCTGGCCAGGCGGGGCACCTGGCCCGCGGCGTTCGGCCGGGTGGCAGGCTCGGCGTGGACCGTGATCGTCACGTCGTCGCCCCGCCGTACCGTGAGCCGGCCGCCCAGCGTGACCTGCCCGTTGCCGGGGGCGTGCGCGTTGACGTGCAGCGCCTCGACCAGGCCGCCCATGCCGACCCACACGCGGCCCGCGCGCAGGCCCTCCATGACCGCGCCGTAGTCGCGCGAGGCGGCGCCCACCACGGTGCGGCTGAACTGGCCCGGCCAGAAGTCGGCGTGCCGCTGCGGAAGGCCGGTGTCGACCGGGTCGGGGTACCTGCCGTGCGTGTCGTACCAGTCCGCGGGCACGGCGGGCCGGGTGAGGGTGTCCTGGTCGTAGAAGTGGCCGTCGCTGTTGGAGGTGATCCACCAGCCCTTGCCCTCGGCGAGCATGGAGTCCCACATCCCGCCCAGGATCGCCGCCGCCGAGTCGAACCCGCCGTAGGTCGGGTAGTGCTCCTGCCGCCATCCCGGCCACGAGTCGGCGTCCGGGGTGTTGTTGTAGTCGCCGCGGGCCCTGATCTCGTTCTGCGCGCCCGGCGAGCCCTCCATGCCGATCGCGATGTACGGCGCGGCGTCACGGAAGGCGCGCAGCTCGTGCGGGGCGTACCGGCCACGCCGCATCACGTGGTTGACCAGGAACAGCGCCTGGCCGGCCGCGCCGCTGCGCAGAGCCGCGTCCAGCCAGGCCAGCGCCTCAAGCGCCTTGGCCTCGTTGGCGGGGGACGAGGCGCCGGTGCCGTTGACCCGCGAGTCGAAGAGCCGCTCGAAGACGCGCAGCAGCCCGATCTCGTCGCGGGCGCCGTCGAAGAACACGGTGGCGTGCTCGCCACCGGGCACGTTCAGCTCCAGCCCCTGCCACACCAGCATGTCCGGGTGCCTGCCGCGGGAGGCCAGCACGTCGGCGTAGGTGGACTCCACGGCGAACTTCTCGTGCGCGGCGTGCCCGTGGTCGGTGATGACCATCCAGTCGAGCCCGTGTCCGGCGCCGCCCGCCACCTGCTGCTCGATGGTGTACATGGCGTCGTAGCTGTACTGGGTGTGGATGTGGTGGTCGCCGGCCAGCCACTGGTAGCCGCGCGATCCGCCGCCGCGGACGGTCGCCGCGGCGGGCAGGCCACCCAGCACGGGAGCGACGGCGGCGCCCACGCCGAACAGGCCCACCCGGCGCAGGAACGAGCGGCGGCCGAGGTCGGCGGGCGACAGCGCGTCGTCGGGGATCCCCACGTCGGCGTACTCAGGGCCGCCGAGCGGGTGGTCATGGTGATGGTGGTGGTCATGGGCAGCGGTGCGGCACATGGGGGGCTCCTAGGGGGTTCGGGGTCATCCATGATCACCGATGCGTGGCGACCGTAACGTCGTCACCTGCGGCGCAGCCGCAGCGTCAGGATCTGGAACGGGCGCAGGCCGATCGGCACGCTGCCGTCGGCGTCCGCGGCCAGGGTCTCGCCCAGCGGGCGTTCCAGCAGGTCGGTCACCGTCACCTCGGTGATCGGGAAGGACGCGCGCAGCCGCGTGGCGGCACGCCCGCCGAGCGACTCGTACACCCTGACCACCACGTCGCCGGAGGCGTCGTCGGCCAGCTTGACCGCCTCGATCCTGGCGGCCCTGCCATCCAGGCTCACCAGCGGCTCCGGAACGGGCCCCGCGCCGCCGGAGACCACGCGCGCCGGCAGGTTGAGCGCGTACCCGGCGTCCACCGCCTCCGCGATCGACGCGCCGGGCACCAGGGCGTACGTCATCCGGTGCCTGCCCTGGTCGGCCTCAGGGTCGGGCGACTGCGGCGCCCGCACCAGGCTGAGCCGGGCGGTCGTGGTGGTGCCGCAGTCCTGGCGGGTGGTGCGGGTGACGTCGTGCCCGTAGGTGGCGTCGTTGGCGATGGCCACGCCGTACCCCGGCTCGCCGACGTGGATCCACCGGTGACAGGAGATCTCGAACCTGGCGGCGTCCCAGCTGGTGTTGGTGTGCGTGGGCCGGTGAACGTGCCCGTACTGGATCTCGGCGGCCGACCGGTCGGCGTGCACGTCCAGCGGGAACGCGGCCTTGAGGATCTTCTGCCGCTCGTGCCAGTCGATCTCGGTGGCGATCTCGATGCTCGGGCTCCCCGCCCGTACGGTGACCGTCTGCGTCACCCGCGAAGCGCCGAACGAGCGCTCCACCCTGACCGCGCCCGCCAGCGGACCACGCGAGACGACCGTGACGGAGTCGGCGTGGGTGAGGTCGGTGCGCTGCCGCCGGTAGTGCGCGTCGATGTCCCAGGCGTCCCATTGGTTCGGGAAGTCGGCGTGCAGCTGCAGCAGGTTGCCGCGCGTGCCAGGCGCGAGCACCTCACGCCCGGCGACCAGATCCCTGACCGAGGCGAGCAGCCCGTCCCCATCGATCACGACCCTGACCAGCCCGTTGTCCAGCGTGGTGCCCTCGACGGTGACGGGCGCGCCGGGCTCCGGGAGGGTTTCGAGCCTGGCCATGCCGCCGCCGGGGACGCTCTCCACCGGCTGCGGGGCGGTGTTGAAAACCCAGGGCGTGGTGCCCGTCCCGGCCAGCGCCGTGGTGGCGGCGGTGATGATCTCCTCGAGCTCGGCGTGCACCCGGGCGTAGGTGGCCTCGGCCTCCTTGTGCACCCAGGCGATCGAGCTGCCCGGCAGGATGTCGTGGAACTGGTGCAGCAGCACCACCTTCCACAACCGATCCAGCTCGTCGTAGGGGTAGGCGAACCCGGCGTGCACCGCCGCGGTCGCCGCCCACAGCTCGGCCTCGCGCAGCAGCGACTCGCTGCGCCGGTTGCCGGCCTTGGTCCGTGCCTGCGAGGTGTAGGTCGCCCGGTGCAACTCCAGGTACAGCTCGCCCGACCAGACGGCGGCGTCCGGCAGCTCCTCGCGGGCCGCGGCGAAGAACGCGTCCGGCGGCTGGACGACCACGCGGGGCGAGCCTTCCAGGTCCCGCAGCCGCCGCGCCCTCTCCAGCATCTCGCGGGTGGGCCCGCCGCCGCCGTCGCCGTGCCCGAACGGCAGCAGCGACCGCGTGCCCGCGCCCTTCTCGGCGTAGTTGCGCACCGCGTGCGCCAGCTCGCTCCCGGCGAAGGTGCCGTTGTAGGTGTCGGCGGGCGGGAAATGGGTGAAGATCCGAGTCCCGTCGATGCCCTCCCACCAGAACGTGTGGTGCGGGAACTTGTTCGTCTGGTTCCACGAGATCTTCTGGGTGAGGAACCAGTCCATCCCGGCCAGTCGCGCGATCTGCGGATAGGCCGCCGTGTAGCCGAAGGAGTCGGGCAGCCACACCCCGCGGCACTCGACGCCGAACTCCTCGGCGAAGAACCGCTTGCCGTGCACCAGCTGCCTGGCCAGAGCCTCCCCGCCGGGCAGGTTGCCGTCGGCCTCCACCCACATGCCGCCCACCGGCACCCACTGCCCGCCCTTGACCGCCTCCCGGATGCGGTCGAAGATCTCCGGCCAGCGCTGCTTGACCCAGGCGTACTGCTGCGCCTGCGGCCCCGCGAAGACGAACTCGGGGTAGTCGCGGGCCAGCGCGGTGACGTTGGCGAACGTGCGGGCGTTCTTGCGCTGGGTCTCGCGGATCGGCCACAGCCAGGCGGAGTCGATGTGCGCGTGGCCGACCCCGGAGATCGTGTGCGCGCTGGCGTGGGCGGGGGAGGCGAGGACCGCGGCCAGGTGGGCTCGCGCCTGGCTCGCCGTACCGGAGACATCGTGGATGTCCAGCACGTCCAGGGCCCGCTCGAGGGCGCGCAGGATCTCGTGGCGGCGCGGCTCGGCCTGCGGCAGCTCGGCCATCAGCTCGCGCAGGACCTCCAGGTCCAGGCGCAGGTGCCAGACCTCCTCGTCCAGGACGGCCAGGTCGGCGTGGGCGAAGCGGTACAGCGGCTCGTCACCCGCCGTCGCGAGGTCGCCCAGCGGCGTGGGCAGGAAGCCGTCGGCCAGGATGTCCGGGTTGGCGGCCATCTCCAGCATCAGCCCGACCTGCGGCCCGGTGACCGGGACGTACTGGTTCTGCGGCTCGAGGCCCTTGATCGGGTCGCCGGACAGGTCGTAGACCAGCGCCTCCGCCTGGCCGCCCGGCCAGTCGCCGACGAACCCGAGGTCGAAGACGGCCTCCACGCGCCGCCCCAGCCATTCGCCCGGCACGGTGCCGGTGGCGCGCAGCCAGGTCGTCGACCAGGGGCGGCCCCAGCGGGTGCCGGCGGCGAACGGCTCGTACGTCGCCGCGAGCGCCTCCTCGAGGGGGACCGGCTCGCCCGGGACGTGCCAGGCGGCCAGCTCCAGCGGGATGCGAGCCGCGTAGACCGCGGGCGCGATGCGCTCCCGCAGCATCCGGTCGATCCGCTCCTCGACGAGCTTGCGGTCGTCGTGCATGTCAGGCCCTTCCGCGCAGGTAGCCGAGCTGGGGGAGCTCGGCCTCGTACCGTTCGAGGAGCCGTCCCGCCACGGCGACGGAGTCGACGAGCGGATGAAGGGCCAGCGCGCGCAGCGCGGCCTGGCGCGAGCCGTCGGTGGCCGCCTCGATCACCGAACGCTCCACCGCCTTGACCGTCGTCACCAGGCCCGCCGCGTGCCCGGGCAGAGGGTCGGCGGCCAGCGGGCGGGCCCCGTCGGCGTCGACCGAGCAGGGCACCTCCACCACGGCGTCGTCGTCCAGCGGTGACAACGTGCCTCGGCCGCGCACGTTGAGGATGAGCGTGGTGCGCTCGTCCAGCGCGATCGCCCGCATCAGCGCCAGCGCGACCCGCTCGTACCCGCCCGACTCCAGGTCGCACGACTCCCGCTCGCCCACGCCGGCCGCCTGGCGGTTCTCCGCCATGTACGTGCTCTCCCGCTCCAGCCTGGCGTCCTCCCAGGCCGCCAGCGCCGGCCCGTCCTCGTGCGCGTAGAAGCGCCGCTGCTGCTCGATCAGCAGGGCTCCGCGGGTACGGCCGGCGGCGCGGCTCGCGGCCACCGCCTCACGGTTGAAGTAGTAGTAGTGCAGGTACTCGTTCGGGATGCAGCCGATCGTGCGCAGCCATGCGGCGCCGAAGAGCTTGCCCTCCTCGAAGGAGGTCAGAGCCTGCTCGTCGGCCAGCAGCTCGGGCAGCAGGTCCCGCCCGTCGACGTGCACGCCGCGCAGCCAGCCGAGGTGGTTGAGCCCGGCGTAGTCCAGCCGGACCGTCGCAGGGTCGGCGCCCAGAGCCCCGGCCACCCGGCGGCCGAGCCCGACGGGCGAGTCGCAGATGCCGATGACCCGCTCGCCAAGGTGGTGGGACATGGCCTCGGTCACCATGCCCGCCGGATTGGTGAAGTTGATGACCCACGCCTCGGGCGCGACCGCGGCGATGCGCTTGGCCAGCTCGACGGCGAACGGGAGGGTGCGCAGGCCGTAGGCGATGCCGCCCGCGCCCACCGTCTCCTGGCCGATCACGCCTTCCTCGATCGCGACCCGCTCGTCGACGGCGCGTCCCTCCAGCCCGCCCACGCGGATCGCGGAGAAGACGAAGTCCGCGCCCTTGAGCGCCTCGTCCAGATCCGTGGTGATCGTCACGTCCGGGGCGTCGGCGACGCCGTCCGCCATCTCCGCCAGCACCCGGCCGATGGCCGCGATCCTGGACTCGTCCAGGTCGTGCAGCGTGACGTGGGTGACGCGACCGCTGCCCCGGTCGTTCAGCAGCGCCCGATACACCAGCGGCACGCGGAAGCCGCCGCCGCCCAGGATGGTCAGCCTCATACCTCGATCACCTCGACGCCCGCCTCCCGGAGCGTGGACAGCGTGCCCGGATCGGTGCCCGCGTTGGTGACGACGACGTCGAGCTGCTCGGGACCGCACACCCTGGCCATCCCGGTCCCGGGGAACTTGCCGCTGTCGGCCACGAGCACGACGTGGTCGCTCGCGGCGATCATGGCGCGCTTGACCGGGACCTCCACCACGGTGGTGTCCATGACGTGGCCGCCAGGTCGTACCCCGCTCGTGCCGAGGAACAGGCGGTCGGCCTTGATCTGCCGGAGGTTGTCCTCGGTCAGGAAGCCCACCAGCGACCGGTAGTCGCGGCGGACCATCCCGCCCAGCAGCAGCAGCTGGATGCCCTCGTCGTCGTTGAGCTCCTCGAGCACGGCCAGGCTGCTGGTGACCACGGTCAGGTTGCGGCCGCGCAGATGCCGGGCCACCCGGTGCGCGGTCGTGCCGATGTCGAGCAGGACGGTCTCACCGTCCCTGACGAGTTCCGCGCATTTCTGCGCGATCCTATCCTTCTCTTCTGCGCGCACGGCCGACACGTCGAGGAAGGGCTCGTCCTTCCCCTCGATCGGCATGGCGCCGCCGTACACGCGCCGCAGCAGGCCCTCGTCATCCAGCTGGACCAGGTCGCGCCGGATCGTCGCCACGCTGGTCTCCAGCCGCTCCGCCAGTGCCTCGACCGTGGCGGTGCCCTCGGCGCGCAGGATGCGCAGTATCAATTCGTGCCGTCGGTCTCGAAGCATGACTGGGACGTTAGCGCTCAAAGTCGCTCAAGGCTAGGGGGCAATTTCGCTCAAACTCTTGCGAACTTTGGCAAAGCGGTGCACCATCCACCGTAATTTGAATCGCACGCCCGAGGTGAAGCGTCGTGACCCACCCCCGCCAACTCGATGTCCTCGTCTCAGGTCTGCTCTTCTTCGACGTCGCGTTCTCCGGCCTCGACCACGCCCCCCAACCGGGGACCGAGGTCTGGACGTCCGCGATGGCCTCAGGGCCGGGCGGCATCGCCAACTTCGCGTTCACGCTGAGCAGGCTCGGGCTGCGCACGGGCCTGGCGGCGGCCTTCGGCGACGACCCGCTCGGCGGCTACTGCTGGCAGTTGCTGGCCGACGGGGAAGGCGTCGATCTCACCCTGTCGCGGCGCTTCCCCGGATGGGCCACCCCCACCACCGTGTCGCTGGCCTACCAGGGCGATCGCGCCCTGATCACGCACGGCGCGGCGCCGCCCATGGCCGCCGACGAGATGATCGGCGATCCGCCGCCCGCCAAGGCGGCGATCGTCCACCTGGAACTCGAACCCGTGGCCTGGCCGCTCAGGACGGGCGGCCTCGTCTTCGCCGACGTGGGCTGGGATCCGTCCGGACAGTGGTCGCGGGCGATGCTCGACCAGCTCGCCGCCTGCCACGCCTTCACCCCCAACGCCCACGAGGGCATGAGCTACACCAGGACCGGCACGCCCGAGGCGGCCGTGCGCAGCCTGGCGGAGCTGGTGCCGCTGGCCGTCGTCACCTGCGGCGGCGACGGCGCCCTGGCCATCGACTCGGCCACCGGCGAGACCGCCCGCGTCCCCGGGCTGCCCGTCGAGATCGCCGACCCCACCGGAGCCGGCGACGTGTTCGGCGCCGCGCTCGTCGCGGCCACCCTGGCCGGCAGGCCACTGGTGGAGCGGTTGCGCTTCGCCAACCTCGCCGCCGCGCTGTCCGTCCAGCGGGTCGGCGGAGCGGTCTCCGCGCCCAGGCGGGACGAGCTCGACCACTGGTGGCAGCACCTCACCGACCCCGACCTCCGCCGTGACTATGCCTTCTTGAAGGAGCTATGAGGCCATGGAACTCACCCGCAGGACGTTGATTCAGGCAGGACTCCTCTCCCTCGCGCTGGCGGGCTGCTCTTCTGGTAACGGCAAGGGGGGCGGCACCAAGGAGCTGACCCTCTGGTACTGGGGCGGCGGCCTCAGCGACAAGGTGGTGGCCGACGCCGTCAAGCAGTTCAAGCAGATCACGCTCAAGCCGTCGGTGATCGGCGGCGACTTCAAGCAGAAGCTCGTCACCACGATGAACGGCCGCAAGTTCGTGCCCGACATCACCGGCATCAAGGGCGAGAACATCGCCTCGATGCTGGACGAGGCCAACCGGTTCATCGACCTCAACACGCTCGGCGCCGACAAGCTGGCCGGCCAGTACGTGCCGTGGAAGTGGAAGCAGGGCTCCACCAAGGACGGCAAGCTGATCGGCTTCCCGATCGACATCGGGCCCACCGCGATGTTCTACCGGCAGGACATCTTCAAGAGGGGCGGGCTGCCCACCGAGCCCGCCGAGGTCACGGCGGCCATGTCCACTTGGGAGGACCTGTTCGCCGCCGGGCAGAAGCTGAAGAAGGCCGTGCCCGACGCCTTCATCGTCGACAGCGTCCTTCAGGTGTTCACGGTGGCCGTCGGGCAGGGCGACAAGCGCTTCATCGACCAGAGCAACCACTTCATCGGCGACCAGGACCACATCCGCAAGGCGTGGGACGTCGCCGTCAAGTCCGTCGAGATGGGCGTCGCCGCGCCCAAGTTCGACGGCCAGGACCTCAACGCCGCCATGACCAACGGCAAGCTGGCCGCCATCCAGGGCGCCGCGTGGTCGGCACTCGACATCAAGAACGGCGCCCAGGGCACCGACGGCAAGTGGCGGGTGGCGGCCGCCCCGGTAGGCCCCGCCAACATCGGCGGCTCGTTCCTGGCCCTGCCCACCACGTGCCGCGATCCCCAGCTGGCCTTCCAGATCGTCACCTGGCTGCTCAGCGCCGAGAACCAGGCCAGGGGCTTCACAGACGCCGCGCTGTTCCCGTCCTCACCGGCCAGCTACGCGCTGCCCGCCCTCACCCAGGGCGACGCGTTCTTCGGCGGGCAGAAGACGATCGAGGTGCTGGGCGAGGCGGCCAAGAAGGTGCCCGTGCAGTACGAGGCCTCCGCGGACGCCGCCGTGAGCCAGCCGTACTCCGACGAGCTGACCAACGTGTGGGTCAAGGGCAAGAACCGCGACCAGGCCTGGAACGACGCGGTCGCCGCCGCGAAGCAGATCGCTGAACGCCAGGGAGTGAGCTGACGTGGAGTCCCGCAGGCTGCGGTCTTACTGGCCGCAGTACCTGGCGATCTCGCCGTTCTTCGTGCTGTTCCTGGTGTTCATGCTGATCCCGATCCTGTTCTCGCTGTACCTGGCCTTCCAGAAGTGGGACGGCCTGGGCGAGATGGAGTTCGTGGGCCTGCGGAACTTCCAGTTCCTGATCAAGGACTCCACGTTCTGGCTGGCGCTGAAGAACACCTTCCTGATCTGGTTCATGTCCACCGTGCCGACGCTCTTCCTGGCGCTGGTGCTGGCGAACCTGCTCAACTCCACGGTCCGCTTCGCCGGCGCCTACCGGATCGCCTACTTCGTGCCGAACGTCACCTCGGTCGTGGCGATCGCGATCTTCTTCGGCTCGGTCTTCAGCACCAACGCCGGGCTCATCAACATGCTCCTCGGCTGGCTGAGCGCCTCGCCGGTGCCCTGGCTCGTCAACGAGTGGACCATCAAGGTCGTCATCGCCACGCTGATCTGCTGGCAGTGGACCGGCTACAACGCGATCATCTACCTGGCCGGGCTGCAGGCCATTCCGAGCGAGCTGTACGAAGCGGCCAAGATCGACGGGGCCGGCGCCGTCCAGACGTTCTTCCGCATCACCATCCCGCAGCTGCGGCCGATCATCCTGTTCACCGTGGTCATCTCGACCGTCAACGGCATGCAGACCTTCACCGAGCCGCAGGTGCTCTTCTCCAGCAACGCCGCCAATGCCGCCAACGGCGGCGGCCCCGGCTCGGCCGGGCTCACCGCGATCCTGTACTTCTACCGCGAGGCCTTCAACAACAACGACTACGGGTACGGCGCGGCCATCGCCTGGGCCGTGTTCGTGGTCATCCTGCTGTTCACCGCGATCAACTGGCGCCTCGTGGCCCGTCCCCGCAAGGAGGCGGCATGAACCGGTTCCGTGGCGTGGGCCTGCACCTGACGCTGCTCGTCGGCGTCGTCATCTCGCTGTTCCCGTTCTACTGGACGGCGGTCATGGCGACCAACACCACCCGCGACATGTACCGGGTGCCGCCCAAGCTGACCTTCGGCCCCGAACTGTTCGCCAACATCGGGCGGGTGCTGGACAACATCGACTTCTTCGGCTCGATGCTCAACACCACGATCGTGGCCACCAGCGTCACGCTGCTCGTGCTGTTCTTCGACTCGCTG
The DNA here is from genome assembly GCF_044457685.1 of Nonomuraea sp. NPDC050536. Lineage (NCBI taxonomy): Bacteria > Bacillati > Actinomycetota > Actinomycetes > Streptosporangiales > Streptosporangiaceae > Nonomuraea > Nonomuraea sp. NPDC050536. The sequence goes on from NZ_JBITHD010000009.1 coordinate 63,265, forward strand.
GCCGCCTTCACCTTCGCCAAGTTCGCCTTCCCCGGCAGGAACCTGCTGTTCGGGCTGCTCATGGTGACGTTCATGCTGCCCGGCCAGCTCGCCCTCATCCCGCAGTTCGTGATCATGGTGGACCTGGACTGGGTGGGCACGCTCAAGGCGCTGATCATTCCGGCGGCGGCCAACGCGTTCGGCATCTTCTGGATGCGGCAGTACATCAGCGGCGCGGTGCCTGACGACCTGCTGGCGGCCGCCCGAATTGACGGGTGCGGCTTCTTCCGTCAGTACCTGTACGTGGTGCTGCCCGTGATCCGGCCCGGGCTGGCCTTCCTCGGCATCACCACGTTCATCGGCGCGTGGAACGACTACGTCTGGCCGCTGATCGTCATGGTGGACCCGTCCAACCTCACCCTCCAGGTGGCGCTCTCGCAGCTGAACACGGCGCATGACAACGACTACAGCATGATCATGGCTGGGACGCTGCTCGCCGTACTGCCGCTCGCTCTGGTCTTCACCCTGTTCGCCCGCGGCTTCATCCGCGACGCCATGAAGGGGGCCCTACGCGGCTGACCACCCCGAATACCCAGGCCTGCCCTCTTGCGGACGTTATGACCTGTCATAGCGGGTACAACCTGCAGTGATGAGGAAGGGAAGCCGCGATGACCCGCACGTTGGGGGCGGCTGTCGAGAAGGCGCGCCTGGAATGTGAGGCGACGGCCGCCGACCTGGAGGCGCACCCGCTGAGTGCCGACCGGGTACACGCGCACCGCCGCGCCCAGGCTCTGTACGGCTGGTGGCGGCTCGTGGCCGGTTACGCCACGGACCGGGAGGTCAACCCGATCAGGGCCGTCGACAAGTTCGGCCACTGGATCGGCTCCTACGTCGACTCGGACGAAGATCCGGACACGGCCGACGCGGCCCGGGAGTTCCTGCGCCAGGCCAAGGAGGTCGGCGACACCTGATCGGCCCTGCTCCACGTGCCATCGCGCGAACAGGTACCGCATGAGTACTTCTCCCGTGCCGCTTCCATCGTTCGCTGGTCATGCTTGAACGATGGAGATGACCCTGACCGCCATCGGGCGCGAGCGCGCCCTGGGCTCGCAAGCCTCACACGACCTGCGGACGCCGCTGGCCGGGCTGCGGGCCGAGCTGGAGGAAGCGCGACTGCACCTGGACCAGACCAGACTCGACGACCTGCTGACCCGGGCGCTGCGCAACCTCGACCGCCTCCAGGCGACCATCGAAGAACTCTGCCTGTAAGGGCGGCTCTTTCGACCTCCGGCACACCTACCCGTCAGCCGTAGACGGCGTAAGGGGTCCTCCACGCCGGGGGCGCGCCTGATGCCGCCTGCGACCCGGCACTGTCAGCCGAGGCTCTCGACCATGCGCCGGTAGGCGGGGCACTGGGTGAAGTCGTCGGCTCGGCACTGCATGACGTGCTCGATGAGCACCTTGGACGCCTCGATCTCCCGGAGCCGCCGCTCCAGCTCCGCATGATGCCGCCGCAGGAGCGCCCGCCGTCCGACCTGGTCGGAGACCTCGAGCATCTCGCGGATCTGGTCCAGGCTCATCCCCGCCGACTTGGCGCGGATGATCGTCATCACGCGGACCGCGTGGTCTCGGGTGTAGCGGCGCCGGCCGTTCACCCGGGCGGCCGGCGTCAGCAGGCCCATCGCCTCCCAGTGGCGCAGCACGTGCGGCGCGAGCTCGAACCGCTCGGCCAGCTCCCCGATGCGCATCGAGTCACTTGACTTCATGTTGACATTAACTTGCAGACTTGCCTCCACGTCAACCTGTGGAGGCACGACATGTACGACGTCGCGATCGTCGGCGCCGGCCCGGCCGGCATGGCCGCGGCCCTCACCCTTGGCCGTACGCACCGCTCGGTGCTCCTGCTGGACGCAGGGGAGGGGCGCAACGCCCCGGCCGAGGCGGTGCACAACTTCCTGACCAGGGACGGCACGCCGCCGGCCCGCCTGCGCGAGCTGGGCCGCGAGGACCTGTCGGCCTATCCGACGGTCGAGTTCCGGCGCGGGCTGGTCACGGGCGTCGAAGGCGCCTTCCGCTTGACCGTGGACGGCGGCGGCGAGGTGCGGGCGCGCCGCCTGCTGCTGGCGACCGGGCTGGCCGACGAGCTGCCCGGCCCGCGCGGCGTCGAGCGGCTGTGGGGCCGCTCGGCCTTCCACTGCCCCTACTGCCACGGCTACGAGTGCACCGGCAGGTCGGTCGCGGTGCTCGGGTCCACTCCCGCTCGGGTACGGCTGGCGCTGCAGCTGAGCCGTTTCGCCGGGGACGTCGCCCTGTGCACCGGCGGCGAGCCGCTCGACCCGGCGGCGCGGGCGAAGCTGGAGGCCCACGGCGTCACCGTCCGCTGCGAGGCGATCGCCCGCGTGGAGGCGCCGGGCGACGTGGTGTTCGACAGTGGTCCTGCGCTGGCCAGGGATGCGCTGTTCGTGGTCAACGTGCCGCGCCAGCGCTCGGACCTGGCCGCCCGGCTCGGCTGCGCGATGTTCGCCGACGGGTGCGTTGAGGTCGACGAGTTCGCCAGGACCAGCGTGCCGGGCGTGTACGCGGCCGGAGACATGGCGCGGCGGGCCACCGTACCGATGCCGCTGGCGGCGGTCATCGCCGCGGCGGCCAGCGGTACCGTCGCGGGCGCGGTCGCCGACCAGGACCTGCTCGACGACGACTTCGACCTGGCCAGGAGCTGATCGTGAGGTCGAGAACGCTCGCCACGGCCGGCCTGCAGATCGGCATGCTGCTGTCGCTGATGGACCAGACGGTGGTGGCCATCGCCCTGCCCGACATCGTCGCCGAACTGGGCGGGATGGACGCGATCGGCTGGATCGTCACCTCCTACGTGCTGGCCTCGACCGCGACCGGCGCGCTCTACGGGCGCCTCAGCGACCGTTTCGGACGCCGGGCCACGTTCATCACCGGCATCGCCGTCTTCATGGCCGGCTCCGCGCTGTGCGGCATGGCCCAGACGATGGGGCAGCTGATCGCCGCCAGAGCCCTGCAGGGCGTGGGCGCGGGCGCGCTGTTCGTGCTGCCCACGATCGCGCTGTCGGAGCTCTACCCGTCGCGGCTGCGCGGCCGCGTCCAGGGGTTCACCGGCGGAGTGTTCGCTCTGGCCAGCGTGGGCGGCCCGCTGGCCGGCGGCGCGATCACCGACGCTTCGAGCTGGCGCTGGATCTTCTACGTCAACCTGCCGCTCGGGCTGATCGCCCTGGTGCTGGCCGGGTTCGCGCTGCGCCTGCCCAGGGCGGGCGGCGACGGCAAGGTCGACGCCCTCGGGGCCGGGCTGATCGCGGGTGCCGTGGTGAGCCTGTTGCTGGTCTCCTCCTCCGCCGTCTGGGCGCCTGTCTCCGCGGTGCTCGCGGCGCTGTTCGTGTGGTGGGAACGGCGGGCCGCCGGCCCGCTGCTGCCGCCGCGCCTGTTCACCAACCACGTGCTGCGGGTCGCCCTGCCCGCCACCGCGCTGCTCGGGGCGTTGCTCGGCGGCTCGATCGTCTACCTGCCCACCTACCTGCAGGCCGCGTACGGCATGGGCGCCACCCAGGCGGGGCTCGCGCTCAACCCGTACGTCCTGACGTTCATGATCGTGTCCTTCGTGGCGGGCGCCCGAATCGGCACCCGCTTCAAGCCCTACCTGGTCGCGGGCTCGGCGATCGTGACGCTGGGCTTCGCCCTGCTGAGCCTCCTGGACCCCGGCGTCCCCTACGCGGTGCTCGCCGTGGAGGTCGGCGTGCTGGGGGCCGGCTTCGGCCTGCTGATGCAGAACCTGGTGGTCGTCGCGCAGAACGCGGTCCCTCCTGCGGACCTGGCCGCCGCCAGCTCCGCCGCGGTCTCGATCCGCGGCCTGGGCCTCTCGCTCGGCGTGGCCGGCTTCGGCTCCCTACTCACCCAGCGCCTCCACGGCCACCCGCCCACCCCGCAGGCCACGGCCGCCGCCATCCCCGACGCCCTCACCTGGGGCATCCCCGCCGCTCTCCTCCTGGTCGCCCTCATGACCCTGCTACCGCGAGCCGCCGCGAAACGGGCGTCCACCTCCCCGGCATCTCCCAGCTACAGCGAGACACCGTGATCGCCGCCGCGGGTTCATCCGGTGGACAGCGGCGGCCTTCCTCAAGAGCCTTAAACCATGCCGGAACTGATGCCGCCCGCCATCACGGTCCACGAGTCCTTCGTCGCCGCCGTCCGCGAGTTCCACACCCACCCCGAGCCGCCGCCCTGGTTCGTCGCGAGCCTGAATGCCGACGGGCTGTCCGACCCGGGCGCGTTCAATCGCTACGTGACCCGGCTGCTCGACGAATCCCTGGAGAGCACCCCACGCCCGGAGGGGTTCGTCCCATCCACCACCCTGTGGTGGATCGACGGCCAGGAGTTCCTCGGGCGGCTGGCCATCCGCCACCGCCTCACCCCGGCCCTGGAGGACGCCGGCGGCCACATCGGCTACGACGTGCGCCCCACCGCCAGGAACCGGGGCCACGCCACCGCCATGCTGCGCGCCGCCCTGCCGGTCGCGTGTCGGCTCGGCATCGACCCGGTGCTGCTCACCTGCGACGACACCAACGAGTTCTCCCGTCGCGCGATCGAGCGCAACGGCGGCCGCTTCATCGGCCGGCGGGGCGTCAAGCAGCGTTTCCTCGTCCCCACTAGGTGAGGGTGGCCAGGACGAGGGAGGCGACGGCCAGCGCGAAGAAGGCCGCGGGGAAGCCGATCGGCCGGAAGACGCGGGCGCGCACGTGCACGGCGAGCGCGCCGGCGAAGAACAGCACGAGCCCGGCCGCGGCGGCGGTGCCGATGTAGGGGACGCTCAGCAGGCCGAGCAGGAGGCCGGCGGCGCCGGCGGCCTTCGGCAGGGCGAGCAGGGGGAGCCAGGACCGCGGGATGCCCACGGCCGCCGCGTTGACCAGGACGACCCTGGCCCGCGCGAAGTCCGCGATGGCGGCCCACGCGTTGGCCACGATCGTGAGGAGGGTTAGGGCGACGTATGCGGCCTGCATGCTCCGAGTCTCGAGGGGAGCCGGATCGGGCGTCCAATACCTGTATCTATAACCTGATGGCATGGATGTCGACACGCGGTTGCTGCGGTACTTCATCGCCGTGGCCGAGGAGGGCACCCTCACCCGCGCCGCCGATCGGCTGTTCGTCTCCCAGCCCGCGCTGACCAAGCAGATCAAGCAGCTCGAGGCCCAGCTCGGCATGCGCCTTTTCACGCGATCGAAGGCCGGGATGGCGCTCACCGAGCCGGGCCAGGCCCTGGCCGAGAAGGTGCCCACGCTGCTGGCCGAATGGGACAGGGCGCTGCGGGAGACCCGCCAGGTGGCCAGCAGGGCGGCCCGCGTGCTGCGGGTCGGCTTCATCGCCAGCGCCGCCAACGAGGCCACCCAGCACATCATCGCCGCCTTCGCCCGCCACCGCCCCGGCTGGCGGGTCGACATGCGGCAGGCGGCCTGGTCGAACCCGACCGCCGGGCTCGCCGACGGGGACGTCGACGTCGCCCTGCTGCGCCTGCCGTTCCCCGGACAGGAAGGCCTGCGCGTCAGGACGCTGTTCAGCGAGCCGCGCCTGGTCGCGCTGGCCAGCACGCACCCGCTCGCCGAGCGCGACCTGATCCCCTTCCGCGACCTGTGGGACGAGCCGTTCGTCGCGGCCCCGCCGGAGACGGGCTGGTGGCGTGACTACTGGCTGGCCGCCGACGAGCGCGAGGGACACCCGGTCCACATCGGCGCCGTCACCGACCAGCCCGACGACTGGCTGAGCGCGATCGCCAACGGCTACGGCGTCGCCCTGGCCCCCGAATCCGCGGCCCGCTTCTACGCGCGCCCCGGCGTCACGTACCGCCCCGTCAGCGGTGTCAGCCCGAGCCGGGTCGCCGTCGCCTGGGCGCCCGCCGACGACGCCAACCCCGTCGTCCAGGAATTCGTCCGCTGCTGTGAGGAGTCCCCGTGAAAGCCGTGATCGTCGACGGGTTCGGGGGTCCAGAGGTGCTGCGGCTGGCCGAGCTCCCTGATCCCCAGGCCGGTCCCGGCGAGGTTCGCATCGCGGTCCACGCCGCCGGGGTGAACCTGGTCGACGCGGGCAACCGGGCCGACGGCTCCTGGGCGGGACTCGCCGACGGGTGCGTGCTCGGCTACGACGTGGCGGGCGTGATCGACCAGGTGGGGCCCGGCGTGGACGGGTTCAGGGCGGGCGACCGCGTCATGGCCATGACGCCCTTCCCCTCGGGCGGCGGTGGTTACGCCGAACTGGCCACGGTCCGCGCCGACCTGGTCGCGGCCATTCCGGAGGGCGTCTCGTTCGTGGAGGCGGCAGCCGTACCCCTGGCGGGCGGCACCGCGTACGAGGTGCTGCGGCGGCTGGACCTGCCACCGGGCGCGACCATCCTGGTGCACGGGGCGAGCGGAGGCGTCGGCACGTTCCTCCTGCAGCTGGCCGCCGAGGCGGGGCTGCGCGTCATCGCGGTCGGGAGCGAGCCGTCACACCGGCTGCTCACCGAGCTCGGCGCCCTACACTGCGTCGACTACCGCACCACCGACGTGGCCTCCCAGGTCGCGGAGCCGGTCGACGCCATCGTGGACCTCTTCGGCGGGACCGTGATGAACGACAGCCTGTCCGCGGTCCGCCCGCACGGGCAACTGGCCTCGATCGAGACCCCGAGCCTGGACCTGGACGCCGTCATCGACGCCAACCTCACCTTCCACGGCGTGCTCATCCAGGACGACGGCGCACGCACCCGGACGCTGGCCGGGCTGCTGGGCCGTACGCTCCAGCCCGTCGTCGCGGGCACGCTCCCGCTCGACCAGGTCGCTGAGGCGCACCGGCTCGTGGAGAGCAGGCACAGCCACGGCAAGATCGTCCTGGTCGTCCGCTAGGGCTTGCGGGCGACGCCGACGTACCACCACTCGCTGCCCACGGGGTCTTCCTCCCGCGGTTCCTCCGGCCGCCAGTCCGCGACGTGGACCACCCCGGGCTCGACCACGTCGAAGCCGTCGAACAGGCGGGCGATCCGCTCGTGGCTGCGGTGGATCAGCGGAGTGTCGGCCTTGTCGTAGACCTCGCGGGCGGCCACGCCGACCTCGGGATGGGCGTCGTCCGTCAGGTGCGACACGATCAGGTAGCTGCCCGGCGCCATCCTGTCGGCGAAGGCGCGGACCACCCGGTAGGGGTCCTCCTCGTCGGTGAGGCAGTGCAGCACGCCCAGGAACACCACGCCGACGGGCTGGGAGAAGTCGATCAGCTGCTCGACGTCCGGGTGGTCGAGGATGGACCCGGGGTCCCTGATGTCGGCGTGCGCGAAGGCGGTGTTGCCGTTCACGTCGGCCAGCAGGGCGCGGGCGTGGACGATGACGACCGGGTCGTGGTCGACGTAGACGACCGGCGCGTTCGGGTGGACCTGCCGCGCCACCTGGTGGACGTTGTTCTGGTTGGGCAGACCGGTGCCCAGGTCGATGAACTGCCGGATGCCCTGGTTGGCGATGAACCTGACCGCCCTGCCCAGGAACCACCGGTTGGCCAGGCAGATCTGCCTGCTCGGACCGAGCGCCATGATCTTCTCCGCGGCCTCACGATCGGCCGCGAAATTGTCCTTGCCGCCGAGGTAGTAGTCGTACATGCGCGCGGCATTGGGGACGTTCGGGTTGATCCCGGACGGCACGCGCGTCGGGTTGGTCATGTTCGCACCTCGGGTGAGCGCCCATTCGATGAACAGATGGTAGTGCCTTACATGAGGGTTTTTCACAGTTACGCCCTGCGTTGGCGAAGTGCGTAGTCGGTGCTCACCGCGGCCAGGATGAGCACGCCTTCGACGATCGGCTCGTAGGTGGTGTCCCAGCCGAGCAGGTTGAAGCCGTTGCCGATCAGCGTGAGGATCGCCACGCCCGCCATGCCGCGCCAGATGGCGCCCTCCCCGCCCAGGATGCTGGTGCCCCCGATCACGGCGGCGGCGATCGCGCTGAGCTCGAGCAGCGTGCCCATGCTCGCCTGCGCGGAACCGCCTCGGGCGGCGAGCACCAGCCCCGCCAGCGCCGCGCAGATCCCGCTGACGGTGAACACGACGACCCGCACCCGCCCCACCCCGATACCGGACAGCCGGGCCGCCTCCGGGTTGCCGCCCACGGCGTACACGCGCCGCCCCAGGGTGGTCCGCCACAGCACGAGCGAGGTCACCACCGCCACGGCGAGCAGCATCAGCGACGGTACGGTGACCCCGCCCAGCACCGTCGGCCAGCTCAGCGACTGGAAGGCCGTCAGCCGTGCCGCGTCCGGGTAGACGATCGCCCCGCCGGTGAGGATGAGGGCCAGGCCGCGAAAGACGATGCTCAGCGCCAGGGTCACGATGAAGGAGTGGACGCGTGACAGCACCACGACCGTCCCGTTGACCGCGCCCATCAGCGCGCCGGCCAGCACCGCCGCGGCGAACCCTGCGCCCACGCCGGCGACCCTGGTGACCAGCACGGCCACGATCGCGCTGACCGCGAGCACGGCACTGGCCGACAGGTCGAACACCCCGCCGATCATGCACATCGTGATGCCGCAGGTCAGCAGCCCCACGATGACGGCCTGGTCGAGCAGGTTGACCAGGTTGCCCTGGGTGAGGAACGTGCCCGTCGCCAGCGACAGCGCCACGGCCAGGGCGATCAGCGCCAGCAGGATGCCGGAGTCGCGCACTCTCACGACGGCTCCCCGGCGAACGCGAGCGCCATGACGTCCTCCCGCGCGGCGCTCCCGCGCCGGAACTCGCCCACGACCGTGCCCGCGCGCATCACCACGACGCGGTGGGACAGGCCGAGGACCTCCTCGATCTCGGAGGAGACCATCAGGACGGCGATGCCGCGCGCCGCCAGCTCGACCAGCAGCCGGTGGATCTCGATCTTCACGGCCACGTCCACCCCGCGGGTCGGCTCGTCCACCAGCAGCACCCGGGGCTCGCGCAGGAGCCACTTGCCGAACATCGCCTTCTGCTGGTTGCCTCCCGACAGGCCGGCGATCGGCCCGCGCGGATCGGCGGCCGTGATGTCCAGCCGGTCGGTCCAGGCGGCGGCGTCGCGGGTCTCGGCGGCTTGCCGTACGAAGCCCGCGCGCTGCCGGGCGGGCAGGCTGGCCAGCGCCAGGTTCTCGCGCAGCGAGCGCACCAGCACCAGGCCCTGGTCCTGGCGCGACTCGGGCACCATGGCCATGCCGCGTGCCATCGCCGCGGCCGGCGCGGCCCGCCGTACCTGCCGGCCGTCGATCTCCACCCGGCCGGACGTGCGGCGCTCGGCGCCGAACAGCAGCCGCAGCGTCCGCGTCCTGCCGCTGCCGACCAGCCCGGCCAGTCCGACGATCTCACCCGCGCGGACCTTCAGCTCGGGCACGTGGAGCGGGCCCGCCCCGCGCAGGCCGGTGACGGACAGGACCACGGGCGCGTCGTCCGCGACCGGGGCGGGCTCGGGATAGAGCACCTCGATCGGGCGCCCGACCATGCGCCGCACCAGCGAGTCCGACGTCTGTTCCGAGGCGGGCGAGGTCAGCACGTGCCGCCCGTCGCGTAGCACGGTGACGACCTCGCACACCGACAGCACCTCCGGCAGCCGGTGGGAGATCAGCACCACGGCCGTGCCGCCGGCCGCCAGCCGCCGCAGCAGGTCCAGCAGCTGGTCCGTCTCGGCCTGCGTGAACAGCGCCGTCGGCTCGTCCAGCGCGATCACTCTGGGCTCGCCCGCCAGCGCGCGCAGAATCTCCACGCGCTGCCGGTCGGCCACCGACAGCTCGCGCACGGGCCTGTCCGCCTCGATCGCGAATCCGGTACGGCGGAGCAGCGCCGCCAGGCGCTCGCGGTCAGCCTGCGGAGTCCACCAGCCGCCGCGGCTGGACCAACTGCCGAGGAAGACGTTCTCCAGCACCGTCAGCGCGGGGACCAGCGTCACCTCCTGCGTCACCAGCGTGATCCCGTGCGCCGCGCGCGGTTTCACGGGCCGCCCGTCGAGCAGGACGCGGCCCGCGTCCGGCGGGGTGAGGCCGGACAGGATCCGCGCCAGGGTGCTCTTGCCTGCCCCGTTCTCGCCGACCAGGCCGTGCACCCGGCCGGGCGCGATGTCCAGGCTCACCTGGTGCAGCACGGTCGTGCCCGCGTAGCTCTTGGTGACGCCCTCCAGCCGGATCATTCGTCGTACTCGCCGGTGACCCCGGCCAGCACCTCCTTGGTGCCCAGGCTCTTGCCCGGCTGGACGTCGGTCATGATGTTGGCGGCGGGCACCTGCTTGCCCTGCGCCTTGTCCAGGCCCAGCTCGGCCGCCTTGGCACCGAGGGTGCGGACCGGCAGGTAGTAGGCGGCGAACCAGCGGCCGGCCTGGACCGCCTCGACCGTCTGGCGCGAGCCGCCGTTGGCCACGTACATGATGTGCTTGCCCTTGGCCACCGCCTCGGCGCCGGCGACGGCCTGCGAGGATCCGATGACGACGTCGATGCCCGGGTCGCGCTGGAGGATGTCCTGCATGGCCTTGCGGCCGGTGTCCTGGGTGTAGCCGCCTTCCAGCTGCGCCACGAGCTTGACGCCGGGCGCCTGCTTCAGCGCGCCGACGGCCGCGTTCGTCCTGGCGTTGTCCAGCGGCAGCGCCTTCAGCCCCTCCAGGTAGCCGACCTCGCATGGGTTCAGCTTCCTGCTCTGGCAGGCCTGCACCGCCAGCCTGCCGAGGGTCTCGCCGTTCTGCGTGGGCACGTCCACCAGCGTGACCGTGCCGTCCACCTGGGGCTGCGCGGTGTCGTAGCGGGTGCCGGCGGGGGTGAAGTGGATGACGACCGCGATGCCGGCCTGCACGGCCGACCGCAGCGCGGGAGCCACGGCGGCGCCGTCGTTGGCCTGGACGACGAACACGTCGAAGCGTTTGGCGGTGACGGCGTCCTGGATCTGCCGGACCTGCGCCTGGGCGTCGAAGTTGGGGTCGAAGAACTCGGCCGTGGCGCCGTGCGCCTTGGCGTAGTCCTCGATGCCGGCGAAGGTGGCCGAGGCGAACGAGTTGGCCTTGGCGAAGCCGAAGAACGCGATGCGTTTCTGCGCGCCAGTGCTCGTGCTCGCGCTCGTGCCGGGCTGCTGCGACTGGCCGGCGCTCGGGTTGACGCACGCGGTGGCCAGGAGCATCACCGCGGCGAGTACGGGTAACCCGGCCCATCGTGCGACCATCTCGGTCTCCTTCGCTTTCCGGCGTGGCTACGCCGGCGAATGTGCACGTGAGGAAATTTCGCGACTTGCTGGCCTTGATCATAGAGAAGCCCCAGCCATCCCGCCCCACCTTCGATCAAAGCCCCAGCCGCGTGTCCCGTGCACCTCGACTGGTCCTGGATCAGTCGCTCAGGGCGCCGAGCAGCCGATCGAGGGCCTCGAGATCGCCGGTGGCCGTCAGCCGGCCGCCGAGCTCGCCCGCCGGGCGGCCCTCGATCACCAGGGCCTTGAACGTCGTCGGGTCGGTCCTGACGGCCGCGTCGTGGTGCGCCGGCTCCTCGCGCCGGATGGCGAGCGCACCGTCCACCAGGCGGACGGTGAAGAGGTCCTCGCCCAGATCGACCAGGTACGTGGCGGTCAGGCCGCCCAGGCGGGTGAGGTCGAGGTGGCTCTCCAGCGCGAGCATCAGCGAGTCGGTGCTCAGCATCCCCGCCGCGTCGTGGCGGGGGGTACGGCGGCCCCAGTGGCCGAGCCGCACCAGGATCGGCTCCAGCTCACGACCCCAGTCGGTCAGCTCGTACACCCAGGCCCGGGCCGGTGGGCCCAGCTTGCGGCGCTGGATCACGTCCGCGCCCTCCAGCTCCTTGAGCCGTTGCGCCAGCACGGTGGGGCTGGCGTTGGGCAGGCCGCCCTGCAGGTCGCTGTAGCGCTTGGGTCCGAACAGCAGCTCACGGACTATCACCAGGGCCCACCGCTCGCCGATCACATCGAGGGCGCGCGTGAGGGCGCACGGGTCACCGTACGTGCGGGGCGTCGTCATGCCCTCATTCTACAGAGGGAGAAGTTAGTACTTGTTTTTTTGTAGTAAACGCTATTAACGTCGTAGTCATGATTTTGGTGACAGGAGCCACCGGGCTCAGCGGATCGGCGGTCGTCCGCGAATGCGTCAGGCAGGGCGTCCCCGTGCGGGCGCTGACCAGGGACCGCGGCAGGGCACGCAGGCTCGACGGGCTGCCAGGGGTGGAGCTCGTCGAAGGGGACATGTCGCGGCCGGATTCGCTGAAGGCCGCACTGGACGGTGTCCACCGAGTCCTCATGATCTCCTCCGCCAGGGAGCGGATGCTGGAGACGCAGTGCACGTTCATCGACGCGGCCGGGGCGGCCGGCGTGCCGTACATCGTGAAGTATTCGGGAAAGGAGGCCGGGGTCGGCTTCGACCTCGAGGCGTTCACCGGGACGCGTGAGCACGCGGCGATCGAGCGCCACCTCGAGGCGTCGGGGATGGCGTGGACCCAGTTGCGGCCGAGCCAGTTCATGCAGTTCTACCTGCCGGGCACGCTCACGGGCGTCGATCCGGAGCGGCGGGAGCTGCGCATGCCGATCGGCGAGACCAGGCTCGCGCCGGTCGACGTCGAGGACGTCGCCAAGGTGGCCGTCGCGCTGCTGCGCTCCGACGGCCACCAGGGCAGGGCCTACGACATCAGCGGCCCCGAGGCGCTGTCGATGAAGGAGGTCGCCGAGCGGATCTCGGAGGCGACGGGGACCGCCTTCCACTACGTGAACCTCACGCTGGAGGACAAGCTGCGCGAGCTGGAAAGCCGGGGAACGCCCGCGCTCGCCATGCGCATCGTCGGCGAGCTGCTCGCCGAGCGCCTGCGCCGCCCCGAGACGCACGTCTGGACGGAGACCCACCAGAGGTTCGGCCTCGAACCCACCACGTTCCTGGACTTCGCCCGCCGCAACGCCCGGGCCTTCCTCGGGGGTTAGCGACCGCGGGCCTCGCGCCAGGCGGTGGCGTCCAGGAAATGGACGTCGAAGCGGTCCTGCTCGGGCAGCAGCGTGTCGAAGGACTCCTCGCCGCGCTGGACCCTCCCGAGTGTCCTGAAGTACTCGAACCGGTCGACACCCGGCGTGAGGACAGCGAACAGGTCGGCGGCCGACCCGGGCGCGGCGCCGAAGGCGTGCGGCACGCCGGGCGGGATCACCACCATCCCGCCGGCACCCACGCTCGTCAGCTTCCCGTCGAGGAAGAACTCCACGACACCGGACACCACGAAGAACGTCTCCGACGACCGCGCGTGAAAGTGGGTGCGGGCTCCGTCTGCTCCCGCACCCAGCGCCAGCCGGTTCGCCCCCAGAGCACCACCTGTGTCACGACCGTCGGCCAGCAACCGGAACGCGCCACCACCGGGCAGCTCGACGACCTCGGCCTCATCCGCCTGAACCACAAACCACGACATATCCACATTCGACAGCGGGCGATCCACGCGAACCAGGACCGATGCGCGATCGCATCCATCACCGATCGAGATAGAGGATTGGAGTGGCGCCGCGGCGGAGCAGGTGCTCGACGCCGGCCGTCCTGCCGTTCTCCGTCGCAAGCCGCAACGCCTGGAGGCGGTAGCGGTCGTCCTCGGCGTCGATCGGGGTCCCGGCGGCCAGCAGCTGGTCGATCACGTCCAGCCGCTGGTGGTCGGCGGCCATCGCCAGGGCACGGACGCGGTCCTGCACCGGGGTGTCCCGGCCCAGCCAGCCGGTGACATCGCCGGCCGCCGCGGCCTCGCTGAGGCTGTTCACCGGCGCACCGGCCGCCAGCAGCAGGTCCAGTACCTCGGTCATGCCGAACACCGCCGCATGGAGCAGCGCGGTCCCGCCCGGCACCCCGCCGGAGGTCTGCGCAGCGGTGGCCTCCAGGTCGGCGCCCGCCTCGATGAGCACCGCCGCCACCTCGGCGTCGCCGTAGCTCGCGGACGTGATCAGCGGGGTCACCTGGACCACCCGGCGAAGCCGTACTCGCGGGCGATCGCGAGCTGGGCGCCGGCCAGCGTCAGGCCGGGCGACACCGTGCCCATGCGGGTCAGCGCGGCGCGATCGCCCGCCCTGGCCTCGCGCAGCAGTTCCTTGGCCTGGCGGCGCAGCTGGTCGAGGTCGGGGCGCTCGGGAAGCTCGGGCATGACGTCTCCTTCGTGGCCTGCGGTCCGCGTATCAGGCCGAAAGGAGATCGTCGGCTTCGTCGAGCTCGGTGAGCTGAGGTGGACTCAGTCCTGCCCGCGGACCCGGAGGCGCCCTCACACGCCCACCTCGACGATAGCCCGCCGCGGGCGATCCGGCACGATCCGGCTGTACGGCGGGCCGTCAGCCGGTCAGGGTGCTCAGCAGTACGAGCACCAGCGTCGCCACGGCCAGCACGCCGTGGCCGCCCACGATCGCCACGGGGAAGTGGCTCTCCGGCGGGGCCGAGGCCGCGGTTTCCGGCTGCCCGGCTGTCACGGTCGCCTTGGCGCGCCGTACCGGAAGCCAGCGGGCGAGCATGGTGAAGCCGAGGACGGCGACCAGCAGGAGCAGGATCAGGGCGGTCCAGGCCAGGGCCTTGGCGTCGGTGACGACGTAGAAGATCCACGCGAGCAGGCCGAGGGCGGCCAGGGCGAAGTGGCCGAAGATGACGGGAACGGGCAGGTGCGTGGTGCCGCCCTGGCGGGCGCCGCCGTGTGAGAGCCACATGCCCAGCATGGTCAGGCCGCCCAGAGCGGTGAGGATCCAGGTGATCAGCGCGGCGATTTCCATGGCTACCTCTCAGCGTGATGGGTGAACCCTTCGGCCTGCGCGCTCTCGTCGGCGACGCGCACGCCGTACCGGAAAGCGAGCTTGCCGCCGAGATATCCGGCGATGGACAGCACGGCCAGGGAGGCCGCGTTGAGGACGAGCACGCCCGCTCCGTCGCCGCCGTTGAGCCGCCACCACAGGTTGACCGCGTAGGCGGCGGTCACCGACAGGGTCAGGCTCATGTGCAGCAGGCCCGTGCGGAAGGCGCGGGTGCCAGTCGGGATGGCGAACAGGTCGAGCGCCCCGACGCAGGCCGCGGCGACCGCGCCGACGATGCCGATCGCGATGAGCCACCGCGCCCCGTAGGTAAGGAACTGGCCGTTGTCCACGACATGGGAGGCGACGTCGAAGGCCAGGCTGGACACCCAGGCGCCGATGGGCACGGTGACCAGGATCGGATGGTACGGGTGACCGTACGGTCCGGCGAGCACGGCGCTCACCGGCTGCTTGCCTGTCTCCACGGCGACCACCTCCCTTGCAAGAAGGGTTTCACTAATCAATGCTGGTCTTATTCCGCCGGACAGTCAAGACGTAGAATTACGCCAACGCTCATGGGAGGTATGCATGGATCTGGAGCTCGTGGGCGCGCTCGGCGAGCGCTCGCGCAGGGAGCTTTTCCTCTACGTACGGCGTGCCAGGCGTCCCGTGACGCGCGACGAGGCCGCAGAGAACGCCGGCATCTCCCGCAAGCTGGCCGCCTTCCACCTGGACAAGCTGGTCGCCGCCGGGCTGCTGCGCGCCGAGTACGCGGCGCCGGAGGGAGTGCGCAAGGTCGGCCGCCAGCCCAAGGTCTACCTGCCGGCCGACACCCAGATCCACGTCAGCATCCCCGAGCGGCGCCACGAGTTCCTGGCCGGGCTCTTCCTCGAGGCGATCATCGGCCAGCGTTCCGGCGAGGCGGGCACCGAGGCCGCCATCAGGACCTCACGGGAGCGTGGCCGGGAGCTGGGCGCCGCCGATCGCGCGGCGGCCCGCCCCGGGCGGCTCGGCGCGGAGCGCGCGCTCACGTTCTGCCGGGACATCCTCGAACGGCTCGGCTTCGAGCCCGACCGGGTGAGCCCGACCCGGGTCCGCCTGCGCAACTGCCCGTTCCACCCGCTGGCCGCCCAGGCCCCCGACCTGGTGTGCGCGATGAACCAGCAGTTCATGACCGGCTACCTGGACGGGCTCGAGGTCACCGGGGTGCGGGCGAGGCTGGACCCGCGCGCGGGGGAGTGCTGCGTGCTGCTGGAGTCCGCGGCTAGTCCACGTGGGGTCTGAACCGCTCGTGGGCGGCCTGCTTGGAGATCCCCATCGCCTCCCCCACCTCCGACCAGGAGGCGCCGCTCTCCCTGGCCTTGGCGACGGCCTGCTCGAGCAGGGTGCGCTGCCAGCTTTCCACCTGTGACAGCAAGGTGAGGGAGGCCAGAGGCCGGTCGGCCGTGAGGTTCACGATCTGCTCGCACAGCAGGTTCGACTTGATCACCAGCCAGCTGGGCGGCGCGGCCAGCAGCAGCGGCCCTGCGTGGACGGTCCATCGGCCCTCCGCGTCCTTGGCCCCCTCGGGCGTGGCCGGATACTGCCGCCGATCGGACCACCCGCAGGAACACGCGGCCCGGTAGCCGACGAAGTCCCTGGTGAACGCGCTGGCGGAGCGGGCCAGCTCCCCGCCGGGAAGCACCGGCGCAGCGAACCCCTCGTGTCCGGGGATGTCGGCGAACTTCAGAGTCATGGGCGTCAAGATACCTTGACGCTCTCCGTGTTCGTCAAGATATCCTGACGAAATCGTCGAGGACGACTTCGAATCCCAGCCGGCCACCCTCACGCTGTTTGCTGCGCCTCTGAGTGCTGTTGTAGGGTCGTGGATCATGAAGTGATGATCCGGCACCGATGACCTGTGGCGCGGCGTTCGAGCCTGGCTCCGGCGTGGGGTCGGCGGTGCCCGTGGTGTCTGTCATTCACTTCTTCCGATCGGATTCTCATGACCGATGAGATGTTTCTCGGCCTTGTCGCTGACCGGCTTGCCGGGTTGCCCGCCGTACGGGCTGTCACTCTTGGCGGGTCGCGCGCGCAGGGCACCCACACTCCAGACAGCGACTGGGACTTCGCCATCTACTACCGCGGCGCCTTCGATCCTGACGAGCTGCGGGCCGTCGGATGGGAAGGCGAGGTGTCCGAGATCGGCGGCTGGGGCGGCGGGGTCTTCAACGGCGGCGCGTGGCTGTCCGTGTCGGGCAGGCGCGTCGACGTCCACTACCGCGATCTCGACGTCGTCGAACACGAGCTCGCCGAGGCCCAGCAGGGGCGCTTCCGCTGGGAGCCGCTGATGTTCCACCTGGCGGGCATCCCCAGCTATCTGGTGGTGGCCGAGCTCGCCCTGAACCGGGTGCTGCGCGGAGAGCTGCCGCGGCCCGGCTATCCGCGGGCGCTACGGGAGTCGGCGCCCGCTATGTGGCGCGGGCGGGCGGATCTGACGCTGCGGTACGCCAAGGGGGCCTACCTCCCGCACGGGCAGGCCACCGAGGTCGCCGGTGCCGTGGCCACCGCTGCCGTGCAGACCGCGCACGCCATCCTCGCGGAGCGCGGCGAGTGGGTCACCAACGAGAAGCGGCTGCTGAGCCGGGCGGGACTGCGGGAGCTGGACACGATCCTGGCCGGGCTGCGGCCGGAGCCCGAGGCCCTGGCCGACGCGGTCGCGGAGGCGGAACGCCTCTTCGAGGCTCGAGCAGACATGTCGCGGTTGTAGAGCCTTCTCGACCACAGGCAGCTGAACAAAAAGGCCCCAGCTCTGTGAGCTGGGGCTTTGTGGTGGACGATACTGGGATTGAACCAGTGACCTCTTCCGTGTCAGGGAAGCGCTCTCCCGCTGAGCTAATCGTCCGTGAGGTGGAGACGGGATTTGAACCCGCGTATACGGCTTTGCAGGCCGCTGCCTCGCCTCTCGGCCACTCCACCGAGGCGGTCTCCGAGCGGAAGACGGGATTCGAACCCGCGACCCTCACCTTGGCAAGGTGATGCTCTACCACTGAGCCACTTCCGCGTTGCCCGTCGATTGTACCGGGTTTCCTGACCGGATGCTCACTTGCGGAGCTGGCGTGCCACGCTGCGCTCCGTCGCGGGGAGGCTGAGGAAGATCTCCAGGATGCGCGTGAGCCGGTGGACCTCGATCCGGTGGAAGGCGGGACCGTCGGTGCGAGCCAGCAGGAGCGTCAGCGCGAGCGGCGGCAGCGGGGCGTGGATGAGGTGCAGCCCGCCGTCGAGCGTGGTGGCCACCGGACGCGGCGGCGTGTCGGGCAGGCTCGGGATGTCCTGCGGGGCACGCCAGCTGGTGTAGACGACGCCGTGCTCGCCGGCGGTGGCCGCCCAGTCGGCGCTGAACAGGACCGGCAGCGAGTCGACGAGCGTGGTGAGCGCCCGGTCGCCCGCGGTGGCGATGTACTTGAGTATCTCCAGCTCGGGATAGGTGCCCGGCGCCTCCCGGGTGGTCCAGATGCCCTCGACGGTCACGCCGGGCACGCTCTCCACCCCCTTGGCCAGGGATTGCTTGGGCGTGCCCTCGGGGCAGAAGACCGTCAGGTCGTCGACGGCCCGGCCCGCGCCCCGATCCAGGACGATCACCTGCGTGATGTCGGCGCCCGTCGCGCCGAGCGCCCTGGTCACCTGGGCGAGCGAGCCAGGTTTGTCGGGCAGCGCGATACGCAGTCGCAGCAGCATCCATCGCCTCCCCAGCCGAGTCGCCGGCTTCAGCCTATCCGCGAATACCTCCCGAGGCTGGAGGTGCGCTACAACTGAGGGGGTGAAGATTGGGCCGATAGGGGTGTGGCCGCCGGTTGTGCTGGCGCCCATGGCGGGGATCACGAACTCGCCGTTCCGGGTGCTGTGCAGGGAGCAGGGCGCGGGGCTGTTCGTCTGCGAGATGATCACGACGCGGGCGCTGGTGGAGCGTAATCCCAAGACGCTCAGGATGATCAGGTTCGCCGAGTCGGAGACGCCCAGGAGCATCCAGCTGTACGGCGTCGACCCCGAGACCGTGGGCCGGGCGGTCAAGATGATCGCCGAGGAGGACCTGGCCGACCACATCGACCTGAACTTCGGGTGCCCGGTTCCGAAGGTGACCCGGCGGGGTGGCGGCTCGGCCCTGCCGTACAAGAGGAACCTGCTGCGGCGCATCCTGCGTGAGGCCGTCGCGAACGCGGGAGCGCTGCCGGTGACGATGAAGATGCGCAAGGGCATCGACGACGATCACCTGACCTATCTGGACGCGGGGCGGATCGCCGTCGAGGAGGGTGTCGCGGCGATCGCGCTGCATGCCCGTACGGCCAAGCAGCACTACGGCGGGGTCGCCGACTGGGAGGCGATCGCCCGGCTCAAGGAGGCGGTCGAGGAGATCCCGGTGCTGGGCAACGGCGACATCTGGAGCGCCGACGACGCGGTGCGGATGGTGGCGGAAACCGGCTGCGACGGGGTGGTCGTGGGGCGCGGCTGCCTGGGACGCCCGTGGCTGTTCGCGGATCTCGAGAACGCCTTCAACGGCGACGACACCAGGACGAGGCCGTCCCTCGGCGAGGTGGCCGACACGATGCTCCGCCACGCCCAGGGCCTGACCGAGTGCTTCGACCAGGAGCGGTACGCGATCGCCGACTTCCGCAAGCACGTCGGCTGGTACCTCAAGGGGTTCACCGTCGGCGGCGCGGTGCGGCGCGAGCTGGCCACGTCCGAGTCGCTGGACGGGCTGCGGGAGAGCCTGGCCAAGCTCGACCGCGACCAGCCGTGGCCGCCCAACACCGACACCCCGCGCGGCAAGTCGGGCGAGCGCGCCAAGGTGCTGCTGCCGGACGGCTGGCTGGACGATCCGTGGGACTGCGTCGTGCCCGACGATGCCGAGTCGGACATCTCCGGCGGTTAGTGCGGGCCGTCGATCTCCGTCCCGCAGGGCCCGCCGCCCGTGGCGGGCTCCAGCTGGATCGGCTCGCCGTCCATGGTGATCGTCGGGTAGTACGTGGCGATGCGCTCGGCCGACCGGCCGGCGTAGTGGCAGATGAAGCTGCGCCTGAAGCGGTCGGTAGTGCTGTTGGGCTCCGAGCCGTGCACCAGGCTGCCGTTGAAGAACAGCACGTCGCCCGCCTCTATGTCGACCGGTACCCGTTCCAGGCCGGGCGGCGGCGGCACGTAGTCCCGCGTGAACGACACGCTCGGGTCGGAGTCCTCGGGACAGAACAGGTCCATCTTGTGCGTTCCCGGCACGACCTCGAGCCCGCCGTTGGCCCGGTCGACCTTGTCCAGCGCGATCCAGGCGGCCACGCAGGTGCCCGGTTCGACCTGGAGGTAGAAGTTGTCCTGGTGCAGCGCCTGCCCCTTGGCGCCGGGCGGCTTGAAGTAGAACATGCTCTGGGCTGCTATCGGCTCCTCCTGGAGCAGCTCACGCAAGATCGCCGCGATCCTGGCGTCCAGCAGGTAGCGCAGGGCCACGTCGTTCACCTGGTGCGGGTGCATGACGCGCGGGTAGTCGCGCAGCACGTCGTACGGCCGGCCCGGCTGCTGCGGAGCCGGGGTGAAATGCCGTGGGATGGGACCCCTGGCATGCAGGGCCATGAACTCCTCGCGCAGCTCGGCCACCTCGTCCGGCGACAGCAGCGCGGGCACGATCACGTAGCCCCGCTCCTCGAAATCGTTGAGCCTCATACCTCTCACGGTAGGCAGCCCGCATGCGGAAGGGTATGTCTGTGACCGCTGAGGACATGTCTGTTCCTGCTGCCGAGCTGATGATCGTGGGACATCACGACAAGCCGCCCGGTTACGCGATCCGCCGCTCGACGGGCTCGCCTAGCTGGCTGCTCATCTGGACGCAGGCCGGCGCCGGCACGGTCGAGCAGTCGGGTACGGCCTGCCTGGCCCATCCCGGCGACCTCGTCGTGCTGGGATCCCGGGCGCCGCAGCACTACCGGGTCGCGCCAGAGCAGACCCGCTGGCGCTTCTGGTGGGCCCACTTCCAGCCCCGGCCCTCCTGGCCCGCGTGGCTGGCGCCGCACACGCTCGTGCCCGGGTTCCACCTGGTGGCGGGCGTGCCCGCCGCGCTGCACCCGCGCATCCGGTCGGCCTTCCACCGCGCTCACCACGATGCCCGCCTCCCGGCCGGCCATCCCGAGCCCGTGCCCGACGCCGAGCAGGGCGAGCCCGGCCTGCGGAATGCCGTGGCCCCGGCGGTCGCGACGGCGGCTCCGGCGCGGGAGCTCGTGCTCGGCGCGCTGGAGGAGATCCTGGTGCTGGCCACCTCCTCGGTCAGCCTGGGGGAGGCGCCCGGCGACCCGCGGGTCGCGCGGGCGCTGGCGCTCATCGCCGCCGAGCCGGGCGCGCGTCACACGGTCGCGTCGCTGGCGAAGGCGGTCGCCCTGTCGCCGTCGCGCTTCGCCCACCTGTTCGCCGCCGAGACCCGCCGCACGCCCATGCGCGCCGTCCGCGAGGCCCGGGTACGGCACGCCGCCCGCCTCCTGGAGGTCACGGACCTCGACATCGCCCAGGTCGCCGCGGCCTCCGGCTTCGTCAGCCCCTTCCACTTCAGCCGCGCCTTCCGCCAGGAGTTCGGCCTATCCCCCCGCAACTACCGCGGAGGGCTCAGGTGAGGCGGCGTACCCGAGGGCGCAGCCGTACAGGTCCTGGTCCGCGAGCAGCCCGGTGGCGATCCCGGCCCGGCCGGCCAGCAGCCGGATCGTGCCCGCGGCCAGCCCGGCGCCGATCAGGTCCGGCTCGGCGCCGAACAGCAGCACCGCCGCGGGCGACAGACACCGATCATCCAGGTACCGCTCCAGCTCCGGCGGCGAGCCGGCCGTCATGCCGGTAACCCGGCGGGCGTGCAGCGTCCATCGCGGCCGGCCGTCCGGGTAGATCTCCTCGGCCGTGCGGCGCGCCCGCTCGGCCAGGCGGGCCAGGCGCCGCCCGTCGAGGGGGCGCTCGGCGAAGGAGGTGGTCATCGGGCGCCTGACCGGCCGCGCCGCGCGAGGGCCGGGGGAGAGCTCGACGACCAGCGCGATCCGCTCGCGCTCCGGGTCGAGATCGAGCCGTTCGGACAGCGAGCCGTCGTGCCTGGGCGTGCGCGCCCGAGCTCGCAGACCCCAGGCGCGGACGCTCGCCGCGAGCTCCGCCAGCGCGAGGCCCACCTCGATGTCCGATGAATCGCACGTCGCCGGACATGTCAGCACAACCGCGGGCCCATCGCCCCCGCGCCGCGCCCGCCCGGCGAGTTCGACCAGCTCGCGTGCGATCGGGTCGATGACGTACGAGGCCGGGCCGTCACACACGTAGAGCCGGACCGCGCCCAGGGGAGCGGCCAGTCCCCGTAGCCACGGCAGGAGCGGCAGGCGGTGTTCCGTCAGGTACCGCTTGCCCACCCCACCCGCCAGAGCGCCCACCTGCTCGACCACCCGTACCCGGCCCGCCGACTCCACGACCTGGACGTCCCGGCCTACAGCCCCGTGCTCGCCCAGCAGGCGCAGGGCGATCCCGGCGATCACCCCGGCCGCGACGCCGGCCAGCGCGGGGGAGCAGTCCGCACCGGCGTCAGGGACGGCCCGGCCCACCGCGACCGTGTGACTTCCCGCGCTGACGTGCAGCACCGCTTCCACGCCGGGTTCGTTCACGGCGATGGCCACGGAGCCCGGCCCCACCTCGACCCCGGACCGCGCCAGGGCGGAGGCCAGCGGCCCGCACAGCCGATGGTCACCCACGATGGCCACCTGCGATCCGCGCAGGCGCCGCCAGATGCCGTCGGCCCGTTCCGGCGGGTACGAGCGCTGAAGGTAGACGCGCAACGCCGCCGGCTCGCCGGGATCAGGCGTCCACGGCCTGTCCAGCAGCCTGACGAGGCCGAGCCGTACCAGCGCGGAGACCAGCGCCGGCGGGAGCCCGAGCTCGCCGGCGGTCCTGCTGCCGTCCAGCAGGGGGAGCAGCACGGGCAGCACGTCGCGCGCGAGGCGTCCGGTGAGGGTCTGGCGGCGTTCCCCGCCCTCGACGACGTAGCCGCCGGCGACGGGGATGAAGGCCAGCCCCTCGGTGAGGCGCGGGTAGGCGTTCATGGGCCGCACCCCGGGCAGGCGTGCGCGGGCACCACCCGCCACGAGCTGACCTCGTCGGTGCGGCAGTCGATCGTCACCAGGGTCCCCGCCTCCTCCGCCTCGATCAGCGACAACGCGATGCCCGCGGCCATCAGGACCTGGTGCGGCGCGAACCCGCCCACCCCCACCTCCGGATGGGCGGCCAGGGCCGCGTCGACCCCGTCGGCGGGGCCGTGCTGCCGCACCCGGGCGAGGTAGCACTCATGGCAGGGCGCCACGCCCGGCACGACGGCGGGCCCGACCCTGAGGTACGGATGCCCGGGCGCCACCGCCAGCCACGGCGTCCGCACCGTGGCCGCGAACGCCTCGAACTCGGCGCGCACGTCCCGCCACGCGGCGCGGACGGCGAAGCCAGGCCCGGGCTCGGCGGCCACGCGCACCGTGTGGCCGGTGCCCGCCAGCAGCGCGCGCAGCTGCTCGGCGAAGCTCAGTCCGAAGTCTCCGCTGGGGGTGATCCAGATGTCCATCACGCCATCGGCTGGGGGTAGGGGTTGAGGCGGTGCTCGGGCAGGGCGCGCATGCCCATCAGGGGCGGCGCCGAGTACAGGCGAGGGTGGCCGCGGTACTGCACGAGCGGGCGGGCCGACATCGGCTGCAGCTCCGGGATCAGCACCCGCACGGCGACGTGCCCGCTGTCGCGCAGCTCCCGGGTCGTGAGGTCGACCGCCAGCGCGCCCATGCCGAGCCGCTCCAGCCGCCGCAACAGCCAGGCCAGCCGTTCCCGGGCCGAGCGCGGGCCCACCTCCCGCGGCGCCGAGCTGGGCCGCTCGCCCAGCAGGAAGCCGAAGGCCGAGCGCCTGCTCCGGCGCGCCATCGCGGCCGCGCCGTCGTCGACCGACCGGTAGTCGGCATACCTCCTCGGGACCGGGCGGTCCTGGATCCCCGGCCGCAGCCCCATGGTCTCCATCAGCGCGTGCTCGGCCAGGGGACCGACGTCGAAACCGCAGGCGGCGCCCACGAGCTGGGCGCCGCGCGGGGCCCGCTCGGTGGTCTGCAGGCAGTACACGACGGGCACGCCGACGTCGGTGGTGGCGTCGAACAGGTGGGAGTCGATGCCGCGTGCCGTACACCACGCGATGATCGACCGCGCCGCGGGGGAGAGGCAGGACCGCGCCAGCCTGGGCAGCGGCAGCCGCTGCAGCCAGGTCAGCGCGAGCGCGTCCCGCTCGATCACCTCGCAGATCGCGCCGACGGCCGCCGCCTCGAAGCAGGTGTGCACGGCGCAGCCGGTGGAGATCGGGATCCAGAAGTTCTCCGCGTCCAGCTCGGGGAACTCCAGGAACGCCATCACCGCCGGAACCAGGACGGGCCGGCCCGTGTGCAGGTCCGTGGCCTCGACCCAGCGGATCGGCCGCTTGTCGTCGAACCTCGTGACGGGGCAGCCCTGCCTGGCCAGCTCCCGGGCCGAGCAGCGCGGGATCCGTTCAGGATCCAGCGCCTGCGAGCCCAGCTCCGCCGCGGTGGCGACCGTGAGCCGTCGCCGGTCGACGACGAGCCCGGCGTAGCGTTCCAGCGCCTCGGCGACCGCGAGCAGCCGCGCCCGCTCCGGGTCGCCGTAGGTGCGGCCCGTCCCGTAGCCGGTCCTGGCGTTCCGGCGGAACGGGCCGCCCACCGCCGACGGGTTGCCGGTGTAGGCGGTGAACATCGAGCACTCGCGCGGCATCCAGCCGTCGGTGCCGACCCGCTGCGGCCGGTCCACCGCCCCGAACGGGGCGGCCAGGTCGAGCAGACTCGCGGCCATCGGTCACCCTCCCAGCAGCGCAGGCAGCCCCGCGCCTCCCCTGTCGATCCGCCCGCCCGCCGCCAGGTGCAGATCCCGTACGGCGAGCGCGACCTGCCTGCTGACCTCCCGGGTCCCGGCCTTGGCCTCGTACCAGAGCCAGTCGCCGTCGGCGTTCACCTCGAGCAGGACGGCGCCGTCCCGGGCCAGCAGCACGTCGAACGCGCCGAAGCCGAGCCGCCAGCGGGCGGCCAGCCCGGTGACGAGCCCGGCCACCTGCTCGGGGCAGCCCGCCCGCCGTACCTCGACCGCGTCCTGGTCGCGCCAGATCGCCTCCGGGGAGGGCTTGCGCACCTCGAAGGCGACCAGCCGGCCCCCGATGGCGTACACGCGGTACTCGGCCAGGTGCGGGACGTACTCCTGGACGACCAGCGGCACGGGCCCGTCGCCGTCCGCGAGCTCCTCGCGCGGCAGGATCCGCGGCAGGGCGCCGTCGAGCGTGCCGGGCTCCGGCTCGACGAAGTGCGGGCCGAGCGTCTTGACCACCACCCGGTCACCGGGCAGGAGCCGGGCCGCCCGCGCGGGTGCGGTGGTGACGATCGTGGCGGGCACGCGCACGCCCGCCGCGGCGGCACCGGCCAGCTGCTCGAGCAGCCCGAGCCGCGGGCCCGGCAGGTCGTGCGGCGCCAGCAGCCGTGCCTGCCGGACCAGCGCCAGCCAGGACTGGCGGCGCAGCAGCCCGGCCGCGGTCCGCGGGTCCGTCATGGCCGAGGACCAGAACCTGCGGGTCCAGCACGCCGTGGGCCGCACCAGGTCCTCGCCGAGCCGGAGCACCCCGGGGCGGGCGAGGTCGAGCTGGATCGGGCCGAGCGCGTCGGCGTCGACGCGGCGGGTGGGTACCCCGGTCAGGGCCAGCAGCCGCTCCAGCGCGGAGACCTCGGCGTCGGCGCGCCGGGTGAAGAACACCACGCACCCGCCGGCCGCCGAACCCGCCGGGTCACCCGTGTCCCGGCGGGGCTCGGCGGCCAGTACCAGCCTGCGGTGGCCGAGGATCACCGCTGCCCCACCAGGACCTCCTCCGCCGCGGCCAGCAGGCTGACCGCCAGCGTCACCGTCGCGGGGGAGGCGGTGCTCATGGCCTTGCGGATCCGGTCGACCAGCAGCGCGTGCTCCTCCGCCATCGCCGTCCCTTCCGCCCTGTCGCGGGCGCGGATCAGGATCTCCAGTCCGATGGTCGCCTGGACCGCGAGCAACCCGAGCACGTCCAGATCGGTCAGCTCGCCGCGCGGGGCGGTGCACGGGTCGAGCACCTCCAGCACGCCGAGGCAGTCCGCCTCCCGGATCAGCGGCGCGGCCATCAGACTGTTCGGCACGTATCCCGTGGACGCGGCCGAGTCACGGGCGAACACGGTGCTGGAGGACAGGTCGTCGACGTGGACGGGCTGGCCGCTCATCGCGACCCAGCCGGCGATGCCGGTCCCCGAGGGGAACCTGGTGCCGGGAAGGTGGGCGTCGCCCTGCCCGGAGACGGCCTCGAAGACGAGCTCCCCGGTGTCGCCGTCGACCAGGAAGATCGACGCCGCGGCGGCGCCGAACAGCAGGCGCGCCATCTCGACCACCGAGTGCAGCAGCTGACGCTCGGTCAACGGTGTACGCGCCTGGGGGCGGGAGTCCGGCAGCGAGTAGTCATGCAGGGGCATGGCGTGCTCCGTGGTGGGTGACGTTGTGCGCGGTCTGGAAGAGCACCGACCTGAGCTGGAACGGGGTGAGCCAGCGGTGCTTGCTGAGGATCAGCGCGCACAGGCCGGTGATGTGCGGCGCGGCGAAGCTGTTGCCGCTGTTGCGGGTCTGCCCGCCGCCGGGCGAGGCGACGGGCACCGCCAGCCCTCTGGCGTAGAACTCCACCGGCGGCGCCGGGTTGTAGTAGTGCAGCAGCGGATCGGCCTGGTCGTGACTGGCCACCGAGATCACCGAGGCGAACGACCAGGGAAAGCTCCGCACGGGCATGTTGTGCGCGGACACCACCAGGACGCAACGCCGAAAGTAGGCCCGGTCGGCCAGGGCGTGCAGCGCCGGCAGGAACTCCGGCTTGGTGGTGGAAAGGCTGAGGTTGATCACGTCGAAGCCCGACTCGATCGCCCATTCCAGCCCGGCGAGCAGCGCCCGGCCGGTCCCGGTGATGGAGTCGGTCAGCACCCGCATCGACGAGATGGCCGCCCCGGGCGCGATCGAGCGGATGATGCCGGCGCAGGCCGTGCCGTGCCCGGCCAGGTCGATCGGCTCCGAGGCGACGATGCGTGGGTCGGGTCCGGCGTCGAAGGCGACCGTCATCGCCTCCTCCAGCGGCGCGACCAGCGGGTGGGAGCCGTCGACCCCGCTGTCGACCACGCACACCCTGATCCCGGCGCCGTCCGCGCCGCCCCAGGCCCACTCGGCGGTGACGTCGGCCAGCCGGGTGGCCGGCAGGCCGGTCAACGGGCGCCGCGACGTCGGCGCCCCCCAGGCGGGCAGCCCGGGAAACTGTTCCTGCTCGCCGTCGTGCCAGGGCAGGGTCATCGTCCGCCTCCGTCGCCCGCCGCCCAGCGGCGCACCGTCCCGGCCGGCAGTGTCGCCCCCTTGGCGAGGTAGTGGGCCTCCGCCGCGTCGATCGCGACCCGGTACGGCCGGCCCGCCATCCGGGAGATCGCGGCGAACTCGAACCAGGCGTCCCCGAGCAGGCACGGGTCGTCCGTGGAGATCCCATCCAGGGTCCGCGCGGCCAGCTCGAACCCCTCGGCCGGCCGGCCCTCCGCGCACGCGAATCTGGCCCGCACCAGCTCCAGCCAGATCCGCGCCCGCGCCACCATGCCGGTGGCGTGCTCGCCCGCCGCCAGCGCGTCGAAGGCCGCCCTGGCCGTGCCGTACCGCCCGCAGCGCAGCAGCTCGCGCACCGCGTACACCTCGAGCGTCAGCGCGGGCTGCAGGTGCCCCTGCTCGCGCAGCATGGCCGCGGCCTCGCCGAAGCGGCGGGCGGCCGGCCCGTGCTCGCCGACCAGCGACAGCAGCACCGCCTCCGACTGGTTGATCGCGATCTCGGGGAACGCCGCCCGCAGCGAGGCGGCGTCCTGCCGCGCCGCCGACAACGCGGCGCGGGCCTCGTCCACCCGGCCGGCCAGCGCGAGCAGCCGGGCCCGCGCCGCCATGACGGGGATCAGCAGCAGCCGGTCCGCCTCGAACCCGCGCAGCAGCTCGCCGCACAGCCGCAGGCCCTCGGAAACGGTGGCCGGCGACCACTGCGCCAGCTCGCACAGCGCGTTCGACAGCCGGTGCTCGATCCACCGCTCGTCCAGCCGCCGCGCCCGCTCCAGCGCCGCGCGGAACTCCGCCTCGGCCCTGCCGACCTGGTCCTCGCCGAGCGCGACGAACGCCCTGAGCTGGTGCATCAGGCAGGGGCCCAGATCGTCGCCCGCGCTCCGGTCAAGCCGCGCCTGGTGCGCGGCGATCGCCGCCCGCGCCGCCTCGAACCCGAGCCGGCCCAGCCGGAAGCGCACGATGTCGCGCTGCAGCCCGAGAGCGACCCGGCCGTCAGGCGCGGCCCCTTCCAGCCCTGCCTCGAGGACCTCCAGCGCTCCGCCGCCGTCCCCCAGCGCCAGCCGGGCCTCGCTCAACCGGACGGTCAGGTCGGCGTAGCGCCGCCCCCGCTCCGCGTGCAGGTCCAGCGCCCGCTGGAACAGCGACCCGGCCGCGACGGCGTCACGCCGGTGCAGCGCCGTCGTCCCCTCCTCCGCCAGCAGCCGTACGGCCAGCCCCGCCAGGACCGGCAGCCGCGGCTCGTCCGGACCCACCTCGCGGAACAGCAGCGTGGCCCGCTCGGCGTGGAACATGGACTCCGCCGGGGAGGGCGCCCGCTCCGCCAGGAGCGCGTGCCAGCGGGCGCGCGACGACTTGGCCGTCATCGCGTAGCAGGTGTCGCGGACCAGGGTCTGCCCGCATCGCATCCGGCCCGCGCCCAGCGGCTGGATCAGGCCACGCCTGCGCAGTCCCGACAGCGCCACGCGCACCTGGGCGCCCGCCGTACCGTCCTGCTCGGCCAGCGCCAGCAGCTGGTCGGCGGCGAAGTCGCTGCCGCACGCGGCCGCCCACTTCAGCGCCCGCCTCTCGCCGGGGGGCAGTGCGTCGATCCGCGCGCGCAGCATCGCCGAGATCGTCGGCGGCGCGGCCAGTGCGGAGCCGTCGTCGGCGAGCGCGTCGATCATCGCCGTCACGAAGAGCGGGTTGCCCGCGCTCAGCTCGACGATCCTGGCGGTGATCGCGTCCTGGCCCTGCCCGGCCACCTCAGCCGCGCCGGTGAACGTCTCCACCAGGCCGAGCGTGTCGGCCGGATCCAGCGGCCCGAGCCCGATCCGCTCGGCGCCCGGCACGCCCGCGTCCTGGTGCGTCTCGAGCAGCTCGTTCCTGGCCACGCAGACCACCAGCACGGGCACCCCGGACAGCCGGCGGGTCAGCTCGTCGAGCAGCCCGAGCAGCGCCCGCTCCGCCCACTGCAGGTCCTCCCAGATCAGCACCAGCGGCCGGTCCCGCGCGATGCCCGTGAACAGCCGGATCGCCGCCCAGCAGATCTCCTCCGCCCCGACCGGCACGCCGCCCGCCCGCCCGGGCGCCCCCGCGACGGCGGACAGGGTCCTGCGCGCCCGCTCGCCCTCCTCGTCCGCGCCGAGCAGCCGCTCCAGCCCCACCCAGCCGCCGGGCAGCGAGTCGCGCAGCATCGACGCCAGCGGATGGAAGGTGATGTCTCTGCCGTACGGCTGGCAGCAACCGGCCAGCACCAGCGCTCCCGCCAGTTCGGGACGGGCGGTGAACTCCAGCACCAGACGCGTCTTGCCGATGCCCGCCTCGCCGTGCACCAGCACGCAGCCGCAGGACGCCCTGGCCACCACCCGGCGATAGCGCTCCAGCAGCCCCGCCAGCTCCGCCGAGCGCCCGATCATGGTCGTGCGGGCGCCGGCGGCAGCCGTGACCGCGGAGGTCGCCCGCCAGGCCCGCTCGGGCAGCGCCTTCCCCTTGAGCGCCAGCGGCCTGAGCTCCTCCAGCCCGACGCGCCCGCGCACGAGCTGCGCGGCCTCGCCGTTCAGCAGGGTCTGGCCGGGCCCCGCGGCGCTCTGCAGCCGCGCGGCCGTGTTGACCGTGTCGCCCACGATCCGCAGCTGCGCCCCCGGGGTGGTGATCACGACCACCTCGCCCGAGCCGATCCCGCAGTGCACCTCCAGGTCCGCCTCGATCGGCCCGAGCTCGGCCGACAGCCGGTGCACCGCCTCGACCAGCGCCAGGGCGGCCCGCACCGCGCGCAGCGCGTCGTCCTCGCGGGCGACGGGCACCCCGAACACCGCCATGATGGCGTCCCCGATGTACTTCTCGATCACCCCGCCGTGCTCGGTGATCAGGTCGCTGCACACGCCGTAGTAGCGGCGCAGCACGCCGTGCAGGAGCTCCGGATCCAGCCGCTCACCCAGCGCAGTCGACCGCACCAGGTCGACGAACAGGACGACCACGTTCTTGCGGGCCTCGGGGCCCGCCTCCGCGACCGCGGCGACGGCTCCGCAGGACGAGCAGAACCGGTCGCCGTCCGACAGCCGCGAGCCGCACACCCGGCAGTCCCCGGCGCTCCCGTCCACGTCACAGGACCTTGAGTTCCTGGCCCTGGACGTCGGGGGCGGCCTCGTCGAGCCGGCGCTTGAGCCGGACGAGCATGTCCACCTCCGCCCGTGACAACCGCGCGAGCACCTGCTTCTGTTCGGCGGACAGCAGCTCCACCCACTGACCGCTGGCCCGCAACGCGGCCAGAGCATCGAACGTCATGACGCGTTCACCCCTTTCTCGGCGAACTGGTCGCCGTGCCGGTAGTTCCTGAAGATCGGCCGGCTGAGCGCCCACAGCCCGCCGCAGGCCATGGCGCATCCGGCCACCACGAAGAACGCGGCCACGCCGTATCGCTCGACGCCCCAGCCCGTCACCGCCACCGACAGCGGGAACGTGCCCGACATCGCCAGCAGCATGACGCTCATGACGCGGGCCAGCAGGTGGCGCGGCGCCCACAGCTGCAACATCGTCATGATGGCGATGCCGGACCAGCCGTTGGCGATGGCGAACACGGTGACGCACACCGTGGCGCCCACCAGCCCGCCGGAGTACGGCACGGCCGCCACGGACGCGCCCATGACCAGCACCAGGATCGCCAGCAGGTAGCCGGGAGGCGGCCGCCGCCACTTCGGCCTGGCCAGCACCGCCCCCACGATCATGCCGGCGCCCAGCCCGGCGAGCATGACGCCGTAGCCGCCCGCGCCGAAGTCCCCGTGGGCCAGCGTGGGCAGCGCGACCTCGGCGACGCCCGCGTACACGAAGTTGCCGATGATCGCCGCCAGCAGCACGACCTGGAGGAGCCTGCCCCGCAGCAGCACCGTCCCGAACGTGATCGCGGGGCCGCCGTCGACCTGCTCGGGCGCCCGCTCCCTGCGGGGCGCGCGCACCGCCAGCAGCGCGGCGGCGGAGACCAGGTATGAGCCCGCGTCGACCAGCAGCGCAGGAGTGGGACCCAGGCGGGAGACCAGGATCCCGCCGAGCACGGGCCCGAGCAGGGTGCCCAGCTCCGTCGCGACCGTCGACAGCGAGTTGCCCGCCGTGAGGTCCTTCTCCGGCAGGATGCCGGGCAGCAGCGCGTAGGAGGCGGGCACGAACAACCCGCTGCAGGCTCCGAGCGCCACCGCGATGGGCGCGAGCACGGCCAGCGACGGGGTGACCGTACCGGCCAGGACCGCGAGCAGGGCGACCAGTCCGAAGCGGACGGCGTCGGTGACCAGCATGATCGTCCGAGGGCCGAGGCGGTCCGCCAGCACGCCGCCGGCCGGGATCGCGACCGCCCTGCTGATCCCGAAGAACGCCAGCACCGTGCCGAGCAGGGCAGGGCCGCCGCCCGATGACAGCACCAGCCACGGCAGCGCGATCGCGTAGCATAGGTCGCCGACGCTGGAGGTGAACTGGCCCGCCAGCAGCCACGGGAATCCGCGCACGGCCAGCGGGCCCGACGCGAGCGCGGCCGGCGGCGTGCGGCTCATGCCGTGTCCTCCTTCATGATGTCGCCGATGATCTCCGCCACCTGCGCGGGCGAGGGCAGGCCCGGGCCGACCCGGACGTCCTGCCCGGCGATCTCCCAGCACTCCGTCATCACCGGCCCGGCGATGTGGTGGCCGTCGGCTCTCAGCTGGGCCACGTTCCGCTGGACGCTGGGCTTGCGCCACATGGCCGCGTTCATGCTGGGAAAGAAGATCACGGCGCCCTCGTGCGCCAGCAGCGCGGCCGTCAGCAGGCTGCCGGCGAATCCGTGCGCGGCCTGCGCGAGCACGTCCGCCGTGGCGGGCAGCACGATGACGCGGTCGGCCCACCGCGCCAGCCGCGCGTGCCCTGGCTCGAAGTCGTGCTCGCCGTCGCAGAAGACGGCGTCGCTCACCAGGGCGACCGTACGGGCGGGCAGGAACCTGGCGGCGCTCGCCGTCATGACGACCCTGACCTGCACGCCGGGCAGCCTGCGCAGCTCCAGCAGGTAGCCGGGCAGGTTCATCACGTTCGCCGCGCCGCAGGCGCCGACGAGCAGCCGCGAGCCCACCTTGGATCACCCGGCCTCGACGGGGTGCAGGCCGAGGCGTTGAGCCGCCAGGTCGAGCCGCCCCTGGACGTTGAACTTGTAGCCGGGACACGGCGGGTTGCCCTCGTGCCAGGCCTTGGGACACGAGCCGCCGCACGTCGGCAGGAACACGCAGCCCCTGCACCACGACTTGCCCTGCTCCACCTCGTCGTACCAGTCGTCGAACTCGCCTTCCGGCCGGAAGACGGGCAGGTCGTCCTGGCTGATGTGGGCCAGCGCCGATGTGCGCTCGGACTCGGGCACCAGCGGGTGGTCGGTGCAGGAGAAGATGTTGCCGGTGCCGCTGATCAGCTCCGACGTCGCCTTGACGGCCGGGCAGGTGACCCGCTTGGCCAGGGTGGGCATCCGCATGAACGGCAGGCCGCGCTCCTGCATGCGCCGCAGCCAGCCCAGCTCGCGCTCGGCGTAGTCGCGGTCGGCCAGCTCGATCGCCGACACGTCGTTCCCCCACGGCCGCACGCGGGCCAGGGTGAAGTTGACGTTCGGCTTGTCGAAGCCGAGCTCGGCCATCAGGTCGATGTAGCGCGAGATGCTGTCCTGGTTGTGCACGTCGACGTTGGTGCGGAAGTCGAACACCACGTGCCGGTAGTCCTCGCGGTCCAGCGCCGCCCTGATGGTCCGCACGATCTTCCAGAACGACCCGCCGCCGCTCTTCAGCGGCCGGTGGACGTCGTGCACCTCGGGCGGGCCGTCCACGGTCAGGTAGAACTTCTCGACCCGGCACTCCTTGATCAGGACCTCGAGGTTCCTGCTGTTGAGCAGAGAGCCGTTGGTGACGATCTGGGAGGAGTACCCGATGCCGCCCTCGTCGGCCGCCCGCACGAAGTGCCTGCTCAGGTCGCGGATGATCGCGTACCCCATCATGGGCTCCGACCCGAACCAGTCGACCAGCGCCCGTCGCGTGGTGGGCAGCCGCATCGCGCGCAGCACCCGCGCCCGCACCCGGTCGCGGTGGTCGGCGGTGAGCCCGCCGCGCACGTGCTCCTGGCCGCAGTACGCGCAGCCCATGTTGCAGTACGAGGTGGGCAGCAGGATGAAGTTGACCAGCGACCTGTCGAGCGCCGCCGCCCGGTTGCGGGACAGGATCTCGTCGAGCTCGTCCTGGCCCTCGGGGACCACGATCTGCGCCTCGCGCAGCGCCGCGCGCGTACCCGGGGAAACCGGGTCCAGCTCACCCGCGCGCAGCGCGTCCGCGACCTCAGGAATGACGAACATCAGCTCCGCCGTGCGCGTCGCATAAACAATGTTCACGCGCAGGCCCGAGCCGTCGTCATAGACATTGTCGCTCACCACGAAATAGCGACCGATCTTCTCCTGCACGTTTCACTCCTCACCGATGCCGATGGTCGCCGGCCCGCGCGATACAGGCGGGCCGGCTGGGCTCCGCCGTCAGCAGAGGCAGTTGTTCTTGTTCATCTGTCCTTCGACTTCGGGCGCCGCAGCGTTGAGGCGCTCCTGAATGGCGCTGACCACGCGCATTTCCTCCGGGCTCAGCTCCTCGAACACCGCCCGCTGGGACTCGGGAAGCCTGTCCAGGCCGGCGGCGCGCAGGGGGGCGAGGGGATCGTTGGACATGCTTGACTCCTCTTTTCGAATGCGGATGTCCGCTGTCGTGGCCGACGATAAGCAGCCCCGAACAACGTGTCCAGGCCTTTCTTCCGCCGAATTCCTAAGACGTGTTCCTAAGACAAGTCAGGTAATTCTTAAAAAGCACTTCTATTAATTTCCCGGTCGAGTACGCTGCGCCTGAGCGAGCAACGGATGTCAGAATCCTCGGAGGCAGGGATGCCGGTTTTCCTCACCCAGGCGCCAGCGGTCCGCCGGACGAGTCGCAGGGTGAGCACGCTGCCCTATCTGCTGGTGAATCCACCGCTGACCGACCCGACACAGCCCTACCATTCGATTCCCTATCTGGTCGGCGCCGCGCGGGCGGCCGGTTTCACCGGCGAGCGCTGCGTCGACGCCAACATCGACGCGCTGAACGAGCTGGCCCGCCCCGACCAGGTGGCCGCCCTGCTGGCCAGGGCGGGCGAGATGAGGGCCCGCATCGAGCAGCTGCCACGGCTCACCAGGCTCGACGAGCTGACCTACGAGTCGGCGCTGGTGGCGCAGACGCTCACCCCCGACCTGGTGAGCAGGGCGATCGAGGTCTTCAAGGACGAGGAAGCCTTCTACCACTACCCGACCTACCGCCAGGCGGTCCTGGTGATGAAGCGCTGGCAGGACCTGCTCTGCCTGGACGGCGTGCCCAAGAGCATCGACGGCTTCGGCATCCTGCCGGGCGGCGTCGTCAACCTGTCCTCCTACCAGGACCTGTGCGATCCGGCGGTGATCGACCGGCTGACCGCCCCCTTCGACCCGTACATCAACGGCGCCTTCGCCGACGTGCTGCGCGAACGCGAATGGGCGGTGGTCGGCTTCTCCGTCGCCTTCACCGGCCAGCTCCCCGCCGCCCTGCGCCTGGCGCGGGAGGCGCGTGCGGCGCTGCCGTCCGCCGTCATCGTCTTCGGCGGCACCGAGGTCTGCGACGACGTGCGCCTGGCCAGGGAACCGAAGAACTACTGGAAGCTCTTCCGCGACGCCGACATCATCGTGCCCGGCGAGGGCGAGTCGCCCTTCTGCGACATCCTGCGCGCCGTCCACGACGGCCGCGGCTTCGACGGGATCCCCGGCATCCTGACGCACGGGTCGACGCCCGACACGCCGCCCATCACCTACGAGAACGTCGCCGAGCTGCCCGCCCCCGCCTACGACGTGTGGCAGTGGGACTCCTACTGGACTCCCGAACCCGTCGTCCTCTACAGCCCCACCCGCGGCTGCTACTGGAACAAGTGCACCTTCTGCGACTACGGCCTGAACCTGGACAGGCCCACCTCCCCCTCCAGGGAACGGCCCGTCGAGACCGTGCTCGACGATCTGGCCGCGATGTCCGCGATCGGCAGGACGGTCTACTTCTCCGTCGACGCGATGTCCCCCAGATACCTGCGCAGGCTGAGCGAGGCCATGGCCGAGGCGGGCACCGGCGTGCGCTGGAGCGCGGAGCTGCGGCTGGAGCGGACCTTCCCCAAGAGCGACATGGCGCGCCGCCTGAGGCGATCGGGATGCGTGGCGATCTCCTTCGG
Source organism: Nonomuraea sp. NPDC050536 (assembly GCF_044457685.1). Classification (NCBI taxonomy): domain Bacteria; kingdom Bacillati; phylum Actinomycetota; class Actinomycetes; order Streptosporangiales; family Streptosporangiaceae; genus Nonomuraea; species Nonomuraea sp. NPDC050536. Next base: position 98,606 of record NZ_JBITHD010000009.1, read on the forward strand.
CTACGAGTCGGGCTCGCAACGCGTGCTCGACCTCATCGACAAGGGCGTCAAACTCGCCGAGGTGCCGGCCATTCTCGGCCACCTGGCGGAACACGACATCGGCGTGCAGATGATGGGCTTCATCGGGTTCCCCACCGAACGCGCCGACGAGGCAGAGCGGACCTACGACTTCCTCATCGAGCACGGCGAACTGTGGGCCCTGGCCGGCATCGGCACGTTCTCGCTCACCCCGGGATCCATCGTGGCCAAGAACCCCGACAGGTTCGACATCGACATCCTCCCGCTGCCCGCCACCCAGGACATCGCCCGCTACCTGCCCTGGCAGGGCCGCCTGGACCGTACGCCGCAGTGGCCGGGCGAGACCGACGGCCGCGTGGGGGAGGAGCGCGCGGCGGCGCTCGCCAGGACGATGGACGACCGGCCCTTCGTCGGCGGCCTCGACACCGCGCACACGCTGCTCTACTTCAGCAGGTACGGCCCGCGGCTGACCCCGGGCAGCCCGAGCGACGAACCCGCCGACAGGCTCGCCCGTGTCGCCCGGCTCGACATCCCCTTCCGCAACGTCGAGGAGTTCACCCGCTTCGAGGACCTGCGCGATGAGTACTTCGCGCAGCAGCGCGACGGCGGCGCCACCTCGAGCAGGATGAGCGCCTGGCTCGCCGGGCCCGGCCGGGCCCGGCGCGGCGCGGCCACCGTCGCGATCACCCCGTCGGGCGCCGTCGTCGCCCTCGACGCCCACGATCCCGGCCTTCCCAGGGAACGGCTGACGGAGCTGTTCACGCTGGCCGCACGCATGCGAGGCGATGCCTGATGGGTGCGCTGCCGGAGAACCCGCACTGGTCTTAAGACGACCGCGAGGTTTCTTAGGATCACCGACCCTGTAACCCGGATGAAGCCGGAGGCGGCTGGATGTGAACGAGCTGTCATCGGCCGATGTCATCGTCGGGATGTCGAGCGCTCGAGCCGAGGAGGGGCAAGAGTGGTGTCATTCAGCAGAGTCGAGAAGATCTCCCTGGACCGGCTCGTCATCGGCGACCGGCAGGTCCGCACCCGCGAGGTCGAGGAAGACATCGACGAGCTCGTCGCCAACATCCGCGTTCACGGCCAGCTGGAACCCATCATCGTCGCCCCGCTGAACGACCACGACGGCCATTACGAGATCCTGGCCGGCCAGCGGCGCTGGCTGGCGATGCGCAGGCTCGGCGCGCGCGAGATCACCGCGGCCGTCATCGCCGAACGACCGGACCGCGACGTGGCCAGCGCCCTGTCGATCTCCGAGAACCTCATCCGCAGGGACCTGAGCGTGCTCGACCTCATCGACGCCTGCACCAGCCTGTACAACCGGTACGGGTCGATCAAGGCGGTCGCCGAGCGGTTCGGCCTGCCGTACGGCAGGGTGCGGGGCTATGTGAAGTTCGACCGCCTGCGGCCGGAGCTGAAGGAGCTGGTCAGGGACGGAGCGATCGATTTGAAGACGGCGATCAGGCTGGAGGACCACTGCCAGCGCGGCGACGTCGACGAGCGGCAGCTCAGGCAGCTCGCCGCGGAGGTGGCCGGGATGTCGATGGCCCAGCAGTCCGACTTCCTCGGCGCCGGCCCTGAGGTCGGCCCTGAGACCGGCAGCGTCCCGCACAAGCCGGGCTCGGTGAAGCAGATCATCGTCACGCTCACCATCGCCGACCTGGAGGCGCTCAGGGCCTGGGCACGCACCAAGAACCTCACCCAGGACCGGGCGGGCGCCCGCATCATCGCCTCGTTCCTGCGCGACATCGCCCACGAGGTGTCCCGCAACGCCTGATGCCGCCTCAGGTGTTCCTGCGGATGATCTCCGGTGTCGGCGGGCGCCGCTCCGCGTCCATGCCGCGCATCTCCGCCGCGGTGATCAGCCCCAGGTCGTGCAGGATCGCCCCACACGTCCGCCGCGCCTTCCTGGCCTGCTCCGGCTCGCCCAGGTCGTCGTAGCAGCGGCTCAGCCCCCACCAGTGCTCGGCCTCGTCGTAGGTGCCCGTACGGCGGGCGTCCGCGTCGGCCTGCAACGCCTCCTTGTACAGGCCCGCCGCCCGCTCCGGCTCGCCCTTGAGCCGCCACGCCTCCGCCAGGTTGCCCAGCAGGCTGCCCAGCCCGAACGGGTCCTCGGCCTCCCGGTGGATCTCGATGGCCTCGCCGTGCGCCCTGATCGCCTCGTCGTGGCGGCCCGCCTGCTGGAAGGCGATCCCCAGGTTGCTCAGCGTCATGCCCTGGTTGAACCGGTCGCCCTGCCGCCGATCCAGCTCCAGCGCCTGCAGGTAGCAGTCGATCGACTCCTCGAACCTGCCGAGCAGCCCGAGCGCGCCCGCCAGCCGATCGAGCTGCGTCGCCTGGCCACGCGCGTGCCCGATGCGGCGGTAGGTCTCCAGCGAGTCCCGCAGCTGGGTGATCGCGTCGCTCAGCCGCTCCAGGTGCGAGCGCACATCGCCCAGATCGCCGTGGCTGATGGCGTGGTGCAGCGGATCGCCCGTCCGCGCCGCCGCGTCGACCGCCAGCTCGCACAGCGCGAGCTGCTCCCTCCACAGCCGCTGGTATCCCATCGGCAGGTAGAGCGCCGCCGCCAGCGCCACCACCAGCGACGGCCCGTCCTCGAGCGCCGCCACGGCCTGCCGCAACACCGTGGCGAAGCTCGCCGCCTCCTCCTCGACCCAGGCGTGGACCTGCTGATTGGTCTCCAGCTTCCGGCCCGCGGTGTCCAGGTGACGCGGTTCGCATTCCGTGCGCCAGGCGGCGTCCGGGTTGAGGTGCAGGCACGCCGTACGGGCTGTGGCCAGGTACCAGTGCGCGACCTCGCGAACCGCCCGCTCGCGCTCGTGCGGCGGCTCCTCCCGCAGGGCGCGGTCGTGGGCGAACTGGCGCAGCAGGTCGTGCATGCCGTAGCGGCCGGGGGCGTGGTTCTCCACCATGTGCAGGTCGACGAGCCGATCGAGGAGGTCCTCCGCCGTTCGTTCCTCGACCTGGGCCAGCGCCGCCGCGACGGCCACGTCGACGTCGGGCGTGGCCAGCAGCCCAAGCCGCCGGAACATCCGCGCCTCATCGGCGTCGAGCTCGTCGTAGCCGACCGCGAAGCTCGCCCGCACCGCGCGGTCGCCCGCCCGCAGCTCGCCCAGGCGGTGCCGGTCGACGGACAGCCGGTCGGCCAGAGTGCGCACGCTCCAAGTGAGGCGCGCGTTGAGCCGGGCCGCCGCGATGCACACCGCCAGGGGGAGCCGGCCGCACCGGCTGACGACGTCCTCGGCGGCGTCCGGCTCTGCCCGCACCCGGTGCCGGCCGACCAGGCCGGCGAACAACGACAGGGATTCCTCCTCGGGAGGCAGGTCCAGCCGGACGTGGGTGACACCGTCGAGCTCGGTCAGGATCCTGCGGCTGGTGATCAGGACCGCGCCGTCGCGGTCGCCGGGCAGCAGGTCGCGGACCTGGGCGGCGTCCAGGGCGTTGTCCAGCACGATCAGCAGGCGCCTGCCCGCGACCAGGGAACGCAGCTTGGCCGCCGCCTCCTCGGTTTCCACCGGCACCGCCTGGCCGTCCAGCCCGAGCGAGCGCAGCATGCGGCCAAGCGCGGCGGCCGGGGCGAGCGGTCTGACGTTGGGGGTGGAGCCGCCGAGGTTCACATACAGCTGCCCGTCTGGGTAGAGCTCGGCGATCCTGTGCGCCACATGGATCGCCAGTGCCGACTTGCCGACGCCGCTGCATCCGGAGATCGACGCGATCGCCGACCCGTCGCCCCTCGGCACCGACAGCAGCGAACAGAGATTCTCGACCTCCCGCGCGCGCCCGGTGAACGTCCGCACGTCCATCGGCAACTCCGCCGCGACCGGCACCCCGGAATCACACCCGGTCGTAGTGCCCCTGGCACTCGCGAGCGCTCTGGTTCCCGCGCGCGGCGGCGAGGGCGCGCCGGTGTCCGGGCGCGGTGGCTCCTGGAGCAGGAGCGCGTGGGCCGCGCGCAGTTCGTCGGAGGGATCGACGCCGAGCTCGTCGGCGAGTCTGTGCCTTACCTGCGCGAAGTGCCGCAGCCCCTCGGCCCTGCGCCCGGTCGCCGCGAGCAGCCTGATCAGCCGCGCCTGCAACGGCTCGTCGAAGGGAGTGCCCGCCGCGAGATCACGCACCTGGCGCAACGCGGCCTCGGGCCGGTGCGCGCGCAGCGCCAGATCCGCCGCCCGCGACGCGCACGCGGTGCGGGCGCGCTCCAACCGGCCGATCGCCGGATGCGCCCGGATGCTCTCCGGCGCGCCCTCCAGAACCACGCCCCGCCATTCCTTCAGTGCCCGCAACGTCAGGCCCAGCCCGGCGTCCGGGTCGGGCTCGCGTCCCGAGGCCCGGTAGAGGCTCATGAACCGCGCCGCGTCCAGCCGCTCCCCGGGCACCTCGAAGAGATACCCGCCGGACCTGACATGCTCGATCGCGTGCGCCGCTCCGGCATGGCCGCGCATCCACGACCGCAGCCGCGAGATGGTGGTGCGCAGCGCGCGCAGGCTGGTCCCCGACGGTCCCCAGACCAGGTGGAGCAGCTGGTCCTCCGACACGGGACTCCCGTCGGAGAGCAGCAGTACGGCGAGCAGCCAGTGCACGTGCTGCCCTGGCAGGCGGACCTCCCGCCCGGCCCGCGTGATCTCCAGCCTGCCGAGGACGCGGAACTCGGCGTGCCCGGTGCTCGCCTCGCCGGCCGTACGGTCTGCCGCCAGTTCTTGTGGCACCTCGATCGCCCCTTGCGTCGCCGCCGGTGAACATCCCGCATCGAGGATCGCCGTTCGCTCTATATTTCCGGTTCAGTCGCGACTTTCCCGGCGAAACCGGCTGCTCACCGCGTACGTGAAAGGAGGACCCATCGCCGCGCCGCCTCCACGCGGATCGCGACATGTCCTCATGATGGAACGCTCTCGGCGTTGGTGGGCGGGAGCGGGGCGTCGGGGGTGAAGAGCTGGTGGTCGAGGTGGTCTACGGCGAAGTCGATGGCGCCCGTCACCACGCATTCGTCCCCGAGCGCGCTGGCCCGCAGGTCCGGCATGCGGATGCAGGCGCCTTCGAGGCGCTCCCTGAGCGGCGGCAGCAGCACGTCGGCCGAGCGCGAGAAGCCGCCGCCCAGGATGACGACCTGGGGATCGAGCAGCAGGACCATAGCGCTGGTGCCGACCGCGAGATCGTCGACGTAACGGCCGACCGCGTCCAGGGCGACGGGGTCGCCGTCGCGGGCCGCCGCGAGCGTGTAGGCGGCGGCGTCCTCCGGCGACGTGCCGTCGGGGATGATCGAGCAGTTCTGCAGGTGCTCCGGCGCGTCGAACCAGCGTGACTGCGGCAGCATGGCGATCTCGCCGGCGGCCGTGCCGAAGCCGCGGTGGACCTTGCCGTCGATGATGAGCCCGGCGCCCATGCGCCGGCCCACGTGCAGGAACACCACGTCCCTCGCGCCGCGGGCGGCGCCGCGCTTGGCCTCGGCCCTGGCCGCCAGGCGGCTGTCGTTCTCGACGAGGACCTCGCACGGGAACATGGCGCGCAGGTGCCCCGCCAGGTCGAGCCCGGTCCAGGCGGGGATCGCCGCGCAGTACAGGATGCGGCCCGCGGGGGTGACCACGCCGATCGTGCCCGCGGCGACGATCCACACGTCCGCGATCGTCTTGCCGCCCAGCGCCAGGCAGCCGGCCACGGCCCGTTCTATCGCGGCCAGGCGCTCCTCGAGCGGCGTGTCCGGCAGGACCGGCTGCCTGGTCTCGGCCAGGATCTCGCCGTCCAGGTCCGCCAGCGCGGCCCTGATGTTGTGGCCGCCGATGTCCAGTCCGACCAGGTGGCCGCTGCCGGAGCGGAAGCGGTAGCGGCGGGCCGGCCTGCCCATCGTGCCCTGCGTGGGCGGCACCTCCTCCACCCAGCCCAGCGCCATGAGCTCGTCGACGACCTCCTTGGTGGAGGGACGCGACAGCCCCGTGCGCGCGGCCAGCGCCGAGAGGGTGAGCGGCTCGGCCCCGCGCAGCGCTCCGATCGCGGTCAGGGAGTTCAGCTGCCTGAGCCGGGACAGGTCGCCGCCGCGAAGTTTGGCCATCATTGTCCTAATGCAGGTGTCCTTGTTAAGTCGTGCTCAAGTATGCCAGTGATCGCGCACGAACGGGCATTGACCCTCCGGATCGTCAGTGCTAGTAATGAAGCGCTCCTTCGTAAGTAGGCGAAAGGAAAGAGCCTGATGCCGTTCGCGGACGTCGGCGAGATCGCGTGCCAGCCAGACCGGGCGCGGATCTTCGAGCACGGCTGGCAGTCGTGGAGCCCTTCGGGCACCTACGGTCTCGGTGACACCCCACCCAGAGCCGCCGACGGCAACATCCAGACCCTCTGCTATCGGCCGGAGACGCCGGTGCCGGCCGGCTGGTTCCAGGGCGAGGGCCTGCTGGTCGTCGACCCCGGCGACGGCGGGCCCGTCCAGATCTTCTCGGCGACCAGCCCGCTGCTCGTCCCCTCGATCAGGGCACGCCGGCAGGGGGAGCGCGTCGTCGTCTCCGCCGACGGCCCCGTCCTGCAGTGGAGTGCGGCGAGCCTCGACACGGCGCTGCGAGAGTGGGCGGACTCGATGGCCGGCTCACCCGGGCCGAAGATCCCGGCGGTGCCCCCGATGTGGTGCACCTGGTACGGCTACTGGGACAAGGTCACCGACCAGGACGTGATCGACAACCTGGAGTTGTGCGAGCGCCACGGACTGGGCGCCGACATGTTCCTCATCGACGACGGCTACGAGGCGGAGATCGGCGACTGGCTGGAGCCGCGCCCCGGCTTCGGCTCGCTCGACAGAGCGGTCGGTACGGTCACCGGCGCAGGCAGGCGGGCCGGCATCTGGACCGCGCCCTTCCTGGTCGGCCACCGCAGCCGGATCTTCGAGGAGCACCCCGACTGGCTGGTCGGCGACGCCCACGCGGGCCGGATGTGGGACCAGGAGCTCGCGGTCCTGGACGTCACCCACCCCGACGCCGCCGCGCATCTGGTAAACGTCTTCAGCCAGCTGGCGGGCAAGGGCATCACCCACTTCAAGCTCGACTACGTCTACGCGGGCGCGCTGCACGGCCGCCGCCGCGAGGACGTCGACCCGATCGAGGCCTACCGCCGCGGCCTGGAGCTCATCCGCCAGGGCGCGGGCCCCGACGCCACCCTGCACGGCTGCGGAGCCCCGATGCTGCCCAGCATCGGCCTGGTGGACGTCATGCGGGTCGGTCCCGACATCGCGCCCACGCTGCTGCCCAAGTCGGGCGACATCAGCCAGCCCTCCCAGCTCGGCGCCCGGCTGACCAGCGGGGCCAGAGAGTTTCTGCACGCCCGCTGGTGGGTCAACGACCCCGACTGCATCATCCTGCGCCCCGAGGTGGAGGCCAGGCAGGAGTGGGCGGCGTTCGTCGCGACGACCGGCGGGCTACGCGGCTCGAGCGACCCGATCGCCGCGCTGGACGCGTGGGGACTGGAGACCACCAGACGGCTCATGGTCCCCACCCGGGTGGAGCCAGCATGACTGAGCTTGTCGAGGTCATCAATAGACACAGCACCTTGGTCATGAGACCGACGAAGGAGGGCTCATGACCACGGAAGCGCTCACCCGGCGCGTCGCAGCGCGGAAGACCAAGGCCAGGCGGAGAGGCGGCTGGCACGCCTACCTCTTCATCGGCCCCAGCCTGTTCGGCGTCGTCGCCTTCCTGATCCTCCCCGTCGTCATCGTCTTCGTGCTCAGCTTCTTCGACTGGGAGCTGCTGTCGGATCCGACGTTCGTCGGCCTGGACAACTATCGCAAGATGGCCGGCGACGGCTCGGTGTGGAGCTCGCTCGGCATCACGGTCGCCTACGTGCTGCTGTGCATCCCGCTGCAGACCGTGCTGGCCCTGGCGCTCGCCCTGCTGGTCAACCAGAAGGTCAAGGGCGTGAAGTTCTTCCGCGCCCTGTTCGTCGTGCCGTGGATGGCCACGCCGATGGTGCTCGGCCTGGTCTGGAGCTGGATCTTCGATCCCAAGGACGGCGCGATCAACCAGTTCCTCGACCTGTTCGGCATCACCGGCCCGGCCTGGCTGTCGGAGACGTCGCTGGCGCTGCCCGCGGTCGCGCTGGTGCACGTCTGGCAGAACACCGGCTACAACATGCTGTTCTTCCTGGCCGGGCTGCAGGGCATCCCGCAGGAGCTCTACGACGCGGCCGCCTGCGACGGGGCCACGCCCCGGCAGCGGTTCTGGCGGGTGACGCTGCCGCTGCTCAACCCCACGATGTTCTTCGTCACGGTGACCAACATGATCGGCGCCTTCCAGGCGTTCGACACGATCTACTCCATGACCGCGGGCGGTCCGAGCCAGTCGACGGCGGTCATCAACTACAAGATCTTCCACGTGGCGTTCAAGGAGTTCGACTTCGGCTACGCCTCGACGCTGTCGCTGGTGCTGTTCCTGGTGATCCTGCTGGTCACGCTGGCCCAGGTCAGGTTCTTCGCCAAGCGCACCACCTACGACCTGAGCTGAGAGGCCATGAAGCGATTCCTCGTCTACGCCGCGCTCGTCATCGGCTCGATCATCTCGGTCTTCCCCTACCTGCTGGTGGTGCTGACGGCGTTCAAGACGCAGACGCAGCTCCATTCGACCGAGCCGTGGCTGCCGGGCATCCCGCCCACCACCGGCAACCTGGCCGCACTGCTCGACGGCGAGTTCCCCCGCTACATCCTCAACACGCTGCTCATGACCGTCGCGCTGACGCTCGGCCAGCTCGTCTTCACCACGTTCGCCGCCTACGCCTTCGCCCGGCTCCGCTTCCGCGGCAGGGACGTGCTCTTCTGGGTGTTCGTGGCGACCATGATGGTGCCCGTCGCGGTGACCGTCATCCCGCTCTTCCTCATCATGCAGAAGCTCGGCCTGATCAACACCTGGGGCGGGCTGCTGGTGCCCTACATCCTCGGCACGCCGTACGGGATCTTCCTGATGCGGCAGTTCTTCCGCTCGCTGCCGGCAGGACTGGAGGAGGCCGCGCGCATCGACGGCGCGGGGCCGCTGACGATCCTGGTGCGGGTGCTGCTGCCGCTGTGCAAGCCGGCGCTGGGGACGCTGGCGATCATCACGGTGATCTCGTCGTGGAACAGCTTCCTGTGGCCGCTGATCATCACCGGCGGCGGCGACGAGACCAAGGTCATCACTGTCGCGCTGGCGGCGCTCAAGGTCGGCATCGGCGTCGACTACTCGCGGATCATGGCCGGGGGTCTGATCGCGCTGGTTCCGATGGTCGCGATCTTCATCTTCTTCCAGAGATACATCGTCCGGTCGGTCGTGCTGACCGGTCTGAAGTGAAAGGCACCCCATGAAATCCCCCCGCATGCGCCTCGCCCTCGCCGTCCTGGCCGTCCTCCCGCTCGCGGCCTGCGGTTCCGGCTCCACCAAGGACGGGCCCGTGACGCTCACCTACCGGCTGTGGGACGACCAGCAGAAGGTCGGCTACGACAAGGTGATGGCCGGCTTCGAGAAGGCCAACCCGAACATCAAGGTCAAGATCGAGGTCATGCCCTACGACGACTACTGGACCAAGCTCACGGCCGACGCCGTCGCCGGCAGCGCGCCCGACGTGTTCTGGATGTCGCCCGGATACTTCCCCGAGTTCGCCACCAAGGGCGTGCTGGCCGACCTGGGCCCGCTCGGGCTCGACACCTCCAAGTACCACCCCAACGTCGTCTCCTCCAACACCTACAACGGCAAGCTGTACGGCGTGCCCAAGGACTGGGGCATGCCCGGCCTCCTTTACAACAAGGACCTGTTCAAGAAGGCCGGCGTCACCATGCCCGACAAGCTCACCTGGGCCCCCGACGGCTCGGGCACCCTGGTCGAGGTGGCCAAGAAGCTCACGACCGACGAGGCGGGCAAGCACCCCGACGACCCGGGCTTCAACGCCGACAAGATCGCCACCTACGGCTTCGGGTCGTGGAACCACTCCCAGACCCAGTGGATGAACTGGATCGAGTCCAACGGCGGCAAGCTCGTCGACAAGCCGTTCGGCACCTACACCTTCAACGACGACGCCTCCGCGCAGGCGGTCCAGTTCGGCGTCGACCTGATCTCCAAGTACCACGTCTCGCCGCCGGCCACCCAGACCAACCCGCCCACCGGCAAGGCGACCGACATGTTCACCGGCGGCACCGTCGCCATGTTCCCCGCCAACAACGCGCTGCTGCCGTTCGTGGCGCCCGGCGTGAAGTTCGAGATCGGCGTCGCGCCCATGCCCGAGGGGCCCAAGGGCCGCGCCGTCAACATCAACGGGCTGGGCGAGGCCGTCTACGCCAAGGGCAAGCACCTGCAGGAGGCGATGAAGCTCGCCAAGTACCTCAGCTCGGAGGAAGCCCAGAAGTCCATGGCCGACCAGGGCTACATCTTCCCCGCGCTCACCGGTGACACCCTGGCCCAGGGCTACATCGACTTCTGGAAGGCCAAGAACATCGACGTCGCGCCCTACCTCGAGGAGTCGAAGGGCACGACGTACAACATGCCGATCGTCACCGGCTGGACCGGCTTCGAGTCGAAGCTGAACGAGATCTTCAACGAGATCTACCTCGGCAAGATCCCGCCCAAGCAGGGCCTGGAGCAGGCCGTGACCGAGGGCAACGCGACCATCAAGTAGGAGCCCCCCATCATGATCACCCGGCGTTCTCTCTTCGCCGGGGGCGCGAGCGTGGGCATCGCCGCCGCACTGGGTGCCGCCGCACCCGTGCGGGCGGCGGTCCGCCGTGTCCCCTTATCCGATGTCTTCCAGTTGGGCGTCGCCTCCGGCGAGCCCACCCCCGACGGCGTGGTCCTGTGGACCCGCCTGGCCATGGACCCGCTCGCGCCCGACGGCCTGGGCGGCATGCCCGACCGGCCGGTCCCCGTCGAATGGCAGCTGGCCAAGGACGACGGCTTCCGGCACGTCGTACGGCGTGGCGTCGAGCTCGCCGGGCCCCAGGCGGCGCACAGCGTCCACGTCGAGGTCGACCACCTCGACCCCGGCGCCGAGTACTTCTACCGCTTCCGCGTCGGCACCGAGATCTCCCCGGCCGGCCGTACGCTGACCGCCCCTGCGGCGGGGACGGCGAGCCGCGCGCTCAACCTGGCGTTCACCTCCTGCGCCGACTGGCAGACCGGCTGGTTCACCGCCTACCGCAGGATGGCCGAGGACCACCCGGACCTGATCGCCTTCCTCGGCGACTACTACTACGAGTACGGCGACTACAAGTACCCGGTGCGTGACCAGGCCGGCGGCGAGTGCTTCGACCTGGCCGGATACCGCCTACGCCAGGCCCAGCACAAGTCCGACCCCGACCTGCAGCAGGCCCACGCCGTCGCCCCCTGGGTGGTGGTCTGGGACGACCACGACATCGAGAACGCCTGGGCCGGTGACGTGCCCGAGCAGCCGGACCCGCCCTTCCTGCCCCGCCGCGCGGCCGCCTTCCAGGCCTACTACGAGAACATGCCGCTGCGCCGCGCCCAGCGCCCCGACGGCTGGTCGTTGAAGCTGTATCGCAGCCTCCGCTGGGGCTCGGTGGCCAACCTGCACATGCTCGACACCCGCCAGTACCGCGACCTGTACGCCTGCACCGGCACCAGCACCACCGTCGGCCCCGACTGCACCCAGCGCCTCGACCCCAACCGCACGATCATGGGCAAGGAGCAGGAGGCCTGGCTCTTCGACGAGTTACGCCACTCCAGCGCCACCTGGGACGTCATCGGCCAGCAGGTGTTCATGATGGAGATGGACTGGGTCAACGGCGAGCAGAAGGGCTACTCCAACGAGGGCTGGGACGGCTACGTCGGCTCCCGCGACCGCCTGGCCGCCACCATCGACGAGGCCAAGCGCAACGCCGTCGTGCTGACCGGCGACGTGCACTCCCACTGGGCGGGCGAGCTCAAGCGCGACTACCAGGACCCCGCCTCCAAGCCGGTCGCCGTCGAGCTGGTCACCACCTCGATCACCAGCGCCGGCAACGGCCTGGACGAGTACCCCAACACCCGGCAGCTCCTGGCCGAGAACCCGCACGTCAAGTTCTTCAACGGCCGCCGCGGCTACGTCAACGCCAAGATCAGCCAGAAGGAGATCAAGGTCGACTTCCGCTCGCTCGCCGTCGTCACCCAGCCGCACTCCCCGGCCTACACCTCCGGCTCGTTCGTCATCGAGCCCGGCAACCCCACGCTGAACCCAGCCTGACGGGAACTCGAATGCGTAAGCTCCCGGCCGCCCTCACGGTGGCGGTCCTCCTCGCCATGCCCTTATCCAGCGCCCACGCCGCGCCTCCGACCGCCGACACCCCGCCGATGGGCTGGAGCAGCCGCGCCCTGGGCTGCTCCGTCTCCGAGGCCTCGGTACGGCAGGCCGCCGACAACCTGGCCCCGCTCGCCCAGGCCGGATACCGCTACGTCATCCTCGACGGCTGCTGGCAGGGCCCCGACGGCAACGCCGACCCCGCCCGCTTCCCCTCCGGCATCAAGGCACTGGCCGACTACGTCCACGGCAAGGGGCTCAAGCTGGGCCTCAGCCTGTCGGCGGGCACCAAGGCCTGCGCGGGCGCCGGCCGCGGCTCCTACAAGCACGAGGCCGACGACGCCGCCATGGTCCGCGGCTGGGGCGTCGACTACGTCAAGTACGACTGGTGCGCCATCCCCACCGCCGACTTCCCAGGCAAGGGCACCCGCGACATCGCCCAGACCCTCTACCCGCCGATGCGCCAGGCCCTGGGCGACTCGATCGCCTTCGCCATGAACAACGAGGAAGGCAGCACGGTGCCCTGGCTGTGGGGCAAGGACGTGGCCACCACCTGGCGCACGAACCTGGTCACTCGCCCGATCGCCGACACCTACGCCAACATGCTGAGCGTCTGGGAGACCGCCATGCTCCGCGTCGACTACGCGGGCAAGGGCTCCTGGGCCGACCCAGACCTCATCCAGGCCGGGCTCGGCGGCATGACCGAGGCCGAGTACCGCTCCCAGTTCAGCCTGTGGGCCGTCGCCGCGGCCCCGCTCATCCTGCAGGCCGACCCGGCCAAGGCGCCCGCCCCGATCGTGGCCAACCCCAAGGTCGTCGCCGTCGACCAGGACAAGCTCGGCGCGATGGGCCGCTTCGCGCAGACCGACGGCTGGTACCACGTGATCACCAAGCCGCTGGAGAACGGCGACCTGGCCGTCGTGCTGTTCAACGAGAGCGACAGGCAGACCACGATCTCCGTCAAGGCGAGCCGGCTGAAGCTGCCGGACGCCTCCCGCTACCGGGTCGAGGACCTGTGGACCGGCGCCGTCTGGTCCACCAAGGGTGACCTGTCGGCCGCGGTGCCCGGGCACGGCAGCGTCATGTACCGCCTCACCCCGAGCCGCGAGCACGCCGCGCCGCTGGTCTCCTTCGACCTCGATCCGGCCAAGTTCCTCGGCGACAACCGGCCCTCGGTGTTCGAGCCGGGCAAGCCGGTCGAGGTGGCGGCCACGGTCACCAACACCGGCGGCACCGAGCGGCTGCGCGACGTCGCGGTGACGCTCGCCGTACCGGACGGGTGGACGGCCACGCCGCGCACGGACAGCACCACCCGCGGCCTGGACGCGGGGGAGACCTTCACCGCCAGGTGGGCCGTCACCGCTCCCGCCGGGGCCGAGCAGAAGACCTACGACCTGACCGGCGCCGTCACCGCCGCAGGAGGCGTCAAGCTCGGCGGGGCCGCGGTCGCCAGGGTCGCCCAGGGACCCGGATCCGGAAAGTCGTACATCAGCGACCTGACGTGGACCAAATCCGCCAACTACTGGGGACCGGTCGAGCGCGACCAGAGCGTCGGCGGCAAGGGCCAGAACGACGGCGCCCCGCTGACCATCGGCGGCGTCAAGTACGCCAAGGGGCTCGGCACCCACGCGCCCGCCGAGATCGAGTTCTACACCGGCGGCCGCTGCTCGACCGTCGAGTTCCAGGGCGGGGTCGACGACGAGGTCGGCGACGCCGGATCCGTGGACCTCGAGGTCTGGGCCGACGGCGGCCGCGCCGCGCACTCCGGCATCCTCACCGGCGCCCAGCCGGCCAAGAAGGTCACCGCCGATGTCACCGGCGCCCGCTACGTCCGGCTCGTCGTGACCAACGGCGGCGACAACGCCACATCCGACCACGCCGACTTCGGCGAGGCGGCCATCACCTGCTCCTAGGAGGCCCGTTGATGATCGTTCCCAAGCCCGCGCGGTTCGAGACCCGGCTCGGCCGCTTCGTCCTCGACAGGGAGACCGCGCTCGCCGCCGATCCCGCGCTCGGCGAGGTGGCGGCCTGGTTGCGGGGCGAGCTGTCGCCCGTCACCGGCGGCCAGTTGCTCCCCGGCAGGCCGGGGCCGGGAACGATCACCTTGGGGCTGGACGACCTGGCGCCGGAGGCCTACCGGCTCACCGTGGCGCCCGACGGCATCGAGATCGACGCCGGCGGGCCCGCGGGCGCCTTCTACGGGGCGCAGACGCTGCGCCAGCTCATGCCCGCCGCCGCCTTCCGCAGGGGCGCGGCCGGCGGCCCGCTGGAGCTGCCCGCCGTACACGTGCAGGACGCGCCGCGCTTCGCCTGGCGCGGCGCGATCCTCGACGTGGCCAGGCACTTCATGACCAAGGGCGACCTGCTGCGCTTCATCGACCTGATGGCCGTGCACAAGCTGAACGTGCTGCACCTGCACCTGTCCGACGACCAGGGCTGGCGCATCGAGATCAAGCGGTACCCGCGCCTGACCGAGGTCGGCTCCTGGCGCAAGGAGAGCCAGGTCGGCTGGATGGGCGAGATGGACGGCCGGCCACACGGCGGCTACTACACCCAGGACGACGTCCGCGAGATCGTCGCCTACGCCGCCCGCCGCCACATCCGCGTCGTGCCCGAGATCGACCTGCCCGGGCACACCCAGGCGGCCATCGCCGCCTACCCGGAGCTGGGCAACCTCGACACGCCCATCGAGGTGAGCGGCACCTGGGGGATCGGCTCCAACGTGCTCAACGTCGAGGACGCCACGATCGCCTTCTTCAAGAACGTGCTCGACGAGGTGCTCGAGCTGTTCCCCAGCCCGTACATCTGCGTTGGCGGCGACGAGTGTCCCAAGGACCAGTGGCGCACCAGCCCGTCCGCCCAGCGGCGCATCCGCGAGCTCGGCCTGCGCGACGAGGACGAGCTGCAGAGCTGGTTCATCCACCAGTTCGACGACTACCTGGCCGCGCGCGGCCGGCGCCTGGTCGGCTGGGACGAGATCCTCGAAGGCGGCCTGGCGCCCGGCGCGGTCGTCGCCTCCTGGCGGGCCGACCTGGGCGCGGTCGCCGCAGCCCGCTCCGGCCACGACGTGATCAACTGCGCCAACACCTCCGTCTACTTCGACTACCGGCAGAGCGAACGCGACGACGAGCCCGTGCCCTTCGGCACCGTGCTCACCCTCGACGACGTCTACGCCTTCGAACCCGTCCCCGCCGAACTGCGCGGCGATCCCGCGGCCGCGCACGTGCTGGGCGCGCAGTGCGGCATCTGGACCGAGCTGATCGACTCCAACCGGCGCATCGACTACATGGCCTTCCCCCGCCTGGCCGCCTTCGCCGAGACCGTCTGGTCCGGACCCGAACGCGACCTGCCCGGCTTCCGCGCCCGCCTGGCCGCCCACCTGCCCCGGCTGGACGCGCTCGGCGTCGAGTACCGCCACGAGTCCGGCCCGCTGCCCTGGCAGACCAGGCCGGGAGTGCCGGGCCGCCCTGAAGACCCGGACGCCTGGCAGGCCACCATCGACGCGTGGACCAGCAACCTGCGGAACGCTCGATGATCCTCGACTGGCCCGGCTGCCAGAACGCCCGCGATCTGGGGAGTGGCAGGATCCGCCGCGGCGCCCTCGTCCGTTCTGGCAGGCCCGGCCGCGACACCACGGAAGCGATCTTCGCCCACGGCGTCACCCGGGTCCTGGATCTGCGCCTGGCCACCGAGACCGACGTCGACCCCAGCCCACTGTCCGGGCACCGGGCCTACCGCAACCTGTCGGTGCTGCGGCCCGAGGACACCCTGCTGGAGGCGATGGGCGACACGCTGCCCGCCATCTACCGGGCCGTCCTCGACCGCGGCCAGGTCAACCTGGCCGCGGTGCTGAGCGCCATCGCGCAGGCCCCCGAGGGCGGCGTGCTGGTGCACTGCCACCAGGGCAAGGACCGCACCGGCCTGGTCGTGGCGCTGGCACTGGCCCTGGCGGGCGTGCCGGAGCAGGAGATCGCCGCCGACTACGCCCTCACGGCCCGTTTCCTGCCGCCCGCCCAGACCTGGATGCTCGACCAGATCACCGCCGCCACGATGCGGGCGACCCTGGCCTACCTGCGCGAGCGGTACGGCGGGGCCGAGCCGTACCTGCTGGACGGTGGGCTGGGACCCGAGGAGGTCGCGCTGGTGCGCGCCCGGCTGACGGCGCCCTAGAGGTCGACGGGGCCGCCGCTGCGCCAGTACATGCCATCGCCACGAGACAGCAGGTCCTCATCGATCAGGTACCGGCGCAGCGCGGCGTAGTCGTCGTGGAAGGCGCGCAGCGCCACGTTCACGTCCTTCTCCGAGTAGCGGACGCCCAGCTCGAACACCCGTGAGACGTAGCGCAGGACCACCAGCCGCTTCTCGCGCTTCGTCGGGATGCTCGCCAGCCGCCCGTCCACCAGGAACGTGCGCAGCAGCCGCTCCTCGGGGTCGAGCTCGGCCGCCGGCTCCGCGCTGTCCTTGAGCAGCTCGCGGAAGCGTTCCGGCCGCGCCCGCCACCCGTTCCCGTCCTGTACGGCGAGGCCGCCCCCGGCCAGCTTGGCCAGCGCCTTCTGCGACAGCCCGTCGCCCGTGCCGCCCAGCACGAGCCGGGCGAACGCCTCGCGTGTGTCGTCCTGGTAGAGCAGGCCGAGTACCTGCCGGATGTCCTGCGTGCTCACCCTTACCATTTTGACCCATGATCAACCTGTTACTGCTCGCGACCGCCGTGACGACCGCGATCCCGAACGGCTTCCTGCTCTACGAGAAGGCCGCCGCCACGAAGGACCGCGACCCGCAGACCACCTGGGCCGTCAGCCGCGGCAAGGGCGCCAAGCTCGTGGTCAACCCGTGCGACAAGGCCGGGCTCGGGCAGGCGGGACGCACCGCGGCCAGGACCCTCACCTACACGGCGGTGCCCGACTTCTCCAAGTCCGAGCAGGTGGTGCTGTACTCGACCGACGCCGCCGCGGGCCAGGCGATACAGGCCATCAAGGTCGCGGCCAGGAAGTGCTCGACCAAGGACTACCGCTTCTCCTGGCGCGCCGCCTCGCTGGGGGACGAGGCGATCACCGTGACCGGCCAGGCCCGCGGCGTCGGCGGCGAGCGCGCCGTGGTGGCCCGCCGCGCCAACGCCCTGGTGATCTACACGCAGGCGGGGGAGTGGGGCAAGCCGTCCGCCGCCGACTTCAGGCGGCAGAGCGGCGACGCCGGCCGGATGCTCGCCAAGATCTGCGACATCGCCGCCTGCTAGGCCGCCCGTCCAGGCGTACCGTCAGAGCCGGTTGAGGCCCTGCACGTGCAGGACGGCGCGGCCCTCCTCGTCGGAGCCGGCCAGGTCGACCTGGGCGTCGATGCCCCAGTCGCCGTCTCCGGCGGGGTCGCGGATCGTCTGGCGCACCTTCCACAGCCCGGACTCCTCCTCGATGCGCAGCAGGGCGGGCCCGCGCGCGTCGGCGTCGGTGAGGATCTCCTCGTGCTCGTCGTAGTAGGCGTCCAGGGCCGCGCCCCAGTCGACGTCGGGCGCCAGCTCCTCCAGCTCGTTCTCCTTCTCGATCGCGCACAGCTCGACCAGGCGGAACATGGCGTTGCGCACCAGGACCCTGAAGGCGCGCGGGTTGCCGGTGACCGGCCGCACCCTGGTCTCCAGCTCCTCCTGCTTGGCCAGCGCCTCCTCGGGGTTGGCCAGCTTCTCCCACTCGTCGATCAGCGAGGAGTCGACCTGCCTGACCAGCTCGCCCAGCCACTCGATCAGGTCGACCAGGTCCTCGGTCTTCAGATGCTCGGGAACGGTACGGCTGAGCGTCCGGTAGGCGTCGGCCAGGTACCGCAGCACCGTGCCCTCCGAGCGGGCCAGCTCGTAGAACTGGATGTACTCGCCGAAGGTCATCGCCCGCTCGAACATGTCGCGCACGACGGACTTGGGGCTGACCGTGTAGTCGCCCACCCACGGATGGCCGCGCCGGTAGGTCTCGTAGGCGCCGAGCAGCAGGGTCTCCAGCGGCATCGGATACATGACCTCGGCGAGGGCGTCCATGCGCTCCTCGTACTCGAGCCCGTCGGCCTTCATCTGCGCGACGGCCTCACCCCTGGCCTTCTTCAACTGCGCGGACAGGATCTGGCGCGGATCGTCCAGGATCGACTCCACGATCGAGACCATGTCCAGCGCGTAACTGGGCGACTCCCGGTCCAGCAGGTCGAAGGCCGCCAGCGCGAACGTCGACAGCGCCTGGTTGAGCGCGAAGTCCTCCTGCAGGTCGATCGTCAGCCTGGCCCGCCTGCCCTGGTCGTCGGCCTCGCGCAGCTGCTCGACGATGCCGCCCGCGAGCAGCGACCGGTAGATGGCGATGGCCTGGCTGATGTGCCGGCGCTGCCACTTGCGGTCCTCGTGGTTGTCGGTCAGCAGGTGCTTCATCGCCTGGAAGCAGTCGCCCGGCCGGTTGATGATGGCCAGCAGCATGGCGTTGCTCACCTTGAAGCGGGAGGCCAGCGGCTCAGGCTCGGCCTCCTGCAGCTTGGCGAAGGTGTCCTCGCTCCAGCCGACGAAACCCTCCGGCGGCTTCTTGCGCGCGTAGCCACGGCGCCGCTTCGGGTCGTCGCCGATCTTGGCCAGGGCCCTGGCGTTCTCGACGTCGTGCTCGGGCGCCTGGCAGGCCACGTAGCCGATCGTGTCGAAGCCTGCCCGGCCCGCCCGGCCGGCGATCTGGTGGAACTCGCGGGCCCGCAGGCGGCGCACCTTGTTGCCGTCGTACTTCGACAGCGCGGTGAACAGCACCGTGCGGATCGGCACGTTCACCCCGACGCCGAGCGTGTCGGTGCCGCAGATGACCTTCAGCAGCCCGGCCTGCGCGAGGCGCTCCACCAGGCGCCGATACTTGGGCAGCATGCCCGCGTGGTGCACGCCGATGCCGTGCTTCACCAGCCGTGACAGCGCGCGGCCGAAGCGGGTGGTGAAGCGGAAATGGCCGATCATGGTGGCGATGGCGTCCTTCTCCGCCTTCGTCGCCATGTTGATGGACATCAGGGCCTGGGCGCGCTCCATCGCTGCGGCCTGGGTGAAGTGCACGACGTAGACCGGGGCCATGCCGGTGCTGAGCATCTCCTCCAGCGTCTCGTGCAGCGGGGTCATCCGGTAGGAGTACACCAGCGGCACCGGCCGCTCGGCGTGCTTGACCACGGCCGTCGGCCGCCCGGTGCGCCGGGTCAGGTCCCGCTCGAACATGGAGACGTCGCCCAGCGTCGCCGACATCAGCACGAACTGCACGTTCGGCAGCTCGAGCAGCGGCACCTGCCAGGCCCAGCCGCGGTCGGGCTCGGCGTAGAAGTGGAACTCGTCCATCACGACCTGGCCGATGTCGGCCTTCGCGCCGTCGCGCAGCGCCACGTTGGCCAGGATCTCGGCGGTGCAGCAGATGATCGGCGCGCCCGGGTTGACGCTGGCGTCGCCGGTCATCATGCCCACGTTCTCGGTGCCGAAGATCGCGCACAGGTCGAAGAACTTCTCCGACACCAGAGCCTTGATCGGCGCGGTGTAGAACGTGCGGATGTCCCTGGTCAGCGCGGCGAAGTGAGCCCCCGCTGCCACCAGCGACTTGCCCGAGCCGGTGGGTGTGGCCAGGATCAGGTTGCTGCCGGAGAGGACCTCGATCAGCGCCTCCTCCTGAGCGGGATAGAGGGTGAGCCCCCGCTCGGTGTTCCACGAGGCGAACGCATCGAAGATGGTGTCGGGATCGGCGTCGATCTCTTCTGGCAGTCGGTCAACGAGTAGGCTCACCCTCCCTATCCTGCCGAGCGCGGGCCTGCTGGTCGAACCAACCCCGGATGATGACGCAGAGTAGCCGTTTGATTCCATATTGCTATGAAAGGTCGACTGCTTGTCGCGGGCGCGGTGGCGCTCGCTCTCAGCGCGTGCGGCAACGGTCCGCTGCCCATGCCCGCCGGTTCCGGCGCTCATGGGTCGCCGTCCGGCTCCGCATCAGGTCCCACGCCCAGGGGTACGGCGGCGCCGTCAGGCCCGGCGGGAGGCGGCGCGGCGGTGCCGAGCCCGAGTCCCAGTCCCAGTCCCACGGGCAGGTACGCCTTCGTGCCGAACTACGAGGAGCCGGAGGACAGGTCGCTGCTCGCCGCACAGAAGTTGATGAAGGACAACCACCTGCTCGAGGACTGGGCGCTGACGGCCAACGAAGGCTTCTTCCCGCCGGTCAACGTCCCGATCATCGCCGACCAGTGCGACGGGATCAACGCCCTCTACGACCCCGAGACCAGGTCCATCGTCATCTGTTACGAGATGATCGACTACCTGGCGGAGCTCTTCCGCGAGCCGGACAAGGGCAAGAAGTCCAAGCCCAGCGCCAAGGAAGTGGACAAGAGCGTGGTAGGTGCCATGAACGGCATCTTCTACCACGAGCTCGGCCACGGCCTGATCGACCTGTACGACCTGCCCGCCACCGGCCGGGAGGAGGACTCCGTGGACCAGCTGGCGGCCCTGGTGCTCATCCAGGGCGCCGAGGACCAGGACGACTACACCGACATCATCAGCACGATCGAGACCTGGGGGCGGGTGTCGCAGAGCGAGGACGTCGACAAGCAGGCCTTCGCCGACGAGCACTCGCTGAGCCTGCAGCGCTACTACAACATGATGTGCTACCTGTACGGCTCGGACCACAACGGGTTCCTGCAGCTCGTGGCCGACGGCGAACTGCCGGTCTCGCGGGCCGTGCGCTGCGAGGAGGAGTACCGGAAGATGGCCCACGCCTGGAGCACGCTCCTGACCCCCCACCTGCGCAACGACCTGCCCTCCGTCTCACCATCGCCGTATCCCACGCCTACGCCTTACGCGAGCCCATCGCGGGTGCTGCGCACGACGTCGGCCGGCCACGGCGGCTAGAACCGCAGCTGAAGGAGGATCGTGTCGATCCAGCGGCCGTGCTTGAAGCCGATCGCCTCGAGCCGCCCCGCCTGCTTGAACCCGAACGACTCGTGCAGCCGCAGCGACGAGGGGTCCTCGGTGTCGGCCACCACGGCCACCAGCTGCCGGGCGCCGCCCTGCCTGCACCGCTCGACCAGCTCGCCGAGCAGCCGGCGGCCCAGCCCGCGCCCGGTGGCGCCGGGGGCCAGGTAGATGGTGTCCTCCAGGCTGTGCCGGTAGCCGGGCTTGGGCCGGTACTGCCCCGCGTAGGCGAAGCCGAGGATGTCCCCGTCCTCCTCGGCCACCAGGAAGACCGCGGCCCCGGCTGCCTTGGCCCGCCACGCCTGCACGTCCGGCGCGCTCTCGTCGAAGGTGGCCACGCTCTGCTCGACGTAGTGGGCGTAGATCGAGGCGATGGCGGGCAGGTCGGCGTCTTCCAGCGGACGGATCTCAGTCATGGCACAGATTGTCGCAATCCCCTGATGAACGGCGTGTTTCCGAACCCTCACACGCGCGCGGGCACCTGGGCCCTGGGCCCGGTCAGCAGCAGCCCGCCCAGGATCGCCACGATCGCCGCCACGGGCGCGACCCCCGGCGCGAACCCGGCCACGGTCAGCGTCAGCAGCCCGCCCCCGATCAGCACGGTGGAGGCCAGCACGGTGGTCCAGGTGGCCCTGCCGTACGGCAGCGCGGGCGGCTCCTCGAAGCGGGCGAACCCGCGCAGCAGCGGCCACATCACCAGACACAGCGCGCCGAACCACAGCGGCCATCCGGCCAGCCAGCCCGCACTGCCGGGCGCGGGCGTGTCCAGGCCGAGCCCCACCACGACGACCCCGGTGACGGTGAACAGCGCCGGCATGTGCCACAGGTACACCGTCATGATCCGCGGGCCCGCCCAGGCCAGCAAGCGCTGGGTGGGCAGCCGCAGGATGTGCGACCGCAGCATCGTCACCAGGCCGATCTGGCCGAACGCGACCGCCAGCATGGCCAGCGTGGGCGGCGCCATGTTCGACACCGCGGCCCCCGGCAGGCCGATCATGCTGCCCGGGTACGGCCCGAACGCCACCAGCAGCGCCGCCGCGCCGAACCCGCCCGCCGCCATCAGGCCCGGCCTGGTCAGCCGCCCCTGCCGGTAGAAGAAGCCCAGCTGGTACACCGCCAGCCAGACGAACACGATGTTGAGGTAGCCCACGGCCTCCACGCCGGTGGAGAACCTGGCCACATCCGTCAGCACGGCTCCCGCGGCGAGCACGGCGGGGACCCGCCAGCCGTACCTGCCGTGCAGCTTCACCAGGTACGGCGTGGCCGTCACGGCGATCAGGTAGACGGCCAGGAACCACAGCAGCTGACCCGTCAGCTTCGCCCCCACCTCGAGCGGCTGCGCGGGCACGCCCAGCGTCAGCAGCACGTGGGGGAGCGGGATCCAGACCGCGGCCAGCGGCAGCAGCGGCCAGGCCAGCCGGCGCAGCCGGGAGGACAGCCACTGCGGCGCGGGCAGGTGCGTGCGGCCGAAGCTGATCGCGTTGGCCGCGCCGCCGGCGAAGAAGACCAGCGGCATCACCTGGCTGATCCAGGTGATCACCCACACGCCCGGCGTGGACAGCGCGTTGCCGGTGGTCAGCCGGGCGCCGTCGTAGGCGAGCACGGGGATCGTCCAGTGCTGCAGGACGACCAGCGCCATCCCGAACACGCGCAGCACGTCGATGAACGGGTCCCTTCCAGCCGTCGCGGTCGTCGCCGGCCTTTCCAGCAGGACGGTCATCAGGGAGCCTCGATTCGTCGGGGGTGGACGTCTCAAGGCTTCCGTCAGGAGGCTTGCGGCACATTGCCGCAAACCACCGTCTTCAGGTCAAGATCTCCCCACCCCCGGGGGTGGGGGCAGCCCTACCAAGGGATGCCTGCACGCCCGGTCGTCGCGGTCCTGGCAGAGCCGTAGCGTGTAAGCCATGCGCTCCCGGATGAGACGTGTCATGCTCGACACGCGCTACACGCTGGTGGGGTTCCCCACGGCCGTCATCGCCTTCCTCCTGCTGGTCGCGGGCTTCGCCGCGGGAATCGGCACCGCGGTGGTGTGGATCGGCGTGCCGATCCTGGCGGGCACGCTGCTGATCGCCAGGGGCTTCGCCGACGCCGAGCGCGGCTGGCTGGCCGACGTGCTCGACCGTCCTCCCGTGCGCCCCCGCTACAAGCCCGCCCCACCGGGGTCCGGGCGCTTCCGCCGGCTGGTGAACCCGCTGACCAGCGGCCAGTCCTGGCTCGACCTGCTGCACGGGATCTTCAACTTCCCGATCTCGATCGTCTCGTTCCTGTTCACCGTGGTGTTCTGGGCGCTGCCGATCCTCGCGCTGACCTACCCGATCTACGGCTACTACACCAGCCGGATCCCGCACAACGTGGAGCTGCCCGAGCTGCTCGGCATCGGCAACGGCTACGAGACCAACGTTGTCTTCTACCTCACGCTCGGCGTGCTGTTCCTGTTCATCAGCCCGTTCGTCATCCGCGGCGCCGCGCTGCTGCGCGCCGGGCTCGGCCGCGCCCTGCTGACCGGCGTCGCCGAGCTGCAGGAGCGCATCGACGACCTGGCCGAGGGCCGCGCCGCCGCCGTCTCCGCCGAGGCCAACGCGCTGCGCAAGCTGGAGCGCGACATCCACGACGGGCCGCAGCAGCGCCTGGTGTCGCTGGCCATGGACCTGTCGCGGGCGCAGCGCCAGATGCAGAAGGACCCCGAGGCCGCCCAGGCCACGATCACCTCCGCCATCACCGCCACCCGCGAGACGCTCGACGAGCTGCGCGCCCTCTCGCGCGGCATCGCCCCGCCCATCCTCACCGACCGCGGCCTGGCGCCCGCGCTGGCCGCGGTGGCCGGCCGCTGTACCGTCCCCGTCGAGCTGGACGTGCAGACCGTCGAGCGCTACCAGGCGGCCGTGGAGAACGCGATCTACTTCGTCGTCGCCGAGACCCTGACCAACGTGGCCAAGCACAGCCGCGCCACGGTCTGCACCATCCAGCTCGTCCGCGTCGGGGACATGCTGGTGCTGACCATCGGCGATGATGGGGTGGGCGGCGCACACGTCGCCAAGGGACACGGTCTGGCCGGGCTGGCCGACCGGCTTCGCGCGGTCGACGGGGAGCTGGTCGTCCAGTCACCCGACGGCGGGCCGACATTGATCATGGCGGAGGTGCCGTGCGCGTAGTCGTGGCCGACGATGCTGTTCTCATCCGTGAGGGCCTGGTCAGGCTGTTGGAGGAGTTCGGCTTCGAGGTGGTGGCGCAGGTGGGGGACGGCGTCGCCCTGGTGGAGGCCATCGCGTCGCTGAAGCCGGACGTGTCGGTCGTGGACGTGCGGATGCCGCCGTCGTTCACCGACGAGGGGCTCAGGGCGGCCGTGGAGGCGCGCGAGCGCGTGCCCGGCGCGCCGGTGCTGATCCTGTCGCAGTACGTCGAGGTCTCCTACGCCGACGACCTGCTAGCCGACGCCCGCGGCGCGGTGGGCTACCTGCTCAAGGACCGGGTCGTCGACGTCGACGAGTTCCTCGAAGGCCTGCGGCGCGTGGCCGCGGGCGGCACCGTGTTCGACCCGCAGGTGGTGTCGCAGTTGATGGTCCGCAGACGCAAGGACGATCCGCTCGCCCAGCTCACGCCGCGTGAGCGCGAGGTGCTCGGGCTGATGGCCGAGGGCAAGTCCAACCCCGCCATCGGGCGCCAGCTCGTCATCAGCGACGGCGCGGTGGAAAAGCACATCCGCAGCATCTTCAGCAAGCTCGGCCTCTACGCCGACGACTCCGACCAGCACCGCCGGGTGCTCGCCGTGCTGGCCTACCTGCGTTCCTGACCCCGTACGGCGGGTCGGCGCACTCCGGGACGTCGGCCGGGCTCGTTTCCCCCTCGCCCGGCCAACAGTGCGCGCGTAACGGCGCCCGGCCACCACCCGGTCAGCGGTCGTGTCCCTGGAGGCGCTCAGCCCCGGGCGGCGGGTGGCGGTGGTGCGGCTCGCCGTACCTCATCGAGATACCTCGTGGAGCGAGCCGCGCCGGTCCGCGCGGCGCGTCCGCGCGGACCTGGCAGCCCGACGATCAGCCGAGCGCGTCGACCAGCTTCTTGCGCTGCTGGGCGCCCAGGCCGCCGAGGCGGCGCTTCTCGTCGACGCCGGCCTCCTCCATCAGAGCGGTGGCCTTGGCGGGGCCGACGCCCTTGACCGCGCGCAGCGCCTGCGAGACCTTGATCTTCTTGGCGATGTCGTCGTCGCGCTCAAGCAGCTGGGCGAACGTCAGCTCGCCGGCCTTGACCTTGGCGAGCAGCGCGGTGCGGGCCGCGCGAGCCTCGGCTGCCTTCTCCAGAGCCGCCTTGCGCTGCTCCGGGGTGAGTGTGGGAAGTGCCATCTCTGTTCTCTCCTCGGGGAGTTAGCGATCGGGATTCTGTTACCCCTTGTGCAGTGGCTAATCATGGCGGATACCAGCGGTTCGTGTTGCGGAAAGCGCCCGCTCAGCGTGTACGCCACACCGAAGCGGCCGCCTCGGCGCACGCCACGTCCTGTGCGACGGTGCCTCCGCTGACCCCCACCCCGCCGACCACGCGTTCCCCCTCACCGTAGTCCGCCCACAGGGGGATACCACCGCCGAAACATACGAAACGGTCCCCTGCCAGGCCGTACAGCTCGCCGCCCGGCAGGGTCAGCGGGTGCAGGTCGGCGGTGGACATCCGGTTGGCCACCGAGGTGTACGCCTTGCCGGGCGCCAGCACCGGCCCGGCGATCTCCGCACCCTCCATACGCTGGAACGTCACCAGATGTCCGCCCGCGTCGACGACCGCGACCGAGATGAGCGCTCCCTCGCGGGCGGCCTGCTTCAGCCCCGCCTCGCACATCCGGAGGGCGAGTTCAAGATTCACGTTCAGCACCCCAAGATCCCAAGATTTCCACGTATCGAACGCTCCATCCGTACAGCCCGCTCGGCGGCGACCGCAAGATCGCTCATCGCCTGCTTTCTGAGGAGATGACGGCTGAGCTCGATGGGCGTTTTACACCCTCCCGGGTGGTATCCGTCACACCGTGACGCTCGGGCGTGTCGGAGGTGGTCACTCAAGCTCCTGGCCAGCGTTTGAGGCCCTCGGGGGTCAGGAAGGCGTCGAAGACGGACTCCATCGCGCCCAGCAGGGGGCCGCGGCGGGCCAGGACCGATGGGGCGAGCTGCGGCGGGTGGTCGCGGCGGATCGTCATCAGGCGGCCGTGGAAGGCCGCCTCGAGGGTCTCGGCCGCCTGGGCGTGCAGGTCCAGGCCGAGACCCGACAGCGTGACGATCTCCGGGTCGTGCGCGTTGACCAGGGCGGCCAGGCCGGTGCCGAGCGCCGTCGCGTTGGCCGCCACCGCCGCGCGCGCCGGGGCGTCGCCACGGGCGAGGATCGCCGCCGCCTCGTCGCGGCCCTTGCCGCCGCCCGCGGGCAGGCCCAGGTGGCGCAGCAGGGCGTTCGAGCCCACGTCCATGCCCCAGCAGCCCACGGCGCCGCACATGCACCGCATGGTGCCGCCTGTGAGCGGCATGTGACCGAACTCGGCCCCCACCCCGCTCGCCCCTCCCAGCGGCCGCCCGTCGACCACGAGCACGCCGCCCAGGTCGAAGTCCACGTGCACGTGCAACCCCACCTGGACCCCCGCCATCCGGCCCCGCCGCGCCTCGGCCAGCGCCGCGCACACGGTGTCGTTGCTCACCTGCAGCGGCACGTCCAGGGCGCCGAGCAGGGCGGGCACGTCCACGGCCCGCCAGCCGAGGTGGGCCACGTCGACCAGGTGGCCGTCGCGGATCGGGCCGGGCACCGCCAGGCCGATCCCGACGACGCGGGAGCCGTACTCCCTGATGTGGGCGCGCAGGGCGTCGCCGAGCGGGGGGAGGGTCCTGGCGGGCGTGCCGTTGTGCGGCCAGTCGTCCAGGACGGTCAGGCGGCCGCCGAGCTCGCAGGCGGCGATCTCCCAGGCGTCCTCGCGCAGGTCCACGGCCAGCGCGACCGGGCCGCGCGGATGCGGCCCGGGGATCTGGGTGGGGCGGCCCCTGCCGTGCCCGGCCGACGGCTCCTCGTGCAGCAGGCCGTCCGCCACCAGGCCGCCGACCAGCACCGACGCGGTGCCCCTGGCGAGCTCGAGCTCCCTGGTGAGCTGCGACCGGGTACGGGTCGCGCCGCAGGCGTGCACGGCGCGCAGCAGCCTGGCCCTGTTGTGCTCGCGCAGCTCCACGCTGGTTGTGGCGCCGGTCACAGTCATTGTGGCCACCTCCTCCGTCTTATTATGCTCTAGCCGTGAACAAAAAGGCGCGCATCGCGGTGTTCGGGTTCTTCTTCCTGAGTGGCTTCGTGCTGGGACTGTGGGCGGCCGGGCTGCCCTCGCTCAACGACCGCCTGCACCTCGGGCCTGGCCGGCTCGGGAGCGTGCTGCTGCTGATCTCCGCGGGCGCGCTGGTGTCGATGCTGATCACCGGTCCGGTCGTGGATCGCTGGTCGAGCCGCCGCGTGTGCTGGATCGGCGGGCCGCTGTCGGCGGTGCTGCTGCTCGGGCCCGCGCTCGCGCCCTCGTACTGGTCGCTGGCGGCGCTCGCGGTGGTCTTCGGCATCGGCGTGGGCGTGACGGAGGTCTCCATGAACGCCCACTCCGTCGAGGTCGAACGTGCCTACGGCCGGCCGATCATCTCCGCCTTCCACGGCACCTGGAGCCTCGGCGGAGCCGCCGCCGGCGCCATCACCGCCGGAACCCTCCGCCTCGGCGTCGACCCCCAGGCCCTGCTCGTCGCCGCCGCCCTGGTGGTGCCCTTCGGCTACCTGGCCGCCGCCCGCTGGCTCCTGCCCGCAGGTGCCGCTCCTGAGGGATTCGCGGGCAGTGCGGCGCCGGTGGGCTCCTCGGGCGGGGAGCAGGTCGTCGTCGAGCGCTCTCCTGGGGGCGGCGCGCTGGGGCAGGCCGTGCTGGAGCGCTCCGCGCGTCGGATGCCGCTGGGGGTGGGGCTGATCGCGTTGCTGGGGGTGGCGGCGTTCGCGGGGCATCTGAGCGAGGGGGCGGCCATCGACTGGACCTCGCTGCACGCCCGCTGGATCCTGGGCGCCGACCCGGCGCTGGCGCCGCTGGCGTACACGGTGTTCTCGGTGGCGATGACGACCGTGCGGCTGCTGGGCGACCCCATCAGGGCACGACTCGGGCCCGTGCTGACGATCCGGCTCGCCGGAATCCTGGCCACCGCCGGGTATGTCCTCGTCCTCGTCGCCCCAGCCACCGGAGCATCGCTCCGGTTGCCGGTCGCGTGGGTCGGGTGGGCGCTGGCGGGCGTCGGGCTGGCCACCGTCGTGCCGGTCATCTTCAGCGCGGTCGGCGCCGCGGGCGGGCCGGTCGGACGGGCGCTGTCGCTGGTAACGGCCTTCGGCGCCAGCGGGCTGCTCGTCGGGCCCGCCGTCCTCGGCTACGTCGCCGAGGCGGCATCGCTGCCGGTGGCCCTCATCATCCCCGCCGTCCTCGCCGCCGTCGTCACCCTCTCAGGCACCCCCGCCATCCGCCGCGTCACCCCAACCTGACCTGCCTTTCCGGCAAGCTTTCCGGGCGTTGCGTGTCCGGCAGGCTCTTCATCGCGTTGCTCGTACGTCAGGCCCTTCAGGGCGTTGCAGGCCTTTCAGGGCGTTGCTTGTGCGGCGGGCTCTTCAGGGCGTTGCGGGCTTTTCAGGGCGTTGCTTGTACGGCAGGCCACCTGCCGCCAGTCGCCGTACTTCGGCTGAGCGCCTCCAGGGACACGCTCGCTGACCGGATGCCGGTGACCCACCGTTACGCCCCTCCGGAACCCGCCCACGGCGGCTCGTCCCTCCCGCCGCACGGGGCTGCCCCGCCTCCCGCCGTACAGGGCGCCGCCCTCCGCCGTACCTCGTCTCGCCGACCCGGCGCCTGGGAGCGGCCGGGGGCGGGGCGTTCCGTGCTCGCGTAAAGGCGCCGGTTTGCCGTCGTGCCTCGTCTCGCCGTCGCGGTGCCTTGGGGGTCGGTCCGTGGGCGGTGGGTTGCGTGCTCGCCGTACAGGGGGGCGGGGGGTGGCTCTCGTCTCGGCGGGCTGAGGGGTGGGGGGTTTGGGGAAAGGGGGGTTGACCTGGTGTTATGTTATCGTGACTTGACCCTGTGGTTGCGTGCGGGTTTCATTTGCGCATTGCGGTAAACGTTTACAGAAGTCGGGCGTTTGCCTTCAGGGGAAGGACAGAGGTGGGCGACGGACCTACGATCAACACGATCGCTGAGCGCGCGGGCGTTTCGATCGCCTCGGTCTCGCGGGTGCTGAACGGGCTGCCGACCCGGCAGGACACGGTCCGCAGGGTGATGGCCGCGGCCCAGGAACTGGGATACGTGCGCAACGCCGTGGCCCGCTCGCTGAAGTCACGCCAGACGCACCAGATCGCCTTCGCCATGGCCGACATCGGCAACCCGGCGTACCTGGCGATGCTGCGCCAGATCCAGCCCGTGCTGAAGGCCGCCGGATACCGGCTGGTGCTGCACTCCACCGACGCCGTGGCGGCCGACGAGATCGATGTGCTGCACAGCCTGGGCGAGCGCTACGTGGACGGGCTGATCATGAGCCCGCTGCGCGTCACCGACGCGCACCTGGAGATGCTGGCCGCCGCCCGGGCGCCCGTCGTGATCATCGGCTCGGTGCCCGAGGGCACCAGGGTCGACAACGTGCGCGCCGACTCCCGCACCGGCGTCAAGCTGGCCATCAACCACCTGCACACGCTCGGCCGCCGCCGGATCGCGCTGGTCAACGGCCCGCTCGACACCGTGCCCGGCGCCGCCCGCGGTGCGGCCTACCGGGAGGCGCTCGAGGCGCTGGGCCTGCCGTACGACGAGGACCTGGTGGAGATAGGGGACTTCTACCGCGCGGAGGGGGCGCGGGCGGTGGCGAACCTGCTCGGCCGGGTGGCCGACGTGGACGCGCTGATGTGCGCCAACGACCTGATCGCGCTGGGGGCGCTGGACGTGCTGCGGGCCGCGGGGAGGCGGGTGCCCGAGGACGTGGCGGTGGTCGGGATGGACGACACCGATCTGGCAGCCGCGTCCTGGCCGTCGCTGACCAGCGTCTCGCTCGGTTCGGCCGAGCGCGGCAAGGCCGCCGCCGAGCTGCTGCTCGACCGGCTGCAGCGCGGCGACAGGGAGCCGCGCGTGGTCACGGTGCCGCCGCGGCTGGTGCCGCGCGCCTCGACCACGGGCCAGGAGCCCGCCCCGGTCCCCGTCACGGCAGGCCGTACCGAGAACAACCGCACTGATGCGAAGGGAGGCGCGGCGTGACGGCGACCGCGATGAAGCCGGCGCGGTCTGTGCCGAGGGCGAGCGCCAAGGTGCGCTCGCGGCAGCGCCGCGAGATGCTGGTGCTGCTGCTGCCCGCGCTGGTGCCGGTCCTGCTCTTCAGCGTCGGCCCGCTGCTGTACGGCATCGGGCTGGCCTTCACCGACGCGCGGGGCGGCAGGAACCGGGTCTACCACTTCGTGGGGTTCGACAACTTCGCGAACCTGCTGACCGATGCCGACTTCTGGTCCTCGTTCAAGATCGGCCTGATCTACGCGCTGAGCGTGACCGCGCTGACGTTCCTGGCGGGCCTCGGCCTGGCGATCCTGCTGAACCAGAACCTGCGGTTCCGTGGCGTCGCCCGGGTGCTGGCGGTGGTGCCGTGGGCGATGCCACCCGTGGTGGTCGGCCTGATGTGGAAGCTGGTCTACCACCCGGACGCCGGCATCCTGAACAGCCTGCTCGGCACCGACATCGACTGGCTGGCCGACTTCACGTTCGTCATCCCGGCGATCATCATCATGGGCGTCTGGGCGGGCATGCCGCAGACCACCGTGGTGCTGCTGGCGGGCCTGCAGAACGTGCCGAAGGAGCTGTACGAGGCGGTCGAGGTCGACGGCGCGGGCACCTGGCGCAAGTTCTGGAACATCACGCTGCCCCAGCTCAAGCCGGTGATCGTGGCGATCACCTCGCTCGACTTCGTGTGGAACATCAACCAGTTCAGCCTGGTCTACGTGCTCACCCAGGGCGGGCCGGGCGGCCGGACCCAGTTGCCGATGCTCTTCGCCTACCTGGAGGCGTTCCGCTACAACCGCTTCGGCTCGGCCGCGGCCATGGGCGTCGCGATCACCGTGGTCGTGCTCGCCGTGCTCGGCGTGTACCTGTGGCGGCAGATGAGGGAGGCCTCCTCGTGAAGCGGATCCCGCAGTACCTCGCGCTGCTCGCCTACATGGCGTTCCTGATCTTCCCGTTGCTGTGGTTGTTGTCGACCGCGCTGAAGACGCCGCAGGAGATGGCCCAGCTGCACCCGACGTGGATCCCGCGCGAGCCGACGCTGGCCAACTTCAGCGCCGCCTTCGAGGAGAAGGACCTGGTCGGCGCCGCGCTGCGCAGCGTGATCGTGGCGCTGTCCAGCTCCCTGATCACCGTGGTGATCGCGCTGCCCGCCTCGTACGCGCTGGCCCGCTACCGCAGCGCGATCAACAAGGGGGCGCTGGGCTGGGTGCTGCTCAGCCAGGTGTTCCCGTTCATCCTGATCATCATCCCGCTGTTCACGATCATGGTGAAGCTGGATCTGGTCAACACGCTGGCCGGGCTGGTGGTCGTGCACGTGACGTTCACGCTGCCGTTCGCGCTGTGGATGCTGCAGGGCTACGTGCGCTCCGTGCCTCCCCAGCTGGAGGAGGCCGCGGCCGTCGACGGCGCGGGGCGTATGCGGGCGATCGTCAGCGTGGTCGCGCCGCTGCTGGCGCCGGGAGTGGTGGCCACTCTGCTGTTCTCTTTCATCTCGTCCTGGAACGAGTTCCTTTTCGCGCTGGTGATGCTGAAGGACCCGGACGTGATCACCCTTCCACTCCTGCTGGCCTCGTTCACGGGGCCTGAGGGAGTGGCCAGGCTCGGACCGCTGGCCGCGGCGTCAGTGATGGCGACGATCCCGAGCCTGGTGTTTTTCGCAATCATCCAGCGGCGGTTGAAGTCCGGCCTGATGGCCGGTGCCGTCAAGGGCTAGGAGGTCCTTTATGCGTATCAAATCGGCGCTGGCCGCAGCCGCGATCATCGCTCTGTCCGCAGCGTGCGGCAGCAGCGGCGGCAGTGGTGGCACGGGCGAGCCGGCCAAGTCCGGCAGCGAGCCCGTGAAGCTGAACTTCCTCAGCCTGGCCTGGCAGAAGGAATCCGTCGCGGCCAACAAGGAACTCGTCGACGAGTGGAACAAGGCCAACCCCAACATCCAGGTCACCCTCGTGCAGGGCAGCTGGGACAACGTCAACGACCAGCTCGTCACCCAGTTCGCCGGCGGCACGGCGCCCGACGTCATCCACAACGACTCGCCCGCGCTGTCCACCTTCGCCTCGCAGGGCTACCTGCTCGACCTGAAGGACAAGGTCCCCGCCGAGCTCAAGAGCGACATCCCGCAGGCCGCCTGGGACACCACCACCTTCGACGACGGCAAGGGCAACCAGGGCGTGTACGGCGTGCCGTTCCTGCAGGAGTCGCAGGTCATCTACGCCAACAAGAAGGCGCTGGACGCCGCCAAGGTGCGCATCCCCACCCCCGACAACCCCTGGACGTGGGACGAGTTCGCCGACATCAGCAAGAAGCTCACCAAGGGCGGCAACTACGGCGTGGCCTGGGCGATGAAGTCGCCGGTCAACAAGACCCTCAACCTGGCGCTGAACTTCGGCGGCACGTTCTTCCAGACCGCCGACGGCAAGACCACGGTCAAGGTCGGCCCTGAGGAGAAGCAGGTCCTGCAGCGCATCTACGACCAGATCAACAAGGACAAGTCGGCCGACCCGAAGGCGCTCGGCATGGGCACCGCCGACCCGCTGCCCGGCTTCTTCGCCGGCAAGTACGCGATGCTGCCCGCCGGCGTCTACCTGCGCCAGCAGGTCGCCGAGCAGGCGCCCAAGGGCTTCGACTGGGTGACGCTCCCGCCGCTGAAGGGCACCTCCTCCAACCAGGGCGCGGTCTCGCAGACCCTGTCGGTGGCGCAGGACAGCAAGCACCCGGACGAGGCGCTGAAGTTCATCTCCTTCTTCCTCAACGGCACCAACCAGGTCAAGCTGGCCAAGGGTGACTGGCTGCTGCCGACCTCGCAGAAGGCCGCCACCGACCCGGCGATGACCACCAAGGAGAACGGCTGGGACGTGGCCACCGCCACCGCCAAGGACCTCGTCGTGGCGCCGTTCCTCAAGGTCAAGGGCTACGACGAGTGGAAGACGAAGGTGGCCACGCCGGCGCTGCAGCAGTACTTCGCCGGCAAGATCAGCCTCGACGACGCGGCCAAGCAGCTCGTCGACGAGGGCAACAAGGTGCTGGAGAACAACTGATCTTGAATCATCGGGGTAGTTTTCAAGATCATGCCCGGGGGTGTCTGCTCGGTCTCGCGGCCGGCGACGCCCTCGGGGCTCCCGCGGAGAACCTCACGCCCGCCGAGATCCGGCGGCGCTGGGGGACTCTCACGGAGATCGAGGGCGGCGGCACCGACGACACCGAGTACGCCATCTTCGCCTCGTCCTTGCTGGTACGGCACGGCCACGCGCTGACCGCCGCGGACGTGGCCGCCGCCTACAGGTCCGAAGTGATCCCGCTGATGACGGGACCGATGCGCGGGGCGGGATTCTCCGAGCTCGGCACCGTCCAGGCGTTGCGCCGCGGGCTGGAGCCGCCGCTGACCGGGCTGGTGCACTCGCACGGCTGGTCGGACGGGCTGGCCATGCGCGCGGCGCCCTACGGAATCTTCTGCCCGGGCGATCCGGCGGAGGCGGCCCGGCTCGTCGAGCAGGACGGGCTGGTCAGCGGCTCGGGCGAGGGCATCCTCGGCGGGCGTGCCGTCGCCGCCGCCGTGGCCTCCGCCATGTCCGGCGCCTCGCCTCGCGAGGTCGTCCAGGCCGCCCTCTCCGTGATCCCGCCTGACTCCTGGACGTCTCGCAATCTGGTCCGCGTCTGCGAGATCCTCGGCCAGGCGCCGTACGAGAGCGCCGACGACGTGCTGACGGAGGCGTTGCACGAGGCCGTGGTGGTGAAGCACTACCCGTGGACCGATGTGGCGCCGGAGGCCGTGGCCCTGGCGCTGGCCGCCTATCTCGTAGGGGAGGGCGACGTCGAGAGGTCCGTGACGTTCGGGGTGAGCCTGGGCAGGGACGCGGACACGATCGGCGCCATCGCCGGCGCGGTCGCCGGGGCCGGGCAGGGAGAGAGCGGGGTCCCGCGCAGATGGGCGGAAAGAATCGGGCCCGTGACGGGGAAGTGCCTGCCGGTCGTGGCGGGAAGACACGTACTGGACGTCGCCGACGAGCTGGCGAGAGGACTCTGAGGAGACCATGTCGGGGGACAGAAGAAGGGGAGCCTTCGCCGGGCTGGCCGTGGGTGACGCCGCGGGCTGGCCGGCGGCCAGGCACCGCTCGGCCGTGCACGCCCCGTGGAGCCGCAGGCTCTACCGCGAGCTCGACGCCTTCGCCGAGGAGCACCGGGTCACCACGCTGCCCGTCCCGTTCGCGCTCAACCAGCCCACCGCGCCGCTGGCGCTCGGCCCGTCCGACGACGCCGAATGGCTGGCCTGGACCGCGCTCACGCTGAAGCAGGACAGGGCCGAGGCGTACGGACAGCTGGCGGGCCGCGAGGACATCAGGGCCCGCATCTCCGTGGCCACCGCGCTGGACAACCTGGCCAAGGGGGTCGGGCCGCCCGCCAGCGGCCACGACAACCCGCATCACTTCGACGACGCCGCCGCGATCAGGGCCGTCGCGTTCGGCGTCCTCGGGCTCGATCCGACCGAGGACGCCCAGGTCACCAACGCCGAGGACGGGCTCAGGGCCGCCCAGGCCATGGCCGCCGCGATCCGGGCCGCGGTGGAGACCGGCTCCGCCACGGAGGCGGTCGAGGCGGCGCTCGCCGTACTGCCGCAGGACACCGCGATCGGGCACAACGCCCGCATCGCACGACAGGCCGCCAGGAAGGCGGGGGACGCCTTCGCCGCGGTGCCCGCGCTGGACGCCGCGCTGGTCGACCACGTCTACAGCTACGCCGTGGGCGCGGCGCAGACCGTACCCGCGGCGCTGGCGCTGGCCGAGGTGTCGGGCGGCAGGCTGCGCGAGGCGGTGCCCGCCGCGGCGTGCCTTTCCGCGCTGGCCGACTCGGCGCCCGCGCTGGCCGGGGCCCTGACCGGGGCCTGCGGCGGATACGAGGCGATCCCGCAGGGGTGGGTCGACTCGTCGCGCACACTGGCCGGCTGCTGCCTGCCCGAACTTGCGGGCAGAGATCTGATGGAACTCGTGGAGCTCTTGGAGGGACTCGCATGACGCCGCTTGACGACAGGGCCACCGGGTGCGTGGCGGGAGCGGCGGTCGGTGACGCCCTCGGCGGCGCCACCGAGGGCTGGACGCCCGAGCAGATCGTCACCAGGTACGGCGGGCAGGTCGAGGGCATCGTCGGCCCGTACAACGAGGACTGGCGCAACGCCCGCCCGATCGCCCCGTACCACAAGGGCGACGGCCACATCACCGACGACACCCTCATGACGCACGCGCTGATCAGGGTGTACGAGCAGGTCGGCGGCCACCTGGACGCCTACTCCATGGCCGAGCACCTGGTGCCCGAGCTGATGGGCGCCAAGCAGTGGATCCCCGAGCTGGAGGCCGAGGCGCTGCCGCTGCAGCGGATCTTCCTGGCCGAGAAGTGGATCGTGGCCCGCCTGCACTACGGCCACGCCGACCCGCGCGAGGCGGGCGTCGGCAACATCGTCAACTGCGGCGCCGCCATGTACGTCGCCCCCGTCGGCATCGTGAACGCCGCCGACCCCGACGCCGCCTACGCCGAGGCCGTCGACCTGGCCGGCGCCCACCAGTCCAGCTACGGCCGCGAGGCCGCCGGCGTCATGGCCGCCGCGGTCGCCGAGGCCATGCGCCCGGGCGCGACCGTCGACTCGGTCGTCGCCACCGCGCTGCGCCTGGCCAAGGACGGCACCAGGGCCGCCATCGAGGCGGTCTGCGAGGCGGCCCGCGGGCACGGCCACTGGGACGGCTCGTTCGAGACGCTGCGCGCGGCCATGCGCCCCTACGACACGGTCGCCGACACCTACCGCGACCAGGGCCTGGGAGCCCGCCGCCCGTCGCGGGTGCACAGCATCGAGGAGCTGCCGCTGGCGCTGGCGTTCCTGGTCATCGCCAAGGGCGACTACCGCGACACGGTGCTCGGCGGCGTCAACTACGGCCGCGACGCCGACTCGATCGCCTCCATGGGCGGCGCGATCGCCGGCGCGCTCGGCGGCCTCGCCTCCATCCCCGCCGACTGGGTCTCGGAGGTCGGTACGGCCAGCCGCACCGACCTCGTGGCTCCCGGCCACGCGATCGCGGCCGTGGCCCGCCGGGTACACGCCGAGGACCAGCGACGGCGGCGCGCGCACGAGGCGGCCTTCGCCGAGCTGGACGAATCGTGATCCGCCTGACCTGGGTGCAGCCCGAGGACCTGATCGGGCATGAGCTCCGCCAGGCCGCCGAAGACGGCCGTATCGCCAAATATCCCGAAATAGGGGAGATCGCGGACAGGTGGCACGCCGCGGGCGGGCACGACGCCCCGCCCAGGGCGGGAGCCTCCGCACCCGACGCGGTGCGACTGCGCGGCCTGGCGGGCGACCTGCTGGACGAGCTGGCCTCCTTCCCATCACCGCTCGACGAGCCGACGGATATTTCCGACATCGTCGCGGCGTGCCCGGACTGGCCCTCGCGGGTGCAGGCCGCCGTGGATCCGGCGCGGGTGCTGGGCGCCTGGCAGGGCAGGGCCGCCGGATGCGTGCTGGGCAAGCCGGTGGAGAAGATCCCGCGCGTGGGCATCCAGGAGATCGCCAAGGCCACCGGCAACTGGCCGATCCGCGGCTGGTTCACGGCCCAGGGTCTGCCGAGGGAGATCGCCGAGCGGTGGACCTGGAACAGGCGCAGCGCCGTCAACTCCCTGGCCGAGAACATCGACGGCATCCCCGAGGACGACGACCTGAACTACCCGCTGCTCGCCCTGTCGGTCCTGG
The DNA here is from genome assembly GCF_044457685.1 of Nonomuraea sp. NPDC050536. Classification (NCBI taxonomy): domain Bacteria; kingdom Bacillati; phylum Actinomycetota; class Actinomycetes; order Streptosporangiales; family Streptosporangiaceae; genus Nonomuraea; species Nonomuraea sp. NPDC050536. Next base: position 135,761 of record NZ_JBITHD010000009.1, read on the forward strand.
AGCGCGCCGGGCGCGGCTTCACCACCGAGGACGTGGCCAGGCTCTGGCTGGACGAGCTGCCCGCGGGCCGGACGTTCACCGCCGAGCGGGTCGCCTACCGCAACCTGCTCGACGGGCTCGAACCCCCGCACACCGCCACCTACCGGAACCCGTTCCGCGAGTGGATCGGCGCGATGATCCGCACCGACGTCTACGGCTGGGTCAACCCGGGCGATCCCGCGGCCGCCGCCGAGCAGGCCTGGCGCGACGCCCGGCTCACCCACACCGCCAACGGCGTGTACGGGGCCATGTTCGCCGCCGCCATGTGCGCCCAGGCGCTGGTCGCCACGTCGGCGCGGGAGGTGGTCGAGGCCGGGATCGCGGTGGTCCCGCCCGCCTCGCGGCTCGGCGTCGCGCTGCGCCAGGCCGTCGAGGACGCCTCGGCCGAGAGCGACTTCGAGCGCGTGATCGACCGGCTGCACGAGCGGCACGGCGACCTGCACTGGGTGCACACGATCAACAACGCCGCTCTGGTCGCCGCCACGCTCGTGCACTCCGGCGGCGACTTCACGGCCACCATCGCCGGTGCCGTGGCCGGCGGCTGGGACACCGACTCGGCGGGTGCCACCGCCGGGTCGATCGCGGGCGCGCTGAACGGCGGCGTGCCCGGGCAGTGGCTGATGCGTGACAGCCTGGCAAGCAGCTTGACCGGATTCGACGGAGTGACCCTCGTGGCGCTGGCCCGCCGTACTCAGGAGATGATGTGACCATGATCTCGGTCTTCGGCAGCGCGAACATTGATCTGGTCGCGTACGTGGCACAGGCCCCCAAGCGGGGCGAGACGGTGACCGGGCGGGCGTTCCGCACCGTGCCCGGCGGCAAGGGCGCCAACCAGGCGATCGCCGCCGCCCGCGCGGGAGCCGAGGTCGCCTTCCTCGGCGCGGTGGGCGACGACTCCTTCGGCGCCGAGATTCGCGACACCCTGGCCGGGGCGGGGATGGACGTCACGGGCCTGCGCCGGGTGAAGGGTCCGAGCGGCATCGCGCACATCGTGGTCGACGACGAGGGCGGCAACTCCATCATCGTCGTGCCCGGCGCGAACGGCACGATCACCGGCCCGTCCGGAGACGACCTGGCCGTGATCGCCCGCTCGCAGGCGCTGCTGCTGCAGCTCGAGCTGCCCATGCAGGCCGTGGTCGGCGCCGCCGAGGCCGCCAGGGTCGCCGGCGCGCAGGTCATCCTCACCCCGGCGCCGGCCCGCCCGCTGCCGGACGAGCTCCTCGAGGCCGTGACGCTCATCGTGCCCAACGAGCACGAGGCCGCCGCGCTGACCGGCGCCGCCGACTCAGGCACCGCGCTGGACGAGTTGCTCAAGAAGGTCCCCGAGGTCGTCATCACGCTCGGCTCCGAGGGCGCGCTGTACGGCTCGCGTTCAGGAGAGCGGCTGCGGGTGCCCGCCGTACCTGTGAACGCGGTCGACACGACGGCGGCCGGCGACACGTTCGTCGGCGCGCTGGCCGTGGCCCGCGCCGAGGGCAGGGCGCCCGCCGAGGCGTTGCACTTCGCCTCGGTCGCGGCCGCATTGTCGGTGCAGCGGGAGGGCGCCAGCACCTCGATGCCCACCCGCGAGGAGATCGACGCCGCGCTGTGAGGCTCAGGGGTGCTCGCGGCTGCCGGTGAACGCCGTACCGCGCAGGTCAAGACTGGCTCAGGATCTTGACCAGGGCGAACTCCTCCTGCTCGCCGTGCACGGTCTTCTCCTTCACCAGGCCGACGCCGTGCACGTAGTACTTGTGGTCCAGCACGTCGGGCTCCAGCGGCGTCCACTCCTTGGTGACCAGAGCCGACGGGAACGCCTTGTACGGCACGGTCACCGGGGCCGACATGTCGATCACCATGAAGTAGTCCTCGGCGTGACCCGGGTCGTACTCCTGCCGCACCGGCTGGCCCACTTGCGGGTCGGCGGTGATGTAGATCCCGGCCCGCGCGCCGGAATCGCCCGCGTGCCAGGTGCCCTCGGTGGTGACCATGGCGCCGTCGGGCTCGAGTTCGGCGGTGTCCTCGCCGACGTACCAGACGTTGCCGGTGGAGTCCTGGCTGTAGTAGTCGCGCGTGGTCTCGGCGAGCTTACCTTTGAGGTAGAGCAGGTCCAGGACGATCCGGCACGGCTTCCCGTCGATCTTCTTGGTCTCCTTGGAGATCCGGACGTGCTCGACGGCGGCCTCGCCGTCCTTGACGCCGCGGTAGACGAAAGTCGTGCCCGGCTTCAGGGGGAACCAGGGGTTGGTGACGTTCGCGGAGAATATCGGTGCGGAGTTCGCGATCGCCGCCGTGCTGGGCGTGGGGGAGGCGCAGGACGTCGCGATCAGGGCGCCGGCGAGCCAGGTAGAACGGGACATCTTTCCTCCCTTGGCGATACCGCCCAGGATCTGCCGCCTTCGATAAGAGGAGGCTGAGAGGAGCCCGCCATGCGCGTGCTGGTGGTGGAAGACGAGCCGGAGATGGCCTCGATCCTGCGCAGGGGCCTGACGGAGGAGGGGTTCGCCGTCGACGTGTCGGCCGACGGCGAGGAGGGCGCCTGGTATGCGCGGGAGAACTCCTACGACGTGATCGTCCTGGACGTGCTGCTGCCCGGCATCGACGGGTTCGCGGTGCTCGAAGGCATCAGGGCCGCGGGCAACTGGGCTCCTGTGCTGCTGTTGACCGCCAGGGACGCCGTCGAGGACCGGGTACGGGGGCTCGACCTCGGGGCCGACGACTACATGCTCAAGCCTTTCGCCTTCGCCGAGCTGCTGGCCAGGCTCCGGGCGCTGCTGCGCAGAGGGGCAGGGGAGCGGCCCGCTGTACTGTCCGCGGGTGATCTCCAGCTCGACCCCGCCTGCCACGAGGTGCGGATGGACGGGCGGCTCGTCGGCCTGACGGCCAAGGAGTTCGCCCTGCTGGAGTACTTCATGCGCAGGGCAGGACGGGTGGTGTCCAAGACGGAGCTGGTCGAGCACGTCTGGGACTTCGCCTTCGACCGCGACTCCAACGTGGTGGAGGTCTACGTGGGCTACCTGCGTGCCAAGATCGGCCACGGGCGGATCGAGACCGTCCGCGGGGCGGGATACCGGTTGCCATGATCGCCAGGCTTTCCCTCAGAGTGCGGCTGACGCTGGCCTTCGCGCTGGCGATGGCCCTGGTCCTGGTCGCGCTCGGCGGCTTCCTGCATGCCCGGCTGGGCGCCGCGCTGCTCGACGGCATCGACCTCGACCTGCGATCCAGGGCCGGGGTGATCGTGGGCGCCCTCGACAGGCACCGCCCCGCGCCCATGGAGATCGGGCAGGATCTCATCGACCCCGACGAGGCCTTCGCCCAGATCCTGGACTCCTCAGGGCACATCCTGCAGACCACCGACGCGGTCCGCGCCGCCCCCATGATCAGTGTCCGCGGCCTGACCGGCCCCACCTTCCTCACCACCCGCGTGCAGGGCGTGGACGACGAGGCCAGGCTGCTCGCGGTGCCCACCGCGGCCGGGACCGTGGTCGTCGGCGCGCCGCTCGGCGACCGGCAGGAGGCGCTCGACAGCCTGCTCGCCCTCCTGCTCATCGGCGGACCGTGGGCGCTGGCCCTGTCGTCGGCCGCCGGCTGGCTCGTCGCGGCCGGGGCGCTCCGGCCCGTCGAGCGCATGCGCAGGGAGGCCGCGGCCGTCTCCGAGCTGGAGCCCGGCCGCCGCCTGCCCGTCCCTCCCGCCGGCGACGAGCTGACGCAACTGGCCGTGACGGTCAACGCCATGCTCGACCGGCTGCACGACGCCTCCGCGCGGCAGCGCCGCTTCCTGGACGAGGCCAGCCACGAGCTGCGCACGCCGCTGTCGATCCTCAAGAGCGAGCTCGACCTCGCGCTGGCCCGCCCGCGCACCCGCGAGGAGCTCGAGCTGGCCGTCCGGTCAGCCGCCCGCCAGACGGACACCCTGGTACGGCTCGCCGAGGACCTCCTGGTGCTGGCCCGCACCCGCCACGGTCGCCTGCCCGTCCACCGCACCCCCGTCCGCCTCGCGGACTTCCTCCGCGATCTGGCCCCCGAGGGGGTCGAGGTCTCGGCCCCCGACGAGATCGTCCGCCTCGACCCGCTCCGGGTACGGCAGGCGGTCGGCAACCTCCTGGACAACGCGGTACGGCACGGCCGCCCACCCATCACCCTCCTGGCCTCCAGGGACGGCGGCACGATCACCATCTCCGTGGAGGACGAAGGCCCCGGCTTCCCGCCCGACCTGGCGGAGCGCGCCTTCGAGCCCTTCGTCAGCGGCACGGGCGAGGGAGCGGGGCTCGGCCTCGCGATCGTCAAGGCCGTCGCCGAATCCCACGCCGGCACGGCCACGCTGACGCTCCCCTCCCGCGTCACCCTCGTCCTGAGCACCGCCGACCCCCAGGTAGCAGAGCACAGGTGACCGGCCCTCAGGGGGCGGTGCGGCACGTGCTGATGTTCGCCTGAGCTCCTACGGGGCGAGGTGGGTCTGGCAGTCGTCTCGGTAGCGCATGGTGGTGGTGCGGATCTTGGCCGGGTCCGCGAGTGCGGCGCGGGAGACCGAGGGGATGACGGCGTGCTGTACCTGGGCGAAGAGGCGGCCCACGTCGGCGGGGGAGCCGCCCTGCGCGCCCAGGCCGGGCGCGAGGATGGGGCCGTTGAGGTCCGTCAGGTCGAGGTCGAGCGACGGCAGGGTGGCGCCGACGACCAGGCCGACGGGCCCGAAGGGCGCGTGGCCGGCGTTGGCCGCGGTCGCGCCCGCGACGATCTGGTCCGCCACCAGGGTCTGCAGGGAGGTGGCCTCCGGGTTCGAGGTGCGTGCCAGGACGAAGAGCCCGGCGTCGTTGGCCAGGGCCGAGGTGATCGTGCCCGCGAGCGACTCGAACCCCGGATACGGGCTGACCGTGATGGCGTCGGCCGCCAGCGGGCTGCCCTGGTCCAAGTACGCCTCGGCGTAGGCGGCCATGGTCGTGTCGACGTCGCCGCGCTTGACGTCCAGCAGCACCAGCGTGCCCGCCTCGCGCAGGTCGGCGATGACCTGCTCGAGCACGGCGATGCCGCGGCTGCCCCAGCGCTCGAAGAAGGCCGACTGCGGCTTGACCACCGCCACCAGGTCGCCGACGGCTTCGACCACCGTGCGGCTGAAGCGCTCGAGCCCGGGGGGCGAATCATCCAGTCCCCAGGCCGTCAGCAGGTCAGGGCTCGGATCGATGCCCACGCACAGCGGGCCGAACTTGTCCAGCCTGGCCCGCAACCGTGTCCCGAACGACTCATTCATCACTGTGCCCCCTCGTGAAAACGTAGGCAGACTAGTCCGCGGAAGCCGTACGGAGGAAGGATTCGACCAGGCCGATATGGGTTGCCATCGCCGCGGCCGCCCGCGAAGGGTCCCGATCCCGGATCGCCTCGTAGATCGCCTCGTGGCCGCCGGCCTGCCCGGCGGGGTGGCCTCGCCGTACGCGCTCGCGCAGGGCACGGCCGCCCAGCGCCTGGATCAGGGCCGCGAGCACCGGGTTGCCCGCCGCGGCGGCGACCGTCTCGTGGAAGCGGACGTCCGCCTCGACCGGCGCGGACCGCATCGCCTCCAGGCAGCCGGCCAGCTCGGCCAGCTGCTCGTCCGTGGCGCGCGCCGCAGCCAGACCCGCCGCCTCCACCTCCAGCACCCTGCGTACGGCCAGCAGGTCCAGCACCGTGGCATCCTGCGACGCCTCGATCAGCAGCGAGAAGGAGTCGAGCAACCGCCCGGGCGCCAGGCTGCTGACATAAGTGCCCGATCCCTGGCGCGCCTCCAGGATCCCGCCGAGCGTCAGCGCCCTGATCGCCTCGCGCAGCGTGTTGCGGGACACGCCGAGCCTGACGGCCAGCTCGCGCTCGGTCGGCAGGCGCCGGCCCGGCTCGAACTCGCCCGTCACGATCGACCGCTTCAGCCGCTGGATCGTCTGGTCTGTCACCGACACACCCCCAGTCTTTCAGCGCACGCGGGGTGGGTAGATCACCAGACATGTACGAAATTGCGCAGCGCACGCTACCGCTGCGTACCGACCCGCCCGCAGAGGTGACGGTCACGATCGGCCTGCCGTACGAAGAGGCGAACGGCGAGTGGTCGTGCCCGTACCGCATCGACGGGCTGGACGGCTGGGAGCACGAGCGGAAGGTGACGGGCGCCGACTCGCTGCAGACGCTGGAGCTGGTGCTCGACGTGGTCCGAGCCGCCCTCGAAGGCTCCCACGAGGCCAGGGAAGGCCTGCTGAGCCTGGATTAGCCGGGCGCGAGCAGCCACCTCCAGCGGGCACGCTCGGTGACCAGCGTGGCCAGCGCCATCGCCGTCACCACGACCGCCACGATCGGGTGCCAGGCGGTCCACGACGCCCACACGGCCGCGACGAGCTGCAGGAGCACCAGCCCGATCGTCACCCACCCGGGCACGGCGACGATCACGTTGCTCTTGTCGCCCGGCGTCGACAGCACGGTCGGCAGCCCTATCAGCACGATCACCGACAGTACGGCCAGCGGCACCGAGACCGGCGCGAGCGCCCACGGCGTGGCCACCCAGGCCACCAGCTCCGTGGCGAACCTGAGGATAGAGGGGACACGATCGTTCGGACGGGGAGGTTTGGTCACGAAACTGGATAATAGGGGAGTGACTTCTCCTCGCCTCGTGGCCACGGACCTGGACGGAACCCTCCTCGACTCGACCGGATCGATCACCCCCCGCACCCGCCGCGCCCTCGACCTCGCCCGCGCCGCCGGAGCGGAGATCGTGTTCGTCACCGCCAGACCGCCGCGCGGCGTGGACCGCATCACCCCGCAGACCGGCGAGGGCGGGGTCGCGGTCTGCAGCAACGGCGCCATCGTCTACGACACAGCCACCCGCGAGATCGTCACGTCCCGCACCCTCGATCCGGCCGTCGCCGCCAAGGTCGCCATGCTGCTGAGCGAGACCATGCCGGGAGTCGGCTTCGCCGTGGAGACCGGGTGGAACGTCCTGGCCGAGCCCGCCTACGACCGGATCCTGCTCTTCGACCAGGAGTACCGGCGCGACCTGCCCGGCCTGGACAGCCTGTGGGACAGCGGGGAGCCGATCGTCAAGCTGATGGCGTGGTCGCGCGGCCACACCGCGGACGACATGCTCGCCGTGGCGCTGGCCGCGGTCGACGGCCAGGCCGAGATCACCCACTCCGGCGGCACAGGCCTGCTGGAGATCAGCGCCGCCGGCGTCACCAAGGCGGGCACGCTGGCCCTGCTGTGCGCCGAGCGCGGCCTGGCGCCCCAGGATGTGGTGGCCTTCGGCGACATGCCCAACGACCTGGCCGTGCTGGCCTACGCGGGCCTGCCGTACGGCATGGCCAACGCGCACCCGCTGGTCCTGGAGTCCGTCCCGAACAGGACGCTCAGCAACGACGAGGACGGCGTGGCCGTCGTACTGGAGCGGTTGTACGCCCGCTGATGTAGATCGGATCGCGACGCCGGGCGGATGCCCCCTTCCTCGCCCGGCAAGATGCTGGGTTTTCACGCGAGCGAAGGAGAGTCCAGTGGTTACCCAGGTCGCCAAGGGGAGCGGGTACCTGACCGCGTTCAAGGCCGTCACCGTGGTCAACACGCTGGCCGTCCTGGTGCAGGCGGTGAGCGCCGGGATGCTGCTCAGCGGCGGCGCCTCGGGCCTGCACGGCGCAGGGGCGCTGGTCGTGCACGTGCTCGGGCTGATCCAGCTCGTCGTGGCCGTGCTGCTGTGGCGCTCGGGGCGCGGGCCCGGCTGGCCGGCGCTGACGGCGCTCGTGGTGCTGCTGACCGGGTTCGCGCAGTCGGCGCTGGGCGGGTCTGGCGTCGTGCTGGTGCACGTGCCGCTGGGCATGGCGATCTTCGGCCTGAGCGTCTGGCTGCTGGTCTGGGCCTGCTCGCCGCGCCGCGCGAGCTGACCGGCTAGTCGCCGTGGCGCGCGAGGTGGTCGGCGGCGCGGATGGGGTCGGGGAGCCGGTAGTAGGGCGACAGGCGCAGCACCTGCTCGCAGGCCGCGTCGAGGCTGATCCGGTGGCCCTGGGAGACGAAGACCGGCTTGACTCCGTCCTGGGTGCGCAGGGCGCGGCCGACCACCTCGCCGTCCATCACGATCGGCGTCCATGACCCGCGCCGCGCCGCCGGATCCCGGTACTCGCCCACGAAGTGGGTCTTGCCCACGCCGAGCGCCGGCAGCCCGGTCACCACGCCCAGGTGGCACGCCAGGCCGAACCGCCGCGGATGGGCCAGGCCGTACCCGTCGCACATCAGCAGGTCGGGCGTGACCGACAGCCCTTCGAGCGCCTTCATCAGCGCGGGCACCTCACGGAAGGCGAACAGCCCAGGCACGTAGGGGAACTCGGGCCTGCCGTGCACCACCCGCTGGTCGACCCGCTTGCCCTGCGCGTCGAACACGACCGCGGCCGCCTCCAGGGCGTCGCCGTGGTAGTGCACGTCCAGCCCGGCGACCAGCGCGAAGCTCGCGGGCCCGTCCAGCTCGACCCGCGCCCGCAGCTCCTCCTGGACGCGTTCCGCCTCCTCGATCGAGATCACCCCTCCACGGTAGCCGCCGCACAATTGGATCAAGAAATTTCGGGCGCAGGGGTGAATAGATGGTCTTGGGAGTACTGTCGGGGACATGACGGACGTGCGGGTGATCGTTGGTCCCGGGGTCGTGGCAGACGAGGTGCTGCTCAGGGAGGTCGCCGAGCGGGAGTTCGCGGCCTGCGGGATCCGCGGGTCGCTCGTGCACGCCAAGGACGCCGCCGAGATCGGGCAACGCTGCGCCGCCCCTGACGGGCTGCCGGTGGTGATCCCCGGTCCCGAGGCCAGGGGCGTGATGGAGGAGCCGCTGGGCCCGGTCGTCTGGCTCGACCTCGACCGCCACGACGGGGTGAACGTCGGGGAGGGCGCCGCCCACCTGCACGGGCGCGGCATCGGCGGGCTCACCTGGGCGATCAGGCACGCCGTGCACCGCCACCGGCATCCGGCCGAGCGGATCTCCTACGGCGCGCACCCCGACCAGTGGGGCGAGCTGCGCCTGCCCCCGCAGCCGGGGCCGCACCCGGTGGTCGCGCTGGTGCACGGCGGCTACTGGCGGGCCATCTGGGCCGCCGACCTGATGGACGCGCTGGCCGTCGACCTCGTCGAGCGCGGCTTCGCGGTGTGGAACCTGGAGTACCGCCGCCCCGACCTGCACGGCTGGCCCGCCACCACCGAGGACCTGTCCGCGGGACTCGGCGCGCTGTCCGAGGCGGGCGACGGCGCGCTCGACCTCGACCGCGTGGGCGTGGTGGGCCACTCGGCCGGCGCGCAGCTCGCGCTCAGGGCCGCGGCCGACGGCGCCAGGGTCGCGCTGGCCGTCTCCCTGGCGGGCGTGCTGGACCTGGTGGAGGCCGACCGCCGCTGGATGAGCTCCGGCGCGGTGGCCGCCGCGCTCGGCGGCGGCCACGACGGCGACGCCAGGCTGTACGGCGAGGCCAGCCCCCTGCTCCGCCTCCCGCTCAAGGTGCGCCAGCTCGTGGTGCAGGGCACGGGTGACGACCTGGACCTGGTGGACTTCAGCCGCCGCTACGCCCGCGCGGCCCGCGACGCCGGCGACGACCTCACCTACCTGGAGATGTCAGGCGACCACTTCGCCGTCATCACTCCCACCGCCCCGATCTGGCGCACCACCGCCCTGGCCATCGCCGACGCCCTGCAGCGCCGCTAGCCCTCGTCGGTGAAGCCGGGGATCCAGCGAACGGCCTCGGCGCGGAAGGGGGCGGTGGCCCGCAACTGGCTGAGCAGGCCGTACCCGGCGGTCAGGACGCGGAAGCTCATCACGTAGTCCGGCGGCACGTTGAGCGAGCGGAAGATGCTGGTCCCGTCGCCGAACATATAGAGCCCGCGCTCCCGCATCCAGTCGCGGGTGAAGGTGAACTCCGGCACCGAGATCGGCTCGGCGTACGGCCGGACGAAGGACGCGAGCGCGTCCATGTCCACCGCGACGCCCTCCCGGATCACGCCCTCCTGGCGGAAGACCTCCGCCACCCGCTCGATGTCGCCGGCCGCGCCGTAGCGCAGCATGGGCCCGACCGCCGGCGGGTGACCGTCCGGATACTGCTTGACCGCGCCGAAGTCCAGCACGCCGAGCCGCCCGTCGGCGGTCATCCTGAAGTTGCCCGGGTGCGGGTCGGCGTGCAGCAGCCGGGCCCTGGTCGGCGCCGAGAAGGAGAAGCGCACCAGCAGCAGCGCCGCCCGGTCGCGCAGCTCCTGCGGCCCGTCCGCGATCACCTGCGACAGCGGCGTGCCCTCCAGCCACTCGGTCACGATCACGTGCTCGGAGGCCGCCACCACCGGCGGGATCGCGAAGTCGGGGTCGTCGGCGTACTCGGTGGCGAAGGCGTGCCAGGCCTGCGCCTCCCAGCCGTAGTCCAGCTCCTCCGCCACCCGATCCTGCAGCTCCTGCACGAACGAGCGCACGTCCAGGCCGGGCAGCAGCACGCCGAACAGCTTGGCCACCCGGCCGAGCTGCTTGAGGTCGCCGGTCAGCGCCTTGGCCGCGCCCGGGTACTGGACCTTGACCGCGACCGCCCGCCCGTCGGCCCACACGGCCCTGTGCACCTGCCCGATCGAGGCGGAGGCGGCCGGTTCGTCGTCGAAGGAGGCGAAGTGCTCGCGCCAGCCGTCGCCGAAGTCCTCGGCCAGCACCCGGTGCACGGTCGTGGCGGGCATCGGTGGCGCCGAGTCCTGCAACCTGGTCAGCGCCGCCCGGTAGGGCCCGATCACCGCGGGCGGCAGCGCCGACTCCAGCACCGACAGCAGCTGCCCGATCTTCATGGCGCCGCCCTTGAGCTCGCCGAGCACCTTGAAGATCTGCTCGGCGGTGCGGGTCTGCACCTCCGTCGCGATGAGCTCGGCGGGCTTGCCGAAGGCGCGCTTGCCCAGCCCGAGGGCGGTACGGCCGGCGTATCCGAGAGGCAGGGCGGCGAGCTTGGCGGTACGGGCGACCGCGGACTGGGGAAGATCGGCCATGGCCCGATCTTTTAGACTGAATGCCAATAAGGCAACGTGACAGTCGCCACACTTCAGGTGTGGGTGAACAGCGTGAGCCGGATCCGCCCGATCGTCTCGCTGGTCGCGACGCGGAACAGCGGATCGTGCAGCAGCTCCTGGCAGCGCCGGTCGCCGGCCCAGTGACGGTGCGGCGGGGAGACCATCCAGATCCGCCGCAGCCGGTCGGCCTGCCGCAGGAACGGTCCCCGCGCGTAGGTGATGTCGTGCAGCACCCGAAGCGGCGCCTCGTACACCCCGACGAACAACCGGAACGGCCGCGGCACGAACAGCACCCCGTCGCCCGGCCGCTCCTGCGCCGCGAGCGTGCCCGCCATCGCGCGCAGGTTGTCGGGCCTGCTGTCGGGCCGCCGCAGCGCCACCTGCGCGGGCAGCACCAGTACGGCGAGCAGCACGAGCGCCGCCGGCGCCGCCCACCGCCACCGCCCGCCGGGAACCGCGACCCCCGCCACCGCTCCCAGCAGCAGCGCGAACCCGGGCACGCAGAACAGCACGTACCGCGGGCTGTAGACGGGATGGACCTGCGAGATCGCGAACGACAACGCCACGGGCAGCACCGCCCACGGCAGCGCCACCCGCAGCAGCGCCCGCTCCGACCGGGCGGCCACCACGACCCCGGCCAGCCCGAGCCCGCCCAGGAACACCACCGCCACCCAGCTCCCGCCCACCCGATAGGCGAACCCGGCCAGCCGCATCACCCCGGGCGTCCGCAGCCAGGCCACCTGCCGCTGCTCGTGCACCGCCACCAAGGCCAGCGGCAGCACCGCCACCACCGCCCCCGCCACGGCCACCGCCCACCGCCGCACAGGTGCCGATCCGGATCCCGGCCACAGCCCGCGGGCCGAGCCGGAATCCGAGGGCCGCCAGAGCACGGTCGCCAGGTGGGAGGGCACGAGCAGGAGCGCGTACAGGTGCAGCCAGCCGAGCAGCGCCAGCGACCCGCCGTAGGCCAGGCACACCCGCCACCCGCCGCCTTCCACCAGGTCGAGCAGCAGCCAGGTGGCCAGCACCGCCACCGCGCTGACCAGCGCGTAGGAGCGGGCCTCCTGCCCGTACCTGCTGACGATCGGCAGCAGCGCGTACGCCAGCCCCGCCACGATCCCGACCCGGAGCGCGGCCAGCCGCTCGCCGATGCGGCACACGCCGTACGCGGTGGCCGCCATGGCCAGGACGGACGGCAGGCGCAGCACCACCTCGCCCACCCCGAACACGGCGACCAGCGGCCGCAGCAGCAGGTAGTAGAGCCCGTGGACCGCGTCCATCGACCCCAGCAGCCGCCACAGCCGATCCCACGGCATCCGCGCCGCCGCCGCGCTGACCGACTCGTCCCGCCAGAACGACGGAACGGTCACCCCCGCCAGCCCGACCCCCAACGCCGCCAGCGGCGGCACCCCACGCCAGTACACCCGCCACCTCTACAGGGCTCCGGCGAACGACGGCTGAACACCGCGCGTCCACGCCAGGAACCCGACTCGCGCGTCGATCGTCCTACGGCTGGAAGGGGGACGCATGGACGAGCAGATCTACGAGCAGATCGACCACGGGCCCGAGCTCGACCGCCTGGTGACCGCGCTGATCTCGGGCGAGGCCGACGTCGTCGCCGTGGTCCCCGAGATCGACGGCCTGGAGTGCGCGGGCACGACGACTCTGGCCAGAGCCGCATGCGAAGACCCGCGTGTCGCCCGGCACTACTCCGGCGGCGTCTTCTGGTTCGCCATCGGTTCCGACGGCCTCATCCGCTCGACGGGGCAGGACGTGCTCGGCGAGGAGCCCGGCGACGTGCTCGTCGTCTTCGACGGCCTGCACCGGCATCCCATCCGGCCCTCGGCCTTCGAGCTGGCGCCGGAGGCACGCACGCTACTGACGGCCAGATCCGCCGCCGCACTCCCGGCCGAGGCCGAGATCGTGCGGGTGCCACTGCCCGCGCGGGGCTGGCCCCTGCTGTCCGCGCTGAGCTCGGCCCTGGGTACGGCACAGCCGCCCCTGACCGACGCGGGGGACGCCGGGCAGCGGGCGGCGGCCGTGCGCCAGGTGCTGGCGGTCGGCCTGGCCGGGCTCGGAACGCCCGGCAGCGTGGAGCGCCTGGTCGAGCTCGGCGTGTTCGCCGCCGACGGGCACGTGCCCGCCGGCATGATCCGCCTGCTGTGGCGGCAGACCGCGGACCTGTCCGAAGTCGAGTCGGAGCTGACGCTGGCGGGCCTGAGCGCCCTGGGCCTGCTGCGGCCGTCCTTCCACGACGACGTGCTGGTGGTGCCCGATCCCGTCATGGCCTACCTGACGCAGGCGCTCGGCGGGGAAGGTGCGCTGCGCGCCGGCCGAGCGCTGGTGGAGGCCCTGGTCGAGCATCCGTGGGAGCGGCTGACCGAGGCCGAGCGCGTCTACCTGGCCGTCCACCTGCCGAGGCTGCTGGCGGGGACCGGCGGGCACGTGGCGGACCTGGTCTGCGGAGCCGGCTGGATCGTCTCCAAGCTCGGCAGCCATCCGCCCGCCTTCCTCGAACAGGACCTGGCGCTGGCGGGGTCTCCGCTGGCGCGCAGGCTGCGCCGTACCCTCGCCCAGAGCGCGGCGCTGCTGGCGGAGGCCCGTGAGGGGCTGCCGAACACGTTGGCGGCCACGCTGGCCGGGCGGCTGCATCCGGTCTCGCCGGTGGCGGGCGATCTGCGCGAGCTGTTGCGGGAGTCGGGCCGGCCGTGGCTCGAGTGCCTGTGGGAACCGCCCGACCTGCCGGCCGAGTCGCTGCGGCGTTCGTGGCGCGCCGGGCTCGACGGCGCCGAGGTCATGGCGGCGGGTCCCGGCCTGCTGGTCACGGGCGACGCCGAGGGCAAGGTCACGCTCTGGAACCTTGACGGGACCATCAGGACCGAGTTCCAGGCGGACCAGGACGGCGTCGACGCCGTGGCCGTGGCGCCGGACGGCAGCTGGCTGGTGACGGCCTCCGAGGACGTGGTCACGGTCCGGAGCCCCGACGGCACGCCCACGGCCACGATCGACCACGAGGGGCAGCTGATCAGGGAAGTGGCCATCGCCCCCGACGGTGCCTGGCTGGTCACGGCGACCATCGCGAACGGGGTCATGGCCTGGCGCCCGGACGGGACGCTCCTGTGGCAGGGCGAGGCGGAGATCGGATACCCGGCGAACCTGGGCATCGGTGCGGGCGGCGCGTGGGTGGCGGTCAACGGGCCGCGGGGCTCCGGCGTGCAGATCCTCACCTGGGGCGGCACGTTGCGCGGCAACCACGGCCGGGACGTCGGGGGGTCCGCCGCCCACCCGTGGCGCGACCTGCTGGTGATCCACGACGACGACGGCCCGCTGCGCCTGTGGCGCCCGGACGGCACGCCCGCGGGCACGATCCCCGCCGACGACCTCTACGGCGCGATCACCATCGCCCCGGACGGCACGTGGGTGGCGGGCCCCGCCCATGGCGGCCTCGCCATCCAGCCGCTCGACGGCCGCCCGCGCTCCGTCCGCGCCGGCGGGCTGGTGCGGCACGTCGCGATCGGCCCCGACGGGACGTGGCTGGCCGGCGCCGGCTACGACGGCGTGATCAAGGTGTGGGAGCGCGAGGACGGCCTGCCCAGGCCCGACGAGCACCTGCGCCGCCGCCCCCTGTGGTCGATCGCCGTGGGGGCGCGCGGAGATCTGATCGCCACCGCCGGGACGGACGGGGTGACCCTGTGGGACGACGAGGGCAGCCAGCCCCGCACGATCCTGGAGGCCACCCCGTGCAGCTCCGTCGCCATCTCACCCGACGAGACGTGGCTGGCGGCCACCGGCCAGGACGGCAACCTGCGGGTGCTCACCATGAGCGGCATAGTGACGCTCATCGCCCCCGCCCACCACCGGACGCACGCGGTGGCGATCTCCCCGGGCGGCGACTGGATCGCCACCGTGGGCAACGACGACGCGGTCGTGATCTGGCGCAGGCACGGCGTCCAGGTGGCCCGCCTGTCATGCCCGGACGACGGCTGGAGGCAACTGGCCATCGCTCCGGACGGCTCCTGGGTGGCCTGCGGCGGACGGGAGCAGGTGCGCCTGTGGGACACCGGCACCTGGGAGCTGCGGTGCGCGCTGCCCGGCGCCGACGCCGTGGCCGTCGCGCCGGACGGCCGCTGGCTGGCCACGGGCGCTAAGGACGGCGCGGTGCGGCTGTGGGACCCCGTGGGGCTCGAGCTCGCGCAGTTCCAGGTGCCCGGCGGGGAGGTGAACGGACTGGCCGCGGGGCCGTTCGGCTCGTGGCTGGCCGTCACCACGAACAGGGGCCTGCTGCACGTCTGGGACGTGGCGGAGGAGGCGATCATCGCGTCGATCCACGTGGAGGAGCGCCTGGACCGGTGCGCGTGGACTCCGGGCGGCACCCGCCTGTTCGGCGTGGGCGGCGCCGGGCTCTACGGGTTCAAACTCCACCTTCGGAGTTGAGCAGCGCCGCCGCCCGCTCGCGCATCTCGACCTTGCGGATCTTGCCGGTGACCGTCATCGGGAAGCCGTCCACCACGTGCACGTAGCGGGGGATCTTGTAGTGGGCCAGCCTGCCCGCGCAGAACTCCCGCACCGCCTCGGCCGTCAGCGGCTCGGCGCCCTGCCGCATGACCACCCACGCCATCAGTTCCTCGCCGTACTTCTCGTCGGGCACGCCGATGACCTGCACGTCGGCGATGTCCGGGTGGCGGTAGAGGAACTCCTCGATCTCGCGCGGGTAGATGTTCTCGCCGCCCCTGATGACCATGTCCTTGATCCGGCCGACCACGTTGACGTAGCCGTCGTCGTCCATGGTGGCCAGGTCGCCGGTGTGCATCCAGCGGGCCGCGTCGATGGCCTCGGCCGTCTTGCCGGGCTCGTCCCAGTAGCCGAGCATGACCGAGTAGCCGCGGGTGCACAGCTCGCCGGGCTCGCCGCGCGGCACGGTCAGTCCCGTCTCCGGGTGCACGATCTTGACCTCGACGTGCGGCATGACCCGGCCGACCGTCTCGGTCCTGCGCGCCAGCCCGTCGGCGGAGCGGGTCATGGTCGACACCGGGGAGGTCTCGGTCATGCCGTAGCAGATCGCGACCTCGCGCAGGTTCATCTCGGCGACGACCCGCTTCATCACCTCCACCGGGCACGGCGACCCCGCCATGATCCCGGTCCGCAGGCTCGACAGGTCGAAGCCGCCGGAGATGGCCAGCTCGGCGATGAACATCGTCGGCACGCCGTACAGCGACGTGCACCTTTCCTGCTGTACGGCGTGCAGCGTCGCGGCCGGGTCGAAGCCGGGGGAGGGGATGACCACGCACGCCCCGTGCGAGGTGGCGCCCAGGTTGCCCATCACCATGCCGAAGCAGTGGTAGAAGGGCACCGGCAGGCAGACCCGGTCGGCCTCGGTGTAGTGGATGAGCTCGCCGACGAAGAAGCCGTTGTTGAGGATGTTGTGGTGCGACAGCGTGGCGCCCTTGGGGAAGCCGGTGGTGCCCGAGGTGTACTGGATGTTGATCGGGTCGTCGAAGGCCAGCCCCGCCATCCGCTCGCGTAGCGCGCCCGGGTCGCCGCCGCCCCGCAGGAGCGCGTCCCAGGCCGGGTCGCCCAGGAAGATCGCGTCGGCGAAGCCGATCTCGCCGACCATCGCGCGGTAGTCGCCGCCCTTGTGCGTCACGGCGCTGATCAGCAGTTTCATGCCCGACTGCTTGACCACGTAGGCCAGCTCGTGGGCGCGGTAGGCCGGGTTGACGTTGACCAGCACCGCGCCGATCTTCGCGGTGGCGTACTGGACGATCATCCATTCGGCGCAGTTGGGCGCCCAGATGCCGACCCGGTCGCCCTTGGCCACGCCCAGACCCATCAGACCGAGCGCCAGCCGGTCGACGTCGGCGTTGAGCTGGGCGTAGGTCCAGCGGCGGCCCGTGGGCACGTCCACCAGCGCCTCCCGCTCGCCGAAACGGGCCATGGTGCGTTCGAGGTTCTCTCCGATGGTCTCGCCGAGCAGGGGCGTCTCGGCTGTGGCGCTGGAGTACGCGAGCATGGACCCAGTCTCCGCGAGGCCCGCCGTACACACCAGACCTAGTGGTGGCGGCGGCGCGCCAGCCAGGCGGCGGCGAGCAGGCCCGCACCGGCCGCCAGCCCCGCGGCGCCCGCGGCCAGGCGGTGCCGGCGTGCGACGCGGCGCGCCACCTCGGCGTAGGGCGTGGTGGAGAAGGACACCAGCTCGTACTGCGACACGTAACGGCCGGGCAGGGCGCGCTCCAGCGCGTGCTCGATCCGCTTCTGGGCCAGGAACGCCCTGGAGCCCACCTTGTCGCGCATCTCCACGAAGTTGTCCAGCGCCAGGCGGGCGATCACGTCGGTGTCGGCCTTGCGCCGCTGGAACAGTGCCAGCGCGCGGGGGAAGTCGTCGCCCGTCTCGTCCAGGCAGCGGTCCAGCTCGACGCAGTCCTCGAAGCCGCAGTTGGCGCCCTGGCCGTAGAAGGGCAGGATCGCGTGCGCGGCGTCGCCGATCAGCCCGGCCGTCATCGCCTCGCCGGTCACGTGCCACGGCGAGCAGCTCATCGTGACCAGGTGGCCGACCGGGTTGCGCCGGTAGTCGGCCGCCAGGTCCGGCATCAGCGCGAACGCGTCCGGGTAGCCGGCGCGGAAGGCCGCCTGGTCGAAGGCCGCCAGTTGCTCGTGCGGCCAGAACAGCGTGCAGGTGAACGACCTGTCCGGGTTCGGCAGCGCGATCATCATGGATCTGCCGCGCGGCCAGATGTGCAGCGCCCCCGGCTCCATCGCGAACTCGCCGCCGCGCGCCGGGATCGTCAGCTCCTTGTAGCCGTAGTCGAGATACTCCTGGCTGAAGTCCACCCCCGGCAGCTGCTGCAGCCGCGCCCTGACCGCGCTGAAGGCGCCGTCCGCCCCGATCACCACCTGCGCCTTCTCCACCAGCCCCGAGGCGAACTCCAGCCGCCCGGTCCGCTCGTCCAGCGCGGTCAGCCGCTGGCCGAAACGCACCCGTACGCCGGGCAGCTGCGCGGCCTCGAGCAGGCGCAGGTTCAGCTCGGCCCGGCCGATGGAGTTGATCGCGTGCCGCCGGTCCGCGCTGTAGGGCTGGAAGCTCAGCGTCCCGTCGACCGCGTGCATCATCCGGCCCGGCATCGGGATCGCCGCGGCCAGCACCTCCCGCTCCAGCTCGAGCCTGCGCAGCGCGTCGATGCCCCGCTCGGAGATCGCCAGGTTGATCGACCTGCCCCGGTCGGCGCCCGCCTCGCGTGGATCCCGCCGCCGCTCGTACAGCGTCACGCAGTGCCCGCGCCGCGCCAGGAAGCAGGCCAGCAGGCACCCGACCAGGCCCGCACCGACGATCGTGACCTCCATCTTCCCTTGGTACGGCCGGGCCGCCGCGTTGTCCACCGCGACAGGCGGTGGCGTCCAAGCGCGTATCCAAACGCTGACCCGCCCGCCGCCGGCGAACGGCGGCGGCCTAGCATGGCGGGGGTGATCGTCGGGGAGATGGCGGGACTGCTGGCCGCGGGCGTGGCCGCCGGCGTGGTCAGCACCGTGGTCAGCCTCGCCTCGATCGTCTCCTACCCGGCGCTGCTGGCCTTCGGGCTGCCGCCGCTGACGGCCAACGTCACCAACACCGTCGCGCTGATGTTCACTGCCGTGGGCGCCGCCGCCGGATCCCGGCCCGAGCTGGCCGGCCAGGGCCCGCGGGTGCTGCGCCTGGGCTGGATCACGGCGCTCGGCGGCGCCGCCGGGGCCGCGCTGCTGCTGGTCACGCCCTCACGGACGTTCGAGCAGATCGCGCCCTGGCTGATCGCCGGCGCCTCGCTGCTGCTCGTGCGCCCGCCCCGGACCGGCAGGCACAGCGAGCACGGCCTGCTGATGCGCCTGGCGCTGTTCGCCGTGGCCGTCTACGTGGGCTACTTCGGCGCGGCGGGCGGCATCCTCATGTTCGCCGTCCTGTCCACGGTGATCGAGCGGTCGGCGGCGCACGTCAACGCCCTCAAGAACGTGCTGTCCGGCCTGGCCAACTGCGTGGCCGCCATCGGCTTCGCGCTGTTCGGCCCCGTCGACTGGGGCGCCGCCCTGCCCCTGGCCGCCGGCTTCCTGCTCGGCGGCTGGATCGGCCCCGCCATCGCGCGCCGGGTGCCGGGCCAGGGCCTGCGCTACCTGGCCGCCGCGTGCGGCCTGGCCGTCGCGGTCAAGCTCGGCTACGACGCCTACGCCTCCTGAACCACCGCCGCGAAGCGGGCCGCCACCTCGCGCCACACCGGAGTCGAGACCGGCTCGTCGGCCACGGCCCGCGCGTGTAGCTCGCCGGGGTCGAAGCCGTCCACCTGCCACTGCAGCACGCGCTCCGGCAGCACCTCCGGGTGGAACTGCACGCCCCACGCCCGCTCGCCCACCCGCAGCGCCTGGTACGGGCAGCGCTCGCTGCGCGCCAGCCACGCCGCGCCGGGCGGCAGCGCGGTGATGGCGTCCTTGTGGTGCTCGATGGCGGGCACCACCTCGGGCAGGCCGTGGAACAGCGGGTCCTTGTCCGCTTCTGGCAGGAACGTGATCGGCGTGCTGCCGTTCTCAGGCTCGCCCGAGTTCCCCGTCACCTCGCCGCCCGCCACCTGCGCCAGCAGCTGCCCACCAAGACAGATCCCGAAGTACGGCGTGCCGTCCGCGAGCGCCTGGGCGGTCAGCGACCGGACCCCGGCCAGCCACGGCGCCCGCTCGTCCTCACCCGGCAGGTAACCGCCGCCCAGCATGATCAGGGCGTCGTGCTCGAGCCGCTCGGGCAGCGCCACGCCCTCGTGGGCGGCCACCACGTCGGTCCGCAGGCCGTACTCCTCCAGCCAGGCGCCGAAGCGGCCGGGGCCGCCGGTGGTGCTGTTCTGGACGATCAGGACGTCACGCATCGTAGGCCTCCGCCAGCCAGTCGAGGATCTGCTCGTCCACGTCCTCAGGACGGGTGAGCTTGAAGAAGTGGTAGGCCTGCCCGCCGCCCCCGGGCAAGCTCCTGGCCAGCAGCGGGTGCGCGATCGACCGGGGGAGCACCAGCATCAGCGACAGGCTGCGCGCCTTCGGGCGCACCTCGGCGAACTTGCGCGCGCTCTTGAGGAACACGCCCACGCCCACCGCGTCCTCGTGCACCGGGCCGAGGTGGTCGAGCAGCCGGTCGTAGATCTCCCGGTATTCGGCCGGCCAGGGCGCGAACACCTGCTCGACCGTGATGCCCGGCACGCACGTGTGCGACTGCCGGGCCTTGGCGAACTCCCTGTCGCACCGCGGACAGGTCCACAGGGTCACGTGGCCGCCAGCGACACGTTCCTGAGCAGCACCGCGGTCGTCACCGGCCCGACGCCGCCCGGCACCGGCGTCAGTCCGCCCGCCCGGCCCTCGACCGCGGCGGCGTCCACGTCGCCAGCCAGCCCACCCTCGGGCGTCGGGTTGGTGCCCACGTCGATCACGATCGCACCGGGCTTGACGTGCTCCGCCCCGATCATCCCGGCCCGCCCCACGGCCGCCACCAGCACGTCGGCCTCCGCGGTGACGGACGGCAGGTCCCTGGTGCGCGAATGGCAGACGGTCACCGTGGCGTTCCTGTCCAGCAGCAGGTGCGCCAGCGGCTTGCCGACCACGGTCGAACGGCCCACCACGACCGCTCGCCTGCCCTCCAGCGGCACCTCGTAGTGGTCGAGCAGCGCCATCACTGCGCCCGCGGTGGCAGGCGCGAAGGCGGGCAGCCCCGCCGCCAGCCGCCCGAGCGACAGCGGGTTGGCGCCGTCCACGTCCTTGGCCGGGTCGATGGCCGAGGCCAGATCCTGCAGCCGGGCGCCGCCCGGCAGCGGCGTCTGCAACATCACCCCGTGCACGCCGGGATCGGCGCTGAGCCGCTCCAGCGTCGCCCTGATCTCGCCCGCCTCCGGCCCGGGCTCCACGATGTCGCAGGCGATGCCGACAGCGGCCGCCGCCTTGGCGATCGAGCGCACGTACCACAGTGCCGCCTCGTCCTCGGTGGCCACCACGACGGCGAGCCGCGCGCCGCCCGTGATCGAGGCGCGGATGGCGGCCGACAGCTCCTTGCCCGGCATCGACAGCGTCATGCGTTGATCTCCTCGCGTACCTCGGCGGTCACCCAGTCGGCCCTGGCCACCGCGGCGTCCACGCCCGACAGCCGGATCCGCAGTTTCTCGCGCGCCTGCTCGTCCCTGATCCCGCGCAGGTTGACCTCCACGTTGACCCGTGCGGTGGTCAGTGCCGCCCTGGCCGCCTCGGCCGCGGCGGCCACGTCGGTCACCACGTTGCGGTTGCCGATCGGCAGCAGCACCTCGCTCAGCTCCACCAGCCTGATCGCGGTCTCCAGCACCCTGGCGGGCGGCTCGGCAGCGCCCACCAGCGCCGCCGCGATGGCCGCGCCGCGCTCGTCGCCCTTGGGCATCCGGTAGGCGTCGGCCACCGCGGTGAAGGCCGCCGCGTCCTCCTCGGCCAGCCGCAGGGCCCGGGTCCGCAGCGTGTCGGTCTCGGCGATCACGCCAACCACCGTCTCGGCGTGGGCCACGTACTTGTCGCCGCAGCTGTAGCGGGCCACCATGCCGAGCAGCGCCGCGGCCTGGGCGGCGTGCAGCGCCGCGGTGGCGCCGCCGCCCGGGGCGGGGGTGTGGTCCGCCAGTTGGGAGAGGAAATCGACGATCCGTGTGTCGCGCATGGCGGCATTCTTTCAGTCGCCGCCGCGTTCACTCGCGCTGCATCGGCCGCGTGGCGTCTTCGGGCGCGAGCGGGTTCCGGGGCTGGTTCTGGGGCTGGTGGTGGGGCTGGTTGTGGGGCTGGTGGGGCGGGCCCGGCGGGTAGGGCGGCGGCCCGCCGTACGGGGACTGCCCGCCGTAAGGGACTGGAGGCTGTACGGCCGGCCGGGACGAGCGCCAGCGCGACGGGAAGGCCGACACCGTCAGCATCGTGACACCGAGCACCAGCATCAAGCCCGAGTAGTCCAGCGTCTGCAGGCCGATGCCCACCATGCTGGACAGCAGATCGTCGGGCAGGATCCGCACGCCGGTCATCTCGATCAGTGGCGTGATCCCGAGCGCGCTGAAGACCAGCCCGCTGATGAGCGAGGCGATCGGCGAGATTCGCGAGCCGAGCAGGAAGGCCAGCGCGATCGCGGTGAGCGCGAGGAGCCCGAACCCCAGCCAGGGGGGACGTAAGGTCCTCGCCATCTCCGTCGAGGCGGAGCCGACGCCGTACGTCAAGCCTGCGACGATCAGGGGGGTGAGGAGCAGCCCCGCGACCACTCCGAGAGCGTGACGTACACCATTCGACATGATTCGCAACTTATCGCGTGGATTCCCGCACGACGAGTTCGGGCTGGAACATGATCTGCTGATGGGCGTGCGTGTCCGGGTTGTCGCACTCGTCCAGCAGCAGTTCGGTGGCCACCCGGCCCAGCTGGTAGGTGGGCTGCCTGATCGAGGTCAGCGACACCGTGGAGGCCGAGGCGAAGTCGATGTCGTCGTAGCCGATCAGCGACACGTCGTCCGGCACCCGCACGCCCGCCTGCAGCAGGCCGCGCAGCATGCCGAGGGCGAGCAGGTCGTTGGCGCAGAACAGCGCGTCCGGCAGCGCGCCCTGGGCCAGCAGCTTCTCGGCGGCCTCCTGCCCGCACCTGGCCGTCATCGCGGGCATCGCCACCTCCTGCAGCGTCTGCGGGTCGCGCCCGGCGGCGGTCAACGCCCGCTCGGCGCCGCGCCGCCGGTCCTGGCACTGGCGCATCGTGGCGGGGCCGGTGACGTAGGCGATGCGGTCGGCGCCGCCCCGCAGCAGGTGGGCCATGGCCGTCGCGCCGCCGGTCACGTCGTTGACGGCGACCGAGCACTGGTCGGCCCGATCGGCCGGATGGTCGACCAGCACCACGCAGATGCCGCGCTCGCGCAGCCGGTCCAGCCGTAGCGGGTCCTGGTCCGAGGGCGTGATCAGGACGCCGCGCACCCGCTGCTCGGCGAAGACCAGCAGGTTGCGCTCCTCCTTGGCCCGGCTGCCCGCCGAGTTGCCCAGGATGACGGCGTAGCCGAGCTCGCTGGCCACGTCCTCCACCCCGGCGGCCACGTCGGTGAAGAACGGGTTGCCGATGTCGATCACCGACAGCCCCACGGTCCTGCTGTGCCCGGCCCGCAGTGTCGAGGCCGACCCGTGGCGCACGAAGCCGAGTTCGCGGATGGCCGCCTCGACCCTCTCGCGGGTGGCCGCGGCCACCTTCTCCGGCCGGTTGAGCACGTTGGACACCGTGCCGGGGGACACCTCCGCCCTGGCCGCGACGTCCTTGATGCTCACCGTCGTCATCTCGGCTCCCAAATCCGCACCCCTGCGCCGCGCCGTACCAGCTCCCTCATCTGCGGCAGGTCGCCGACCAAGCCGCGCGCCCTGGCCTGGACCAGCGCGTTGCCCAGCGCGGCGGCCTCCACGGGGCCGGCCACCACGGGCAGCCCCGTCGCCTCGGCCGTCAGCCGGCACAGCAGGGCGTTGCGCGATCCACCGCCGACCAGATGCACGACCTCGACCTTCCGGCCGCTGAGCCGCACGGCGTCGGCGACGGCTCGCTGGTAGGCCAGGGCGAGGCTCTGCAGGATGCATCGTACGGCCTGCGGCAGGCTGTCCGGCGCCGCCTGCCCCGTGCGCGCACAGTACGCGCTGATGCGCGCGGGCATGTCGCCGGGCGGCAGGAACGACGGGTCGTCCGGGTCGATGACCGTCTGCGTGGTGGCGTGCTCGGCGGCCTCCAGGAGCGGTTCGAGGTCGGGGTCGCCCCAGGCGCGCAGGCACTCCTGCAGGATCCACAGGCCCATCACGTTGCGCAGGTAGCGGACCGTGCCGTCGACGCCGGCCTCGTTGGTGAAGTTGGCCAGGCGGCTGTCCTCGGTCAGCACCGGGGCGTCGAGCTCGACGCCGACCAGGGACCAGGTGCCGCAGGAGATGTAGGCGAAGTCCCTGGTCGCCGCGGGCACGGCGACCACCGCGGAGGCGGTGTCGTGCGAGCCCACCGCTGTCAGCACGGCCTGGTAGCCGACCTCCTCGGCGACGTCGTCACGGAAGCGTCCGATTCCTTCCCCGGGGTGCCGTAAAGCCGGAAATATCCGCTTATCCAGCCCCAGTTGCTCCATCAGGCCGGTGGCCCACTGGCGGCGGGTCGCGTCGAACAGGCCGGTCGTCGAGGCGTTGGTCGGTTCGGCCGCCTTCTCGCCGGTCAGCCAGTACCCCAGCAGGTCCGGGATCATCAGCAGTGTCCCGGCTTGGCCGAGGCGTTCCCTGAGGAGCTGGTTGACCGTGTTGAACGGCAGGAACTGCAGCCCGGTGACCTCGTAGGGATCCACCCGCCCGGTGACGTCCGCGGTGCGCCCGTCCCGGTAGTGTACGGGGTTGCCGATCAGCCTGCCTCCGTCGTCCAGCAGCCCGTAGTCGACGCCCCACGAGTCGATCCCGACCGACTCGGCCCGGCCCGCCCTGCGCAGCCCGTCCAGCACGCCCCGATACAGGGCCAGGACGTCCCAGTGCAGGGTGCCCGCGACCCGGACCGGCCGGTTGGGGAACCGGTGCACCTCGGCCAGCTCGATCCCGCCGGCTGTCACGTCGGCCCGCATCACGCGCCCGCTCGAGGCGCCCAGGTCAACCGCGATGAATCGCATCCTCTGATTAAAACGTAACAACGATGGGCCCGCCAAGCCCCGTTGACGGTCCCGGAAACACCATCTAGATTGCGTGGGCATCCGATTAAAACGTTTGTTGCCTCGGAGGGCGTATGAGTGCTCTGGAACGTGTCTGTTTCCTCCTCCAGGTCAAGCGGGAGCGCCTGGAGGAGTACAAGGAACGCCACCGCGCCGTGTGGCCGGAGATGCTCGACGCGCTGAGGCAGGCGGGCTGGCAGAACTACTCCCTCTTCCTGAAGCCGGATGGGCTGCTGGTCGGCTACCTGGAGACCGACGACTTCGCCAAGGCCCAGCAGGCGATGGCCGCCACCGAGGTGAACGGCAGGTGGCAGGCCGAGATGGCGGAGTTCTTCGAGGTCGGCCGCCCGGACGAGGGACTGATCCGGCTCGGCGAAGTTTTCCACCTGGATTGAGGAGCACATGGTCAAGGACGAACTGCGCCGCCAGCACATCGAGCTGCCGTCGTGGGCCTTCGGCAACTCGGGCACGCGCTTCAAGGTGTTCGCCCAGCGCGGCGTGCCGAGGGACCCCTACGAGAAGGTGGCCGACGCCGCCCAGGTGCACAGATACACCGGCGTGGCGCCGACCGTCGCGTTGCACATCCCCTGGGACAGGGTGGCCGACTACGGCGACCTGGCCGGGCACGCGCGCGAGCTGGGCGTCGGCATCGGCGCGATCAACTCCAACGTGTTCCAGGACGACGACTACAAGCTGGGCAGCGTCACCAACCCCGACCCGGGGGTGCGCAGGAAGGCCACCGACCACCTGCTCGAGTGCGTCGACATCATGGACCAGACCGGCTCCGACACGCTGAAGCTCTGGTTCTCCGACGGCACCAACTACCCGGGCCAGGACGACATCCGCGCCCGCCAGGACCGCCTGGCGGAGTCGCTGGCCGAGGTCTACGAGCGGCTGGGCGAGGGGCAGCGGTTTCTGCTGGAGTACAAGCTGTTCGAGCCGGCCTTCTACATGACCGACCTGCCCGACTGGGGCACCGCCTACGCGCACTGCGTGAAGCTGGGGCCCAGGGCGCAGGTGGTGGTCGACACCGGCCACCACGCGCCGGGCACGAACATCGAGTTCATCGTGGCGTTCCTGCTGCGGGAGGGGAAGCTCGGCGGGTTCGACTTCAACTCGCGCTTCTACGCCGACGACGACCTGATGGTGGGGGCGGCCGACCCGTTCCAGCTGTTCCGGATCATGTTCGAGGTGGTGCGCGGCGGCGGCTACACCGAGGACGTGGCGTTCATGCTCGACCAGTGCCACAACATCGAGCCCAAGATCGCCGGCCAGATCCGCTCGGTGATGAACGTGCAGGAGGCCACCGCCAAGGCGCTGCTGGTCGACCGCGACGCGCTGGCCATCGCGCAGCGCGAGGGCGACGTGCTGGGCGCCAACGCGGTGTTCATGGACGCCTACAACACCGACGTCCGCCCGCTGCTGGCTGAGCTGCGCGAGGAGATGGGCCTGGCCCCCGACCCGATGGCCGCCTACGCCGGGTCCGGCTACTTCGACAAGGTCGTCGAGGAGCGGGTCGGCGGCAGCCAGGCGGGATGGGGCGCGTGACTGTGAACGAGCTGCTCGACCGGGCACACGCCCTCGGCTCCGACCCGCGCAACACCAACTACGCGGGAGGCAACGCCTCGGCCAAGGGCCATGGCACCGACCCGGTGACCGGTGCGCCGGTCGAGCTCATGTGGGTCAAGGGCTCGGGCGGCGACCTGGGCACGCTGACCGAGTCCGGGCTGGCCGTCCTGCGGCTGGACAGGCTGCGCGCGCTGGTGGAGGTCTACCCGGGGGTGGAACGCGAGGACGAGATGGTGGCCGCCTTCGACTACTGCCTGCACGGCAGGGGCGGGGCGGCGCCGTCCATCGACACCGCCATGCACGGGCTGGTGGACGCCGCGCACGTCGACCACCTGCATCCCGACTCGGGGATCGCGATCGCCACGGCATCTGACGGCCCCGCGCTGACGTCGCGGATCTTCGGCGACCGGGTGGTGTGGGTGCCGTGGCGGCGGCCCGGGTTCCAGCTCGGGCTGGACATCGCGGCCGTCAAGGCGGCGCATCCGTCGGCGATCGGCTGCATCCTGGGCGGTCACGGGATCACCGCCTGGGGCTCCACGAGCGCGGAGTGCCAGGCCAACTCCCTGGAGATCATCCGGACCGCCGAGGCGTACATCGCCGCGCACGGCCGCCCGGAGCCGTTCGGCCCAGTGATTTATCCCGAAATTTCGGCAGAAGTACGGCTGGCCAGGGCGGCGGCGCTGTTCCCCGTGCTGCGCAGGCTGGCAAGCACGGACGCCTTCGCGCGGACCGGAACCCGGCTGGCGGGGCACTACACCGGTTCGCCGGAGGTGCTCGACTTCCTCTCCCGCGCCGAGCACCCGCGCCTGGCCGCGCTGGGCACCTCCTGCCCCGACCACTTCCTGCGCACCAAGGTCGCCCCGCTCGTCCTCGACCTGCCGCCCGACGCGCCGCTCGACCAGGCGATCGCGCGCCTGGAGGAGCTGCACGAGCGCTACCGCGCCGACTACACGGCTTACTACCAGCACCACGCGGTTGAGGGATCGCCCGCCATGCGCGGCGCCGACCCGGCCGTCGTGCTCGTGCCCGGCGTCGGGATGTTCACCTTCGGCAAGGACAAGCAGACCGCCCGTGTGGCGGGCGAGTTCTACGTCAACGCGGTCAACGTGATGCGCGGCGCCGAGGCCCTGTCCAGCTACCGGCCCATCGACGAGGCAGAGAAGTTCCGCATCGAGTACTGGGAGCTGGAGGAGGCCAAGCTCCGCCGCCTGCCGGACCCGAAGCCGCTGGCCGGGCGCATCGCCCTGGTCACCGGCGGCGGCTCCGGCATCGGCGCGGCCACGGCCCGCCGGCTGGCCGCCGAGGGCGCCTGCGTGGTCGTCGCCGACCGCGACCTGGGCGCCGCAGAGAAGGTCGCCGCCGAGATCGGGACCAGGGACGCCGCCGTCGCCGTCCGGGTGGACGTGACCGGCGAGGCGCAGGTCACCGAGGCGGTACGGCAGGCCGTGCTGGCCTTCGGCGGCCTGGACCTGGTCGTCAACAACGCCGGGCTGTCGCTGTCGCGCTCGCTCCTGGAGACCACGCTCGACGACTGGGACCTGCAGCACGACGTGATGGCGCGCGGCTCGTTCCTGGTCTCCCGCGAGACCGCGCGCGTCTTGATAGATCAGCGCCTGGGCGGCGACGTCATCTACATCTCCTCCAAGAACGCCGTCTTCGCCGGGCCCAACAACGTCGCGTACGGCGCGGCCAAGGCCGACCAGGCGCACCAGGTCCGCTTGCTGGCCGCCGAGCTCGGCGAGCACGGGATCCGGGTCAACGGCATCAACCCCGACGGCGTGGTGCGCGGGTCCGGCATCTTCGCCTCCGGCTGGGGCGCCAACCGTGCGGCCGTCTACGGGGTCGAGGAGGAGCGCCTCGGCGAGTTCTACGCCCAGCGCACCCTGCTCAAGCGCGAGGTCCTGCCGGAACACGTCGCCGCCGCGGTCTACGCCCTCACCGCCGGCGACCTGTCCCTCACCACAGGGCTCCACATCCCCGTCGACGCGGGCGTGGCCGCCGCCTTCCTCCGTTGACGCCTGGCCCGTCGCCCGGCCCAAGCGGGATCGGCTCGCCGCCGGGCCGGGTTCGTTGCCTGGGACCGGCTCGACGCCCTCGAACCGGTTCCGGGCGCCGTGGCGGCGGGCGACCGTCACCGACTCGCCGGAAGCGCCGCTCGCGGGTCCTCGGCCGAAGTGCGGCGGGCGGCGGGTGGGCGCGGCCCGCCGTACAGGAAGACGCTCCGTACAGGAAGACGCTCCGCACAAGAAGGCCCTCGCACGGGAAGACCCGCCGTACAGGAAGGAAGGAGAGGATTCATGACGCTCGAACGGATCAAGGCGATCCCCACTCGGGTCGGGCTGGTCGCTGGGGGGCTCGGTGCGTACTGGCCGCAGTTTCCCGACCTGCTGCCGCAGCTGCGAAGGTCGGCCGCGCGGGTCTCCGAGAGGATGGGCGAGCTCGGGTGCGAGGTCGTCGACGTGGGGTTCATCTCGGACGCGCAGGAGGGCGCGGCCGCGGCGGAGAAGCTGCGTGCGGCGGGATGTGACCTGATCGTCGGGTTCCTGACCACCTACATGACCGCCACCATGCTGCTGCCCGTGGCGCAGCGCTCGGGGGCGCCAGTGCTGCTGATCAACCTGCAGCCGACCGAGTCGATGGACCACGACACCTTCGACACCGGGCAGTGGCTGGCCTACTGCGGGGCCTGCCCGCTGCCCGAGATGGCCAACACCTTCATCCGCGCCGGCATCCCGTTCCGCTCGGTCTCCGGCTACCTGGAGGACGAGCGGGCCTGGCGGCGGATCGAGGGCTGGGTGAAGGCCGCGGGCGTGCGGGCCGCGCTGCGCAGGGGACGGCACGGGCTGATGGGCCACCTCTACCCCGGCATGCTCGACGTGTCCACCGACCTGACGCTGGTCCCGGTCAACTTCGGCGGGCACGTCGAGGTGCTGGAGTTCGACGACCTGCGGGTCCGGGTGGAGCGGGTCTCCTCCGCCGAGGTCAAGGAGCGCATGGACCTGACGCGCGAGGTGTTCGCGCTGGACGACTCGGTCGACACCGCCGACTTCGAGTGGGCCGCCCAGGTGAGCTTGGGGCTGGACCGGCTCGTCGCCGACTTCGGGCTCGACAGCCTGGCCTACTACCACCGCGGCCTCGACGGCGAGATCCATGAGCGGCTGGGCGCGGGCATGATCCTCGGCTCGTCACTGCTGACCGCGCGGGGCATCCCCGCCGCCGGGGAGTACGAGCTGCGCACCTCGCTGGCCATGTTGATCATGGACAGGCTGGGCGCGGGCGGCTCGTTCACCGAGCTGCAGGCGCTGGACTTCCTGCGCGGCCACGTCGAGATGGGCCACGACGGGCCCGCCCACCTGGCCATCAGCTCCCGCCGTCCGCTGCTGCGCGGCCTCGGGGTCTTCCACGGCAAGCGCGGCTGGGGCGTGTCGGTCGAGTTCGACGTCGCCCACGGTCCCGTCACGGCCTTCGGAGTACGGCAGGGCCGCGACGGCCGCTTCGCGTTCGTTGCCTCGGAAGGCGTCACGGTGGACGGCCCGCACCTGAAGATCGGCAACACCACGTCCCGCGTCGACTTCGGGCGCGACCCGGGGGAGTGGACCGACGCCTGGAGCGCCACCGGCATCTCCCACCACTGGGCCCTCGGCACCGGCCACCGCGTCCCCGAACTCCGCGCCCTGGCCGAACTCCTGGAGATCGAACTAGCCGAAGTCTGATCGAAAGCCGCCCCGGGGATGGCGGCCGTACAGCCTCCGTGCGATGAGCCCGGCGAGGGCCAGTACGCAGACTCCGAGGGCGAG
The DNA here is from genome assembly GCF_044457685.1 of Nonomuraea sp. NPDC050536. Classification (NCBI taxonomy): domain Bacteria; kingdom Bacillati; phylum Actinomycetota; class Actinomycetes; order Streptosporangiales; family Streptosporangiaceae; genus Nonomuraea; species Nonomuraea sp. NPDC050536. The sequence goes on from NZ_JBITHD010000009.1 coordinate 165,813, forward strand.
CAGCGGCCAGGCAGGGCCGACGCGGCCTGGCCGTGCGACCACGATCGGGATGACGGTACCGCCGACCCGGCCCGACAGCGGTGTCACGACGTCGAGCCGTACGGAGTGCCGGCCGGGAGTCGCGGCCAGGAAGGGCAGCGAGCCCTTCCACTCGCCGCGGATCTCGGCGGCGGTCAGCTCGTGGCCGCGCAGGGGGACGAGCCCGTCGTCGCTCGGGGTCATGATGACGCGCAGGTTCCGGACGTCCCTTGTACCGGCGTTGCGCACCAGCACGTTGACGTTGAAATCGGCACCGCTTTCCGGCGTCTCCGGTTCCAGCCCAGCCTTCGCCTGAAGCGTCTCCGGCGACGTCCCGGTCTGCTCGACACAGGTGTCCGGGAGAACGCGGAGCCGTTCGACGCGCGCGCCTCCCCAGACGTCCGCGTCGACCGTCAGCGTGTTGAGGCCGCCGGTGACGCCCTTGACCTGCAGGTAGTTGGACATGAGGACGTCGGCGTGGCCGTCAGCCGCGTGGCCGTGCCGGCCCTGCTCGGCGATGGACACGGTCTGCCAGTCCACGCCCTGACCCGTGGGTGTGAACTCGACCATCGCCGCGGTGCGGCCGTTCGTCGCCGCCGAGACCGTGGCCCCGCCGCCCGCCCGGACTGATACGACCGCCGCCACGTGCAGACGGACGAGGTACCACGTCGCCGGGCCCTGTGCCGCGGTCGAGGGGAGCTGGAACCGTGCCCGGACCACCTCGGTGGACCCGTTTACCGAGGTGGTCGTGGCAGCCGGGACGCAGCTCCCCTGCACCGGGGAGTTCATGGACAGCTGGGCGGCGAGCAGGAGCGCGGCGGCGGCTATGGCATTACCACTTCGGTCGCCCAGCCATCGTTGTAGCTGACGCTTCCCGCGTTCTCGTAGTTGTTGAGGTAGATGGAGTCCGGGTGGACCGCGTAGCCGTGGCTGGAGAACAGGCCGGCGATCCAGCGCTCGTCGGTCTCGTTGTGGTAGGAGTAACCGCCGTAGCAGTTCTCGTTGTAGTCGTTGTGGCTGGTGGCGACCACGAAGTATCCGTAGTAGTTGCTGTACATCTGGTCGGTGCTCGGCGGTGCGTAGACCCGGAAGTGATAGCTGTCGCCCTGGCAGGTGCTCCCGCGGTGTTGCTTGAGACCTTTGTCGGAGTCCCAGCCGCCGCCGACCCAGGCGTACATCACCCCTCCCTGGAGGGAGAGTGTCCCGCTCACGACGTTCTTGACCCGGTTGATGGACGCGCGACCTGTGAAGATCAGGTCCACCGGCCAGTCGACGTGGTTGATGTCCCGCGATTGCGCGTCGTAGTCGAAGCTGTCGAAGGTCGCTCCCCCACCGGGGAGGACCAGGTCCCAGTGGTAGCCACCCTGCGCGGTACGCGCCTGCGCGGCGGGCGCGCCCACGCCGAATGCGGCCCCGAGCAGCAAGAACAGCGCGGCCCAGCGCGCTGGGTAGCGCCGGCCGCCACGATGTCGTCGCATGTTCGCCATCCCCTTCAGGTGTGATCGACTGGAGCATCCCTCCTTGGCAGGTACGGGCAGAAGCAATTCACGAATCCATCGAATTGCCACCTGGGTTGGCCGCGAGCAGCCCCGACCCGAGAAGGGTGACCTCGTGGCGGACCCGCTGACCGTCCCGCTCCGTAGTGATCAGGCCGGCCGAGCGGAGCACCACCGCGTGAGCGGAGGCCGTCGGCGGACCGACGTAGAGGCGGCGGGCCAGCTCGGCGGTGGAGCATCCGCCGTCGATCGCCCGCAGCGCTCGGGCCCGGCCCGCGCCGAGCAGCACCGACAGGGAGTCTCCGCCGCGACCGAGCCGGTCGGCTCCGTCCTCTCGGCAGGGGTAGATCAGCACCGGCGGATGACCTGGTGCCGTCATCGGATGGATGGAGCTGCTGCCGAACGCGCATGGCTTCAGTACGAACCCCTGGTTCGCCGTCGACCCGACGGGCGGCTGATCCGATGCGGCGTACAGAAGGTGCCCGCTCTCCCAGGTGATGGTCGGGTGCAGGGTCTTGAGGACGGCTCCCGTGCCGTTGACCATCATCACGTGGGCGCGATGGTTCAGATCGCGGTGCAAGCGGCGCCGGATGTCCGGCCAGTCGTCGGACATGCAGGACTTGAACACGTCGCGAACGACCTGAACCATACGGCGCAGGCTGCGGCTCTGGCCGTCGAGCAACTCCTGGGCGACGCGCGGCAACGACCCGCCGGCGCCCGAGCGTGGCAGTAGCTCGGCGCGGATCCGGTCGAGCGGCGTCGCGGCGAGCAGGTCCAGCTCGTCGTCCAGGGTGGGTTCGAACCTCGGCTGCTCCGCCGGGGACGAGGGCAGCAGGAACGCGGGCACCGAGCGGCCTCCCAGGTTGACAAGCTCGACCAGCGACCGCCCGTTGGCCGGAACCGCGCGCCGGGCCGTGCTCCACCATCGCTGGCGCCGTTGCGAGCTCCGCGAACAAGGGCCGTTGTGCATCCCGTGTACCAGATGGCCGATGGGCGATATCGCGAAACGGGTGCGCGTCAGATCTTCGGCCCCATAAGGCAGCACCTGTACCATTTCAATCCACCTCTCCCTGTTCGTTCAGTGCCCGATCGTGATCGCCTTGTCCCGATCACGGGCGCGTTCGGGATCTCGTCGGCGACGAGCAGTCCGCTGGAGGTCAGCGCGTCGCTGAGCAGGAGGAGCGTTTCCTCGTTCACGCCCGGAGGAATCTTGCAGACGTGCCACTCCCGTGCGCGTATTGCGTAAGTCAAAAACGAACCTACGTTCGCATCACCTGCTGCTGCCTGGGCTGCCGTTATGTATCCGCCAGGGTCCGTCACGCCGTGCTCCCGCACGGAAGAACGGCTGCAACACTGGGGGCTGATCGAGGTCTCTGGTACGGCGGTGATCAACTAACAAATGTTGCAGCCTCTCGCGCGAAGCGCAGAAAGGCGTGCGTAGCACCGTGAACCTTTCCGGCGGGTCAAGGCCGACCGGCCTGACTTCTCCGGCGAGCATCAGGTCCCACCGCATGAACGTGCAGGTCATCGCCTCACCGGACGGAACGATCGTGTGGACCTCCGGAGCGCTGCCCGGGCAAAGCCCACCTGAGCGCGGCCTGCATCTGGGGCATCCCGCGCGCACTGGAGAACGCGGGCATCATCACCCTCGCCGACAAGGCATATCAGGGCGCCGAACGCACGGTCCTCACCCTGTACAAGGGCAAGCACAAACCCGAATCCCAAAAGCAGGCCAACCGCGCTCACGCCAAGCTTCGCGGCCCCGGCGAACGCGCGAACGCCCAATGGTCCACCCAGTTGGCATCGGCGTGGTACACCCAAGAGGCACCACAGTAGACGGCGGCCACGTCGCAACGGTTCATCGGCCAACCGTCGGCGTGCGCAGCCGGCGCGATCATCAGCAGCCCGCCGGTCGCGGTGACCGTCGCGGCCAGAGCCGCCAGCTTTCTTCTCGATCTGTTCTGCTTCATCTTCACAGTGCGGATTCCTCTCGGTGCAGGTAGGCGGTGCGGATGCTTTCGACGTACCGTTCGGCGCGGCACTCGCGGCCGGGCCGGCCGAAAGGATGCGGCTGCGTCCGCCGGGAGGGAGTCGGCCGGCGCACATCTCCCTCGGTCTCTTCGGGTCGATGGCTGCCCCGGACGCGCCCAGGGGCCATGCGCTTCAGGCCCTTCACGCGCTAACCCTCCTTCGTCACGCCCTTGTGTTCGACTGACAACGGCCCTGCCACAGACAAGGCTGCGGCAAGGGCGGCGGAAGCGGCGAGAAATCCGTACAGTTCCGTACACCGGCAATGGGTTGTCACGAGCCTGGCCCGGTGCTCTACCTGGCGTTGGAAGACACGCCGCGCCGTCTCCAGTCCGGGATGCGCAAGATCCTTGGCGGGCAGGCGGCGCCTCGTGACCTGACCCCGGCCACGAGCTGCCCCACCCTTCCACAGGGTGGGGATGAGGCCATTGCGCGTTGGCTCGAACGCCACCCCGGCGCGCGCATGGTCGTCATCGACGTGTTCGCCAAGGTGCGCGGAACGACCGCGCCCGGGCTGTCGGCCTACGACGCCGACTATGCCGCGATGGGTCGTGCCAAGCGCCTGACCGACGCCCACGGCGTGGCCGTCGTCTTGGTCCATCACGTCCGCAAGATCCACGTGATCCCGGCGCTCGGGAAGCGGAAGCTTCGCGACCTGTCGGTGGAGGACGTAGACAAGTGGCTGGCCGCCAAGGCGAAGCACCTGAGCACCTGGACGCTCAAGCTCATCCACTCCGTCCTGAACCGCTCGACCAAAACGCCATGATCCGGGACAAGGTCAAGCGCAACGTGGTGGACCTCTGCGAGATCCCGGAGGGTCGGCCCGGCCGCCCCTCACATGCCATGACCCTTGCGCAGGCGGAAGCCGTGGTGAACACCGCAGAGAAGTCACCCGTTCGGATCCGGGCGTACATCCTGCTGTCGCTGCTCACCGGGGCGCGAACGGAGGAGGTTCGCGCGCTGACCTGGCCGCACGTCGTGGCGTTCGACGAGGAACGCAAGGCGTGGCTTCGGGCTGTGAAGGCTCTGCGCCAGCTCAGGGAGGCACAGAACGAGGTCCGGGCCGACGCAGGAGACGAGTGGACTGGTGGGCTGGTCTTCTCTACCAAGAGCGGGAAGCCGCTCACGGCCCATAACGTGCGCCGGGACTTCCGCAAGGTGCTCGACAGGGCAGGCTTGGTCGGCAGGGAGTGGTCACCGCGCGAGATGCGGCACAGCTTCGTCTCGGTGCTCTCGGACCCAGGGGTTCCGATAGAGGACATCTCCCGCTTGGTCGGCCACGCCAACACGGTGGTCACGGAGACGGTCTACCGCTTCCAGCTACGACCGGTCCTCTTGGAGGGTGCCAAGGCGATGGACAGCCTTTTCCCGGACGCGGGGGAGGCTTAGTTACTCAGTTAGATACTCACCCCCGTCAGCGCACCGCTGACGGGGGTGTCTTTGTGCTGGTGGAGCCTAGGAGATTCGAACTCCTGACCCCCTGCATGCAAGGCGAACGCTCATGACGCCAGTTTGATCGCCACCAATTCCACTGATAACCCCGCACACAATGTATTCGCCGCTCAGTCGAATAGCTGGACGTGGCGATCTTCCCGGTTGACGCTGCCGATCAGCTAGCCAGCTGATAACGCCGATGAGTGGGGAGGTTCGCATGGCAGTTCAGGCGATTGACGGGTCGCGGATCACCGTCGATCTCAGCCGGGAGGAACAGGCCGCGCTGCGGGACTGGACCGCCCATATCCGCTACATCCCCAAGTACGGCCGCAGGTCGCCGACCTACGACGGCTGGGGTCTTGAGATCGCCCCGAGCAGCGCTCTGAGCGCGGTGGTCGAATCGCGCGGCTACACCAACCCGCAGCGGTTCTCGATGGGCGGCGGCGACGTCGTCATCTACGACTGCGCGACTCCCGAGGGCGCGCGCTGGGCGGCTTGGGCCGGGCCCTGGCATATGGCCCACGGCTTCTTCTACGCCCCCCGCTGGGAGGCGGCGGACGTCATCGACACGCTCACCCGCCTGCGCTGTGTCGACACGCCCGACGGCTTGCTGGGGGATCCAGGCGATCGGTTCACCCTGGAATGGGCGGCCTATATGGTCCCTGTGGTCGGTGTCGGTATCCTCCAGGTCGTGGCCAAGGCGAAGGCCCAGGCGGGGCTGCCGACGTGGCGGGGAATGGCCGCACAGGCGGGCGAGGTCTACCGCAACCCTCCTGCCACCCCCGGTTCCGGCGAGACGCTGATGCTGGTGGGGTCCAACGCCGTCGTCACCCTCGACCCCTGGGACGTGCCCGACCGCGCCGGTCGGACGTCGTTGCGGGCCGGGTCGGGGACGATGGAGGCGGGCCTGGACTTCCTCACCAGGATCAAGCGCGTGGACTGGTCGGCCTGACCATGGATCCCCTCGTCGCCGCGATGATCATCCTGGCCGCGTTCACGCTCCTCCTCGCCGCTGCGGGAGCCGGGCTCTACCGGCGCCTCCGGGAGCTGGAGCCGGCCTCCGTCTGATCGCGAGGTGACCGTGCTGACCATGATCAGGTACGGGCTCGCGCTCGTGCTGTTGTACGCCGTCGCGGCCAAGGCGCGGCGGTCGCTCCTGGTCACGCGCCGCCGTGATGCTGGCCGCCAGCCTCGTCCTCGCCGCCGGGGGGACGTAATTTCTGCGTGGAGGCGTTCGGGTTCCCGGTGGCCCTCCCGGTTCTCAAACCGATGATGCCGAGAATCTCGGATGCGGCCGTACGCGTACTGCCCGCTCGGGGAGAAGGACAACTTCGCCGCCGATCGTGAAGCGGTGGAGAAGTTGTTTCAGTTCGCGCCCGAGAACGAGGACGTGCTACGTGCCAACCGGCACTTCCTGCGGCGGGCCGTCAGGTGGTGGGTTCTGCCGTCTGCGGGCTACTCGTCCCGTACAGCGCGTGCCACACGACCTATGATCGAAAGATGGAGATCATCCTGCCCCTCGTACTCGTGCTCGGAGGGCTCGCGCTGGGTGTCGTCGGTTACCTTGGCTTGGCCGGACGGCTGCCACGCAACAACGTTGCCGGGGTGCGGACCGCCGCCACGATGCGCAGCGACACGGCCTTTCGAGTCGCCAACAAGGTAGCGGGCGTGCCCGCGCTGGCCGGTGGCGGTGTCGGGCTGGCCGGTGCGGTGACGGCGTGGCTCCTGCCGACCGACGAAGGCGTGTTCCTGGCAGTCATCGTGGCCGTCGCCGGCATGCTGGCGCTGACGGTCACCGGCGCGGTGATGGGCGTCCGTGCCGCGACGGCGGTGACCGACCAGGAGCCGGAACCACCCACCAGGTAAGAGGTCCTCCGAGCCGGCTAGGACTGTGGTGCGTGTTCGTGGTCACCGCACCGGTCGTTGGTCTTGCGCTCTACCCGCCCGGGGAGCCGTGCCCGGCGGGCGGGTGGAGGTCAGGCCGGTGGAGGGGGGTGCCCCTGGGCGCGGTGCGGGTCCAGGGGCTGCGCGTGGCGGGTGTGGAGGTGGCCGCCGAGGTGGACCGATCGGGCAAGGCCACGGTCGACGGCCTCCCGCCGGGGTTGATGGTCGCTAGTTCTTGATCGTGTAGGAGTCGCCGTAGACCTTCCACTTCAGCGGCGGGTCCAGGTCGAGGTTGCCGTTCTTGAGGAAGACGCGCTGCTCGGTGTCGACCCGGCTGGTGTCGGCGTGCGCCTCTTCCTGCTTCATCACCTTCTTGCGCGCGTCCAGGAAGGCGTTGAGGAAGGTGACCTCGTCGCCGCCCTGCGCCGGGGTCTTGGCCTTGTTCAGCGCGGCCTTCCTGATGCCGCCGAAGCTGCTGCTGTCGCTGCCCGGGCCGTGCATGACGATGGCGTCGTAGTAGATGAACTGGCCCAGCGCCCGCAGGCCGTCCTGCTTGGCCTGCTGGACCGCCGGGTTGAAGTAGACGCGGTCGCGCTCGTCGTTCTGGGCCTGCTGGAAGGCCGTGTCCTTGGCGGCCGTGGCCCAGTCCTTGGTGAAGTTCGGGTCCAGGCCCTTGTGCGAGTCGGAGCCGTTCACCTTGCGCAGCGCCGGCAGGTACTTGGCCAGCACGTTGCCCGGCTTGCGCTGGGCGTAGAGCTCGACCAGGTCCAGCATGTCGCCGGTGCCGGAGCAGAAGCCGATGATGCCCGCCGTGTAGCCGCGGCCGTCGTCGATGTCCTCGATGTACTTGTACTGTGCTTTCCAGTTGAGCGAGGAGTTCTCCGCGCTGGACACCAGCTGCATGGCGATGTCCTTCTTGTGCGGGTCTGTGAGGTCGACCGCCGCGCGGGCCGTCCCGCCCAGCGCGAGCGCGGGGGCCAGGGCCGTGACGGTGACCAGGACGGCTCGTAACGAGTTCCGCACGTGCTCTCCCGAGGGGGTTCGTTAGGAAAGATTCCTAACGAACCATACTCGCGAGAGTCAACTATTGGGGCCAATGTTGCAAAAGTTGGGCCCCCTTACGGGCGGAGCCCCGCCAGCAGGTCCTCGAACGGCGTGATCTCCTCCTCGGCCTGTACGGCCGGCCGCAGGATCCCGGCCAGCTCGCCCGCGGCCCGGTCGATGCGCTCGGACAGCCCGTCGGTGAACTCGTCACCGCCGCCGCCCCAGTCCTCCGACGCCGCGTACACCGCGGTCGGCACGACCACAGCCCGCAGGTAGCTGAACATCGGCCGCACGGCGTGATCCAGCGCCAGCGAGTGCCGCGCCGTGCCGCCCGTGGCCGCGATCAGCACGGGCTTGCCCGCCAGCGCGGCGTTGTCGATCACGTCGAAGAACGACTTGAACAACCCGCTGTAGGACCCGGTGAAGATCGGCGTGACCGCGATCAGCCCGTCGGCCGCGGAAACCGCGTCCAGCGCGACCCGCAGCCGGGTCCCCGGGAAGCCGGTGACGAAGGCGTTGGCGATGTCGACGGCCAGGTCGCGCAGCTCGACCACCTCGACCTCGAGCCCGTCCACCCGGCGGCCGACCGCCTCGGCCAGGCGGTCGCCCAGCAGCCGGGTCGACGACGGCTGGGTGAGCCCGGCGGTGACAACGACGATCTTCATGACTGTACGGCCTGCCTCACGGTGTGCGTGGGCGCGTCCGGCACCTCGGCCGGGCGCCCGATGGCGAACTCCTTGCGCAGCACGGGCACGACCTCTTCGCCGAGGATGTCCAGCTGCTCGAGCACGGTCTTCAGCGGAAGCCCGGCGTGGTCCATCAGGAACAGCTGCCGCTGGTAGTCGCCGAACGACGCGCGGAAGGCCAGCGTCCTGTCGATGACCTCCTGCGGGCTGCCCACGGCCAGCGGCGTCTCGGCCATGAACTCCTCCAGCGACGGCCCGTGCCCGTAGACCGGGGCGTTGTCGAAGTAGGGCCGGAACTCGCGGATGGCGTCCTGGGAGTTCTTGCGGATGAACACCTGACCACCCAGCCCGACGACTGCCTGCTCGGGAGTGCCGTGCCCGTAGTGGGCGTAGCGCTGCCTGTACAGGTCGATCAGGCGCTGGAAGTGCTCCTTGGGCCAGAAGATGTTGTTGGCGAAGAACCCGTCGCCGTAGTAGGCGGCCTGCTCGGCGATCTCCGGGCTGCGGATCGAGCCGTGCCACACGAACGGCGGCACGCCGTCCAGCGGCCGCGGCGTCGAGGTGAACCCCTGCAGCGGCGTGCGGAAGCGGCCCTCCCAGTCGACCACGTCCTCGCGCCACAGCCGGTGCAGCAGCGCGTAGTTCTCGATGGCCAGCGGGATCCCCTGGCGGATGTCCTGGCCGAACCACGGGTAGACAGGACCGGTGTTGCCGCGGCCCAGCACGACGTCGACCCGCCCGTCGGCCAGGTGCTGCAGCATCGCGAAGTCCTCGGCGATCTTGACCGGGTCGTTCGTCGTGATCAGCGTGGTCGCGGTCGACAGCACCAGCCGCGAGGTCTTCGCGGCGATGTAGCCGAGCATGGTCGTGGGCGACGACGGCACGAACGGCGGGTTGTGGTGCTCGCCGGTCGCGAACACGTCCAGCCCGACCTCCTCGGCCTTGAGCGCGATGGCCACCATCGCCTTGATTCGCTCGTGCTCGGTCGGTGTCCTGCCCGTGGTCGGGTCCATGGTCACGTCGCCGACGCTGAAGATCCCGAACTGCATTTCGGTCACCAATCTTGACTGTTGAAAGTTTAACCCCCTAAGCATGAGAGGCCCCGCGGTTATTCCGCGCCAGGGAAGTCAGCCGGGGAGGTGGACGGTCATGACGGGACCTTACGCCCTTCCTGTGCGGTGGATCGCCTGCAACAGCCCGACCGCCACCAGCCCGGTCACCGTCGCCGACCCGCCGTAGGAGACGAAGGGCAGCGGCACCCCGATCACCGGCACCAGCCCCACGGTCATGCCGACGTTCACGAACGTCTGGAAGGCGAGCCAGCACACCACCGCGCCCGCCACCACCGTCCCGTACGGCGAGCCGCTGCGCCGCCCGATCGCCAGCCCCCGCCACAGCAGCACGCAGATCAACGCCAGGATGGCCACCGCGCCCAGGAAGCCGAGCTCCTCGCCCGCCACGGTGAAGACGAAGTCGGTGTGCTGCTCAGGCACGAAGTGCCCGGCGGTCTGCTCGCCGTGGAACAGCCCCTTGCCCAGCAGCCCGCCCGACCCGATCGCGATGCGGGCCTGCGCGGCCGTGTAGCCCGCCCCGGCCGGGTCGGCACCCGGATCGGCCAGCACCAGCAGCCGCCGCAGCTGGTAGGGACGGACCAGCCCGAGCTGCCAGGCCGCCGCGCCCGCCGCCACTCCGGCCGCCACCAGCGCCAGTAGCCACCGCTTGGGCGCGCCCGACACCAGCAGCGCGCCCAGCACCATGGCGCAGAAGATCAGCATCGTGCCCAGGTCGGGCTGCAGCAGGATCAGCCCCATCGGTACCGCCGCCAGCACCAGCGCGAGCACCACGCCGCCGAAGCCGGGCCGCCGCTCGCCCTCGCGCAGCTCGCCGAGCGGCACGGCGAAGGCCAGCGCCAGCGCCAGCTTGGCCGGCTCGGACGGCTGCAGCCGCACCCCGGCGATCAGCGGGATCCACGAGTGCGCGCCGTTGACCCGCACGCCCAGCGGCGTCAGCACGGCCGCGAGTAGGACCACGGCGAGCACGTAGGCCACCGGCACGTAGGCGCGCAGCACCCGCAGGTCGCAGCGTGAGACCAGCCACATCAGCGCCAGCCCCACCGCCACGCTGCCGGCCTGCCGCAGCAGCAGTGACCGGTCCTGCTCCAGTCGCGTCGCCGACCACACCAGCACCAGTCCCACCCCGGACAGCGACACGGCCACCCCGGCCAGCACCCAGTCCGGCGCCCCGAGCACGGGCGTCCACGACAACCGCCGCCCCGCCTGCTGCCGGACGCTCGGCGGGCTCGCGGCCCGCCGCAGGGGTTCCGCGGACCGGGGCCAGGTGTCCGTCGTCCGCGTCATCGGGTCTCCCTGAGGCCGTCGATGCCCTCCCAGATCTGCCTGGCGGCCGGTGCCGCCCCCTGGGCGCCGCGCCCGCCCTCCGACAGCACCACGACCACGGTGTAGGCGGGATCGGGGGCGAAGGAGGCGAACCAGGAGGTGTCCCGGTGCCCGGCGGACTCCGCCGTGCCCGTCTTGCCCGCCACCGCGATCCGCCCGAAAGGGAACCCCTTGAAGGCGGCGGAAGCCGTACCCGAGCGGGGGACGTCTGACAGCGCGCCCCGGATGAAGGCGAGCGTGGCGGCCGAGGCGGGAAGGCGGCCCGTGACGGGCGGCACGATCGAGCGGACCGTCGTCCCGTCGGGCCGCACGACGCGTTCGCCGACGCGCGGCGCGTACAGCGTGCCGCCGTTGGCCAGCGCCGCGTACGCGCGCGCCAGCTGCAGCGGTGTCACCAGCACGCCGCCCTGCCCGATGGCGAAGTTGGCCGCGTCGCCCGGCCGCGCGCTCGCCGCCGGCACCGCGCCGACCGCCTCGCCCGGCAGGTCGATCCCGGTGCGCGCGCCGAACCCGAAGCCCGTCGCGGTCCTGCGCGGCACGTCCGAGCCCCGCCGCCACAGTTCGTCCGCGATCCGGTAGAAGACCGTGTCGCACGACTTCACCAGCGCCCCGCGCATCGTCATGGTGCCCAGGTCGGCCGAGCCGAAGTTGCGGAAGAGCCGGTCGCCCACGGTGTAGCCGCTCGGGCAGCCGTAGCGGGCGTCGAGCCGGTATCCGGCGTTCGCGGCCGCCGCCACGGAAGCGACCTTCCAGGTGGAGCCGGGCGCCCACTGGCCCTGCACGGCCCGCGACAGCAGCTGCAGCCCGGCGTACTGCCCGGCCGTCACTCCGCCCGTCCACACCGACGGGTCGTAACCCGGGTACCCGGCCAGCGCCGCCACCCGGCCGGTGGCCGACTCGAGCACAACGGCCGCGCCCGAGGTGCCGCCCGTGCGGGCCAGCGCCGTGGCCAGCGCCCGCTCGGCGATCACCTGGATACGCGCGTCGAGGCTGGTCACCAGGGAGTTCCCGGCGGTCGCCGGATCCTGCCCGACCACCCGGGTGACGTTTCCCGCGTTGTCCACGGCCACCACGCGGCGGCCCGGCCTTCCCGCCAGGTCGCGGTCGTAGACGGCCTCCAGCCCGTCGCGGCCCACGCCCGCCTGCAAGTACCCCAGTGTGTGCCCGGCCGCCCGGCCGTAGGGGTAGACCCGGATCGGGCGCAGCTCTGTGGTGACACCGGGGAAGTCGGCCTGCCGTTCGGTGATCTGCAGCGCGACCTGCACAGGCACCGCGTCGGCGACGGGGATCGGCTCGTACGGCGAGCCCGGCCAGCACGGGCGCGCCACCCCGGGACCGCACATCCTGATCTTCCCCGCCAGCCTCCCGTACGGCTGCCGCAGCGCCGCCGCCAGCCGCCCGAGCACGGCCCGGCCCCCGTCGGCCTGGTGCGCCAGCGCCACCCCGTCCACCGACACGACCGGCACGGTCCTGTTGGCCACCAGCGGCCTTCCCGCGGCGTCCAGGATCTGCCCGCGCAACGGAGCCAGCGCCACCGTCCGCACCGACACCCCGGCCGCCGCCCGCACGTACCGATCCCCGCTGACGACCTGCAGGAACCACAGCCGCCCGACCAGCGTGACCATCAACCCGACCACCACGACCCGCAGCACCCCCACCCCCCGCCCCGTCCGGGCGCCGCCCTCCCGCCTACGCACGGCGCGCCCCCACCGCGCGCCGGTACTCGCGCCAGGCGGTTCCCCGCGCATGCCAGGCGGGGTCGCGCCAGGCCGGGTCGCGCCAGGCCGGAGTATGGCGGCGGAGGCGGAGCGCGGCGCTCATCAGCGCGGCTCCGGCCACCGTCCAGGCCGACACCCAGGGCAGCCAGACACCGACCTCCGCCCAGGAGGCTTCACCGAGGAGCAGGGCGGCGCCCGCCTGGAGGACGAGCCCGGCGCACGCCCCCACAACAGGGACCAGCGCCGCGAAGCGTCCCGACCGTCCGGCGAGCAACCCCACGACGGCCAGCACGAGCGCGTCCCGCCCCACCGTGTGGTCCGCGGGCGGCACGAGGTCCACGGCCAGCCCGGCGACGAAACCGCCAGCGCACCCCCACAGCGCCCCGCGCGACAGCGCGACCCAGAGCACCCCGAGCAGGACCAGGTCGGGCCCACCCCACGGCAGCCCGTTGACCAGCATCACCTGGACCAGCGGCAGCACGGCCAGCACCACCAGCGCCATGGCTCACCCCACCACGGTCACCAGGTCCAGCGCCGACACCCGCGCCGCCGGACGCACCACCGCCTCGAGCACCGCCCCCGCCGGGTCCGAGGAGACCTCGACGACGCTGCCGATGAGCACCCCGGCACGGTACGGCCGGCCGCCCTCGGACCCGAGCGTCACCACCCGGTCCCCGGCCTTGACGGGCGCGTCGGGGCTGAACAGCCGCAGCCGCAGCCGCCCCTGGCCGGGCATCCCGTTCACCAGCCCAAGCTCGCCCGAGCCCGCCACCCGCGCGCCGACCGAGGAGCTGGCGTCGGTGATCAGCGCCACGGTCGCGCTCGACGGCCCGGCCCAGGTCACCTTCCCGACCAGCCCGTCGGCGTTCACCACGGTGACGTCCCGCGTGACCCCCTGGGCGGCGCCGGCGTCGATCGTCAGGCTCTGCCCCTGCCCGAATCCCACCACGTGGGCGGCGATCCCGGCGACCTTGCCGGTGGTCACGGGAGCCGAGGCGGTCAGCAGGCTCGCGCGCAGCCCGGCGTTCTCGCGCTCCAGCGCGTCCACGCGGTCGGTGCCCGTCCACAGGCGGGCCACGGAGCCGAGAGCGCGCTCGGCCGTGCCGTACACCAGGGAGCCGGCCGTGCGCAGCGGGGTGAGCGGCACCCAGTAGCGGTCCACGCCCACCAGCGCCGCCGCCAGCACCACCAGCACGAACGACAGCCAGGCCCTCATCGCCGCGACCACTCGGGCAGCAGCACGTCCTTCATCGCCTGGAAGCGCTCCACGCAGCGGCCCGCGCCCAGCGCCACCGAGTACAGCGGCCTGTCCACCACCCTGATCGGCATGCCGGTGGCCTCGCCCATCCGCTCGGCCAGCCCGCGCAGCAGCGCGCCGCCTCCGGTCAGCACGATGCCGTTGTCCAGCAGGTCACCCGCCAGCTCCGCCGGGCACTGGTCGAGCGTCGCCTGCACCGCGTCGATGATCGTCTGGACCGTGTCCTCGATGCCCTCGCTGATCTCCGCCACCGTGATCGTCGCGGTCTTCGGCAGCCCCGTCACCAGGTCGCGACCCCTGACGGACGCCGTCTCCGCGGGGTCCAGCGGCTCGGGCCGCGCGTCCCGCTTCGACTCGGCCTTCGGCCTGGCGCGGAAGGGGTTCCAGGAACGCGGGGCGGGATCGGGCTCGCACCCGTCGGCCAGGTCGACGTTCGCCGTGAGGACGATCCGGTGACGGCCGCGCGGCTCGGACTCCGATGCGGGCGCGGCCGGCTTGGCCATACCCAGGCCGATCTTGATCCGCTCCGCCGTACGCTCGCCGAGCAGCAGCGCGTGCTCCTTCTTGACGTAGGAGATGATCGCCTCGTCCAGCTCGTCGCCGCCGACCCGCAGCGACTTGGAGACCACCACGCCGCTCAGCGAGACGATCGCCACCTCGGTGGTGCCGCCGCCGATGTCGACGACCATGTTGCCGGACGCCTCGCCCACCTTCAGCCCGGCGCCGATCGCCGCCGCCATCGGCTCCTCGACGATGTGCACCCGCCGGGCGCCCGCCTCGTAGGCGGCCTCCTTGACGGCCCGCTGCTCGATCGAGGTGGTCCCGCTCGGCACCGCGACGACGATCCGCGGCTTGGCCAGGAAGCGGTGCGGGTGCGCCCGCTGGATGAAGATCCGCAGCATCCGCTCGGCCGCCTCCAGATCGGCGATCACGCCGTCCTTGAGCGGGCGGATGGTCGCGATGTGCGGGGGAGTGCGGCCCATCATCCGCTTGGCGGCCTTGCCGACGGCCACCACGTGGTTCCTGGGCAGGTTGATCGCGATCACGGAGGGCTCGTTCAGCACGATGCCCTTCCTGCGTACGTACACGAGCGTGTTCGCGGTCCCTAAGTCGACCGCCATGTCATGACCGAGGAGGAGTCCCATCGCCGCCGCCCTTCGAAGAGCCCGCCTCCGCGCTGCCCTCAGGACGCGGTCGCAAACGTACGCAGGTATTTCCCGCTAAGCCTCTTCCATCAAGCGATTGATTGGATAGCGTGTCCCGCATGACCCAGGTCGAGGTGATCCTCAAGGCCGCGACCCAGCTGTTCGCGGCGCTCGGCTACGACGGGACCTCCACCCGGCAGATCGCCGACGCCGCGGGGCTGAACATCGCGACCGTCAGCTACCACGTAGGCGGCAAGCGCGAGCTCTACCTCGCCGTGATCGAACGCGCGCACCAGGCCGAGCGGGCCGCGCTCGAGGCGTCGCTGGTCCGCTTCCCCGGTGCGGAGCCGGCCGTGGCGATCCACCGGCTGATCGACGACTACCTGGACTTCTGCGTGGAGCGCCCCGAGGTGCCCGCGCTGTGGATGCACCGGTGGCTGTCGGACGCCGGCGATCTGACCGAGCTGGAGAAGGAGTACGTCCAGCCGCTCGTGGCGGCCGTCGCGACCGCACTCGAGCCCGCGGTCGGGGCCGGGGCGTTCGACCCGGACGTGGACCTGGAGTACGCGATCTGGACCGTCATCTGGTGCGTGCACGGCTTCACCAAGGGTGGCGTGCTCGACGCCGAGGGCCGCCGCAGGGCCGGGGGAGACCGGGCGGCGCTGCGCCGCTTCCGCGCCCACCTGCACCTGACCATGCACCGCGCGCTCGGACTGCCCGGCCAGGCGCCATGAACGCCGGACGGCTGCTGGGCTACGGGATCGGTTCCGTCGGCACCGGGGTGTTCTCCGCCGTGCCCGGGCTGCTGCTGCTGTACTACCTGACCGACACGCTGGGCGTGCCCGCGGCGCTGGCGGGCGGGGTGCTGGTGGCGCCGAAGATCTGGGACGTGCTGGTCAACCCGTTGGTGGGCGCCGCCAGCGACCGCGAGGCCGTCAGGACAGGGCGGCGGACCCGGCTGCTGCTCGCCGGATCCCTGACCCTGCCCGTGGGGTTCGCGCTGATGTTCGCCGTGCCCGGTGAGGTGCCCGGGGCGGTGTGGGCCGGGGGCGCGTTCCTGGCGGCGGCGACGGCCTTCGCCTGCTTCCAGGTGCCCTATGTCGCCTTACCTGCGGAGATGTCGTCCAGCGGCGACGAGCGGACCCGGATCATGTCGTGGCGGGTCGTCTGCCTGACCGTCGGCATCCTCGTCGCGGGCGGCCTGGCGCCGTTCGTGGTGCGGTCGGCCGGCGGCGGCAGGCCCGGATACGCCGTGATGGGCGTGACGATCGGCGCTGTCATGGCCGCCGCGCTGCTGACCGCCACGCTGGCCACCCGATGGGTGCGCTCCAGCCCGGGGCCGCACCAGCTCGGGCCGGTCGCCGCCTTCCGGCTGGCGCGTGGCAACCGCCCGTTCTTCGCGCTGCTCGCCGCCTTCGTCACGCAGGCGCTCGGGGTGGCCGTCATGCTGGCCGGCGCGCCGTACATCGCCTCCTACCGGCTCGGCGACTACGGGCTGACCTCGGTGATGTTCGTCTGCCTGGTCGGGCCCAGCATGCTCGCGGTGCCCGGGTGGGCGCGCCTGGCACGCGCCTACGGCCACGTGCGCTGCTACCTGGTCGGCACCGCCGGGTTCGGGCTGGTGGCGCTCGGCCTGGTGCCCGCGATCGCGGCCGGATCCCTGGCCGCCACGCTCACGCTCACCGCGCTGGCCGGGGTCTGCTACGCCGCGCTGCAGCTGCTGCCCCTGGCCCTGCTGCCCGACACCGTGCACGCCGACACGCCGCGCACCGGCCACGCCCAGGCGGGCGCCTTCACCGGGCTGTGGACCGCGGGCGAGACGGCCGGACTGGCGCTCGGGCCAGGCCTGTTCGCGCTGGTGCTGGCCGTTTCCGGCTTCGCCTCCGCGCCGGTCGAGTCGCCCGTCGCCCAGCCGCCCTCCGCACTGACCGGCCTGCTGCTCGGCTTCACCGTCCTGCCCGCGCTGCTCATGCTGCTCAGCCTCCCGCTCATCACCTGGTACGGCAGGCTCGCCGTACGGAAGGAGACCCGTGAACCTGCCTGAGACCGGACGCAGCGTCGAGGAACTGCTGGCCGAGGTCACCCGGCTCAAGGAGCACGACCTGCCGGTACGCGGCGGCAAGGTCACCGCCTACGTCTACGACACGGGACGGGCCGCGGTGCACGAGGCGGCCGCCCGGGTCTACCTGGAGATGCTGGAGGTCAACAGCCTCGACCCGACCGCGTTCCCGAGCATCGTGGAGATGGAACGGCAGGTCGTCGGCGCCGTCGCGGATCAGCTCGGCGGCGGGCACGGCATCTTCACCAGCGGCGGCACCGAGTCGATCATGCTGGCCGTGAAGGCGGCCCGCGACCTGATGGGGCGCTCCCGGCCGAACATGGTGCTGCCGGTGACCGCCCATCCCGCCTTCCACAAGGCCGCGCACTACCTAGGCGTCGAGGTGCGGCCCGTGCCCGTGGACCTGGAGACGTTCCGCGCCACGGCCGGCGGGCTGCCGATCGACCAGGACACGGTGCTGGTCGTGGCGTCCGCGCCCTCCTACCCGCAGGGCGTGGTCGACCCGGTCGAGGAGATCGCCGCCGTGGCCGCGGCGGCGGGCGTGCCGTGCCACGTCGACGCGTGCGTGGGCGGCTGGCTGCTGCCCTGGCTGCGGGAGGCGGGCGCCAAGGTGCCCGCCTTCGACCTGTCCGTGCCCGGGGTGACCTCGATCTCGTGCGATCTGCACAAGTACGGCTACGCGCCCAAGGGGGCCTCGGTCGTGCTGTTCAAGGACCCGGCCATGCGCCGCAGGGCGTACTTCGCCTCGGCCGCGTGGCCCGGATACACGGTGATCAACACGACCGTGCAGAGCTCGCGCTCGGCCGGGCCCCTGGGCGGGGCCTGGGCGACACTTCAGGCCCTGGGCCGTGACGGGTATCTGGAGCTGGGGCGGACCACGTGGGAGGCGGTCAAGCGGCTCAGGTCCGGCATTTCCGAAATTTCGGGACTGCGGGTGCTCGGGGAGCCGGAGTCGGCTCTGGTGGCCTTCACCGGCGAGGACGTGTTCACGCTGGCCGACGAGGCGCGGGCGCGGGGCTGGTTCCTGCAGCCCCAGCTGTCCTTCGCCGGGATCCCCGCCAACCTGCACATCACGGTCACCGGGGTGACTCTGGCCGGGGTCGAGGCCATGCTCGAGGTCATCGCCGAGTCCGCGGCGGCGGCCCGGCGGCGCGGCCCCGCCGTACTGCCGGAAGGGCTGGTCGAGCTCGTGGTGGGGATGGATCTCGAGGCGCTGGACGACGCCGCGTTCGCCGAGCTGGCCGCGGCGGTCGGCGCCGACCTGCGGCCGGGAGCGGGGCAGCCCGAGCTGGCCGTGGTCAACGCCATCCTGGACGCGCTGCCCGTGGCTCACCGGGAGGCCGTGCTGGTGCGGTTCCTGTCGCTCATCTACGCGTGAGGGCGGCGTGGTTGACTGGGCGCATGGCGGCCACCCACGAACTGCTGCGCAGGCTCGATCCGCTCGTCGGCAACTGGGAGATGGTGCCGGCCGTCGACGGGGAGGCCAGCGGGCGCGGCTGGACCAGGTTCGACTGGATCGAGGACGGGGCGTTCCTGCGGCAGACCGCCGACGCCGACCTGTCGAGTGCGCCGCCCGGATGGGCGGCGAACTCGCCGTTCCCCACCATCTCGATCATCGGCGTGGACGACTCGTTCGGGAACTACCGGTTCCTGTACTCCGACGCCCGCGGCGTCTTCCGGGTGTATGACATGACCCTCGACGAGGGCGTGTGGACGCTGCGCCGCGGCGCGCCCGGCTTCTTCCAGCGCTTCACAGCCACGGTCGAGCCCACCACGATCACCGGCCGCTGGGAGCGGGCCACCGACGGCACCGACTGGGCCTACGACTTCGACATCCGCTACACCAAGATCACCTGACCCGGCGCGCCGTACTCAGGGAGAATCTTCGGCATGACCGGATATGACGTTGGGCAGCGTGCCCTGGTGGTGAACGTCCCCGATGCGGTGGTACTGCGGCGCGAGGCCGGCGGGGTGGGTGAGCTGCGCGAGACGCTCGCCGGATGGCGACCGTTCGACCTGGCGGAGGGCCGGTTGCGGGAGCTGGCCGAGGCCGTGGGCGGCGAGCTCACCGAGGCGCCGCCCACCGCGAAGTGGCTGGTGTCGGGGGTGATCCTGGCGACCTTCGACGGCGGGGGATGGCGGGCGGAGGAGTTCCTCCCGCTGGGCGAGCCGCCCGCCGCCGAGTTCGCCTTCCCGGGGCCGCTGCGCGACCAGCTGGTCGCGGCGATACTCAGCGGCGAGAAGACCACGACCACCGGGCTGCTGGCCGACTACGAGTACGCCGGCGACCCGCTCCCGGTGCCGGGCAGGTGGGGCGCGGTCGTCGACTCCGGCGAGCGCCCGGTCGCGCTGATCGAGACGGTCGAGGTGCGTGTCGTGCCGGTCAAGGAGATCGATCGGGAGTTCGCCATCGCGGAGGGCGAGGGCTACACCACGGTCGCCGAGTGGCGGGCCACCCATGAGCGCTTCTGGCACAGCCCCGAGATGATCGCCGCGCTCGGCGGCCAGGACCCCGTGATCGACGACGACACCCTGGTCGTCGCGGAACGCTTCCGCCTCCTGCGCTGAACCCGCGGCGGTAGGTCAGCGGGGACGACTCTGGCCGGCGATTCTCTCGCGACGCCACGAGGAACCGGCCGCCTCCCCGGTGGAGGCTCCTGCCATCGAAATCGATCGATGACGACGGAAGGAGCCTCCATGTCCCTCGACGAACGGTACTGGCAGGAACGGCTCGACCACCTGGCGGCCGAGCACGGCGTGCCCGGCGCCGCGCTGGCCGTGCACCACCGCGGGCAGGCGCTGTCCGTCGCGACCGGCGTCCTGCACCTGGACACCGGCGTGACGGCGACCCCCGACTCGGTCTTCCAGCTGGGCTCGGTGGGCAAGGCGTACACCGCGGCCCTCATCCTGCGGCTGGCCGACCAGGGTCTGCTCGATCTCGACGAGCCCGTGCTGTCCTACCTGCCCGGCCTCCACCTGGCCGACCCGGACGTGACCGAGCGGTTGACGCTGCGCCACCTGCTGAGCCACACCTCGGGCATCGACGGCGACCACTTCCTGGACACCGGCAGGGGCGACGAGGCGCTCGAGCGGTACGTGGCGTCCTGCGCCGGCCTGCGGCAGACCCAGCCGATGGGGGCGATCATGTCGTACTGCAACAGCGGCTACTCCATCGCCGGCCGGGTGGCGGAAGCGGTCACCGGCGCCACGTTCGACGCCGCCCTCAAGCGACTCCTGTTCGATCCGCTGGGCGTCGAGCACACGGCGAGCCTGCCGGAGGACGTGCTGCGCCACCGGGCCGCCTACGGTCACGTCCCCGGGCCGGACGGCATCGCGGTCCCCGCGCCGCGCTGGGAGCACCGGCGCTCGATGACTCCGGCAGGCGGCCTGGCCGCCAGCGCGCCGGACGTGGTCACCTTCGCCAGGATGCTGTCGGCCGACGGCATGTCGCCGCTGACGGGCGAGCGGATCCTGTCCGCGGACAGCGCGCGCCTGATGCGCACGCCCCAGGTCGCCGTGCCCGACACCTCGCTGGCCCACCACTGGGGCCTGGGGCTGATGCTGGCCGATTGGGACGGCCTGGCCGTGGCCGGCCACGACGGCAGCAACGTCGGCCAGGGCAGCATGATGCGCTTCGCCCCGGACGCCGACCTCGCCGTGGCGCTCGTGGCCAATGGCGGCCACTTCGGCAAGGTCGGCGACACCCTGCTCGCCGAGCTGTTCTCCCAGCTGGCGGGCGTCAGCGCCCCGGCGGGACCGCGGCCGTCCGGCGGTCCGCTGCCCGCCGGCGCGCACGAGTGGCTCGGCAGATACGACAGCGCCAACGTGGCCATGATCGTGGAACCCGGCGACGACCGGCGGTTCAGCCTCACCCTGGACCTGGGCAGCCTGGCCGCGGAGAACCTGGGCGGGACGACCTTCACCGGGCCCCTGCTCCACTCGGCGGGCGACGTCTACGTCGCCGACCACCTCGGCGCGGGCGACTGGCAGGCGGTCGTGTTCGTCCGGCTCGCCGACGGCAGCCGGTACCTGCACTGCAACGGGCGGGCCCTGCGCGCCGGATGACACCAGGCGCCGCAGCAGGAAGGGCCGCTCACCAGAGCTGGCTCGCGCACGGTCATGAGCAGGCAGTCTTCGCGCCCGGCCGGGAACGGCACCTCGTGCGCGCCGACGAATCCGCCCGCCGAGCTTCGTACCGCCGGGACAGGATTCGCCGCACGCCCGCCGTCCAGGCTGGCCCGCGGAGGTGAGGCCGGTGACAGCACTGGAACACGAGCGGGTGGTCGCCGCGACAGGGCCACGATCGGGCGTGACGATCATCGTGGCGGTTCACTCGACCGCGCTCGGGACGGCCGCCGGCGGGTGCAGGCTGTGGCACTACCCGGACTGGCGTGCGGGCATGGAGGACGCGCTGCGACTGTCGCGGGCGATGACCTGGAAGGCGGCGCTGGCGGGGCTCGACCTCGGCGGCGGCAAGGCCGTCATCGCCCTCACCGAGGGCCAGGAGCTCACGCCCGAGGCCCGGCGCGCGGCGCTGCTCGACCTGGGCGACGTCGTGGAGTCGCTCGGCGGCCGCTATCGGACGGGCGAGGACGCCGGGACCACGGCCGAGGACATGCTCGTGGTCAGGGAACGCACCCGCCACGTCTTCTGCCTGCCCGCCTCGCACGGCGGCAGCGGGGAACCGGCCGGACCCACGGCCGCCGGCGCGCACGCCGCCATCCGCGTGACGCTCGAAAGGCTGTACGGCACGCCTGCCCCGGCCGGCCGCCGCATCGTGATCCTGGGCCTCGGCCAGGTCGGCGGCAGGCTCGCCGACCGGCTCGCAGCCGAGGGCGCCTCCCTGGTGGTCAGCGACGTCGACCCCGCCAAACGCGAGCCGGCGCGCGATCTCGGCGCCCACTGGGCGGAACCCGGCGACGCCCTAACCACCGAGGCGGACCTCCTCGTGCCCGCCGCCGTCGGCACCCTGGTCACCAGGGACAACCTGACGTCGCTGCGGTGCGCGGCCATCGTCGGACCCGCCAACGACCAGCTCGCCGGCGACGACGTGGCCGGCCTGCTCGCCGCGCGCGGGATCGTCTGGGCGCCCGACTTCCTGGTCGGGGCGGGCGGCCTCATCCACGCGGCGATGGCGGATCTGATGGGCGCCGCACGCGATCAGGTGATGGACCGCGTCCTCGGCATCGGCGACCGGCTGCGTGAGGTCTACGCCACCGCCGACGCGCACGGCCTCACCCCGCTGGCCGCCGCACGGCAAATCGCCGGACACCGCCTCGACGGAGTGATCTCGTGACCGCCATCAGCGAACCCCAGCCCGCGCCCGGCGGGCGGATCGCCGCCTACGTCGCCGACCTCGGCGAATACCGCACGGCCATCTGGCTGATCGACACCGGGACCGGCGAGCGGCGCCCGCTCACGGCCGGACCGGACGACACCGACCCGTGCTGGTCACCCGACGGGAGCAGGGTGGCCTTCCTCCGCGAGGGCCGGCTCCACGTCGTCCCGGCCGCCGGGGGCCTGGCACAGCCGCTCGCCGCCCTCGCGGGCGACCTCGTCCCGCTGGACTGGTCGCCGGACGGCGAGTGGGTGGCCGTACTGGCGGGAGAGGACGGCACCGACGAACAGCACCTGTTCCTGATGCCCGCCTCGGGAGGTCCGGTACGCCAGCTGACCGCGGGCGGCTTCCGCGTCCACTCCGCGGCGTGGTCGCCCGGCGGCGACGAGCTGGTCTACTCGGTCGCCGGGCAGGCCTTCGCCGTGCCCGCCTCGGGAGGCCCGCCGTACGGGCGCGGCCCCGACGGCACGCTGACCCGCCGCTGGGTCTGGCACGGCAAGCGGCGGGGACCGCTCCTGGTGGACGTCCACGACGGCCCGCGCGACCCCGTCCCGCGCCCCTACCAGCGGGCGCTGCTCGCGGCGGGATGGACGGTGCTGCTCGTCGGATCCGGCGAGCCGGACGTCCGCTCCGCGGTCGACGCGCTGGTCGAGGAAGAGCCCGGGACAGTCTTCGTGCACGGCCGCGCACCCGGCTATCCGGGCGCCGCACGGTTCACCCCCGGCAAGGACGCGCCGCGCCTCGAGGAGTGGGCCAGGCGACGCGCCCGGCCGCTGCCAGGGCTGACGTCCTACCTCCGGCACCTGACAGCCCAGTACGGCGTGCCGGGCGTGAGCGTCGGCGTGCTCCACGACGACGAGATCACCACCTACGTCGCGGGGGTCGCGAACCTGGACACCGGAATCGAGGTCACCGACGACACCGTCTTCCAGATCGGCTCCAACACCAAGCTCCTCACCGCCGAGCTGATCATGCAGCTGGCCGGCGAGGGACGCCTCGAGCTCGACGAGCCCGTCACCCGCCACCTGCCGGAGTTCCGGCTGCGCGACGCGGACGCCGGCACGGTGACCATCCGGCACCTGCTGTGCCACCGGGGCGGCTTCCTCGGCGACTTCCCCGGCGAGGGCGATCTCGGCTGGGGAGAGGACAACCTCGCCCGCTACGTCGCCCAGCTCGCCGGCGTCGCGCAGCTCCACCCGGTGGGCGAGCTGTGGTCGTACTCCAACAGCGGCATGGTCGTGCTCGGCCACGTCGTCGAACACCTCACCGGCCTGCCGTACGACAGGGCCGTCAGGGAGCGGATCGCCGAGCCGATCGGCGCGGCGAGCATCCTGTTCCGCCCCGAGGAGATCATCAAGCGGCGCGCGGCCGTCGGACACGTGCCCGATCCGGACACGGGCCGGATCGGCGTCGCGCGCCACTACCTGGAGCAGCCGTGGTGCGCGCCGTCCGGCTCGATCACCGTCTCGACGGCCGAGGACGTGCTGCGGTTCGTCCGCCACCATCTCGGCGACCCGGAACGGGCCGCGCTGATGCACGAGCAGCAGGTGGCCATCCCGCCCATGGCCGGCACCCACGGCTGGGGCCTGGGCTGGGCGCTGCGCACGCTCACCGACGGCCGCGCCGCCGTCGGGCACGGCGGCGCCACGATCGGCCAGCTGTCGGCCCTGGACGTGGTGCCCGAGGCGGGCGTGGCCGTGGTGGTGCTGACCAACGCGCCCGGCGGCGCCGCGCTCGGTCAGCGCGTGACCGACCACGTGCTGCGAGAGCTGACAGGCGCCGCCGTGGCCGACCCCGTCACCAGGCCGGGGGAGCCTCCCCGCCTGGATCTGACCCGCTACGCGGGCCGCTACGACGGCGTCCTCCACACGCTGGAGGTGACCGCGGACGGCGACGGGCTGGCCGCCACGCTCCAGACAGACCTGAGCGAGGACCCGCCGCCGCCACCGCGGCCCCTGCGACTGATCCCGGTCAGCGAAAGGACGTTCACCGTGTCCGGCACCACCCAGTACGTGCACTTCCTCGAGCCAGGCCAGGACGGGCGGCCCGCCTACGCCTCGGTGCTCGGCCGCATCCTTCCCAGGAGCGCGCGATGAGGCGCCACCTGGCCGCGGTCGCGGTCGTCTCGCTGGCCGCCGCCTGCGGCACCGCGGGCGGACCCACCAGCACCAGCACCTTCACCATGGCCATCGCCGCCGACCCCGACAGCCTGCACCCGCTGGCCAGCGCCTCGGCCTACACCCACGCCATCGGCCGCTTCCTGTACGACCCGCTCGTCCACCTTCGGTCAGATGGGACGATCACCTCAGGACTGGCCACCGCGTGGAAGCAGCACCGCGACGGCGTGACGTTCACCCTCGCTCCGGGGATCACCTGCGCGGACGGGACACCGCTGAAGGCCTCCGACGCCGCCGCGAGCTTCGCCTTCGTCACCGATCCGGGCAACGGCTCCCAACTGCTCGGCGGCACCGTTCCCGCCGGGCTGAAGGCCACCGCCGACGACGCGAAGAACACCCTCACGCTCACGGTCGCCAAGCCGGACCCGTTCCTGCTCCGCAAGACCACCGACGTCCTCATCGTCTGCCCGCGCGGTCTGCGCGACCCCGCCGCGCTCAAACGCCAGGCCGACGGCACCGGCCCCTACCGGCTCACAGAAGCGGTCGCCGACGACCACTACACCCTGGTCAAACGCACCGGCTACCGCTGGGGACCCGGCGGGACGACGGGCGCCCAACCCGACATGGTCGTGCTCAAGGTCGTCAAGAACGAGACCACCGCCGCGAGCCTCCTGCTCGGCGGGCAGGTCAACGCCGCCACGGTCAGGGGCGCGGACCGTCAGCGGCTGTCCTCGGCGAAGCTGTTCACCAGGCAGGCACGAGCGGTCGTGGGCGAACTGTTCTTCAACCAGGCCGCCGGGCGGCCGGGTGCGGACGAGCGGGTCAGGCGCGCCCTGGTCGCCGCCCTCGACCTGCCCGAGCTGGCCAAGGCACTCACCGGCGGCACAGGCCTGCCCTCGCGGAGCCTGGTGACGGTGGAGCCCAAGGCGTGCTCGGGCGACAGCGTCACGGGCAACCTGCCCGCGCACGACACAGGTCCAGCCGAACAGCTCGGCCGGCCGTTGAAGCTCACCCTCGTCTACACCTCCGAGCTGGGTCCCAGGGCCACCGCGACGGCCGAGCTGATGGCGCAGCGGCTGCGGCCCTTCGGCGTCGAGCTGGCGGTGAAGCAGGTGGTGCGCGGCGAGTTCGCGCAGATCGTGTTCGGCACCGGCGAGTGGGACCTGACCCTGCTGCCGCTGGGGGCGTCGCTGCCCAGCGACCTCGTCCCGTTCGTGTCGGGGCCGACGCCGCCCAAGGGTTCCAACTTCGCGCACATCGCCAACCCCACCTACGACGCGAACGTCGCCAGGGCCGCCGCCGCAGGCTGCCCCGCCTGGCTGGCCGCCGAGAGCGCGCTCGTCAAGCGGCTCGACGTGGTGCCGTTCGCCGACGACACCATCCCGATCTTCGCCAACGGCGCCACGTTCGACGTGGTCGCCGGCGAGGTGCTCCCGCAGTCCATCCGCATGACCGGCAGGTAGCGTGACCAGACTCCTCCTCCGCTTCGCGATCTCCATGGCGATCCTCGTGACCGCCTCGTTCGCGCTCATCCACCTCGTGCCGGGCGACCCCGTGCGGGCCGCCCTGGGCACGACCGCGCCCGCCGACCTGGTGGAGGCACGCCGCGCCGCCCTCGGCCTGGACCGCCCGCCGGCCGAGCAGTTCCTGCGCTACGCGCGCGGGCTGCTCAGCGGCGACCTCGGCCGTTCCATCGGCTCCGACGTGCCCGTCTCCACCATCATCGCCGAGCGGCTTCCCGCCACGCTGCGCCTGTCGCTGCTCGCCTCGGGGGTCACCCTCGTCGTCGCCATCCCGCTCGGCCTCACGATGGCGGTCCTCACGTACGGCGGGCGGCGGCGCGCCGTGGAACTCGCCTTCACCGGCGTGACCGGCGTGTTCGCCGCGATCCCCGAGTTCCTGCTCGCCGTCGGGCTGGTCTTCGCCTTCGCCGTCTGGCTCAAGTGGCTGCCCGTCGCGGGCCGGGCGGGCCCGGACTCCTACGTCCTGCCGGTGCTCGCCCTCGCGCTCGGCCCGATCGCCGGACTGTCCAGGGTCGTGCGCGTGGACGCACTGAACGTGCTCGACCAGGACTACATGCGGACCGCCCGCGCCAAACGGCTGCCCGCCCGGCTGCTCTACCTGCGCCACGCGCTGCCGAACGTGCTCACCTCCGCGCTGACCATCGCCGGCATGCTGCTCGTCGGCCTGATCGCCGGCACCGTGCTGGTGGAGACGGTGTTCGCCTGGCCGGGCCTGGGCTCCACGATCGCGCAGTCCATCCAGCAGAAGGACTACCCGCTCGTGCAGGGCATCGTGCTCGTCTACGGCAGCGCGGCGCTGCTGGCCAACCTGCTGGTCGACACCACGCTCGCCGCGCTCGGCCGCCCGGGAGGGCTGAGATGAGAACCGTACTCGGCGCCGCCGCCGTGACCGCCGTCGCCCTGCTCGCCGCCGTGGCCGTGCTCGGCCCCGCGGTGTGGGGCGGCGTGGCCGCCCACGTCGACATGGACGCCGCGCTCCAGCCGATCGGCGCCGGCCACCTGCTCGGCACCGACGACCTGGGCAGGGACGTCCTGGCCCGCGTCGTGGTCGCCACCCGGCTCTCGGCCGGGCTGGCCCTGTCCGCCACGCTCATCAGCCTCGCGCTCGGGCTCGTCGCGGGCGGCCTGCCGTCCGTGCTCGGTGTGCGCGGCGGGCGGTTGGTCACCGCTTCCATCGATCTGGCCATGACCTTCCCCGGGCTGCTGCTGGTGCTCGCGCTGGCCGTCATCTTCGGCGCCGGGGCCACCGGCGCCGTGCTCGCCATCGGGGTGGCCGGCGCGCCCTCGTTCGCCAGGCTCACCAAGAACCTGGCCGCGACCGTCGCCACCCAGGACTACGTCTCGGCAGCCCGCCTGTTCGGCGTGGGGCGGGCGCGGCTGCTCGTGCGCCACGTGCTGCCGAACATCGCGCAACCGCTCGTCGTCAACGCCGCCATCGGCGCGGGACAGGCGCTGCTCGCCTTCGCCGGCCTGTCGTTCCTGGGGCTCGGCGTGCAGTCACCCGCCTACGACTGGGGCAGGCTGCTCGACGAGGGGCTGCCCAACATCTACGGCAACCCCGCCGCCGCGCTCGGCCCGGCCGCGGCCATCGTCCTGGCCGGCGTCGCGTTCTCGCTGGCCGGCGAGGCACTGGCCCAGACCTTCGGCGTACGGCGCAGCCGCCACCCCGGCCCATCCACGCCCGCCCCGACGCCGCCCGCCGTAGGGCCCGGCATCCCGTCGGCAGAGCTGTCTGCGGGGGAGTCCGTCGTGCGGGTGGCGGGGTTGACGGTGTCCGTGCCCGCCGAATCGGGATATGTCGCCGTTGTCGATGGTGTCTCCTTCGAGATCGAGCCAGGTGAGCGCGTCGGGCTGGTGGGGGAGTCCGGCTCCGGCAAGAGCCTGACCGCGCTCGCCCTCGCCGGCCTGACCCCGGCCGACGTGCGGGCGAGCCGCCTCCAGGTCGCCGGGACCGACCTGCTCGCCACCACGGGCCGCAGGCGGCGGCGCTCGCTCGGCGCCTCGCTGTCCATGGTGTTCCAGGACCCGATGACCTCGCTGAACCCCGCGCTGCGCGTCGGACGGCAGCTCGCGGAGGTCTCACAGGTGCACCACGGGCTGTCGCGCCCCGCCGCGCTCGCCCGCGCCGTGGACCGCCTGCGGGGCGTCCACATCCCCGCACCGCGCCACCGCGCCCGCCAGTACCCGCACGAGCTGTCCGGCGGCATGCGGCAACGCGTCATGATCGCCATGGGGCTGATGGGCGAGCCCCGGCTCGTCATCGCCGACGAGCCCACGACCGCGCTCGACGTGAGCGTCCAGCGCCGAATCCTGCGCCTGCTGCGCGACCTGAGCCGCGAATCCGGCGCCGCCCTGCTGCTCATCTCCCACGACATCGCCGTCATCGAGCGCACCTGCGCCCGCGTCCTGGTCATGTACTGCGGCACCGTGGTCGAGGACCTCCCGGTCGAACGGCTGGCCAAGGGCGCGCTGCATCCCTACACGCGCGCCCTGCTGGCCGCGGTGCCCGCCATGACGACCGACCGCGCGCTGCCCCTGGCCACCATCCCCGGCAGGCAGCCACCGCCGGGACAGCGTCCCGAGGGCTGCCCCTTCGCCGCGCGCTGCGCGCACGCCGACGAGCGGTGCCTGCGCGAGCGCCCCCCGATGACCCGCCACGACGGCTCCCACTCGGTGGCCTGCTGGCATCCGCGTATCCCGGAGGTAGCGCATGAGCACGCTTGAGTTCCGCCGCCTGTCCGTGCGCGTCGGCAGAGGACGCCACGCCTTCACCGCGGTCAGCGAGGTCGACCTGCTGGTGCCGGACGGCCAGGTCCTCGGGCTGGTCGGCGAGTCCGGCTCGGGAAAGTCCACCCTGGCGCGCGCCGCGGTCGGCCTTCTCCCCGCGGACGCGGGCGCGATCCTCATCGGCGGCGGGGGCAGGGCCCAGCTCGTCTTCCAGGATCCCTACTCCTCACTCGATCCCCGGATGACCGTCGGCGCCTCCATCGCCGAGGCCCTGCCTTCGGTCGGCCGTACCGGCAGAGCAGACCGGGCGCACCCGCCGGCCGGGCGAGTCGGCAGAGCGGAGCGGGAGCGGGAGGTGCGGCGGGTGCTGGAGCTGGTGGATCTGGAGCTGGGGCTGGCGGCGGCACGGCCAGGGGAGCTGTCCGGCGGACAGCGTCAGCGGGTCGCGCTGGCGCGGGCGCTGGCGGCGCGGCCGGACGTGCTCGTCGCCGACGAGATCACCTCCGCACTGGACGCCTCCGTGCAGGGGACGGTGCTGAACACGGTCCGCCGCCTGCAGCGGGACCTGCGGCTGAGCATGCTGTTCATCTCCCACGACCTGGCCGTCGTGCGCTACGTCAGCGACCTGGTCGCGGTCATGCACCTGGGCAGGATCGTCGAATGCGCGCCCACGGACGAGCTGATGGAACGCCCCCGGCACCCCTACACCAGGATGTTGCTCGAGTCGGGCACGGCGCTGGACGCGGACGAACCCGACGAGGTGGAACCCCCCGATCCGCGCGACCCGCCCGCCGGATGCCGCTTCCACACCCGCTGCCCTCTCGCGCGGGAGCTGTGCGGGCAGGCCGACCCGCATGAGAGCGCGCACGCACGCCCGCACCGGGTGGCCTGCCACTACGCCGGCTGACGGTGATTGACCACCGGCTCGATCCGCCCCCGGCCTCCGGCGCCGATCACGTACATGCGCTCGAACTGGGCGACGGCCGTGTCCACATGCCGGGGCACCAGCCGCAGCAGGGTGCCGACCGCGGGCGCGGGACCCTCGACCTCCAGGTGTTCCTGTGACGGCCGCCCGACGCGCAGCTCGGGGTGACCCGCCACGGCCGCATGGGGACGTCCCGCGTCGACGCCGATCGCGGTCAGGCCCGCGTCCAGGGTGAACCGGTCCGCGCTCGGCCGGCTCACCACCCGGGCGAGCACGCTGACGGCGGGCGTGAACGTGTCGCCCAGCCGCTCGACGGTCAGCAGATCGCTGTAGACGACCGTGCCGGGCCCCAGCGTCAGCAGCCGCGCCCAGCGCCCCGGCAGCGGATGCCGCAGCACCGCCTGGAACGTCGCGGTGCTGCCCGCCACCACCTCCCCTACTGGGTGCCCCGCACGCTCCAGCGCCTCGGTCAACGCGAGCAGCTCGCGCATGCCCTGCTCAACCCGGCCGTCCGGCGCGCCGGACAGATGGCCGTCGTAGGTGTGCACGCCCCGCAGCTCGATGCCGCGTCCGGCGAGGGCGCCGGCCACGCCGAGCGCCCGCGCGTGATCGCCCACCGGGACGCCGGTGCGCACCATCCCCAGGTCCACGTCAAGGAACGCGCCCAGCGGCCCGCCGGTCCACCCCTCCAGCGCCTCGACGGTGTCGACCAGGACAGAAACCCGCGCCGCCGGGTACGCCGCGGCCAGCTCGGCCGCCCGCCGCCGGGCCGGGCCCAGGGCGGGGAAGGCGAGCAGCACGTCGGGCACCCCCACGGCCAGCGCGGCGGCCACCTCGGCGGTCGTCGAGGCTTTCATCCTGGTCAGTCCGCGCTCCCGCAGCCGCGCGATCGCCCACGCCGAGCGGGCCGTCTTGACGTGCGCCCGCCACCGGCCGGGCGAGCCGATCAGCTCGATCGCGCGATCGACGTTCCGCTCCATCACGCTCTCGTCCACGACCAGCGCGGGCGTGGGGACCGCCGCCCAGCACGTCATGCCGGGACGAGCTCGGCCGTGAAGTGCCGCAGCGACTGGGGCGCCCGCGTGATCCGGTAACCGGAGATCGACCCGGCCCGGGCGGCGATGGCCGCGGCGCTGCGCACCACGTGCTCCAGGTGGCCGCGGGTGTAGACGCGGCGCGGCAGCGCCAGCCGGAGCAGCTCGTACGGCGCGGGCCCGTCCGGCCCGCCGAAGCTCAGCGTACCCACCTCGAAGCCGCGGATCCCGCCCTCCACGTACAGCTCGCAGGCCAGAGCCTGCGCGGGGAACCGCTCCGGCGGGACGTGCGGGAGCACCCGGCGCGCGTCGACGTACACCGCGTGACAGCCCGCCGGGCGCACGCACGGGAATCCGGCCGCCTCCAGCTCGGCGGCGAACCAGGCGGCGGTGTCCGCCCGGTGGCGCAGGTAGGCCGGGTCCGTCACCTCGACCAGCCCGCGGGCCAGCACCTCCAGGTCGCGGCCCGCCAGCCCGCCGTAGGTGGGGAAGCCCTCGGTCGCGATCAGCAGCTCCCTGCAGCGGTCGGCCAGTTCCTGCGACCGCAGCGTGATGAGGCCGCCGATGTTGGCGATGCCGTCCTTCTTGAGGCTGGCGACGCAGCCGTCGGCCAGCGCGAACATCTCCTCGGCGACCTGGCGGGGCGTGTGCGCGGCGTAGCCGGGCTCCCGCTGGGTGATCAGGTAGGCGTTCTCCGCGAAGCGGGCCGCGTCCAGGAAGAACGGCACGCCGTACCTGTCGCAGATCTCGCGGACCGCGCGGAGGTTGGCCATCGACACAGGCTGCCCGCCGCCGGCGTTGTTGGTGACCGTCACGATCACGCAGCCGACGTAGGCGCCGCCCGCCAGCAGCGACTCCAGCGCGGCCGCGTCGAGGTCCCCCTTGAACGGCTCCTTGCCGTCCAGGTCGGCGGCGGCCTCACAGGGCAGGTCGATCGCCCGTCCGCCGGCCAGCTCGACGTTGGCGCGCGTGGTGTCGAAATGCGTGTTGCTCACGCTGGCCTGGCCGGGGCGCAGCAGGCTGGAGAACAGGATGCGCTCGGCGGCCCGGCCCTGATGGGTGGGCAGCACGTGCGGGTGCCCGGTCAGGTCGCGCACCACCCGCTCGAAGCGGAAGAACGAGCGCGCGCCGGCGTACGACTCGTCGCCCAGCATCAGCGCCGCCCACTGCTCGGCGGACATCGCCCCGGTGCCCGAGTCGGTGAACAGGTCGATCGTCACCTGGTCCGCGCGCAGGCGGAACAGGTTGTAGTCGGCCGAACGCAGCGCCTCGGAGCGCTGCTCGCGGGTCAGCATGGGCAGCGGCTCTATCATCTTGATCTTGTACGGTTCCACACGGGCTCCTTCGAGGCGGGCGACGGGTTGGCCGGTCGCCCCGCGAGCGTAGGAATCCCTGCCGGGGCGGGGATTCGTACCCGCCGACGAAGAATGCGGCGCCCGGTCGTCCCCCGCTCACGAACGCCGCTCGTACAAGCGCAGGAACAGCATCGCGGCGAAGCGCTGGTCCGGATCGGCCAGGTCGATGCCGCCGATCTCGGTCAGCCGCCGCAGCCGGTAGCGGAACGTGTTGGGGTGGACGTGCACGGCCGCCGACGCGGCGGGAACGTCGCCGAAGCTGTCCAGCCACGACCGCAGGGTGGGCACCAGCCGGCCGCCGTGCGCGGCGTCGTAGGCCCGCAGCCGGTCCACCGGCCCGTCCAGGCGGTGCCCCCACGAGCCCAGCTGCTGCCACGACTCCGACAGCAGCACCTCGACGCACAGGTCGCCGATCCACCCCACCGGGCCTGAGCCGGGATCGGCGCGCAGCACGCCCACCACCCGGTCGGCGTCGGCACGCGAAGCAGGCAGCGCCGACCCGTCGCCGGCGAGGGAGCCGACGCCGATCACCCCGCGGCCGCGCTCGCCGATCCGTTCCAGGAACTCGGCGGCGATCCGCCTGGCCCGCAACGTGCCGTCCTCGGCGCGCGCGGGCAGGATGCCGTAGGCCACCTCGCCGATCAGCGCGCACGCCGAGCCGGGATGCACCGTGGACAGGTGCACCGCGAACGCGTCGGCGGCCCGGCGCCTGGCCGCCTCCCCGTCCGCGGCCCCGCCCGCGTCCCACCGCGATGTCAGCGCGTAGGCCATGACGACCGACGGCCGGTAACGGAGCCCGAGCCGGTCCAGGGCCCGGACCGCGTCGGGTCCGCCGTCCAGCGCGGCGGCCACCAGGTCGGATCGCAGCGCGCGCCCCGCGTCGCCGGTGGCCCTGTGGTGCAGCATGTGCAGCGCCACCAGCCTGCCCACCTCGGCGAAGGCCCGCAGCCGCGCCGAGGTCAGCGGGCCGTGCACGCTGGCCCAGATCGAGCCCAGGATCTCGTCCCCCGCCCGTACGGCGAGCGCCGCCCGCGCGAGCAGGCCGGGCACGCGCAGGTCGAAGTAGACGGGTCCGTCGCTGCCATAAAGCTCGGCGAACACGCCGCGCTCCTCCAGCAGCCGCAGGTACCGCTCGGGCATCTGCCGTCCCAGGATCGTCTCCACGCGGCTCTCGTCGGCCTCGTCCTGCCGCTCGGAGAAGGCCAGCACCCGCAGGCCGCGGTCCTCGATCGTCACCGGCGCGTCGAGCAGCGCGCTCACCGCGTTGGCCACGGCGAACAGATCGCCCGCCCGCACCCCGATCTCCTGCGCGCGCTCCGGCGGCGCGACCCGCGTCAGCACGGCGTGCGCCAGCGTGGCCAGCTGGATCCACGACACGCCGCGCGTCAGGCCGAGCAGCGACACCCCGCTCTCCTCCACCGCGGCCCGCACCTCCGGCGTCACGCGGATGGGAGCGCGCAGGACCAGTGCGCACGCTCGGGCCGGCGCCAGCCTTCTGAGCAGGTCGGCGGCCCTGCCGGGGCTGCGCACGCCGACGCCGAGCACCAGCGCGCCATGGGCGGGGACGAGGTCGTCGTGGGGATCCAGGACGGTGACGCCGGTGACCTCGCCGGCGGACGGCGGGTCGCCCGCCACCGGATCGAGCACCGTGGCCCCGAGTTCGTCGAGCATCCGATCAAGCGAGATCATGGCTGCCTCCAATGCGCGGGAGGCTATCCCCGGCCGGGCGTCCCCACGATCCCGCCAGCGGGTGACGCGGGGTACAGCCTGCTATACCTCGACCGGCCCAGGGGGTCCGCCCGTCAGCAGCCGCGCTCGACCTTCCACGCCTTCAGCATGGCCCGCGGCACCTTCTCCAGGCAGCCGCCTGTGTCGCCGCGGTAGACCCAGTGGCCCTTACCGACCTTGCGCCACACGTGGGGCCCGTCCTGGTAGCTGACCGGGTTGCCCTTGATCCCGATGCCGCCGATGGCCCAGTACACGTTGCCGAGCCGGCCGTAGCGGACCTGGGTGGGGCCGTCGACCTTGCTCCGTTTGAAGTCGGTCGAGTGGTTCCAGAACGCGTCGGCGAGCTGGTGGCGCACCGTCGGGGTGGCCTTGAGCACGACGGCCTCGGGCGTCTGCGCCGAGGCCGCCGCCCCGGTGACCGCGGCCAGGCCGGAGGCGAGTGTCACGCTGCTGATGGCCACGACTGCGGCCTTCCTCATCAAGCTCATGCACCGTGAGAGTGCGCACCCCACACGATTGTTGAGCTGCCCCGGGTGTGATCTGCATCACCATTCACGGGCCCTGGTAGTCGTCTGCGCCTACGAGGAGAGGCGCGGCCTGTATGACGGCCAGCAGCCGCTCCCACTCGGCGGCGATGGGCTCGGGGTCGTAGAGCCGCGAGGTCTGCCGCGCCCGGTCGCCCATCCGCCGCCGGAGGGCCGGGTCGTCCATCAGCGTGCCCAGCCCGGCGGCCAGCGCTTCGACGTCGCGCGGCGGGACGAGCAGCCCGTCGTGACCGTGGGTGAGGATCTCGCCGGGGCCGTAGGGGCAGTCGAACGACACCACCGGCACGCCCTTGCTCAGCGACTCCAGGATCGTCATCGGAAACCCCTCGTGCAGCGAGCTGAGCACGAAGATCGAGGCCCGGTCGAACTCGGCGCCGATGTCACGCGACGCCCCGGCCAGCGTGACCGTGTCACCGAGTCCGAGCTCGTCGATCAGCGCGGCCAGCGTGGCCCGCTGGGGGCCCGAGCCCACGATCCGCAGGCTCCACCCCTGATGCTCCGCCACGGTCCACGCCCACGCGCGCAGCAGCAGGTCGAAGCCCTTGACCTTGCTGAGCCGCCCGATCGCGACCACGGTCGGCCCGGTCAGCGGCGACGGCCCGCCGGACAGCGGCGGCGTCGCGTTGGGGATGCGTGCCAGGTGCCCGGGCGTCCGCGTTCCGAGCGCGACCTGGTAGTCCTTGAGGTCGGCCTCGGTCAGCGTCACCAGCGCGCTGAGCCTGCCGTACCTCCTGTTGATCAGCTTCTGTACGGCGCGCCGCTGCGTGCCGTAGCCGACGTGCTCCTGTGCGACCGTGAGCACGCCGGGCGGCGCGAGCAGCGCGGCGGCGAGGTTCAGTCCTGGACGAGTGGTGATCAGCACGCCGCCGCGCAGCCCGCGCAGGAACCGCACGAGTGCCACGTCGGTGCGCAGGTCGAACTTGTCGTAGGCCGCCTCGTCGGGCGGGATGAGGCGGCTGCGTCCGAGCGGCGAGCTTGCCGTCCGGTCGACGAGGTAGGAGACGCGGACGCCGGCGGGCAGCGGGAAGAAGGGCTGCGGCCTGGTCCTGAGCACGCTGACGATCTCCACGTCGTGCTCGGCGGCCAGGCCGCCCGCGAGGTTGAAGACGGTCCTGATGGTGCCGCCCATGCCGTTGGCGGACAGCAACAGGATCTTGACGTGGCGCGTGTCGGGCGGAACCCCTGCCCTGAGCCGGTTGTCCGCGCGCAGCAGGAACAGGCCGAGCGAGGGCAGGCGCAGCGCCAGGTAGATGGCGGCCGGGGTCACCAGGAGCGAGCCGACCGTGTCGGTGGGGTAGTGGGCGCCCAGGTAGACCCTGGCCAGCATCTGGGCCAGGACCAGCACGGCTCCCAGCGCCAGGATCAGGCGCCACCTGCTCCTGAGCAGCAAGGCGAGCGCGATCACCAGCGACAGGGTCAGGCAGACGTGGCCGCTGGGGAAGCTGTCCGCGCCCAGCTCCTGGACCAGCGCGTGTGTGGCGGGCGGCCGGGGGCGGGCCACGACCGTCTTGATGATCGAGCTCACGCCCCAGCCGGCCAGCACCACGACTCCCGCCAGCACCGCCCTGCCCGGCTTCCGCGCCAGAGCCAGACTCGCCACCAGGAGCACGACCAGGAACGTTCCCACGACGGTGCCGAAGCCGACGTTCAGCACCTGCGCCACCCCGGTCAGCCAGGGGGTGCGGGCCGACTCGACGGCGGCGGCGAGGTCACCGTCGATCGCGGTCCAGCCGGGCGTGCGCGCGGCCAGGCCCACGGCGACTGCCGTGACCAGGAGTGCCAGGGAGAGCCAGAACCTGCCGCGCCTCATGTGAGCACGGTAGGAAGTGCCCGGCAAACGCAGGCTGAGCAGCCGGTTAGCGCGGGTTTACCTTCAGCCGTCGCCGTCCTTGTCCGGGCGGCGTAGCAGGTAGGTGTCCATGATCCAGCCCTTGCGGGCGCGGGCCTCGGCGCGCAGTTCGCGGATGCGGTCGCCGACCTCGGCGACGGGCCCCGACACCAGGATCTCGTCCGGCGTGCCCAGGTAGGCGCCCCAGTAGATGTGGTGGCCGGGCAGCGCCGCGAACGAGCAGTGCGCGTCCAGCATCACCACCATGTCGTCCGCGGTTGCCCCTTGCTCGGCCAACCGCCGCCCGGTGGTCAGGTGGACCGGCCGCCCGACCCGGGTCAGTCCGATGCGGTGACGGGCGGTCAGCGCGGCCACGCTGCTGATCCCCGGGATGACCTCGTACTCGAAGGTGACGTTCGCGCGCCGCAGGATCTCCTCGACGATGGCCAGCGTGCTGTCGTAAACGCCCGGATCGCCCCAGACCAGGAACGCCCCGGTCTCGTCGTCGCCCAGCTTCCGGATGAGCGCCTCGCAGGCCACCGCCCGGCGCGCGCGCCAGTCCGCCACGGCCTCGGTGTAGGCGGCGGCGCTCCTGTCCCGCTCGGGGTCGCGCGCCTCGGCGATCCGGTACGGCGCGCGGCCGTGCTCGTGGATCAGGTCCTGCCGCAGCTGGACCAGCTCCTGCTTGACCTCGCCCTTGTCCACGACGAGGAACACGTCCGTGGCGGCGATCGCCTTGACCGCCTGGAGGGTGAGGTGATCGGGGTCCCCGGCGCCGATGCCGATGATGAGTAGCCGCTTCACCGAACAGAGTGTGCCAGAGTGCGCGCTATACGATATCGCTGCCCAAACCACCCAAGGAGGACCGTGAACCTGGCCGAGCTGGGCGAGGGATTCGCCGCGTTCTGGCAGGAGCGTCACCTGTGCACGCTCGCCACCGCCCGTCCCGGCCTGCCGCCGCACGTGGTGCCGGTGGGCGCGACCCTCGACCTGGACACCGCCACGGCCCGGGTGATCACGTCGGGGACGTCGGCCAAGGCGCGGCTCATCGGCGAGGCGGGCGCGCTGGTCGCGCTCAGCCAGGTGGACGGGCGCCGCTGGTCCACGCTGGAGGGCAGGGCGATCGTGCGCGCCGAGCCTGAGCAGGTCGCCGACGCCGAGCGACGCTACGCCGCCCGCTACAAGCCGCCCAGGGCCAACCCGAGGCGAGTGGTGGTGGAGATCCAGGTGACCCGTGTGCTGGGCAACGTGTGATCACGGTCGTCGGCATCGGCGCTGACGGCTGGGACGGCCTCCCTGAAGCGTCCCGCCAGGCCCTGCGCACCGCCGAGGTCGTCATGGGCGCCTCCCGGCAGCTGGACCTGCTGCCCGCCGAGGCGTACGCGCCGTCTGAGCGGGTGGTGTGGCCGTCGCCGTTGCTGCCGGAGCTGCCCGGGCTCCTCGAGCGGTATGCGGGGCGGGCGACCTGCGTGCTGGCCAGCGGGGATCCGATGTTCTACGGGATCGGCGCCACGCTGGTGCGCCTGCTGGGGGCCGAGCGGGTCCGGGTGTTGCCGCATGTGTCGTCGCTGTCGCTGGCCTGCGCCAGGCTCGGCTGGCCGGTCGAGCAGGTGGACGTGGTGAGCCTGGTGGGGCGCCCGCTGTCCGCGCTGAACGCGGCCGTGCTGCCGGGGCGGCGGCTCGTGGTGCTCGGCGCGGGCCTCGACGCGCCCGCACGAGTCGCCGGGCTGCTGGCGGAGCGCGGATACGGTCCGAGCGTCATGACCGTGCTCGGCGACCTCGGCTCGGCCACCGAGTCCGCGCTGCGGGGGACCGCGGGCGAGTGGTCCGGGCCCGCGCCCTCAGCCCTGCACGTGATCGCCGTCGAGTGCGCCGCCGCGCCGGATACCCGGCCGCGTGCCCGCGTTCCCGGCCTGCCCGACGACGCCTTCGAGCACGACGGCCAGCTCACCAAGCGGGAGGTGCGCGCGGTGAGCCTGTCACGGCTCGCGCCGCTGCCCGGCGAGCTGCTGTGGGACGTGGGCGCGGGTGCGGGCAGCATCGCCATCGAATGGATGCGCAGCCACCCGGCGTGCGCCGCCGTCGCCGTAGAGAGCCACACCGACCGTGCCGCGGCCATCCGCCGCAATGCCGACACACTCGGGGTGCCCGGGCTGCGGGTCGTCGAGGGCAGGGCACCAATCGCGCTGGACGGCCTGCCCACGCCCGACGCCGTCTTCGTCGGCGGCGGCCTGACGGCCGACGGGCTGCTCGAACGCTGCTGGTCCGCGCTGAGGCCCGGCGGCCGCCTGGTGGCCAACGCCGTGACCCTGGAGTCCGAGGCGCTCATCACCTCCTGGTACGGCAGGCTCGGCGGAGACCTGGTCCGCGTGGCCGTCCAGCGGGCCTCGCCCGTCGGCTCGTTCACCGCCTGGCGCCCCGCGATGCCGGTCACCGTATGGACCCTCACGAAGGAGACAACGCTGTGACCGTGTACTTCATCGGGGCGGGGCCCGGGGCCGCGGACCTGATCACGCTGCGCGGGCTGGAGCGGCTGCGCTCCTCGCCGGTGTGCCTGTACGCGGGCTCGCTGGTGCCGGTCGAGCTGCTGGAGTCCTGCCCGCCCGGCGCCAGGCTGGTGGACACCGCGAACCTGACGCTCGACCAGATCGTTGCGGAGCTGGCCGCCGCCTACCGTGCGGGGCTGGACGTGGCACGGCTGCACTCCGGTGACCCGTCGGTGTTCAGCGCGGTGGCCGAGCAGCTGCGCCGCCTGGACGCGCTGGGCGTGCCGTACGAGATCGTCCCGGGAGTGCCCGCCTTCGCGGCGGCGGCGGCCTCGCTGGGCAGGGAGCTGACCGTGCCGGGCGTCGGCCAGACGGTCATCCTGACGCGTACGTCGGCGCGGGCGACGCCGATGCCCGAGGGCGAGGACCTGACGACGCTGGGCGCGAGCGGGGCGACGATGGTGCTGCACCTGGCCGTGCAGCGGATCGACGCGGTGGTGGCGGAGCTGCTGCCGTCCTACGGCGCGGACTGCCCGGTGGCCGTGGTGGCCCGGGCGAGCAGGGCCGACGAGGTGATCCTGCGCGGAACCCTGGCCGGCATCGCGGCCAAGGTGCACGAGGCAGAGATCAGGCGCACCGCCGTGATCGTGGTCGGCCGGGTGCTGGCGGCCGGGGAGTTCCCCGACAGCCACCTCTACAGCGCGCACCGGGACAGGTCGTGCGGCGCGTCCTGATCCTGGGCGGCACCGCGGAGGCCAGAGCGCTGGCGGCCGAGCTGCTCGGACACTGTCACGTGGTGTCGTCGCTGGCGGGGAGGGTGACCAACCCGCGGCTGCCGGTCGGGGAGGTGCGCGAGGGCGGCTTCGGCGGCCCGGACGGCCTGGCCGCGTGGCTGGCGGCCGAGCGGATCGACGCGATGGTGGACGCCACGCACCCGTTCGCCGCCCGGATGTCCGCCTCGGCGGCCGAGGCGTCGGCGACGAACGGTGTGCCGCTGCTGACGCTGCGGCGGCCCGGCTGGCGGGAGGGGCCGGGCGACGCCTGGGAGCGGGTCGGGTCCCTGCGGGCCGCCGCGGACCTGCTCGGTCACGGCGACCGGGTGTTCCTCACCACCGGGCGGCGCAGCCTGCCGGTGTTCACCGTCCTGCCCGGGGTGTGGCTGCTGGCCAGGTCGGTCGATCCGCCCGATCCGCCCGTCCCCGGCAACGTGCACGTGCTGCTGGACCGCGGGCCGTACACCCTGGAAGGCGAGCTGGCGCTCATCCGCGAGCACCGGCTGGACGTGCTGGTCACCAAGGACAGCGGCGGCTCGATGACGACCGCCAAGCTGTTGGCGGCCCGTGAGCTGGGGCTGCGGGTGATCATGGTCGACCGGCCGCCGCCGCCCGCCGGCGTCCGGCTGGTGGAGAGCGTGGCGGAGGCGGCGGTCTGGGCTCAGGGGTAGCGGCGCGGCGTGTAGACCTGGCCGGTGCCGGTCACCCGGGTGGTCGAGGAGCCGATGATCAGCAGGCAGCGCATGTCCACCTGGGCGGGGTCGAGCTCGCCCAGGGTGGTGACGGTGAGGCTCTCCTCGGGGCCGCCCACGTCGCGGCCGACGACCACCGGTGTGTCCGGGTCGCGGTGTTCGAGCAGCAGGTCACGGGTGGCGGCCAGCTGCCAGGTGCGGCTCTTCGAGGCCGGGTTGTAGATCGCCAGCACCAGGTCGGCCCGGGCGGCGGCGGCGATCCGGTCGGCCACCACCTCCCACGGCTTGAGCAGGTCCGACAGCGACAGCACGCAGTAGTCGTGGCCGAGCGGCGCGCCGATCCTGCTCGCCACCGCCTGCGCGGCTGTCAGCCCGGGGACGATCCGCACCGGTACGTCGGGGAAGTCCGCCGCGGCCTCCAGCACCGCGCTGGCCATGGCGAACACGCCGGGGTCGCCCGACGACACCACCGCGACCCTCGCCCCCTCGCGCGCCAGCTCAAGCGCGTGCCTGGCGCGCTCGGCCTCGACCCGGTTGTCCGTACGGTGGCGGCGCTGGCGCGGGTTCGGCGCCACCCTGTCCACGTAAGGGCCGTATCCGACCAGGTCGGTGGCCGCCGCTAGCGCCTCCTGCGCCTCGGGCGTGAGCCACGGCCGCCCGGCAG
Source organism: Nonomuraea sp. NPDC050536 (assembly GCF_044457685.1). Taxonomy (NCBI): domain Bacteria; kingdom Bacillati; phylum Actinomycetota; class Actinomycetes; order Streptosporangiales; family Streptosporangiaceae; genus Nonomuraea; species Nonomuraea sp. NPDC050536. The sequence continues at coordinate 206,714 of NZ_JBITHD010000009.1, forward strand.
GCCCCAGCCCCACCACGGCGACCTCGCCCGTGCTGCTTGAAGCCTGAGGTGACGGCACGAACGTGCGCTCTGCCGGGCTGGCCAGCAGCGCCAGCGAAAAGTACGGCACGCCCTCGGCGTCCACGTCCTTCAGCGGCGCCACCCGCTCGGCGCCCATCGTGGCCCGCTCGACGTACCAGGCGTCGTCCAGCCGGCCCGCCTCGGCCAGCGCGTCGCGCACCTTGCCGAACGTGCGGCCCAGCTTGAGCACCGCCGCCGAGTCGGTGCCGCGCAGCCGCTCGGCCAGCACCTCGCCCGGCAGCGTCCCCGGCAGTACGGTGAGCACCTCGTCCCGCTCGACCAGCGGCCGTCCCAGCACAGCCGAGGCGGCGCTGACCGACGTGACGCCGGGCACCACCTCGGTCGGATACCGGTGCGCCAGCCGCTTGTGCAGATGCATGTAGGAGCCGTAGAACAGCGGGTCGCCCTCGCTCAGCACCACCACGGTCCGCCCCGCGTCCAGGTGCGCGGCCAGCCGCTCGGCGCAGTCGGCGTAGAAGTCGTCCAGCGCCCCCTGGTAGCCGCCCGGATGGTCGGTCGTCTCCGTCGTCAGCGGGTAGAGCAGCAGCTCCTCGACCTGCCCCGCTTTCATGTACGGCAGCGCGATGGAGCGGGCGATGCTGCGCCCGTGCCTGGCGGCGTGATAGGCGATCACGTCGGCCTCGCCGATCAGCCGGGCCGTCTTCACCGTGACCAGCTCGGGATCGCCGGGGCCGAGCCCGACGCCGTACAGCCGTCCCGTCAACGCCATCACTCCGTCTCGCTGGCGATGGCGTTGACCGCCGCCGCCGTCATGGCACTGCCGCCGCGACGGCCGTGCACCACCAGATACTCCAGATCGCTGTCCGCGAGCGCCCGCTTGGACTCGGCCGCGCCGATGAAGCCCACCGGCACGCCCAGCACCGCGGCGGGCCGTCCCGCGCCCTCGGCGACCAGCTCCAGCAGCCGGAACAGCGCCGTCGGCGCGTTGCCGATCGCCACCACCGCGCCCTCCAGCCGGTCGCGCCACAGCTCGAGCGCCGCCGCGCTGCGCGTCGTCCCCAGCTGTACGGCGAGCTCGGCCACCCCGGGGTCGCCCAGCGTGCACACCACGTCGTTGTCCGCGGGCAGCCTGCGCCTGGTGACGCCGGAGGCGACCATCATGGCGTCGCACAGCACGGGCGCGCCGGCGTCCAGCGCCTGCCTGGCGCGGGCGACCACGCCCGGCGACCAGTCCAGGTCGCCGACCAGGTCGGTCATGCCGCATGCGTGGATCATCCTGACCGCGACGCGCGCCACGTCGGGCGGCATCCCGGTCAGGTCGGTCTCGGCGCGGATCGTGGCGAAGGAACGCCGGTAGATCTCGGCGCCATCGCGGATGTAGTCGGTCACCTGTATCCGTTCTCGGTGGCCACCCGCTGGGTGACCGTTCCTCGGGGAAGCCCGCAGCGCCGCTCGCACCCGGACCAGTGCAGGCGGGTCTCCTGGGCCCGCTGCTGGGTGCCCACCCATGCGCGGGCATCGGCTTGCACGTCGGCCAGCGCCTTGGCACACCCCGGCCGCCCGGTGCACGCCGTCACACCGACCCACGGGGATCCGGAGTCGGTCACCAGCCCAGCGGCTTCCAGTGCCTGCGTCACCTGCCCGACGTCGTCGAGGTCGAGCAGCATCACGGTCCGCCACGGCGTCAGCCGTACCGCGACATCGGCGGCGCCCAGCGCACGGGCCTGATCAGGGGACAGCCGCCCGAGCGGCGCCACCACCTCCAGCGCCGCCCGCCCGTCCCGCTGAGCGATGCCACCCGCACGCGGCGGCGATGCCTGAGTGTTCTCCGGGCCGGCACGCAGATCCGGCGGCCACACCGTGAGCCCCATGCGGGCGGCGACCGTGGCGGCCCCACCGGGCACCTCCGCGATCCGCCACGCATCCCCGCGCACGTCCAGAAACGCCTCAGCCGCCGCGATCATCACCGCCACCGCCCCGGCGATCGCAGCGGTGCCGCAGGTCATACCTGCCAGAAGGAGTTGTCCTGATGCGTAGGTGACGTCGGCGGTGAGGGACGTGACGTCGTTCGTGCCGTCGTCCACCGCGAACAGGAAGCGGCCCGGAAGCCCGGCCAGTCGGGGAGTCGCGCATAGGGCCCGGTCCAGCGATTCCACCAGCGGCTGCGGATCCAGCGCACCGGAGGGACCGCGGCCGCCTAACGGGGAGGCCACGATGTTGCGGACCCGCTCGTGTGAGGCCGACGGCAGCAGCCCCGCCGCGGCCATCCGTGAGGCGAACACCTCGGGGGAGCGCAGCCCGCGGACCTGGACGTTGGCCCGGGAGGTGAGCTCGATCACGCCCGAGCCGAGCTCATCCGCGCAGGTGGCCAGCTCGAGCAGTTGCCCCGCCGAGATCGCCCCGCCCGGCACGCGGACCCGGGCCATCGGCCCGTCTGCCGCCTGGTGCACCTGGAGCGCCCCCGGACAGGCGTCAGGACCTAAACGTCCGGAAAAGTCGGCTATGGACACGAAGGGGATCGTAACGCCACTTCGCTGTAGGCTCCTCCGTAGGCGATGGCAAGGGAGGAAGCCGGTGAGAAACCGGCGCGGTCCCGCCACTGTGACCGGGAAGCGAACCCCACCGCAGGCCACTGCCCGGAAACGGGCGGGAAGGCCGGGGTGAGCGTTGATCCGGGAGCCAGGAGACTCCTGCCGTCGCGACACCCGCGAACGGGGCGAGGACCCCGAGGGAGGACCCTGCCGTGCCTGGCGTGCTGCTGCTCTCCACCTCTGACACCGATCTGTTAAGCGCCCGCGCCGGCGGCGCCGACTACCGCCTGGGCAACCCCGCCAGGCTGGCCGCAGGTGATCTGCCAGAACTGCTCGAAGGCATCGACCTGGTCGTGGTCCGCCTGCTGGGCGGCAGGCGGGCCTGGGAGGAGGGGCTCGACGCGCTGCTGGCCGGGCCGCGCCCGGTGGTGGTGCTGGGTGGCGAGCAGGCGCCGGACGCCGAGCTGATGGAGCTGTCCACGGTCAGCGGGGGCGTCTGCGCCGAGGCGCACGCCTACCTGGCCCACGGCGGTCCCGCCAACCTGGCCGAGCTGCACGCCTTCCTGTCCGACACCGTCCTGCTGACCGGCCGCGGCTTCGCCCCACCCGCCCCCGCCCCCTCCTGGGGTGTGCTGCAACGCGAGCCACACCGCAAGGACCCGGTGACCGGCGAGCCGGAGGGCGAGTCGCGCAGTGAGGGCTCGCTGATCGGCGTGCTGGGGGGCGAGTCGCGCGGTGAGGGGCCGGTGGTCGGGGTGCTTTACTACCGGGCGCACCATATGGCGGGCAACACCGCCTTCGTCGAGGCGCTTTGCCGGGCGATCGAGGAGGCGGGCGGACGGGCGCTGCCGGTCTTCTGCTCCTCTCTGCGCACCGCCGAGCCGGGACTCCTCGACACCCTGCGCGCCGCGGATGCGCTCGTGGTGACCGTACTGGCGGCAGGAGGCACCCGCCCGGCGACGGCCGGAGCGGGCGGCGACGACGAGGCGTGGGACGTCGGCGCGCTGGCCGAGCTGGACGTGCCGATCCTGCAGGGACTCTGCCTGACCACCAGCAGGCAGGCCTGGGAGGCCAACGATGACGGCCTGTCGCCGCTGGACGCGGCCTCGCAGGTGGCGATCCCCGAGTTCGACGGCCGGATCATCACGGTGCCGTTCTCGTTCAAGGAGATCGACCGGGACGGGCTGACGGTCTACGTCGCCGATCCCGAGCGGGCGGCCAGGGTGGCGGGCATCGCCGTACGGCACGGCCTGCTCAGGCACACCCCGCCCGCCGAGCGGCGCCTGGTCGTGATGCTGTCGGCGTACCCGACCAAGCACTCGAGGATCGGCAACGCGGTCGGGCTGGACACCCCGGCCAGCACGGTCAGGCTCCTGGCCAGGCTCGAGGAAGCGGGCTACGACCTGGGGCCGGGGGGTGGGTCCCTCGGAGAGGGGGGCGGGAGAAACACAGTGTTCCCCGAGGACGGCGACGCGCTGATCCACGCGCTGATCGCGGCGGGCGGGCAGGACCAGGACTGGCTGACCGAGGAGCAGCTCGCGGCCAACCCGGTGCGCATCCCGGCCGCCGCCTACGAGCAGTGGTACCGCACGCTGCCCGCCGACCTGCGCGAGGGGATCGAGCGGCACTGGGGGCCGCCGCCCGGCGAGCTGTTCGTGCACGATGGCGACATCGTGCTGGCCGCGCTCCGCGCCGGGAACGTCGTGGTGATGGTGCAGCCGCCGCGCGGCTTCGGCGAGAACCCGATCGCCGTCTACCACGACCCCGACCTGCCGCCCAGCCACCACTACCTGGCCGCCTACCGCTGGCTGTCGTCGGGGGGCGGGGAAAGCACAGGTTTCGGCGCGCATGCGATGATCCACGTCGGCAAGCACGGCAACCTGGAGTGGCTGCCCGGCAAGTCCGCGGGCCTGTCGGCCTCGTGCGCCGCCGACGCCGCGATCGGGGACCTGCCGCTGGTCTACCCGTTCCTGGTCAACGACCCGGGCGAGGGCACCCAGGCCAAGCGGCGCGCGCACGCCGTGCTCGTGGACCACCTGGTGCCGCCGATGGCCAGGGCCGAGACCTACGGCGACATCGCCAGGCTCGAGCAGCTGCTGGACGAGCACGCCTCCATCGCCGCCATGGACCCGGCCAAGCTGCCGGCGATCCGGGCGCAGATCTGGACCCTCATCCAGGCCGCCCGCCTCGACCATGATCTCGGGCTGGCCGATCGGCCGCACGACGCCGAGTTCGACGAGCTCATCCTGCACGTGGACGGCTGGCTGTGCGAGGTGAAGGACGCCCAGATCCGCGACGGCCTGCACGTGCTCGGCCAGGCGCCTTCCGGCCCGGCGCGGGTCGACCTGGTGCTGGCGATGCTGCGCGCCCGTCAGATGTGGGCGGGCCGTACGGCGTTGCCGGGCCTGCGCGAGGCGCTCGGCCTCAGGGAGGACGGCGGCGCGGCGCTGAAGGACGTGGACCGGGTGGAGGCGACATCCCGCGCACTAGTGGAGGCGATGGAGGCACGAGCCTGGAACCCGGCCGCCGCCCCCGAGGTGGCGGCCATGGTCCTGGATGGTGGCCCCGAGTCGCGGGAGCTCGTGGCGGAAATCCTGAGGTTCGCCGCCACGGAGGTGGTTCCGCGGCTTGACCGGACCACCGACGAGCTCGACCACGTGCTGCACGCGCTCGACGGCGGCTACGTGCCCGCCGGCCCGAGCGGCTCGCCGCTGCGCGGCCTGGTCAACGTGCTGCCGACCGGCCGCAACTTCTACTCCGTCGACCCGCGCGCCGTACCCTCCCGGCTGGCCTGGGAGACCGGCCAGGCCATGGCCGACTCGCTGCTCGAGCGCTACCGCGCCGACCACGGCGACTGGCCCCGCTCGGTCGGCCTGTCGGTGTGGGGCACGAGCGCGATGCGCACGGCAGGCGACGACGTGGCCGAGGTGCTGGCCCTGCTGGGCATCCGTCCCGAGTGGGACGAGGCGTCGAGAAGGGTCACAGGCCTGCGCCCCATCCCGCCGGCCGAGCTGGGCCGCCCCAGGATCGACGTGACGGTCCGCATCAGCGGCTTCTTCCGCGACGCCTTCCCGCACGTGGTGGTCATGCTCGACGACGCTGTACGGCTGGCCGCCGCGCAGCCCGAGCCCGACGCGGACAACTACGTGCGCGCCCACGTCAACGAGCCGGGAGGCTCCGCGATGCGCATCTTCGGGTCGGCCCCGGGCGCGTACGGAGCCGGGCTGCTGCCGCTGATCGACAGCCGCAACTGGCGCGACGACGCGGACCTAGCCGAGGTCTACGCCGTGTGGGGCGGCTACGCCTATGGCCGCGACCTGGACGGCGTGGCCGCCCGCCCGCAGATGGAGGACGCCTACCGCAGGATCGCGGTGGCCGCCAAGAACGTCGACACCCGCGAGCACGACATCGCCGACTCCGACGACTACTTCCAGTACCACGGCGGCATGATCGCCACCGTGCGGGCGCTGACCGGCAGGTCCCCGGCCGCCTACGTGGGCGACAGCACCCGCCCCGACGCGGTAAGGACCAGGACGCTGTCGGAGGAGACCTCGCGGATCTTCCGTGCCCGGGTGGTCAACCCGCGCTGGCTGGCCGCGATGCGCAGGCACGGCTACAAGGGCGCCTTCGAGCTGGCCGCGACGGTGGACTACCTGTTCGGCTACGACGCCACTACAGGCGTCATGGCCGACTGGATGTACGACAAGCTCACCGAGGCGTACGTGCTCGACCCGGAGAACCAGGCGTTCATGGCCCAGTCGAATCCGTGGGCGCTGCACGGCATCGCCGAGCGGCTGCTCGAGGCGGCCGATCGCGGCATGTGGCAGCACCCCGATCCGGAGGTCCTGCGCGGGCTGCGGGAGGTCTACCTCAAGACGGAGGGCGACCTGGAGGACGACACCAGCCGCTGAGCCGCCCAGGGCGTGCCCGCCCAGTGCAGGTGCAGGTAGGACGCGGTGACCCGCGGGTCACCGTGCCCGTCCGATCCGCCCTCCCAGGCGAACAGCGGCTCCGCGGCGAGCCGCACCGCGGTGCGGTGGAACTCGTGGCCGCGGTAGCGCTCGCCGCGCCGGGTCAGCGGCGAGTCCTTGAGCGCCACGGCGTCCCGGTAGCCGAGCGTGAGCCGGTCCGTCATGCGCGCCCTGCCAGGCACCCTGCCGCACATCCGCCGGCCGTCCAGCTCCTGGCACAGGTAGAGCAGCCCGGCGCACTCGGCGGCGATCGAGCCGGGGAAGGCGGCGATCTCCTGGCGCAGCGGCTCGTTGGCGGCCAGCTCGGCCGCGTACACCTCGGGGAAGCCGCCGCCGATCACCAGCGCGGCGGTCCCCTCGGGGAGGCGCTCGTGCCTGAGCGGATCGAACACCGCCACGTCAGCCCCGGCGGCGCGCAGCAGCTCGACGTGCTCGGCGTACCCGAACGTGAACGCGGCCCCGCCCGCCACCGCCACCACGGTCCGGCCCTCAGCCGGCGGCCCGGGGCTCCACGGTTCGACCGGGAGCGCGGGGGCCGAGGCGGCCAGCCGTACCAGGGCGTCCAGGTCGCACGAGCGGGACACCAGCGCCGCGAGCCGGTCGACGGCCCGCACCGCCTCGGACTCGCGCTCGGCGGCGGGGACGAGCCCCAGGTGGCGAGAGGGCGTGGCGACCGCGTCGTCGCGGCGGATCGCGCCCAGCACCGGCACACCTGCCTCGGCCAGCGCCGCCCGGCACAGCTCCTCGTGCCTGTCGGAGCCCACCCGGTTGAGCACCACCCCGCCCACCGTGACGCGCGGGTCGAAGGTGGCGAAACCATGCACCACCGCCGCCACGGACCGGCTCTGCCTGGCCGCGTCCACGACCAGCACCACCGGGGCCTCGAGCAGCCTGGCCACGTGCGCGGTCGAGGCGAAGTCCGTCTCGCCCCGGCCGTCGAACAGGCCCATCACGCCCTCGACCACCGCCACGTCGCAGCCCGCCGCGCCGTACCCGAACAGCGGGGCGACCAGGTCCTCACCGACGAGCCACGGGTCCAGGTTGCGGCCGGGACGGCCGGTGGCCAGCGCGTGGTAGCCGGGATCGATGTAGTCGGGGCCCACCTTGTGCGGCGAGACCCGCAGCCCGCGCGCCCGCAGCGCGGCCATCAGGCCGGTCGCCACGGTCGTCTTGCCGCTGCCCGAGGACGGCGCGGCGATCACGAGCCGGGGTACTACCACTCGATGCCCTTCTGCCCCTTCTGCCCGGCGTCCATGGGGTGGCGTACCTTGGCCATCTCCGTCACCAAGTCGGAGGCCTCGACCAGCCGCTCGGGCGCGTCCCTGCCGGTGATCACCACGTGCTGGTTGCCCGGCCGCCCGGACAGCGTCTCAAGCACGTCGTCCAGGTCCAGCCAGCCCCACTTCAGCGGGTAGGTGAACTCGTCGAGCACGTAGAACCGGTACGTCTCGGCCGCCAGGTCCCGCTTGATCTGCTCCCAGCCCTCGCGGGCGTCGGCCGCGTGGTCCTCCTCGGTGCCGGGCCGCTGGATCCACGACCAGCCCTCGCCCATCTTGTGCCAGGTCACCGGGCCGCCCTCGCCCGTCTCGCCGAGCACCCGCAGCGCCCGCTCCTCGCCGATGCGCCACTTGGCCGACTTCACGAACTGGAACACGCCGATCGGCCAGCCCTGGTTCCACGCCCGCAGCGCCATCCCGAAGGCGGCCGTGGACTTGCCCTTGCCCGGGCCGGTGTGCACGATCAGCAGCGGCCGCGCGCGGCGCTGCCGGGTGGTGAGGCCGTCTTCCGGCACGACGGCCGGCTTGCCCTGCGGCATCCTCAGCCTGCCTTCCTGTAGTTGGGCTGGTCGGTTCTGTGGTCGCGGACGACCGAGCCGAGGTCGGTCAGCGCGTCGAGGGGGAGGAGCCTGGCGCCCATCCGGGCCGCCAGCCCGGCCGCGAGGCCGAGCCGGACCGGGCCGCTCTCGCAGTCGACGACGACGCTCGCCGTACCCGCCAGCAGCGCGGCCGCCCGCTCCGCGTCGCCGCCGTGCGTGGCCCGCCCGTCGGTCACCAGCACCACCAGCGGACGGCGAGCCGGATCCCGCAGCCGCTCCACCCGCAGCACCTGCGCAGCCCGCGTCAGCCCCGCCGCCAGCGGGGTCCGCCCGCCCGTCGGCAGCGACCGCAGCCGCGCCGCGCCCGCCTCCACCGACGACGTCGGCGGCAGCGCCACCTCCGCCGACGTGCCGCGGAACGTCACCAGCCCCACCTTGTCGCGCCGCTGGTAGGCGTCCAGCAGCAGGCTGAGCACCGCCGCCTTCACCGCCCCCATCCGCCGGCGCGCCGCCATCGAGCCGCTCGCGTCCACCACGAACAGCACGAGATTCCCCTCCCGGCCCTCGCGCCGCACCTCCCGCAGATCGCCCGCCCGCAGCTCCAGCCCTCGGCCGCCGCGCCCTCTGTCCTTCTGGTACGGCGCGGCCGCCAGCACCGTGGCCGCCACGTGCACGTCGGTGACCTTCGCCCCCGGCCGCCGCGAACCCACGGCCCGCCCTCCGGCGCCCTTCGACCGGGACCGCCGCCCCGCCGCCCCCTCGCCCACCCCGGGCACCTCCAGCAACGGCACCCGATGCGTCGCCCCGGCCACGACCACCGTCCCGGGCACGTTCATCTCCGGATCACCCTGGTCGCGGCCGGTGCCGCCATCCGCCCGCATGCCCGCTTCGGGATTCTCGCCCTGGCCGCTGCCCGGCTCCGTCCCCGCACCGCGGTCCGCCTCCCCGCCGCGCGGCTGGTCGGGCGCGGGGTCCGCCTGCCCGTCGCGCGGCGCCTGGCCGGGCCCGCGGTCCGTCACCCCTTCCTGATGCCCGTCGTCGGGGGCCTGGTCGTGGGCTCGGTCGTCTCCCGCCGAACCGGGGGAGGTATCGTCTCCCGGGCCGGGGGGCGGGGAGCCGTCCGGGCCGGGCGGCGGGTCGTCGGGGTCGTCGTCTCCTGAGGTGCGGTCGAGCAGTTCGTCGAGCAGCGCCTCGTCCAGCCCCGGCGCGTCGAACGGGTCGCGCCGCCGCCGGTGCGGCAGCGACAGCCTGGCCGCCGCCCGTACGTCCGCCACCGTGACCGCGTCCCGCCCCAGCCAGGCGGCATGCGCGATGGCGGCGTTGGCGGTCACCAGGTCCGCCCGCAGGCCGTCCACCTCGAACGCGGCGCACACCGCCGCGATCTGCCGCAGCCGCGCATCGGGCAGCCGCACGTCCGGCACCCGGACCCTGGCCTGCACGATCCTGGCCGCCAGCGCCGACTCCTCGCCCGCCCACCGGTCCGCGAATCCCTCGGGATCGGCGTCGAAGGCCAGCCGCCGCCTGACCACCTCGGCCCGCTCCCCGGGATCCCGGGACGCCCGCACCTCGACCGTCAGCCCGAACCGGTCGAGCAGCTGCGGCCGCAGCTCGCCTTCCTCCGGGTTCATGGTCCCCACCAGCAGGAACCGGGCGGCATGCCGTACCGACACCGAGTCGCGCTCGACGTAGCAGATGCCCAGGGCGGCCGCGTCGAGCAGCAGGTCGACGAGATGGTCGTGAAGCAGGTTGACCTCGTCCACGTAGAGCACCCCGCGGTGGGCGGCCGCCAGCAGCCCCGGCTCGAACGCCTTCACGCCCTCGGTCAGGGCCCGTTCCACGTCCAGCGATCCGGACAGCCGATCCTCGGTCGCCCCCACCGGTAACTCGACGAGCGCCGCCGGACGGGTCAGCCCGGCACCGCCGGGCTCGTGCGGCCCGTCGGGGCAGCGCGGATCGGGCGCCGCGGGATCACACGCGAACCGGCAGCCCGGCACCACCTCCACGGCGGGCAGCTGGGCGGCCAGTGCGCGGACGACCGTGGACTTCGCGGTCCCCTTCTCGCCCCGCACCAGGACGCCGCCCACCCGCGGCGACACGGCGTTCAGCAGCAGGGCCAGCTTCAGGTCCGCGAGCCCGACGACCGCGCTGAAGGGATAGGTGACGATCACGGGACGAGCCTCCGGTTGACATGGGCGACCCGCCAGCCGTCACGCGAGACGGCCAGCCCGGTCGTGGACAGCGGCGCGACATCGAACCGCCCGGCCCGCACCGGATCCAGCCCCAGCGCACGCCCGATCGCCGCACGGACGACTCCCGCATCACACACCACCACCCCACCACCGGAGCCCTCCACGTCGCGCACCCCGTCGAGCCAGTCCGCCACCCGCGCCGCGAGGGACCCCAGGCTCTCGCCGCCGTGCGGCGCCGCGTCCGGATCGCTCAACCACCGCGCCAGGGCCTCCGGCTCCTGCTCGGCGACCTTCGCGTACGGCAGGCCGGTCCACCGCCCGAAATCCGCCTCGCCCAGCGCGGGAACCACGCACGGCTCGAACCCCAGCGCGACCGCGGTCTGCCCGGCCGCCCGCCCGGGTCCGACCCATGCCATCCCATCCGAAGCCCCTGTCAGGGCCCCGGCCCGAGCGGCAGCACGGGCCAGGCTCGCGGGATCGGCTTCCGAGTCCGGGTCAGGGAAGCAGGCCGCCCGCATACCGGGCGTGCCGGCCTGCCGTACGAACAGCACCACCCGGCTCAGACCGGAACGGCCGCGCGACGGCGCACGGCCCGGTCGCAGAGCCAGCCGAACAGCACGCCGAAAGCCGTCCAGAACACCAGCTGCGTCCCCAGCGAGGCGACCCTGAACTGCCACAGCAGCGTCGCAGGGAAGTCCGCGGGCACCTCGTTGACCGCAGGCAGCAGCTGCCACGCGGCGATCACCGGCACCAGGAACGCCGCCACACCGGCCGCCCAGCGCGCCCACGGCCCGGCGGTGACGCGCCGGGCCGTGGCCACCGCGATCGCCGTCGCCGCCAGCCCGACCAGCACCATCACCACGTAGAGCAGCGTCCGGCCGTTGATCGTGTCCGGATCGCCGACCGCCGGGGGATTGGCCGGATACTTCACGAACGGAACAAGGATGATCGCCACGAAGGCCATCCCGGCGGCGGCGAGCGCCAGCCCGCCCTCCGAGCGGGGCCCCACCCGGCCGCGCAGACCGGCGTACACCAGGGCGAAGATCCCGCCCACCGCCAGCCCGTACAGCCCGGTGGCCAGGAACAGCCCCGCCTTCTGCCCGGGCCGGCTCACGAGCTCCTCCTCGCCGTGGTCGTGCCCGGCGGGAGCCTCGTGAGCGGCGTGCGCCTCCTCCAGGGCGATCGCGCTGTCGACGCGCGGCTCACCGAAGACGAAGGCGAACCCGCCCGCGACGAGTCCGGCCAGCAGGCCCACGAGCAGGCCCCTGACCAGCAGGGTGCGAATCATGCCCGCGCCTAGTGGCAGGGCACGCCGAGCAGGTGCCGCCCGTCGTGCATGAGCTCGTGCAGATAGGACCCGGCCTGCGAGACGGCGCCGTTGTCCATCAGGACGAGATAGGCGACCAGCAGCAGCACCGGCACGGTGAGCAGCCAGAGGCCCAGACGGGGAAGGGGAACAGCGGAAGGAGTGGACAGCCCACTCATACTTGCCTCCTCAGGGATGACGCGTCCCGACCGGTGAGGTCACGATCGCCAAGCGACCTGGCTCCCGGGATCTGCGTCCCGGATACAGTGGCGCGTCCGCACCGGCATCTCACCGGATTTCTCTTGGACGATCGTGAAATCTCCCGGAATGTATCCCGTGCCCGGTTTCACGTCAACAGAGACCCCGCCGTCACCCAAGGATCCGCTCGGCTGGTCTGCCCCGCAGAGCCAGGCGGGCGGGAAGCAGCGTCGCGGCGAACGCCAGACCGATCGTGGCGCAGGCCATCGCCGCGTAGACGGCGGGCGGCACGTAGGGGAGCGGCGACCCTGTCACGGCGGTACTGAGCGCCATCAGCGTCGGCGCCGCGATCGCCGTGCCTGTCATGACCGCGATGCCGCCGACCAGGAGCGCCTCCCAGCGGATCATGCCGAGCACCTGCCGCCGGGTGCCGCCGACGAGGCGGAGCAGGGCGAACTCCCTGACCCGCGAGCCGGTGGCCATCACCAGCGTGTTCACCACCGAGATCGCGATGAACACGATGATCAGCCCGAGCGCGAGCATGTTGCCCCAGTCGTTCAGCTCCCGCGCCGTGTCGCGGACGGTGGCGGCGTCCGAGCGGTCCAGCACCGTCAGCCCCGGCGCCAGCCCGGCCAGTCGCGCCTTCGAGCCGCCGACTACGAACAGCCGCGCGCTCATGCCAGAACCGGAGTGATCACGCACCACCTCGTACGGCAGGGCGACGTCGCCGAAGCCGAGCCCCCGCTCGTAGACGGCCACGACCGTCCGCGTAACCGGAGTGCCGTCGCCGAGCCGCAGCCGCACCCTGTCACCGACCTCGGCCCCGTAGGAGCCGGCGGCGAACGTGCTCAGCGCCACCCCGTCGCCGCGCAGCCGATCCAGCGAACCGGCGCGGACACCGAGGTCGACGCCGTGCACCGGCGCCGCGAGCCCGACGGCGCCGAGCGAGGTCAGCGTGCGCTCGCCCAGCTGCTCGTACTCGCCGACCACCCGCGTGCCGAGCGCCTCCGTCACCCCGCGCACGCCGGGCAGCGCGCGGGCGGCCCTGGCCGCCTCGGGGGGAAGGCCCGGCCACGCGGACTCCAGCACGAAGTCGGCGCGATTGCCCTCCGCGGCCTGCCGGGAGGCCGCGTGGCCCATGGTCGACTGGGCGAAGACCGTGGTCGCGGCGAACGCGATCATCAGCACGAGCGGGCTCACCACGGACGCCAGCCGCCTGGCCCCCGTCGCGGTGTTCGCCACCGCCAGGTATCCGCCCACCCGCGAGGCCCGCCGGAGCACGCCGCCCACCAGCCCGGCCGCCAGCCGGACCAGCCACGGCCCGAGCAGCGCGACGGCCGTGACCAGGAAGAGCACGATCGCGCCGGCGGTGGCGGCGACCGTCTCACCCATCGCGGACATCGACAGCCCGGCGGCGCCCAACCCGAGGGCGAGGAAGACCAGACCGGCGATCACGCGTCCCCGGCCCAGTTCGCGCCGCTCCACCGCGGCCTCGCCCAGCGCCTCGGCCGGGCGGATCCGCGTCGCCCGCCGTACCGACCCTCTGGCCGCCAGCCAGGCGGCGGCGAGCCCCACCGCGACGGCGGCGAGCACCGGGATCGGCCCCGCGATCGGTTCGAACGCCTCGGGCAGCATCCCGCGCGTGACGAGCTGCCCGAGCAGCCAGCCGCCCACCACGATCCCCAGCGGCGCGCCGGCAGCGGCCGCCACGATCCCGACCAGCAGCGACTCCCGGCCGATCATCATGCGAACCTGCCTCGGGGTGGCCCCGATCGCCCGCAGCAGCGCGATCTCCCGCTCACGCTGCCGCATGGCCGGCCCGAAGGTGCCGGCGATCACGAAGACCGCCACCATCACCACGACACCGGCCAGGCCGCCGCTGAGCGCGACGAGCATCTCCCTGCTGTCCAGCATCCGCAGGTCCTCCGCGAACCCCCGCTGGTCGCCCGCGTAGGCGGCCGCGCCGGGCAGCGCGGAAGCGATGCGCTCCTTCAGCCGCTCGGGGTCGCCCGGCCCTGACACGCCGAACGCCGACACCCGGCCCGGGCGGGCGAACAGCTCCCCGGCCCGTTCCGCGGTGAAGAAGACCGACGACTGCCCGGCCAGAGCCGTCGCGGCGATCCCGGTCACGGTGTAGTCCCGCACGCCGTCCCTGCCGAGGACGCGTGCCTTCCCGCCGACCTCGAGCCGCGCCCGCGCGGCCAGCCCGGCGTCGACGACGACCTCACCGGAGGCGGCGGGCGCCCGGCCCGCGCGCAGGGAGTACGGCGTGAGCGCGGCGGACTGCCAGGCGTGCCCGTAGGTCCGGCCACCCGCACCGGGGACGCCGGCCAGCCCGACGGGGAAGGTGAGCTCGGGGACGACCCCGGTCACCCCCGGGACCCCGCGGAGCTTCTCTGCCAGGGCCGCCGGGAGGGTGACGGGCTCGGCCAGCTGCACGTTCTCCGCGTTGTCGGTCGCGGAGATCGACTGCTTCCCCGTCACCACGACCGGGGACGCGCCGTACCGCTCCGGAGGGTTGTGCGCCCGCAGGGCGCTCTCCATGAGCAGACCGCACGAGGTGACCATGGCGACCGCGAACAGCAGCGCCAGGAACGAGCCGACCAGCGGGCCCGGCCGCCCGCGCAGCATGGCGAAGGAGAGCCTCAGCACGGCACGGCCTCCTGCCGGCCGTGCCCGCCCAGCGTGGCCATGCGGCGCTGGATCGTGTCGGCCGAGGCCGACCTGACCTCGTCGACCAGGGCGCCCCCTGCCAGGAACAGCACGCTGTCGGCGTAGGAGGCGGCCACCGGATCGTGGGTCACCATCACCACCGTCTGGCCGGTCGCGTCCACCACCTGGCGCAGCAACCCAAGCACCTCGGCCGCGGTCCGCATGTCCAGAGCGCCGGTCGGCTCGTCGGCGAAGACCACCTCGGGCCGCGTCACCAGCGCCCGCGCGATCGCCACCCGCTGCTGCTGGCCGCCGGACAGCTGGGACGGGCGATGGTGCATGCGATCCGCGAGCCCCACCCGCGTGATCACCTCGCCCAGCCAGGCACGGTCCGGGCGCGTCCCCGCCAGCCGCAGCGGCAGGGTGACGTTGTCCGCCACGGTGAGCGCCGGGATCAGGTTGAAGGCCTGGAAGATGAAGCCCACCTTCTCCCTGCGCATCTCGGTCAGCTGGGTCTCACTCATCCGTGACAGCTCCGCCTCGCCGAGGTGGACCGATCCCGAGTCCGGCGTGTCCAGCCCCGCCGCGCACTGCAGGAACGTGCTCTTCCCCGATCCCGACGGCCCCATCACCGCGGTGAGCCCGCCCCGCGGCAGGTCCACCGTGACCCCGCGCAGCGCGTGCACCGCGCCCGCCCCGCTCCCGTACCTCTTCGTCACCGCGTCCAAGCGCACCGCGTGCCTGCTCACTGGGCCCCCGTCCTATCTCCGTCTTCTTGCCCGGCAACCGTATTGACCTGGGCATTTCGGGGACCATCCGGCAAACCGCCGTCTCGGGGTACGGCTAGCGGTACCGAACCACGGCTTCGCGGCGCCTGGGGGAGGTGGCTTGCCGTACAAAACGCCGAAGGCTCGATCCTGATCTACGCGGGTTCGCCTTCGACGAGCAGATCCGGCGGGCTGGACGGCAGCAGAGTGACCGTCCCGAGCAGCCAGTCGGCGAGCTGGTCGCGTTCGATGACGATGAGCGGCTGGCGGGCGGCGAGCGCTTCGGCCTTGGCCTGCCTGGTCAGCCTGCCGGAGGTGACCAGGACGCCGGTGCATCCGACGAAGGCGTTGGCCAGCGCCCCGAGAAAGTTGCGCACCTCAGGGGCGCCGACGGTGTTGCGGTAGCGCTTGCACTGGAAGGCGTACCGGCCGTGGCCGGGGGCGAGTGCGGTGATGTCGACGCCGAGGTCGCCGCTGCCGCCGCGCTTGTTCACCTGCCGGAACCCGTCGGCGCGCAGCCGTTCGACGATCAGGCGCTCGAACTGGTCGCCGGTCAGCTGGTCGACCTTGGCCAGCTCGAGGTTGGCGGCCAGGAACCGTCGCCGTTCCGCCTCGATCATGCGGTGCCGCAGGTACAGCACGCCGCAGAGCCCGGCCAACAGCAGAGCCACGACGATCAAGATCACCACCGCATTCGTAGTGACGAACCGGATCATCGCAGGCACCGCCACCAGACCGATGGGCACCACCAGGATCCAGATCCCGCCGCTGCCCCGTCTCCGCCGCCTGCTGCGCCCTCGCCTCGCCATGTGATCCTCCCGGGTGAATGGCGTCGAGAGCGAGTGTGAACACCGTGACCGACAAAATGCCGTCGATCAGGTCACCGGCGCCGCGAGGGTGGCGGCTTGGGCAGGCTTATAAGCACGTCCAGATCAAGGTGTTCCTTGCACAGGTACTTCAGCTCTTCGCACTCAATGAGCTGAATGCGACCGTGACGGGCGGCGAAATCGCGGCTCTCCTTTCCGACCCAGGAGGTGGTAACCAAAATGCCCTTGGTCGCGTGTTTGTCCTCCATCACTCCGGCGAGGGCGCGGACGCTCTCGATCCCCACGGCCTTGCTGTAGCGCTTGGCTTGGATGATGCAGAGTCCGCCGAAGACTGGGTCCTCATTTACGGCGACCGCGTCGACACCGTCGTCCTTGGAGGATTGCGTCACCCAGGATTTCATGCCCATTGCCTCGAAGAGTTGGCGGACGAAATGCTCGAACTCCGCTGGAGTCATCTGCAGAAGGTCGCGTCGACTGTCCAACCCGGCGACGGCGTCCATCCCGTCAACGAACTTGTACTGCGACAGGAGCGCCTCGAAGTCCACGACGGGCCGGACCGGCTCAAGGTCGTATGGGTGCGGGGAGACCAGCGCGTTGAGCCGCTTGAGGCACGCCACGGGATCGAGGGCCTCGATGACGAAGGTGGAGAAGACCTCTCGGGTCGCGCTGACGCTGATCAAACAGGGACGGATCGGCTGTCCCGTTGCCTTGTCCTTGGTCGAGACATGACCGTTGAACGTGGCGATCGCCACGACCTCGCCAGGATCGCCGGCGAAGACCTCGTGCAGTGTCCGGACCGCGGTCTGCGCGGTGAGACGCGCGTATCTGTCCTTGATCTCCTTGAGTTCTTGGGTCGGGCGCTTGGCGGAAACGATCTCGTCGCGGCTTGCCACGTACTTGTACTCCCGCTCGGCAGGTACAACTGACTGCGGCGGCAACTCGAACTCGACTACCAGCTCTTTCGCCTCGGGACGGTAGAGCGCTCGTGTCTTGTGTGGGAAGCCTTCCGGGTAGCGCGAGCTGTCGAGGACAAGCGTGAAGAACTCCGCCACGGCCTCAGACGCGCCGGCCAGCACCTCCTGCTCGAATGCATCGACCTGTTGGTTGTGTCGATTGGCCTCCTCTGTCGCACGGGCCACGAGCTCGTCGTGGGCTCGGCGACGCTCATCCAACCGTCGCTGGCGTTCTGTCTCGGCGGCAGCATGCCTGGCACGAGCCGCGTCGTAGGCCTCGCGCTGCGCGGCCTCTTCTCGTTCGTAACGGGAGGTGGCGCCGAAGAGGGGCGCCACCATCGCGCTCAACTAGACCACTGCTCTCGGCTTGGACTTCCCGGGATCATCTCTGGTCTTGATCTTGTGGAGCAGTCTGCTCCCGATTTGCTCCCGAAACCATGATCCATGATCTGGGAAACAGAAAACCCCAGGCGGTGACCTGGGGTTTCTCTGGTGGACGATACTGGGATTGAACCAGTGACCTCTTCCGTGTCAGGGAAGCGCTCTCCCGCTGAGCTAATCGTCCGTGAGGTGGAGACGGGATTTGAACCCGTGTAGACGGCTTTGCAGGCCGCTGCCTCGCCTCTCGGCCACTCCACCGAGACGGAAGCTCCGAGCGGAAGACGGGATTCGAACCCGCGACCCTCACCTTGGCAAGGTGATGCTCTACCACTGAGCCACTTCCGCGTCGTCGCCGCTTGCCGCGGTGACGTAGAGAACTCTAGCGAATCCCCGCCGACTCCCCAAACCGGAGCTCGCCCACCTGCTCGGCGTACCAGGTGATTTCGGCGACGTGCTCGGCGATCTCGCGCAACGTCCAGTTGGGCGTGCGCGGCGTGTCCCACTCGTCCGGGACCGTGGAGTACCGGTCCACGTACGAGCGGCCCAGGCGGATCCAGCGCGAGCGCGCCTCGGCCAGGTCGAGCTCGGTGAAGCGGGCCCAGTCCCGCTCCAGCGTGACCGCGCGGCCGTGCCAGGGGTCGGGCACCGTCGGCGCCCCGGCGACCAGCGCCTCCACCTCGGCCAGGTGGTCGATCAGATGGTCCTCGATGCGGCGGGCGGCCTTGGCGGGGGTCCAGATGTTGTCGCCGTCCGTGACGATGGCGCGCCCGTCCCAGGCCAGCCAGGTGGCGGCCAGTGCGAGGCAGCGGTCCACGGCGTCTGCTATGAGCTGTGCGGGGTTGTCCGTCATGCGGCTCATAGTGGGCCAGGAATGTTTGGCCCGCCGTCGAAGTATGGATTCTCACGATATATCGCGCTAGGCTCGCGAGCTGTTCGATATATCGTGATGTATCTGGAGGGTATCGAGATGGCTTCCCTCGGCCGTGCGTTGCGTGACCGGCTGTTCGTGGTGGGCGAGATCGTGGAGGTCGAGCAGGTCGCGCCCCGCATGCGGCGCATCAGGATCGGCGGCCCGGCGATCGCCGGCCTGACCTGGACCCCCGGCCAGCACGTGCGCGTCCAGGTGGGCCGCGGCGTGCTGCTCAGGACGTACTCCATCTGGCACCTCGACCCCACCTGGGAGACCCTCGACCTGATCGGCTACGACCACGGCGGCGACGCGCCCGGCGCCGCCTGGGTCCGCACCGCGCGCGCCGGCAACGAGGTCGCCTTCACCCACCCTGACGGCAAGCTCGTGGTACGGCCGGCTGCCTACCACCTCTTCGCCGGGGAGGAGACGGCGTCGGTGGCCTTCGGTGCGATGCTGCGCGCCCTACGCCCCGCCGACCAGGCCTTCGGCGTGGTCGAGGCCGAGAGCCCCCACGACCACCTCGACCTCCCACGCCCCCTCAACCGCATCTCCCGCCAAGGCCCCCACACCACCCCCTCCAAACCCTTGCTCGAAGCCGTGGCCGACCTCCCCCTGCCGGGCGCCTCCGGCATCGCCTACCTGGCCGGCGAAGCCCGCACCATCCAGGCCATCCGCACCCACCTCGTCAAGGACCGCGGCTGGCCCCGCCGCTCCATCCTCACCAAGCCCTTCTGGGCCCCCGGCCGCCGCGGCCTCGACTAACTCCACCCCCACGCCCTGTACGGCGGGTGACTGGGACCTGGTACGGCGGGTCACTGGGCACGGTGAGGTGGGTCAACCGAGACCTGGTCGGGAGTGGTCTCGCGCTCGAGGCGCTTTCAGGCGCCGGGTCGGCGGGACGGCGTATGGCGAAGGTCGGCGCCTTGTGCGGCGCGACGCCGGGGCCTGGTGCGGCGGGTCAGGGGGAGCGTGTTCGTACGGCGGGCAGGCGGGGGCCGTGGTGTCTGGGCAGGGTGGGGTGTTGCGGTGGGGTGTGGGGAGCTGGAGGAGCGTCTCCCTGGACGGGGGCCGGCCGGAGTGCGGCGGTTGGCGGTGGCGGCGGCCCGCCGTATCGAGAGGTCGCGCCGTACAGAGTGAGGGCGGCGCGGACGAGCGGATGGGTGCGGTCTCACCGGTATTCGAGCATCCACTGCATCAGCGGTCACTCGGAAAGCGTCGCGACCGCGGCCTCGAGGTCGGGGTCGGTGGGCAGGGTGTACAGCCGCGTCATGTCGAGCCGCGCGTGACCCAGGACCTGGGCCACGACGACGAGGCCGACACCGCTGCGCAGCAGGTTGGTGCCGAAGGTGTGACGTATCCAGCGGTCCACAAACAAATTGCGC
The DNA here is from genome assembly GCF_044457685.1 of Nonomuraea sp. NPDC050536. NCBI lineage: Bacteria > Bacillati > Actinomycetota > Actinomycetes > Streptosporangiales > Streptosporangiaceae > Nonomuraea > Nonomuraea sp. NPDC050536. The sequence goes on from NZ_JBITHD010000009.1 coordinate 226,618, forward strand.
AAATTTATTGCGCAATTCTTTTTTCGCTTCTACCTTGGACGCATGGCCCGGAGAAACGTGCGTCGCATCAGGGACCTCGAAACGCTCAAGGCGCTGGGGCATCCGCTGCGGACGCAGCTTTACCGTGCGCTCAGGGTGGCCCACCGCGCCACCGCCTCACAGCTCGCCGACCAGGTCGACGAGGCGGTCTCGCTGGTCAGCTACCACCTGCGCAAGCTGGCAGCGCACGGACTGATCGAGGAAGCCGAGCAAGGCGGCAAGGACGGCCGCGAGCGCTGGTGGCAGATGGCGGTCGGCGGCATCAGCACCGAAGACGAGGACTTCAGAGAGACCCCGGAGAGCGAAGGCGCCTACATCGCGCTGTCACGGCTGGTGGCTCGGCAGCGCGCCGAAATGTATCAGAGCTACCTCGACACCAAGTCCGCCTGGCCGGACGACTGGCGCGACGCCTCCTTCAGCTCCGAATACCTGATGTCGCTCACCCCGGAGGAGTTCGGCCGCCTCAGGGAAGAGATGAAAGAGCTCCTCAAGAAATGGGAGGCGCACAGCGACGCCGCCCGCGAGGCAGGCGACCGCGAGGGCCGCGAGCACGTCACCGTGCACACGATCGGCTTCCCGTTCCGACCGTGACGACCATCCAGGAGACCACGATGCATCCAGACTTATATCTGTTCGTGGAACGCGTGCGAGCCAGTGAACTGCGGGAGGAGGCAGGCCGGCAGCGTAAAGCCCGCCTGATCGCCCCCGCGTCGATCATCAGCGCCTTCGGCGAGCGACTCGGCTGGGCCCTGGTGAGGACGGGCCTGCGGCTCGTGGACCGCCACGCCTGCAGGCCGCAGTGGTCGCCGTCCGTGCCGCCCCGGTGATTGACGGCCTCGACACGATTCCCAGGCAGGACCTAGCGCTCATCATGGCCTGAGGCGGGGAGTGTCACAGCGGTCCCAACGTCACAATGTCATAAGAGAATGCCGCGCCGTACAGGAGTTATGGGGTCGCGTCGCGGGTGCGGGCGCGGAAGGCGGCGGTTTTGACGCGGCCCTGGCAGGCCGTCGAGCAGAAGCGGCGCGTCCCGTTGCGGGAGACGTCCACGTAGACCCGGTCGCAGTGCGGAGCCGTGCACACCCCGAGCCGGTCGTGGAACTCCCCGCCCAGCACGATCGCCAGAGCCGTCGCGCAGGACGCCGCCCAGTCGCCGGGCATGCTGCCGGCGGGCCCGTGGAAGTGCAGGTGCCAGGGCTCCCCGTCGTGCCGGGACAGGCGCGGCCGCGCGTCGGTCTCGTCCAGGAGCCCGTTGACCTCGCCCGCGGCCCCGTCCAGGTCGCCCGCGGCCACCGCGTCGAAGACTCCGCGCAGCCGCGAGGCCAGAGAGGCCAGCGAAGCCGCCTCGCCGGGGGAGGGCTCCCGGTGCGCGGGATGGCCCGTACGCAGCCCCTCGGTGGCGGCCTCCACCAGGTCGGCGGGCGGCTCGTAGGGCCGGCCGCGCCGTTCGCCGGGCGTCAGCGCGTTGATCAGGCCCACGGTCGTGCGGACCACACCATCGGTGTGACTGTTGAAGTTCACTTGACCGGTTACACCTCTACGTTCTAGCGTGTGACTACCCAAAGCTTAAACGACGGTTACGGGAGGACTTGTGCTCACCAACGATGCCGCACTTGAGTGGATCGCGCGCTGGGATCGGCAGCAGGAGGGCTATCTGCCCGATCGTGAGGAGCGTTTCACCGCGCTGATCGACGCCGTGGAGGCCGCGGCGGGGCCCGCGCCGGTGGTCGTGGACCTGGGGTGCGGACCGGGCTCGCTGTCGGCGCGCCTGCTCGAGCGGCTGCCGGAGGCCACGGTCGTGTCCGTCGACGCCGACCCGCTGTTGATCGGCCTGGGCAAGGCCGCCTACCCGCGGCTGAACTTCGTCTCCCTCGACCTGCGAACCCCCGGCTGGAGTGCCGGGCTCCGCCTCGACCGTCAGGTCGACGTCGCCGTCAGCACCACCGCGCTGCACTGGATCTCCAGCCCCGAGCTGGAAGTCGTGTACGGCGAGCTGGCCTCGATCCTCAAGCCAGGCGGCCTGCTGCTCAACGGCGACCACCTCGACGGCGACGACACCTCGCCCGCGATCGCGCGCCTGGAGCGGGCGGTGCACGACAGGGAGACGGCCCGCCGCTTCGCCGACAGCCCGCCGGAGGACTGGCGCCAGTGGTGGGACGCCATCACCGCCGACCCCGCCCTCGCCGAGCTCAACGACGCCAGGTCCACCGCCGGCGCCGACCACAGCGGCTCGGAGTCGCACCTGCTGTCCACCCACCTCCAGGCGCTCAAAGCGGCCGGATTCACCGAGACAGGGACCCTCTGGCAGCGCGGCAACAACCGCCTGCTCTGCGCCGTCCGCTGATCCCCTCTGTACGGCAGGCCGCCCGGGCAGGGATCGGGGCACACTTCGATCGGGGTCGAAACATGGTTGGGCTAACGTCGGGACTATGGCAGTGGAACACGTGGCAGGCGACGCCGACATCGCTCCCGTCGCCGCGCTCATCGCCGACCCGACCAGGGCCGCCATCCTGACCGCGCTGCTCGGCGGCAAGGCGCTGGCCGCGGGCGAGCTGGCCAGGCTGTCCGGGGTGAGCCCGGCCACGGCCAGCGCCCACCTGGCCAAGCTCCTCGACGGCCACCTGGTGAACGTCGTCAAGCAGGGCAGGCACCGCTACTACCGGCTGTCCGGCCACGAGATCGCCGAGGTGCTGGAGGTGCTGGCCAGGATCAGCGTGCGGCCGGCCGTACAGTCGCTGCGGCAGTCGCGGCAGGCGCGGCAGCTCGAGGAGGCCCGCACCTGCTACGACCACCTGGCGGGACGGGCGGGCGTGGCGCTGCTCGACCAGCTCAGGGAGGGCGGCTACCTGGACGGGGTGGATCCCACAGAAACAGGAGAAACCCTGCTGAGAAGCCTCGGGGTCGACGTGGCAGGAGCCAGGAGGGCGCGCAGGCGGTTCGCTGCGGAATGCCTGGACTGGACCGAACGCCGCGCCCACCTGGGCGGCGCGCTCGGCGCGGCCATCACGGGCGTGCTGCTGGAGCGCGGGTGGTACGTGCGAGGCAAGATCCCGCGCGCGGTGACGCTCACCGACGAGGGCAGGCAGGGCCTCGAGGCGATGTTCTCCGGTAAGGAGCTAACATCGCATACGCCGGTTACCTAAGCGAGAGAGTTGCAATATGCGCGACAACGGAGTCGTGAACGTCGGTCCGGAGCCACTGACCTTCGACGACGTCATCCGAGTGGCCCGACACGGCGCCGCCGTACAGCTCACCGACGATGCGATCGCGGCTATCTCCGCGGCGCGGCAGCGTGTGGACGAGCTGGCCGAGAGTCCCGTGCCGGCCTATGGGGTCTCGACCGGGTTCGGCGCCCTGGCGACCCGGCACATCGACCCGGCGCTGCGCGCCCAGCTGCAGCGCTCGCTGGTGCGCTCGCACGCGGCCGGCAGCGGGCCCGAGGTGGAGACCGAGGTGGTGCGCGCGCTCATGCTGCTGCGCCTGCACACGCTGGCCACCGGCCACACCGGCATCCGCCCGACGACGGCCAAGACCCTCGGCGCGTTGATCAGCGCGGGGATCACCCCGGTCGTGCACGAGTACGGCTCGCTCGGCTGCTCCGGCGACCTGGCGCCGCTGGCTCACGTGGCCCTCACGCTCATGGGCGAGGGCGTCGTGCGGGACAGGGCGGGGAACCTCACCTCGGCCGCCGAGGCGCTCAAGCAGGCCGGCATCGAGCCCGTGGAGCTGGCCGCCAAGGAGGGCCTGGCCCTCATCAACGGCACCGATGGCATGCTGGGCATGCTCATCCTGGCCATCGACGACCTGACCGGGCTGCTCAAGACCGCCGACGTGAGCGCGGCGATGTCCGTGGAGGCCCTGCTGGGCACCGACGCGGTGTTCGCCCCCGAGCTGCAGGCCCTGCGCCCGCAGCCCGGCCAGGCACTGGCCGCCGCCAACATGCGCAAGGTATTGGCCGCCTCCGGCATCATGGCCAGCCACCGCGACCCGAACGCCTGCACCCGCGTCCAGGACGCCTACTCGCTGCGCTGCGCCCCGCAGGTGGCCGGCGCCGCCCGCGACACGGTCGCGCATGCGACCAACGTGGCCACCTGGGAGCTGGCCAGCGCCGTCGACAACCCGGCGGTGCTCGACGACGGGCGGGTGGAGTCCAACGGCAACTTCCACGGCGCGCCCGTCGCCTACGTGCTGGACTTCCTGGCGATCGTGGCCGCCGACGTCGCGTCCATGTCCGAGCGGCGCACCGACCGCTTCCTGGACGTGGCGCGCAACCACGGCCTGCCCGCGTTCCTGGCCGACGACCCGGGTGTCGACTCGGGCCACATGATCGCCCAGTACACGCAGGCCGCCATCGTGTCGGAGATGAAGCGGCTGGCCGTGCCCGCCAGCGTCGACTCCATCCCGAGCTCGGCCATGCAGGAGGACCACGTCTCGATGGGCTGGTCCGCGGCCCGCAAGCTGCGCAGGGCCGTCGACGGCCTGACCCGGGTGCTGGCCGTCGAGGTCCTCACCGCCGCCCGGGCCATCGACCTGCGCGCCCCGCTCGAGCCCGCCCCCGCCACCGGCGCCGTGGTCGCCGCGCTCAGGGAGAGCGTGCCCGGCCCCGGCTCCGACCGGTTCCTGGCGCCGGAGATCGAGAGCGTGGTCCGCCTGGTCGCCGACGGCACGGTCGTCACCGCCGCGGAAGCAGTGACAGGCCCCCTCGCCTAGCGGGGCGGAGGCGGTCAGCTGTAGAAGCGGTAGACCGCCTCCGCCACGCAAGCCGGCCTGCCGGCGCCCTCGATCTCGACCGTGAAGGCCATGGTGACCTGCGCGCCGCCCTCGACCTCGGTGACGTCGGCGACCTTGCCCGCGAGCCTGATGCGGGAGCCGACGGGCACGGGAGCGGGGAAGCGCAGCTTGTTGAGCCCGTAGTTGACCTTCATACCGATGCCGTGGACCTCGAGCAGCTCGTTGAACAGCGGGATCAGTACGGTGAACACCACCGCGCGCTTGACCTCATCGAGGTCGTCTAGCAGCCCGGTGCCGCTGGTCTCGCGGGTGACGGCGACCGCCACCACGGTCGGCAGAATTGCTTCGGCTGAAGAGAATATGCCATACATCGCGGGACCCAGGTGATGGTTCGTCACCCGCGTGGGCAGCCAGGATCGGATGCTTCTTCAAACCTGTACATCCGGATCTAGGGCGTTGACCTGGGGCTTTGTGACCTGTCGATGAGGCGACCGGCTGGTCGAAGTCTGTTGCCCACCTGATACCCGGTTGCGATGTGATGGGCGCTACCGCGCCCTACCGTGGCGGATCATGATGCGGGTCGCCTGTTCGAAAAAGCTTCATGTGATAGAGACCGACGAGGTCGTGATAAGGACGACTGGTTACTGGTCCCTGAGGGCCGCCGAGGCGGCCGGCACCGATGAAGATGCGCAGCGATGGCTAGGTTGGCCTTCCGACATGGTGCGAGGCTACGAAAGCTCGCGGGACGAGCTGCTGAACCTCGAACTGGATGATGAGCCGGACCCCGTCGGCTCTGGTTGGTTCGCGCTCATCAACAGGCGTAATCATCGGATTATGGGCACTGTAAAGATTACCTCGTCGCGATCGACCCGGCCTGAGATCGGCGGGTATCTGGCGCCGCAATACCGAGGTCAAGGGCTAGGGGCGCAACTGTTCACGCTGGGCCGTATCCTGGCACACGCACACCTCGGACTGCCGGAGATATACGCGGGTACCGAGGTTGGAAACGTAGCCTGCCGGCAATCTCTGCTGAAGGCCGGATTCACGCCGACGGACGGCACCGCTCATCACACCCTGCCGGACGGGCGGGAGGTTCGCGGCGGGTGGTTCAGGAGTGCCATGACGTGCGACGTCATTTGCGGATATCGACGATCCAGGCCACGGTGGTGGCGCCTTGGGATCGGAAAACGGTCCTAATGATGGTTGGTCATGTAAAACTCTGAGCGATCAGGCCAGTCTGGTCAGACGGCCCAGAGACGAGACCAAGAAGAAGCCAGGTTCAAGGCGGGCTGTAGGCCAGGCTGGATCCAGTGACCTGCACCAAAGCTGCACAACAGCATCACCACCTTCTTCACATCGGTACGGCAGCATCGCATCGTGCGCCTTCTGTCTAAGATCGCGATTGCGACATTACTCATCCCCACGGTTGGCTGCGGAACTGTCATCGAAGCCAACCCGCCCGAGGAGACACGCCGCATCACGATGGACGACCTTCTACTTCCGGACGAACAGCTTCCGGCGAAACCGGCCAATGGAGCATGGAAGGTATCGCACGAAGACGTAAATCCGGAGACTGATGATCTCGACCTTGCCGGCAAGCCTCAAGGCAAGTCGGCTCTGTTCTTCGGAGATCAAGAAGAGCGGCTGAGGACGCGGGATGGACTGGTTCAACGAATTCATCGGCTGGACAGCTCGTCTGCCGCCGAGGCTGAACAGAGAGACGCACCTTATGGAAGGAACATCGTTGACGCGGAGAACCCCTACGGGCCCATCGTCCCGATGCCCCTCACGGCAGCGTCGCTCCATGGCGATTCGCCAGCTCTAATGTGCGCAGGCGAGGGAAAAGATCTTGAGAGGTCATGCCCCTATTGGCAGTTTCGCGAAAGATTTGGCGCGTACCTGGTCGATGTAGATTACTCAAGTAACTACGACCCTCAGCGCCGACTGATTCCGAAGGAAGAGTTCCTCGCTGTCGTGCAGGCCGTTGACCGCCACGTCAACGAAATGCTCAAGGACCGAGTAGAACCCTCCTCGAATCCCAGCGAGAGCTAACTGGATCGGGACCGCGGACAAGCCAGTCGTCGATCTTCACGTACAGGGCGGTGAGAAGGGTGTTGAGGTCTTTCGTCACCGATCGATCTTCAACACCCTTCGTCATTCCCGCAGCTAGGGGAGGGCGACGATGAGGTCCACCTCCAGCACCACGCCCTCCATGAACAGCCGCGACACCTCCACCGTCGTGCTGGCCGGCGGCGTGCCGGTCAGGTAGCGCGTGCGCACCGCGCCCAGCTCCAGCCGCTGGTCCATGTCCGTCAGGTACGTCCGGATGAACGCGATGTCCTCGAAGCCGGCGCCCTGGTCCGCGAGGATCCTGGCGATGTTCTGGAAGACGAACTCCGCCTGGGCGGTCATGTCGCCGGGCGCCACGACCTTGCCGTCGTCGTCGAAGGCGGCCTGACCGCTGATGTAGAGCGTGTCACCCGCCCGTACGGCATGCGAGTAGTAGCCGTTGGTGGGCGGGATGCTCGTCACGTTGACCGGCACGGCCCTCGGCGTCTTGCCCTTGAGCGCGACGAACCGGGCGATGGCCGTCAGGTCACGGTCACCGAGCCCGGCGGACTCCGCCTCCTGCAGCCACTCGCGTGCCCTGGCCACCGTGGGCGCGCCCGGCCAGGCCGCCAGCCGCAGGTCCTTGGCCGCCAGCCCGAGCGCGTAACGGGTCTCGGCCGACGGGGCGGCCACCCGCTCCGCCAGCCCGCCGAGCGGTGTCCGCGACAGCACGTCGACCAGCTGGGCCCGGTCCACGCCGTGCGCCTCGCCGTACGCCAGCGTCTCGGCGAGCACCACCTGGGCGGGCACGAGCGCGCTCATCACGGCCAGCTTCATCGCCGCGCCCGCACCCAGCGGCCCGCAGGCGCGCACCGTGCCGAAGACGTCCAGCACCTCGCGCACCTCGCCGAGCTCGCCGCCGGCCAGCACGACCAGCGTGCCGTCGGCGGCCGGGCCGACGCTGCCCAGCACCGGCGCGTCCACCAGCCAGACCTCGCGCGGCAGCAGCTCCCTCAGCTCCGCGACGGCTTCCGGCCCGATCGTGGACATCTCCACCACCGTCGCGCCCGGCCGCAGCCCCGGCACCGCCGCCGTCAGCACCTCCCGCACCGCGTCGGGGTCGCTGAGCATGGTGATCACCAGGTCCGCGTCCGCGACCGCCTCGGCGACCGTCACGCCCGTGCCCCGCCGCCACGTCGTCACCTTGTGCCCGGCCTCGCTCAGCCGGCGCGCCATGGGGACGCCCATGCGTCCCTGTCCAAGAAAAGTAATCATGCGAACATTCAACCTAGATGCGAGGCATTCCACCACCGACTAGATTGCATGGCAGCCATGCTTGATGAGAATGCCTTTGACGCTGCCACGCTCCGCCTCTTCGACGAGGTCGCCACGAGCGGGTCCTTCACGGCCGCCGCCGAGCTGCTGGGCTACACCCAGTCCGCGGTCTCGCGCCGCATCGCCGCGCTCGAGCGCGCCTGCGGCGGCCCCCTGTTCGAGCGCCTGGCCAGAGGGGTACGGCTGACGCCGGCCGGAGTCGCGCTGCACCGCCACGCCGTCGCCGTCCTCGACCGGCTGGCGCGGGCCAAGGAGGAGCTGGCCGCCATCCACGCCGGCAGCGGCGGCACGCTGCGCGTCGGGGCGTTCGCCACGGCCAACGTCGACATGGTGCCCGCCACGATGAAGGCCTTCGCGGCCCGGCACCCGCGGGTCGAGCTGCGGATGGTCGAGGGGCTGAGCGCGAGGCTGCTCGAGCGGCTGCACGCCGGCAGGCTGGACGTGGCCGTCGTCAGCGACTACCCCGACGGGCTTCCCGTCGACGGGCGGCTGCTGCTGGAGGACCGGCTGCTGGTCGCGCTGCCGCGCACGCATCGGCTCGCCGTACAGGACGCCGTCGACCTGCGCGACCTGGCCGAGGAGAGGTGGATCGAGGCGGCGCCGCGCGGCCAGCCGACGCAGCTGCTGGCGGCCTGCGCCGCGGCCGGGTTCACGCCGCGCAGCGGCCTGCGGGTGGCCGAATGGACGGGAAAGTTCGGATTCGTCGCCGCCGGGCTCGGCGTGACGCTGGTGCCCGAGCTCGCGGCGCGCGCCGTACCCGCTGATCTGGTGCTGCGTCCGCTGCTCGAGCACGCCCCCACCCGCGGGGTGTACGTGGCGCTGCCGGACGAGCCGCTGCCCGCCGCGCTGGAGTTCGCCGGATTGCTGGGAGAATGGGACGTGTGCACGACGCTTTCGCCCATCTGAACGGTCTCCTGGCGACAGGGCTGCGCGACCTGACGTCCGACCTGGGCGCGCTCGACGGGTCCGGCTGGTGGGCGGTCGTGGTGGATTTCGAGGGCAAGGTGACGTGCGCCCGCTTCGACGCGGTACGGCCGGCCCCGCTGCCCCCGGCCGGGCCGTGGATCGGGCCTGTGGAGTGGCGCAGCTCCCTCGACCAGGCCGGGTACGAGCGCGGCGTCCAGGCCATCCGGGGCTACATCGCCGAGGGCGAGGTCTACCAGGCGAACCTGTGCCGGGTGCTGTCGGCGCCGCTTCCCCCGTCGGCCGATCCGCTGGCGCTGGCGGCCAGGCTCTCCTCCGGAAATCCGGCGAACTACGCGGGGGTCATCCACGTGCCCGGCTTGAGCGTGGTGACCGCCTCGCCCGAGCTGTACCTGTCGCGCGACGGCGCCGTGATCGAGTCGCGGCCGATCAAGGGCACCGGTGTGACCAGGGACGACCTGCTGGAGAAGGACTACGCCGAGAACGTCATGATCGTCGACCTGGTCCGCAACGACCTGGGGATCGTGGCCGCCGTCGGCTCGGTCAGCGTGCCCTCGCTGTGCACCGTCGAGGACTACCCGGGCTCGGTGCACCTCGTCTCCACGGTCCGCGCCCGGCTCGCGCCGGGCTTCGGCTGGCCGGAACTGTTCGCCGCCACGTTCCCGCCCGGCTCGGTGACAGGGGCGCCCAAATCATCCGCGCTGCGCATCATCAATGAACTCGAACCGGAACCCCGCGGGCCGTACTGTGGGGCGATCGGCTGGGTGGACGCCGACCGAGGCACCGCGGCGCTGGCCGTCGGGATCCGCACGTTCTGGATGACCGGCGGCGAGATCCGCTTCGGCACCGGGGCCGGCATCACCTGGGGCAGCGACCCCCGGCGAGAGTGGCAGGAAACCGAGCTCAAGGCGTCCAGGCTGATCGCACTGGCATCCTCAGGAGGCAATAGATGACCATCCCCGTCTGGGTCAACGGCGAGCTGATCGATCCCGCCCGGGCAACCGTATCCGTCTTCGACCACGGCCTGATGGTCGGCGACGGCGTGTTCGAGACCATCAAGATCGTGAACGGCAAGGCGTTCGCGCTCACCCGCCACCTCGACCGGCTCACCCTGTCCGCCCAGCGCATGGACCTGCCGGACCCCGACGTGTCGGCCATCGCCGACGGCATCGGCAAGTGCCTGGCCGAGGCCCCCGCCTGGCCGCTCGGCCGCATCCGCGTCACCTACACCAGCGGCCCGGGCCCGCTCGGCTCCGACCGCGGCGACCAGGGCACCACCTCGGTCGTCATCGTCGACGAGCAGAAGCCGTTCCCCGCCACGGCCAAGGTGGTGGTCGTCCCCTGGCCCCGCAACGAGCGCGGCGCCCTGGCGGGCGTCAAGTCCACCTCCTACGGCGACAACGCCAAGGCCCTGGCCTACGCCAAGGCCCGCGGCGGCGGCGAGGCCGTCTTCGGCAACCTGGCCGGCAACCTCTGCGAGGGCACCGGCTCCAACCTCTTCCTGGTGTACGGCGGGCGGCTCGTCACCCCCACCCTCGAGTCGGGCTGCCTCGCGGGCGTCACCCGGGCCCTCACCCTGGAGTGGTGCGGCGGTGTCGAGGAGGACGTCCCCCTCTCGGCCCTCTACGAGGCGGAGGAGGCCTTCCTCACCTCGACCACCCGCGACATCCAGCCGATCAAGCTCGTCGACGACACGGAGCTCGCGGTGGCTCCCGGCCCGGTCACGGCCGAAGCCATGAAGATCTTCGCCGACCGCTCCGCCACCGACCTCAACCCCTGACGCCCCAGGTGGGGGCGCACCCCGCCCCCACCCCGGATGCGGGCTCGCCGTACGGCATTCGCCAGGAGGGCCCGCCGACCCACTAGGGTGTCGGACACGGTCGGGGGACCAGGGGAAGCGTATCGGGGCACGGGGGTGCTGCATGTCCGATCCACGTTCACGTATATCCGCCCGCCCGCCGGGGACTCTGGGGCGCGGTACGGCACGGCAGGTGGCGGCCGTGGCCGGCAGGACGCGCCGGGGCGTCACGGTCGGACCGCTGATCACGGTGGCGGTCGTGGCGGCGCACACGGCGCTGACCGCCAACTGGTGGGCCCTGGCGGTCCTCGTGGGCGGCGCCGCCCTGCTGCCGCCGGGCGACCTGCTGCTGCGGAAGCTGACGGTGGCGAGGATGCGGGTCGGCACGGGCGAGTTCGCCGTCAGGCTCCAGCGGCAGGAGGGGATACACCAGCGGCAGGTCTCGTACACGGCCGTCCTGGCGGTCCATCCCGACCGGCTGGCGTTCGGGCGGTTCGGGTCCGAGATCCGGCTGGACGAGATCCGCGACATCGTGATCGAACGCCCTCACCTGTTCAGGCCGCGCCCGGCCGTCTACGTGGGCCTGACGGACGGCGTGGTGATCGGCTTCTCGGTCCTGGACGGCGCTGCCAGGCTCGCCACGGCCCTGCGCACCCTCGGGATCCCCGTCGAGGAGATCTGACGATACGGTTGCCCGCATGCGCCTGGAACGGCTGTCCGGGGATGAGGCCCTGGCCCGCACGCCCGCCTTCGTCGAGCTCTACCGGTCCGCCTTCGCGGAGCCGCCATGGAACGAGTACCCCGCCGAGGCCGACGCCTTCGCCAAGCGCCTGGAAACCGACGTGCGCCGTCCCGGCTTCAGTGCCGTCCTGGCCTCCGATGAGGGCCGTCCCGCGGGCTTCGGTACGGCCTGGCCGACTCAGCCCCCGTTCCCCGCTAACCGCGCCTACGGCCGCGTCCGCGCCGAACTGGGCGACCAGGTGGACACCCGCCTCGTGGGCGCCCTCGAGGTCGACGAGCTCGCCGTCAGCCCGCACGCCCGGGGCCAGGGCCTGGCCGGCCGCCTCCTCGACCTCCTGTGCGCCGACGCCCCCCGCGCCTGGCTCCTCACCTCACCTCAGGCCGCGGACGCCATCCGCCTCTACGAACGCCTCGGCTGGCACCGCCTCACGGCCCCCCAAGCCGCCATCGTGGTCTTCACCCGCTAGCCGCTCGCACTCGTCACTGCCCGCCGTACGACTTCTGGGTCTGGACGTTGAAGTCGGGCATCTTGCTCTTCTCGGCCGGGTCCGTCAGCGGGTCCGAGATGGCGATGACGTCCAGGCCCATGCGGATGTCGCTGGAGTAGATGTAGCCGTTGTAGTAGTACGCCGACCACGACCCCGCCACGCCTCCCGCGCTGTCCGGAGGGTACGGCCCGCGTTCGAAGTAGCCGATCTCCTTGGGCTGCGTCGAGTCCGTGAAGTCCCAGATCGACACGCCGCCCTGATACCAGGCCTGGACCATGATGTCCCGCCCCTTGACGGGCAGGAGCGAGCCGTTGTGCGCCACGCAGTTCTCGTCCGGCTGCTGCTCGCGCGGGATCTTGAAGTAGCCGCGCCGCTCGAGGCTGCCGCCGACGATGTCGTAGATCGCGTCCGCGCCCTTGGTACTGGGCGTGTGGCTGTCGCACGTCGGAGCCGAGCCGCCGCCCAGCTCGTCGCTGAAGACGACCTTGGTGGCGTCGTTGTTGAACGTCGCCGAGTGCCAGATCTGGAAGTTCTCCGTGTCGCGGACCTGCTGCAGCACCTTGGGGTTGACCGGGTCGGCGATGTCGAGCAGGAACCCCTCGCCGAAGCAGGCCGCCGCTGCCAGATGCTTCTCCGGGTAGGCGGTGATGTCGTGGCACCCGCTCATGGAGTCCTGCTGCCCGGGCAGGATGTTGGGCTTCGCCACGACCTGAGCCGACTTGGGGTCGTTGACGGGGATCTCCACGACCTGGATGAGCTCGTGCGGCGCCGGGCACGTCTTCGAGTTGGGCTGCGGCCCCGGCGAGGACACGTACACGAAGAGCTTGTCGCCGTCGGGGATCATCGTGTGCGTGTGCGACCCGCAGTCGGTGGCCACCGACGCGACGTACCTGGGGCTGGCCTTGTCGCTGATGTCGAAGATCCGCAGTCCCTCCCAGTTGCGGTCGTTCGTGGTGGAGGCGCACGTCTCGTCGCTGCGCGGCTCGTCCACCGACAGGATCAGCAGGTCGCCGTAGACGGAAACGTCGTTCTGCTGGGCGGGACAGGCAACCTGGCTGACGGTCCTGGGCTTGGCGGGGTCGCTGATGTCGTAGATCGCGAAGCCGCCGAAGTTGCCGACGAAGGCGTAGTCGCCCTGGAAGGCCAGGTCGGTGTTCCAGTCCATGGGCCCGTTGAGCGGCGCCGTCCGCGGCACGTTGGCCACCAGCTTGACGTTCTTGCTCGTCATCACGTCGTCCGAGGCTGCTGCACGCCGCGACGGCTCCTGAGCGGGCGCGGGTGAGCAGGCGGCGAGCAGGATCGCCACCGCGCACGCCACCACCCCTCGAAACCTGGCAGTGTGCACGCGCGCTCCCTAGATCTCGTGGTCCAGTATGGAAGCTATGTCATCTCACCGGCGCGCGCTGACCGTCACGGCTGTGACGATCCTCGCGCTGGCGGGCTGCTCCGCCGCCCCCGGCGGTCCCTCGCCCATCGGCTCGGGCGCCCCGGTGATCGTCCCCCAGGGTCCCGGTACGGCAGGCCGTACGGCAAGCCCCGGAGAGCGCCTGGGACAGACGGGCACGCCCGTGGAGGCGGACGTCCGCTTCGCGGAGTCGATGATCCCGCACCACGAGCAGGCGCTGGAGATGACGAGCCTGGTGGCGGAACGCACCACGAACCCGCAGATACGGCGCATCGCCGACCAGATCACGCTCGCGCAGGGACCGGAGATCAAGCTGCTGTCATCCTGGCTCGCCGACCAGGGACGCCCCGCTCCGGCAGGGCACGGGCACGGGCCCACGTCGTACGGCATGGCCGCAGCGTCCGAGCTGACCGCCCTGGACGCCGCCAGGGGCGCGGAGTTCGACCGGATGTTCCTGCGGCTCATGATCAGGCACCACACGGGCGCGCTGAAGATGGCGGAGGAGGAGCTGGCGCGGGGGCAGGACCAGCGGATGCGGCTGATGGCCCGCGACGTCTACGCGGGGCAGAGCATCGAGATCGCCAGGATGAAGGAAACCGCCCGGTAACGCTGGGTAGCCGTCGGGTGGCTCATCTGGCGTCGTGACGGCGAGAGGCCGATTCACCCATGCGCACCGGCCGCTGCGGGACGTGCGGGCACGTCGGCGGGTGGCGGTGGGCTCGGCTTGCCGTACAGGAGTCGTGGGGGCTGGGGGTTGGGGATTCTTTAAGAGGGCCAGAGCATGTTGGTCAGCTCGGCGTCCAGGTCCATGAAATCGGTCTCCCGGCCTGCGGGCACCTTCTCGTAGGTGCGATGCAGGAACTCGGTGAGAGGAGCCAGCGGGACTTCGAAGAGCGCCTGTCCGAACGGTGACGTCAGGCTGATGTGCAGGGTGCGTTCGCCGTCGGCACGCGCAGGCCAGACCTGCACGTCGCCGTCGCCGACGCGTCTCACGATGCCCACGGTCAGCAATTCGCGGGCGAAGATCCACTCGACCGGTTCGTCGTTCCCTACGTGGAAGGCCATGCGGATGGCATACGGATCGTCGGCTGTGTAACTCAGTCCGGCGAGCAGGGGGACGGTTGTACGGTCGGGGACCACAAGCCGAAGGCCAAGCTCGGCGGAGACGGTGGTGCTGTTCATCGTCAGCCAAACCTTTTCGTCGTAGGTCCCCTCTACGGGGCTTTCACTGCTCACACGGACTTCGTCCTGAGCTATGACGCGGAACGAAGAAACCTGTAGGAAAGATTCCGCTCCTGGGGCCTTCTGTAACGCACATCACAGCAGGACATTTAGGCATCTACCTGGCTAAACGACATCAATCGGTCCCTGTTTACAAGGGTTTTGCGTGTTGCGGAGCCTGTCCCGGCGTGCCCACCGGAACCTTTCACTGCAAAGGATCACGATCGGCACGTTACGGAACAGGACGATGGTATGCCACGAGCCCACCCCGCTGATGGCCAACCACCGCGTTTCCCCCGAATCGTCTCCCAGCGGCGTCGACGCCCCGCGCCGATGCGCCAGGAGGTCCGGGAGTGCGGTATGGTTTTCCCCGTCGGCGCCACACGGAGCCGGCACAGGGCGGGCGATTAGCTCAGCGGGAGAGCGCTTCGTTCACACCGAAGAGGTCACTGGTTCGATCCCAGTATCGCCCACCACGTCAGAGGCCACTTCCCAACGCGGGAAGTGGCCTTCTTGATCTTCCGGATACTTACGGATCCTCGGCGTCCTGGCCAGGGAAGATCCGATCCATGATCACTGTCCCCTCCCGCATCACGGGACGGATTTTCTGACGGTAGATCTTCTCCGTGACCGCTGAACCGCCGACATCTGTTCGATGGGCACACCGTCAGCGGAGAGCAGCGAGACGAAGCCGTGTCTCATCTCGCGAGGGGTCCAGTCCTTGGCGATCAATACACCCATGGCAATTCACGAACCTCCTCGGTACGGAGCCCGACGAGGTGCGAAACGAGGATGTCCGCACGCAGCCACGGTTTAGTCGTCTCGTTCGCCTCCAGAACTGCCGTGGCCTGCTCCAAGGTAAGAGCCCTGTGGCCCCCTGGCCCTGGGTGGGTGTTGTTGAGGGCTCGTGCGCGCCCCCGGTTCGTGGCTGACCGCCAAGGCGTCGAATTGCTTCAAGAGCAAGGCGCCGGGGTCGTCGAACGGCCACCGCCGTCGGCATGCCAATGGGCCGGTAGCGAATGTGACCTGTGAGAACCGGATCCCGCCTTGCGCCGAGGGTGTGGATCTTGGGATGACGGGCGATCTTGCTCGGGCGTTGACATGGGGGTTGACCTGGGGAGATGTTGATGAGAGGTGTGGTGAGGGGAGGCACTGATGCCTTGGCACCTGGAAGGAACCTATTTCGAGAACTGCAACTGCGACATGATCTGCCCGTGTTCGACTTCTGGGCTGACGGCACCGGCCGACAACGAACGGTGCCGTGTGGCGCTCGCTTTCCACATCGACTCCGGGCAGGTCGACGGGGTCGAGGTGGGAGGTCTCACGGTCGCGATCGTGGCCGACACGCCATCGCTCATGGGGCAAGGCGACTGGCGCGCGGGAGTGTACATGGACGCGGCGGCCTCGCAGGAGCAGGCGGAGGCGCTCGGAGCGATCTTCTCCGGCCAGCGGGGCGGGCCGATGGAGGCCCTCGCGCCGCTGATCGGCGAGATGCTGGGAATGGAGGTCGCCCCGATCGACTATGTCGACGACGGCCGTCTGCATCGGGTACGGATCGGGGATGCGGTGCGTATGGAGGTCGAGGACTTCGTCTCTCCACTCGATTCGACCGGGCAAGGCGTCCGCGTCAGCGGCATCGGCTTCCCTGCCGACACGCTGGCCGCCGGGCGAGCGCTGACGGCGGAGGTCAACGCCTTCGGGCTGGAATGGTCGAATGAGGGGAAGAACGCGTTCTCGGCGCCCTTCTCCTGGTCGGCTTAGGGATCAACACCAGACCCCAGCGGAGATCAGGCGGGTTTGGGGACGGGCATCAAGTGGAACGTGATGCGGACGCGGGTGCCGGCGGGCCCCGTGTCGATGGCGGTGGCGTCGCTGAGGAGGCGGACCAGCCAGAGGCCCCGGCCGCCGAAGTGATCCAGCGGGGGCATCGGCGAGTCGAGGGTGCCGTCCGGTATGCCGGGGCCGGAGTCCGAGATCTCGCAGTGCAGCTGGGCGTCGCTCCGCCAGAGGCGGAGCAGGCCACGGCCGCCGGCGTGGTCGACGACGTTGGTGACCGCCTCGTGGACCGCCAGGACGAAGTTTTCGTGGCGGGCGCCGCTCAGCCCTGATCGGCGCGCGTGATCGCCGACGGAGTGCCGCAGGTCGGTGACCTGACGCCGGGTGAAAGCGGTGGCCATGATCGGGAGCTCGTGGCCGCTCATCTCGGACCTCTCGCCGGTTGTCCCCTGCGACGGTGCGGGCGCACCCAACCGCCGACCAGGGTCTCTCGACACCGCCGCCGGGTCAACGCTCTCCTGCCAGATCACGGACGAACACCGGCACGGCTCACGGGGGTGCCGAGCGGCAGCTCGTTCAGGCTGTCGCGCAGGCGCGCCGTCCACAGCGGGATGTCCAGCCGCCGGCACAGCTCCATCGCCTCGTCCAGGCAGACGCGCGCCTCCTCCGTCGCGGACTGGGCCAGGTAGGCGCGGGCCAGCGCGTGCAGGGAGCGCACCTGCATGAGCGGGTCGCGCAGCTCCCGCGACATCTCCAGCGCCACCACGAGCCGGTCGCGGGCGGGCTCAGGCTCGCCCCTGGCCGAGTGCAGCAGCCCGCGGGCGTAGTGCACGTACGCGAACGCCGCGGTGCCGCCGATGGCGTGGGCGAACTCCTCGATCACCTCGAAGGCCCGCTCGGCCTCGGCCGGCCGGCCGAGCGCCAGGTAAGCCTCGCCCAGCCAGTAGGAGCTCTGCGTCCTGATCAGCACCGCCCCGGCCTGCTGGGCCTGCTCCACCGCCTGATGCAGGACCGCGACCGCGGTCTCGAGTGAGCCGTTCTCGACGTGCACGATGCCGATCTGGTGCAGCGCGTCGGCCGCCGCGCTGCCGTCGCCCAGCTCCTCCAGCAGGTCGTAGGCCTGGCGCGCCAGCTCGACCGAGCGGGCGGCGTTGCCGGCGATGCGCTCGTAGACGGCCAGGTGCCGCAGCACGATCGCGGTGCCGTGCCGGTCGCCGATCTCCTGGAACAGCCGCAGGGCCCGGTCGTGGGCGCCGCCCGCCTCGGCGTAGCGGCGCCGCCAGGCGTGCAGCGACCCCAGCAGGTGCCACATCGCGGCCTCGCCCCGCCGGTTGCCCGCCGCCTGGCAGGCGGCCAGCGCCCGCTGCTGCACCTGCAGCCACTCGTCGACGTAGTAGCCCTGCTGAAAGGCCGGCATCGCGCCGAGCGCCAGCTCCCAGCACAGCTCGTCCATCCCCAGCGACGCGCACTGCTCCACCGCCCGCACCAGCGCCGTCCGCTCGGCCAGCATCAGCGCGACGGGCCTGTCCGCCACCCGCAGCCCAGCGGTGGCGATCTCGGGCCGCCAGCGCGGCGTCTCGCCCACGTACACCCCGGCCCCGGCGGCCCGGTGCGCGGCGTCGGTCAGCGCCAGCCACCCGCCGAAGGCCCGCCGCAGCGCCTCCTGGTCGCCGGGCTCGTCGAGCTCGCGGGCGAAGACCCGGATCAGGTCGTGGAAGCGGTAGCGGGCCGGCCCGGTGCCGTCCAGCAGCCGCGCCTCGACCAGCTCGTCGAGCAGCTCGTCGGCCTCCTTCAGCGAGGTGTCGAGTACGGCTGCCGCCACCCAGGACGGCAGGTCAGGCGCGTCGAGCCGCCCCAGCAGCCGGAACAGCAGCCGAGCCCGGGGCGGCAGCGCGTGGTAGCCCAGCGCGAAGCTGGCCCGCACGGTCTGGTCACCGTGGCGCAGCCGGTCGAGCCGGTCGCGCTCGTCGCCGAGCTGGTCGACCAGGTCGGCCACCCGCCAGTGCGGCCTGGCCACCAGCCGGGCCCCGGCGATCCGCAGCGCCAGCGGCAGCCCCGCGCACAGCCGCAGCAACCGGGAGGCGGCGGCCCACTCGGCGCCGACGCGCCGCCGCCCGGTGATCGCCGCCAGCAGGCGCAGGCCCTCGGTGTCCGACAGGCCCTCCAGGTCGATCGAGCGCGTGCACGCCAGTCCGCCCAGCCGCGGCCGGCTGGTGACGATCACTCCGCAGGTGCCGCTGCCCGGCAGCAGCGGCCGCACCTGCCCCTCGTCGCCCACGTTGTCGAGGACGACCAGCACCCGCCGTCCGGCCAGCACGCTGCGGTAGAGCGAGGCGCGCTCGTCGCCGTCCTCGGGCACGTGGGCGTCGGCCACGCCCAGCGCCCGCAGGAACCGGCCGAGCACCTCCAGCGGGTCCGCGCGGGTGTGCAGGTCGGCGAAGAGCTGGCCGTCGGGGTAGGCGGAGGAGACGCGGTGGGCGGCGTGCACGGCGAACGTGGTCTTGCCGATGCCGCCGCGCCCCGACACGGTCACCACCGGCACCGGGGCGTCGGGGTCGCGCTCACCGCTGAGCGTCTCCCGCAGCACCGCCAGCTCCTCGGCACGCCCGGTGAAGTCGGCCAGGTCGCCTGGCAGCGTGTGCGGCCGCAAGGGGGAGCGGCCGCCCGGCAGGTCGAGCGCCGGGTCGGAGGTGAGGATGGCCCGCTGCAGCGCCTGCAGCTCGGGCCCGGGGTCGAGGCCGGTCTCCTCGGCCAGCACGCGCCTGACCTCGCTGAAGGCCTCCAGCGCCTCGGCCTTGCGCCCGCACCGGTACAGCGCGGTCATCAGCCGCGCCCACAGCCGCTCGCGCAGCGGGTTGCGGCCGGTCAGCGCCACCAGCTCGGGCACCAGCTCGGCGTGCCTGCCCAGCTGGAGGTCGGCGTCGATGCGGTGCCGCACGGCCACCACCCGCGACTCGGCCAGGCGCCTGGCCTCGGAGCGGACCAGCGGGATGTCCTGGATGTCGGCGAAGGCGTCCTCGCCCCGCCACAGCTCCAGCGCCGTGCGCAGCACGCGGGCGGCGCGCGCCGGGTCGGTCTCGGCCGCGCCCTGGGCGGCCAGCTCGGCGAAGCGGCGCTCGTCCAGCTCGCCGGGAGCGACGACGACCAGGTAGCCGGGCTCGCGCCGGACGATCCGCTCGGGATCGCCCAGCGCCCGCCGTAACGTGTGCACGTAGAGCTGGATGTTCTTGGCCGCCGATTTCGGGGGCGCCTCGCCCCACAGCTCATTGATCAGCGTCTGCACCGCGATCGGCTTGCCGGGGTCGCACAGCAGCAGCGCGAGCAGCCCGCGGGCCTTGGGCGGCCCCAGATCGATCTGCTCGCCGTCCGCCGTGACCAGGAGGGGTCCGAGGACCGCGAACTCCAGGCGAGGGATCATGATACGGCGACTTTACCAAGGATTGTCAGACCGCCACGATCTGTGAGCTTCGAGGCTCAGGACACGACGCTCGCGGCCAGCACGAGGCTGGCGGCGCCGAGGGCGTGCCCGCTGTCGTCCCAGGGGCGGACCGCGATGTCCAGGCCTGGCAGGATGCCGTCGTCGGACACGGAGTGGAAACCGGGCGCCAGGTAGGGCCACAGCACGTGGCTCTCACCGATCACCGTCATGGCGCGTACGGCCAGCACGTTGGCGACCCCGGCCACCGCCCTGCCGAGGATGGCGCCGGTCTCCGCGAGCAGGTCCCTGATGCCCGGGGCGTCCTCGGCGGCCAGCCGTACCAGGTCGGGGACCTGCGTGGAGGTCAGGCCGCGGGCGCGGGCCTCGGCGGCCAGGGCGTAGTCGGCGACGTAGGCGTCCAGGCAGCCGCGCCGCCCGCACACGCAGGTGGGACCGCCGGGCCCGATGGGGACGTGGCCGAACTCGCCGGCCACGCCGTCGGGGCCGCGGTGCACGCGGCGGCCCAGCACGATGCCCATGCCGACGCCGTCGCCGATGGCCAGCACCAGGAAGTCGTCGTGCTCGCGCCCGGCGCCGAACAGCAACTCGGCCGTGGTCGAGGCGCGCGTGTCGTTGTCGATCAGCACGGGCACCGGCAGCCGGGCGGCGAGCAGGGGCAGCAGCGGCAGGTCGGTCCAGCCGAGCCGGGGCGAGAGCCGTACGGTCCCGGCGAAGGGGTCGATGAGACCGGGGAGGGCCAGGCCGACCGCGCGCACCCGGGAGTCCTCCAGGACGGGCTCGCAGGCCGAGGCGAGCTGGTCGACCGGGTCGTCGGCGGGGGAGAACGGCAGCTTGAAGCGCCGCACCTCGCTGCCGTCGAGCCGCATCACCACCCCCACCAGGTGGTCGGGGTGGACGCGCAGGCCCAGCGTGTGGGCGGCGTCGGCGACCACCTCCAGCGGCACGCGCGGCCTGCCGGGGCCGCTGACCTGCGGCGGCAGCTCGCGCATGAAGCCCAGCTCGATCAGGCGCCGGGTGTGGTCGCTGACCGTGGCCGCGCCTAAGCCGAGCCGGGCGGCGATCTGTGAGCGGTTGAGCGGTTGCGACCCGGCCAGAGCGAGAATCTCCGCGCGGACCAGATCCTCCCGATACCGAGGCTGGGGCATGTGGTCATTCTTCCTCTCTTGACGCCCGGCTCCTACCGCGCCTAGGGTCGCCAACCATAATAAATTCGTCACCGAAAATACTAGGGGCGAGGCTCATGCGACACAGCGGCAGGGTCCTGCTGGCGACCGGATTAGTGGCGGCGCTGACCGCCGGATGCGGCGGCGGAGGATCGAGTACGGCCGGCGGCACGAAGGACTCGGCGGGCGCGGTCACGCTCGACTGGGAGATGTGGGCGGGCAGCGAGGACGAGAAGGTCCAGCTGGATCATCTCGCCCAGCTCGTCACCCAGCAGGACCCGAAGATCAAGATCAAGTTGCGCACGGCGCCGTTCAACGACTATTTCACCAAGCTGCAGACCGAGTTCGCCGCCGGCAAGCAGGCCTGCGTGGTGTCCCTGCAGAGCCTGCGGCTGGGCGCCTACGCCGACCTGATGGAGCCGCTCACGCCCGGCGACGGCTTCGCGCCCGCCGCGCTGGAGGCGCTGAAGATGGGCGGCAAGCAGCTCGCCCTGCCCTTCGACCTGGCCTCGATGCTGCTGTACTACAACGCCGACGCCTTCGCCAAGGCCGGTCTGCCCGAGCCGAAGGCCGGCTGGACGATCGCCGACTTCGAAAAGGCCGCCAAGGCGCTGTCGACCGGCGGCAAGAGCGGCTTCGGCATGTCGTTCTCCGACCTGCACACGCTGTCGCTGCTGCTGTCCTACAACGGCGCCCGCCCGGTCACCGACGACCTCAAGCTGCAGATGGATGCCCAGCCCATGGTCGACGCGCTCACCTGGTACGCCGGCCTGGCCAAGAGCAAGGCGGGTAGCGTCCCTGCCAGCTCCTCCGACGGCGGCTGGGGCGAGACCCAGTTCGTCAACGGCAACGCCATGATGGCCGTCGACGGCTCCTGGGACGTCGGCTCCACACTGAAGGACGCCAAGTTCAAGGTCGGCCTCGCGCCACTGCCCGCCGGGCCGAACGGGTCGAAGACCTACGTCGCCAACTCCGGCTTCGGCGTGGCCAAGTCGTGCCCGTACAAGGAGCAGGCGATCAAGGCGGTGTCGATCCTGGCCGGGGCCGAGGCGCAGGGGTATCTCGCCGGAGCGGGGCGTGGCTTCCCGGCCCGTACGGCGCAGCAGGCCGACTACGAGCAGTTCCTGGTCAAGGCGAATCCGGACAACGCCGAGGGCGTGCAGCAGGCGATGGCCGCGATCAAGGACGGTCTCGCCGGCGGAGTGCCGCTGTTCACGACGAAGAACTGGGACACGGTCAACAAGACCATGGCGCAGTACCTCCTGCAGGCCTACACCGGGGCGCAGAGCCCCAAGGACGCGCTGTCGGCCATCCAGCAGCAGGGCGCGCGGGGCCAGTGAGGCTCAGCCGCGCCGAGCAGTGGAGCGCGCTCGGCTTCGCCACGCCGAGCGTGCTCGGGCTCGGACTGTTCACGCTGTTCCCTGTCGGCATGGCGGTCGTCATGAGCTTCTTCCAGTGGCCCATGCTGGGCACCCAGGAGTTCATCGGGCTCGACAACTTCCGCTACCTGTTCGGTGAGGATCCCAACTTCCTCGCGGCGCTGCGCAACACGTTCGTCTTCACCGGGCTGTACGTGCCGCTGAACCTCGTGGTCGCGCTCGGGCTGGCGTTCTGGATCAGCCACTCGCGCTGGAAGAACCTGTGGCGGGTGCTGTTCTTCATCCCGGCGATCACGCCGATGGTGGCCAACGCGGTGATCTGGAAACTGCTGTTCCAGCAGATCGGCAGGGAGCCCAACCTGCTGGCCGACGGGCACACCGCGCTGCTGTCGGTGGTGGCGATGAGTGTCTGGCAGGGCTTCGGCTACAACCTGATCGTCTTCTCCGCGGCCATCAACGAGATGCCCAAGCCGGTGCTGGAGGCCGCCGCGATCGACGGGGCGACCGGCTGGCGCAGGCTCCTGCGGGTGCAGCTGCCGCTGATCTCACCGGCGCTGTTCTTCGCCACGATCATGACGGTGATCAGCGCGCTGCAGGTGTTCACCCAGCCCTACATCCTGACCGCGGGCGGCCCGGGCAACGCCACCGAGACCCTGGTCATGGACATCTACCAGGCCGGGTTCCAGGCGCGCGACCTCGGGCTTGCGGCGGCGGGCGCGTGGGTGCTGTTCGCGATCATCCTGCTGGTGACCGGCGTGCAGTTCCTCGGCCAGCAGCGGTGGGTGCACTATGAGAGCTAGAAGCGTGATCTCCCATGTGCTGCTGGCCGGGGTGGCGCTGGCGTTCCTGTATCCGCTGATCTTCGCGGTCGCCACGGCGCTGAAGCCGCCGGGGGAGACGTTCGGCTCGGCCTCGCTGGTCGGCTCCTCGCTGCGCTGGCAGAACTTCTCCGACGTCTTCGCCTACGTGCCGTTCCAGCGCTACATCCTGAACGGCGTGCTGGTCGCCGGCGCGGGGACGGTGGTCGTGCTGTGCGCCTCGGCGCTGTCGGCCTACGCCTTCGCCGCGCTGCGCTGGCGCGGCAGGGACGGGGTGTTCCTGCTGTTCCTGGCCACGCTGATGGTGCCGCAGGAGGTGCTGGTCGTGCCGATGTTCCTGCTCATGCAGGCCTTCGGCTGGGTCGACAGCTACCAGTCGCTGATCTTCCCGTGGGCCTTCACCGCGTTCGGCACGTTCCTGCTGCGGCAGTTCTTCCGCAGCGTGCCCGGCGAGCTGCGGGAGGCCGCGCGCATCGACAGCGCGGGTGAGCTGCGCATCTTCGTGCGCATCATGCTCCCGCTTGCCAGGCCCGCGCTGGGCGTTCTGGCCGTGTTCACCTTCATCACCTACTGGAACAGCTTCCTCTGGCCGCTCATCATGATCAACGACGTGACCGCGCGCGGCACCGTGCCCCTCGGACTACAGCTGTTCTTCGGCCAGAACGGCAACCAGTGGCACCTGGTCATGGCCGCCTCGATCATCTCCATCCTGCCCACCCTGCTGCTGCTCATCGCGCTGCAGAAGCACCTGGTCAAGGGCATCGCCACCGCCGGGCTCGCCGGACGCTGAAAGGACTCCATGTTCGCTTTCGATCGACGTACCGGGCCCGACCTCGGTGTGGACTACCCCTCCAGGGATGTGCCCGGGTGGTACCGGGACGCCAAGTTCGGCGTGTTCGTGCACTGGGGGCTGTACTCGGTGCCCGGCTGGGCCTATCCGGGGCCCGACGTGCCCGTCGAGCTGGACTACAGCCACCACCAGTACGCCGAGTGGTACGCCAACACCGTCCGCATCCCCGGCTCGCCGACCGCCGAACACCACGAGCGGAACTTCGGCGTCGGCACCTCCTACGAGGACCTGGCCGACCAGTGGCAGCCCAAGGCGCCTGAGGGCTGGATGGCGCTGTTCGCCGAGTGCGGCGCCCGCTACGTGATCCCGACCGCCAAGCACCACGACGGGTTCTGCCTGTGGGACACCGCCACGACCCGCTTCGGCAGCCTGCATCGCGGGCCACGCAGGGACGTGGTGGCCGAGCTGGCCGCCGCCGCCCGGGCCGAGGGGCTGCGCTTCGGCTGCTACTACTCGGGGGCGCTGGACTGGCACGTCTCGCACTTCCCGCCCATCCGCTCCTCGACCGACCTGTTCACCTTCCGCCGCAACGACGAGGCCTTCGCCCGCTACTGCTTCGACCAGGTCGCCGAGCTGATCGACCGGCACGCGCCCGACGTGCTGTGGAACGACATCGACTGGCCCGACTCGGCCAAGGCGGCCGGGCCGTACAGCCTCAAGTCCCTCTTCGAGCGCTACTACGCCGCGGTGCCCGACGGCGTGGTCAACGACCGGTGGGGCGTGCCGCACCTGGGCTTCCGCACCCGCGAGTACACCACGGAGGGGCGGACGACGCCGTGGGTGTGGGAGGCCACCCGGGGGCTGGGCCGCTCGTTCGGCTACAACAGGGCCGAGGACGACCGGCACCTGATCGGGCCCGCCCAGCTGGTGCACCTGCTGGCCGACACCGTGGCCAAGAACGGCAACCTGCTGCTCAACATCGGCCCGCGCGGCGACGGGACGCTGCCGGAGAACCAGGTGGAGCGGCTGCGGTACCTGGGGGCGTGGCTGCGCGACCACGCCGGCGCGATCTACGGCACGCGGCCGTGGCGGCGGCACGCCGAGCCGGTGGGGGTGCCGGTCCGCTACACGGTACGGCCGGACGGCACGCTCAACGTGATCGTGCTCGACCCTTCCGCGGGCCGGTTCCGCCTGCCCGACGACTTGACCGGAAATTTCATGACCTGGGGGGATGGGCCCGCCGAGGTAATAGACGGATATGTCACCATCCCAGAGCAGATGCGCGAACTACCCGCCGCCGTACTCCTGGTGCCAGGACAAGCCTGACCCACGCCCACAGGCGCGCGTTGCGGCGAGCAACCCCGTGAGCCTTCCCGGCCGGCCAGGACAGAGGCCGGCCACTTACGGCGCGTGCGCGGAAGTGCGGCGGTAGCCGTACAAGAGCAGGCGTACAAGAAGAGCATTTAGGGGTGTTGCGGCGGCGCACGAGACACGGGGCGGAAAGTCGCGCACAATGGCCGGGTGAGCAAGCGATCGCGCAGGCGCCGCGCACTCACCAGTGGCGCACCGAGCTGGAAACCAGGCTACGGCCCGGGCGAGCCGCACGGCCCGGATGACGACGACCTCCCCGGCGACCCGATGGGAGGCGACGGCGGGGTCAGGGAGCCGCGCAGGCCCAAACCCGCGCCGCCGTCGCTCTCGGCGCGGGCACCGCTGCCAGGGCCGCCGGAGGCGGAACGGATCCTGACCGGGGATGAGACGAACGCAACCCTGGTTCATCCCTGATCTGGCAGCATCCTGGCCAGATCCCGTCCTCGCGGATGGGACCATCTATGGAGGGTTTTGTCCCAACATCATCTGATGTATCCCCAGCAGGACGGATTTAGATGTCGGATAACGAGTTCCCCCTCGTCCAGTTCATGCGTGAGGGGTTCGACCCCGTGGCCGAGCTCGCGCGCATCCGGACGGAGCAGGCGGTCTTCCCCATGGAGATCCCGGGCGGCCAGATGGTGTACCTGGTCACCCGCTATGAGGACGTGCGAGCCGTGCTCGGCGACCACGAGCGCTTCAGCAATGATTTCGGCAATGTGATCGGACTGGGCTCCAACCAGGAGGACCCGGGCGGGCTCGGCTTCCGCGACCCGCCCGAGCACACCAGGCTGCGCAAGTTCCTGACGCCCGAGTTCACCATGCGCCGCCTGCGCAGGCTGGAGCCGCGGGTGGAGGACATCGTCAACGAGCACCTCGACCGCATCGAGGCCTCCGACAAGCCGGTTGACCTGGTGGAGGCCTTCGCGCTGCCGATCCCGTCGCTTGTGGTGTGCGAGCTGCTCGGTGTGCCCTACGACGAGCGGTCCGACTTCCTGAAGATCAGCAAGGACCGTTTCGACTTCACCGCCGGGCCCGAGGCGTCGCTGCAGGCGATCAACGACGCGATGACGTTCCTGACCGACCTGGTGGGGCGCGAGCGGGAGAAGCCCGGCGAGGGCCTGCTCGGCCAGCTGATCCGCGATCACGGCGACGAGCTGGACGATCGCACGCTGGCCTCGATGGCCGACGGCCTGCTGGTCGGCGGCCACGACACCAGCACCAGCATGCTGGCCTTGGGCACCCTGTGGCTGCTGGAGAACCCCGACGTGGCCGCCCGCGTCCGCGACGAGGACGGCTACGTGGTCCAGGTCGTGGAGGAACTGCTGCGCTACATGACCGTGGTGCAGGTCGCCTTCCCCCGCTTCGCCCGTGAGGACCTGGACCTGTTCGGCACGCCGATCAAGAAGGGCGAGATGGTCCTCTGCTCGCTCGCCGCCGCCAACCGCGACCCCAAGCTGGGTGAGGGCATCGAGCAGGTCCTGCCCGACCGCGAGGTGGCCGGCTCCCACCTGGCCTTCGGCCACGGCATCCACCGGTGTGTCGGCGCGCCGCTGGCCCAGATGGAGATGCGCATCGCCTATCCCGCGCTGCTGCGGCGGTTTCCGACGCTGCGCGTGGACGGCGAGGTCCCCTTCCGCAAGCTGGCGATCGTCTACGGCGTGGAGAAGCTACCCGTCTCCTGGTAAAGCGCGTACGTTCACGTATGTGGAGGGTATTGATCTGACTGCGGTCCGCGCCGTCGTCTTCGACACTGACGGCGTGGTCACCGACACCGCCCGGGTGCATGCGGCCGCCTGGAAGCACGCCTTCGACGCGTTCCTACGCGGCCGCTCCGAGCCCTTCGACATCCGCGCCGACTACCTGCGCCACGTCGACGGGCGTCCTCGGCTGGACGGCGTGCGCACGTTCCTGGCCTCGCGCGGCATCGAACTGCCCGAGGGGGCGCCGGACGACGAGCCGGGCGCGCCGACCGTGCACGGGCTCGGGCTGGCCAAGGACCGCTACTTCATGCAACAGGTGGAAAAGTACGGCGTGGCCGCCTTCCCGTCCACGGTCGCGCTGCTGCACGAGCTGCGCAGGCGCGGCGCCCGCACCGCGGCGGTCTCGGCCAGCCTGCACGGGCGCAAGATGGTGACGTCCGCGGGCGTCATGTACCTGTTCGACCTGCTGGTCGACGGCAATGACGCGGCGCTGATGAACCTGCCGGGCAAGCCCGATCCCGCGCTGTTCCTCGAGGCCGCCCGCCGTCTGGACCTGCCCGCCGCCAAGGTGGCCGTGGTCGACTCCGCCCTGCCCGGCCTGCAGGCGGGCCGCAAGGGCGGCTTCGGTCTGGTCATCGCGGTGGACCGGCTCGGCCAGGGCGCCGAGCTCGGCGAGCAGGACGCCGACCTGGTCGTCGCAGACCTCGGCGAGGTGACCGTTCAGGGCAGGGTCCTACCCTTGACCACGTGAGCGTGCTCATCGATCCCCCGATCTGGCCGGGCCCCCGCGGCCTCATGTGGTCCCATCTGGTCAGCGACAGCTCCCTGGACGAGCTGCACGACTTCGCGGTGCTGCTCGGCGTGCCCAACCGCGCCTTCGACCGCGACCACTACGACGTGCCCGAGACGGCCCACGCGCGCGCCGTCGAACTGGGCGCCGAGTTCGTCAGCTCCCAGGAGCTGCTGCGCCGCCTCATCGCCTCAGGCCTGCGCCGCCGCAAGCGCCGCTAGCTCGGCGCTCATGTTCTCCCGCGCGCGGGCCTCCCACAGCTCCCGCGCGCGCGGCGTCCGATACAGCCGCGGTACGGCCAGCAGCCTGCGCAGCACCTCGGAGCGGCCCGCGGTGAACAGCTCGTCGGGCACGTGGCGGTACTCCTGCCTGATCTGCCGGGTGTAGGCCTCGTAGCCGTCGCGCCCCAGCACCGACAGGTCGGCGTCGCACAGCACGGCCCCGTCGGCGTCGCCCTCCCGCAGGGTGTCGTGCGCGGCGGTGAGCCGGACCAGCCGGGCCACCTCGCCGATCCTGTCCGCGCCGATCCCGCAGCGCGGCAGCCGTGCCTGGGCCAGCTCGGCGCTGCGCTCCTCGTCCCAGCCCGGCCGCCCGTCGTAGACGGCGTCGTGGAACCAGGCCGCCAGCCGTACCGCGTCGACATCGGCGGCCTCGGCGGCCAGCAGGTCGACCGCCTCGAGCACCGCGCGCAGGTGATCGAGGGTGTGGTAGCGGCGATGCGGCTCGGACCAGCGCGCGATCAGCTCCGCGCCCACCGATGCCGCGGCGGGGGAGTCGCCCGCGACCGCGAGCCAGCGTTCCAGCACGGTAAAGATCTTACGCCGTGTTCCGTGAGGGAAAACTGGGGCAAATGGGGCAGTGGGCTGCGTTTGCCGTACAGGAAGCCGACATTCTGCAATGATCTCGCTGTTATACGGCCCGAGTTTGAACCTCACGGATAGTGACTGATGCCCACATTCGAGGAAATAGCTGCCTTCGTCTCGGACAAGCCCGTCGCCACCGCCGTCATCGCCGTTCTCGGCCTGGTAGGGCTGGCCCTGTTGTACTTCGCCGTCAGGATCGTCTGGCGCGGCTCCGTGTGGCTGATCGCCCGCTATGTCGCGGTGCGTCCCATCGAGGACATCCTCACGATCGTGGCCGCCTCGATCGCGACGGGCGTGTCCGCGCAGGGCATGTGGCGCTTCTCGGGCGACGTGCTGGGGCTGAACGGGCCGCTGCGGTTTCTGCTGTTCGCCTTCATCGAGGTCGCCATCATCACCAGCGCCGTGCGGGCCAGGCGCAACATGCGGGAGAACTTCTCCGCCGGTATCGACGGCATCGCCGTGTGGGCGCTGACCTGCCTGACCGCGGTGCTGTCCAGCATGGACGCGCGCAGCCTCCCCGAGGCGGTCTTCCGCCTGGCCGCGCCGCTGGTGGCGGCCTGGCTGTGGGAGCGCGGCATGGCCATCGAGCGTCACCGCATCCGCGGCACCGGCCGCATCAACTGGCGGCTCACCCCCGAGCGGCTGCTGGTCCGCGTCGGCCTGGCCGAGGTGAGCGACCGTACGGCCAGCGAGGTCGACGCCCACCGCAGGCTCACCCGCGTCGCCCTGGCCGCCAAGAAGGCCAAGGCGCTGCGCGAGGGCGGCGCGCCTGAGCGCAAGGTCCGCGCCGCGCTCGCCAGGCTCGACAAGGCCATGGACCAGGCCGTCGAGCACACCGGGCTGGCCGTCGACCAGGGGCGCCAGGAAGCGCTCCTGGCCCAGATCGCCGCGCTCTACAACACCTCCGCCCTGATCGACGCCGACCCGCGCGTGCCGTGGGAGCGCGACGCCGAGCAGGAACCGGTTCCCGCCCGCCCGGCTCTCCCTCCGGCCCTGGTCGAGCTGGTCAAGGACGAGGACGAGGACATCGAGGTCTTCGACACCACCCCGCAGGTGGTCAGCACCGCCGAGCGCGCCGCGTTGATGCGGTCGGCGCGGGTCTACTGGGACCGGCAGATCGCCAAGGGCATCGTGCCGCGGACGGTCGACATCGCCCAGGAGATCGGCGTCTCGCTGGCCTCCGCGCGCGAGTATCGTGCCCTGTGGAAGCTGGAGCCGCAGGCGCACGCCCTGATCGAGGCCCTCTACCAGCAGCACGGCATAGTCGACACCGGCGCCTTCCCCGCCATCTCCGACGACGGGCGGGTGCTGACCAAGTCCTGAAGGCGGGGAGCCGGTTGAGGGAGCGCACGCTCGATCGCGTCAGGAAGCTGCTGGCCAAGGCCGAACGGACCGACAACGAGCACGAGCGCGCCACCTTCATGGCGGCCGCCTCCGCGCTGATGGCCAAGTACGGCATCGAGTCCCTGGCTCCTGGCGAGGTCAGGAGCAGCCCCGCCGACCGGGTCGTCACCCTGCCCAACCCGTGGGCGCGCGAGAAGGCCCGCCTGGTCTCGCTCGTCGCCCAGGCCGTCCGCTGCCGTCCGCTGCTCATCGGACGCGGCGACGGCGGACACCGGGTGCACATCTTCGGCTTCGCCGCCGACCTGGAGCGCGCCGACCTGCTGGCCACCTCGCTGCTGCTGCAGATGGCCTCCGGCCTTTCCCGGGTACGGCCATCGCCCACCGTGACCGCGGTGCGCGCCTACCGGCGGTCGTGGCTGCTCGGCTTCACCGACGAGGTCTATCGGCTGCTGCGCGTGGCGGAGTCCGCCGCCGTCGCCGACGCCTCACCCGGCACGGCCCTGGTGCTGGCCGACCGGGGCGCCGAGGTGGATCGGGCAGTGGCCGAGCGGTATCCGCGCATCCGGGTCAGCATTCCGCGCACCAGCGGCACCGGCTACCGCGACGGCGTCGAGGCGGGCCGCCACGCCGACCTCGGCCGTACCGGCGTCGGGCAGGTTTTCGCGCCGGCTCTCGGTTCGTCAGGCGGGTAGCGCTTCGGCCAGCCGTTCTATCTGGTCCAGCCCCGGCGATGCCGGGTAGAGCACCACGTCCGTGGCGCCTGCCTCCTCCAGCCGCGCCAGCTCGGCTCCGAGCTCCTCGGCCGTGGTGAGCGTGTCGGCCCTGACCATCGGGAAGTAGGAGTCGCCGTAGTAGTGGCGGAGGTACGCGTCCGGGTCCTCCCCGAGGGCGAAGTACCGCCCGGTCACGATCCGCGGCTGCCCGTCCCTGCCGGCGTGCGCCCAGGCCCGCCGTACCGCCGTGACGCCCTCCTGCAGGAGCCGCAGCCCGGACAGCGGCGCCACCCACCCCTGCCCGTGCGCGGCCGCCCGCCGGAACGCCGCAGGCACCATCCCGCCGAACAGCAGGCTCGGCCGCCCCTCGGGCAGTACGGTCATCGGCCCGCCCTGGCCGCTGACCTTCCCTGACCACACCTCGCGCATCGTCCGCAACGTCGAATCCCACAGCGCGTGACGCGGGCGGGGAGCGTGGCTGACCACGAAGTCCTCCGGCCACCCGCCCAGCCCCAGCCCCGCCGTCAGCCGCCCCCCGGAGATCAGTTCCACGGACGCCAGCTGCTTGGCCAGCAGCACCGCGTTGTTCCGCCACCCGATGTTCAGCACGGTCGTGACGAGCTCGACCCGCTCGGTGCACGCCGCCGCCGCGGCCAGCGCGGTCAACGGCTCCACGTTGTCGTAGACCAGCCGATCGATCACTCCGACCGACTCGAACCCGGCCCGCTCGCTCTCGGCCGCCCACCGCCCCAGCAGGCTCATGTCGGCACCCGGCACGGCCGCCGGCAGCCCGATCCCGATCCGGCTCATACCCCGAACGCTACCTGCGGTCTTGTGCGAACCCGGGGCCGCCATGCCCGTGGGCGATCATCCACCTGCCGGAACGCTGATCGACGACAGCTTCAGTCCTTGGGGAGGAGTTTGGCGCGGATGCCGGCCGCGGCCGGGTGGTCGAGGTCGTGGAGGATGTCGAGGGCCTGGCGCCAGGCTCGGTGCGCGGCGGGCGCGTCTCCCGCCGCGTGGTGGGTGTCGCCGAGGTGGGTGAGCGTGTCGGCCTCGTTGTAGCGGTCGCCGCCTTCGCGGAAGAGGTCGAGGGCCTGCTCGTAGCAGGTGACGGCCCGCCGGTGCGCGCCGAGGTGGTGGTGGGCGTACCCCAGGCTGTCCCACGTCGTGGCCTGCCCGTGCCTGTCGCCGGTCTCCTCGTGCAGCGCGAGGGCCGCCTGGCAGTGCTCGAGGGCCTGCGCGTGGTCGCCGAGCAGGGCGTGCTGCCAGCCGACGGCGTTGAGCGCCCTGGCCTGACCCGCCGTGTGCCCGGCGGCTCGGTACAGCTCGAGCGCCGCCTGGGCCTGGCCGAGCGCCTCGCGCGGGCGGCCCTGCCGTTCCAGTACGCCCGAAAGGTTGCCGTGGGTGTGGGCCTTGCCCGTGTGGTCGCCGAGCTCGCCGTACAGCTCCAGGGCGAGCCGGAGGTGGGCGTGGGCGTCGGCGTGGCGGTCGAGCCGCGTGTAGGTCCAGCCGAGGCTGCGGTGGGTGTGCGCCTGCCCGGCCAGGTCGCCCTCCTGCAGCACGGCGGCCAGGGTGGTCTTCTGGACGGCGATCTGCTCGTGCCAGCGCCCGCGCCGGTCCAGGTACGGCGAGACCGCCCAGACCAGCTGCCAGGCGTGGGTGGCGTGCCCGGTGTCGGCCGCCTGCGTGATGGTGGCGAGCAGGACGGCGTCCTCGGCGGCGAACCAGGACAGCGCCCACCGGTGGTCGGCGGGCTCGTCCAGGGCGACGTACGGTGCAGAGGGGGCGAGCGGGAAGGGTTCCCGGTGCGGGCTCAGCAGCCTGGCGGCGGCGCAGGCCGTATGGAGGTAGTGGTCGAACAGGCGGCGGAGCGCGGCCTGGCGCTCGGCGAGCGGGTCGTGGGCGTGGACCAGTTCGGTGGCGTAGGCGCGCAGCAGATCGTGGAAGCTGTAGCGGCCGGGCACGTGCTCGAGGACGAGGTGGGCGCGCGTCAGCTCGGCCAGGAGCAGCCGGGCCTGCCGCGGCGGCACTCCGGCCAGGCCGGCCGCCGCTGTCAGGCCCAGATCGGGCCCCGGGTGCACGGCGAACAGCCGGAACAGCCGCGCGGCGCCCGCACCCAGAGCCCGATAGGACCAGGAGAACACCGCCCGCACCTGGGTGGCCACGTCCTCGCCGTCGAAGGCGTCCAGCAGGCCGGCGGTCGCGCGCAGTTCGGCCGCGAGCGCGGCCAGCGGGAGGCCGGGCCGGCCGGCGGCGCGGGCGGCGATGACCGCCAGCGCCAGCGGCAGCCGCGCGCACCTGGCGATGATCTCCTCCACCGCGTCCGGCTCGGCCTGGACGCGAGCCTGTCCCAGGCGGCGGGCGAGCAGCTCGCGGGACTCGGCGACCGGCAGCAGGTCGAGCGACAGCGGGTGCGCGCCCTGCGCCGCTACCAGTCCGGGCATCCGGTTGCGGCTGGTCACCACCGCCATGCAGCCGGGCGAGCCGGGAAGCAGCGGCCTGACCTGCTCGGCGTCGCGGGCGTTGTCGAGGACGACCAGCACCCGGCGATCGGCGAGCAGGCTGCGATACAGCGCGGTCCGCGCTTCCAGGGTGGCCGGCATCCGCTCGGCGGGCACGCCCAAGGTCTCCAGGACGCCGCGCACGGCGTCGGCCGGCGCCATGACCGAGCAGGTCGCGTCGAAGCCGCGCAGGTCCACGTACAGCTGCCCGTCGGGGAAGCGGGCCTGAGCCCGGTGCGCCCAGTGCACCGCCAGCGTGGTCTTGCCCACGCCGGCCCCGCCGTCGATCACCGCGATGACCACGGCCGAGGACTCCTGGCTCAGCCGGTCGAGCCTGGCCAGCGCCGAGTCCCTGCCGGTGATGTGACCGGCGGCGGGCGGCAGCTGCCTGGGAACCCAGGTCGCGCGCGGGCCGGAAAGCAGGCGGGCGTGCAACTCCTGGAGCTCGGGGCCGGGTTCGACGCCGAGCTCGTCGGCCAGGACGGCGCCGGCCCGGGCGTAGGCGGCCAGCGAGTCGCCCCGCCGGCCGGCCTGGTGCAGGGCGCGCATCAGCAACGCCCACAGACGCTCGCGCAGCGGATGTTCGACGACCTGGGCGCGCAGCTCGGGAAGGAGCTCGTCGTGCCCTCCCGAGGCCAGCCTGGCCTCGAACCAGTCCTCCAGTACGGCGAGGCGGCGTTCGCCGAGCCGGCCGGCCGCCGAGGTGAAGATCGGGTGAGGCGGGAGGTCCTGCAGCGGCTCGCCCCGCCACACCGCCAGCGCCTGCCCGAGCAGGCCCGGTTCCCCTTCCTGCTGTGCCCGGGCCACGAGGTCGGTGAAGACGTCGAGATCGAGTTCCCCGGGCAGGAGCTCGATCCGGTAGCCGCGCCCCGGTTGCCCGGAGATCCTCGACGACTCGGGCCCCAGCATCCGGCGTAACGCGGTCACGTGCTGGCGCAGGTTGGGCACCGCCGAGGCGGGCGGCTCCTCCCCCCAGATCGCGTCCACCAGCCGGTCGACCGTGACGAGCCGGTTGGGGGAGAGCAGCAGCGCCGCGAGCAGCGCCCGCGGCCGAGGACCGGGGATGGGCACGGCCCGGCCGTCGACGTGGACCTCGACCGGTCCGAGCACGCGGAACTCCATCTGCACCTCCAGCGAGGCAGATGTTACAGATCACCTATGCGCCCGTTATGCGGTGGTAGGGGAGCCTTGCGCGGTGTTGCGTCTCGGCCCCGACCCGGTGCGTGCGGTCGTGGATCACTCGGCTAGCCTTCACGTCGTTCGAGTGCAGCCGTAGATCGCCACCGCATGACTCGCTGCCCGACCATCAGCGTCCTTGGAGGAAGTTCTACGTGCTGACACGCCGTCGTGCCCTGTTCACGCTCACCGGATCGGTGTTCCTGCTGAGCGGGTGCCGCCTGCCCGGCCGGCTGACCGGGGGGGAGAAGACACGCGACGCCACGGACATGCAGGCCGACGTCAAGCGCTTCATCGACCGCCGCAACGCCGCGCTGCGCTCCGGTGACGAGAATGCCTGGCTGGCGGGGGTCGACACGTCCAACGCCGCGCTGGTGGCGGTCCAGAAACTGCAGTTCGCGAACCTGCGCAAGTTCCAGTGGGAGACGCTGCAGCTGTCCAGCGGCCCTTCCGACGGCCCGCTGGTCGCCAAGGCACAGCGCTACGCCAGGACGCTGCCGCAGGACGCCGACGGCTTCAAGGTGCGCCTGGTGTCCAAGCTGGCCGGCGTCGACAGGGACAGCAGCGCCAGCGACTACATCTACCTGTTCGCGATGGTGAACGGGCAGTACACGATGGTCGACGTCGGGCCCGTCACCGACGACTACGGGCTGACCTTCGACGCCCCGTGGGAGCTGACCCGGCTGACCGTCGCCAAGAAGGGCGACGTGGTGCTGGCCACCGACGGGTCGGTCCCCGACTTCGACGCCTACGCCAAGGTCGCCGCCAGGGCCAGCGCCGAGGTGCGCCGCGACTGGATGGGCAACGCGGCGCCCGCCGGCTTCGCCCTGTTCCTGACCGGCAGGCCCGCCAGCTACAAGAAGTGGTTCGGCGCGGGCACGCCCACCTGGTCGGAGGGCGTGGAGATCCCCCTGCTGGGCGCCAACGCCGACAAGGTCACCGTCACGGGCCACTACGCGGGCTCCCGCATGGTGGTCAACATGAAGTCCGCCCTCAAGTCGGACAACCCGCTGCTGGTGATGAAGCACGAGATGACTCACGCGATCTCCACGGCGGTGCAGGAGGTCGACATCGAGCTGGGCCCGGTGAACGGGGACAAGAGCAAGTCCCTGAGCCTGTCCGCGCCCCGCTGGGCCGTCGAGGGATTCGCCCGCTACATCGAGGTCCGCGGGACCCCGGCCGCCGGCGACCGGTGGGTGATCCGTGATGGCCTGGCCAAGGGCCTGCTTCGCGCGGACCTGCCCAACAACGAGCACTTCTACGATGAGAAGTACCGCTCGTTCAACTACTCGCTCGGCTGGTCGCTGTTCCAGTTCATCGCCGAGGCCAAGGGCCACGCGACCGCGGTCAAGGTCTACGTGGGCCTGGTGACGAGGCCGAGCTTCGGCAACATGCAGGGCAGCGACGCGCTCTTCGACACGCTGTACCGGCTCAAGCTGCAGCGGGAGCCGTTCGTCAGCACGAGCGGCTCCCTGTTCTGGCAGCAGTGGACCGCCTACCTGCGCAGGATGTGACGTCAGGAGAGGGCGGCGTTGACCACGGCCCTGGCCTCCTGCTGGACCTGGGCCAGATGCTCGGGCCCCTTGAAGGACTCGGCGTAGATCTTGTAGACGTCCTCCGTGCCCGAGGGGCGGGCGGCGAACCAGGCGTGAGCGGTGGAGACCTTGACGCCGCCCAGCGGGGCGCCGTTGCCGGGGGCCGAGGTCTGGACGTCGGTGATCGGGTCACCCGCCAGGGCCGACGCGGTGATCTGCGAGGCGGACAGCTTGGCCAGGACGGCCTTCTGCTCGCGGGTCGCGGGGGCGTCCACCCGGGCGTAGGCGGGGGCGCCGAAGCGGGCCGTCAGGTCCCGGTAGTGCTCGCTGGGGGACTTGCCGGTGACGGCGAGGATCTCCGAGGCCAGCAGCGCGAGAATGATGCCGTCCTTGTCCGTGGACCAGGGCGAGCCGTCGCGGCGCAGGAACGAGGCGCCGGCGCTCTCCTCGCCGCCGAAGCCGAGCGAGCCGTCAAGCAGGCCGGCCACGAACCACTTGAAGCCCACCGGCACCTCGTAGAGCTCCCGCCCGAGTGAGGCCGCGACCCGGTCGATGATGCCGCTGGAGACCATGGTCTTGCCGACCCCGGCGCCCGCCGGCCACGCGGGACGGTTGGCGTACAGGTAGGAGATCGCCACGGCCAGGTAGTGGTTCGGGTTCATCAGCCCGTCACGCGTGACGATGCCGTGCCTGTCGGCATCCGCATCGTTCCCGGTGGAGATGTCATAGACGTCCCGCTGGGCGATCACCCCGGCCATCGCGTGAGGCGACGAGCAGTCCATCCGGATCTTGCCGTCCCAGTCCAGCGTCATGAACCGCCACGTGGGGTCCACCAGGGGATTGACCACCGTGAGGTCCAGCCGGTGCCGCGTGGCGATCTCCTGCCAGTAGGCCACGCTGGCGCCGCCGAGCGGATCGGCCCCGATGCGCACCCCGGCGGACCTGATCGCGTCGACGTCGATGACCGAGGGCAGGTCGGAGACGTACGCGTCCAGGAAGTCGTACCGCCCCGCCGTACCCAGGGCCCGCGAGTACGGCACGCGCCGCACCCCCTTGAGGCCGTCGGCGAGCAGCTGGTTGGCCCGCTCCTGGATGCGCGAGGTGACGTCCGTGTCGGCGGGACCGCCGTTGGGCGGGTTGTACTTGAAGCCCCCGTCGGAGGGCGGGTTGTGCGACGGCGTGATCACCACGCCGTCCGAACCCGGGTGGGTGAGGATCGCGTGGGACACCGAAGGTGTCGGCGTGTAGCCGTCGCGCGAGTCGATCAGCACGGGCACGTCGTTGGCCGCGAAGACCTCGAGCGCCGAGACCCGGGCCGGCTCCGACAGCGCGTGCGGGTCGATGCCCAGGAAGAGCGGCCCGTCGATGCCCTGCGCGGAGCGGTACTCGCAGATGGCCTGGCTGGTGGCCACGATGTGGTCCTCGTTGAAGGCCGTGTCGAAGGACGACCCCCGATGCCCGGAGGTCCCGAAGGACACCCGCTGGGCGACCGAGCCGGGGTCCGGATGAAGCGCGTAGTACGCGGTCACCAGCCTGGCGACGTCGACCAGGTCAGACGGTTGGGCGGGCTGTCCCGCGCGCTCGTGGCTCATGAGCCAAGCTTACAAATCCGCCTGGAAGGCGGTTCTGCCGGAGATCGCCAAGCTTTATTGGCACGAGTGTAAGGGGGATGCGACCGGGAGGCGCTGAAGTAGGTCGGGATGGACTCTGCGAGCCACCGAGACCCCCATTAGACTGCGCTCATCGACCAGAATGGAGTTCGGATGCGCGTCGGTCTCTTCCTCGAGGTCCCCCCAGGGGACGATCCCATCGGCGCGCTGCGCGAGCAGCTCGCCGCCGCCGCTGCCGACGGGTTCGCCTCGGCGTGGCTGTCCAACATCTTCCACCTCGACGCCCTCACCGCGCTGGCCGCCGCGGGCACGCAGATCTCCGGCATGGAGTACGGCACGGCCGTCGTCCCCACCTACCCGCGCCACCCGGCCGCGCTCGCCCAGCAGGCGATGACCGCCAACGCCGCGCTCGGTGGGCGGCTCGCGCTCGGCATCGGCCTGTCCCACAAGATCGTCATCGAGCACATGTTCGGCTACAGCTTCGACCGCCCAGCCCGGCACATGAAGGAGTACCTGGAGATCCTGCTGCCGCTGGTACGCGGGGAGAAGGTCAAGTTCGAGGGCGAGACGCTCAAGGCCGACATCGCGCTCACCACCCCGGGAGCCGGGATGCCCGTGCTGATCGCCGCGCTCGCGCCCCGCATGCTGAAGCTGGCCGGCGCCATGGCCGACGGCACCGTGCTGTGGATGACCGGCCCCAAGACGGTCGCCGGGCACGTGGCGCCCACGATCCGCGAGGCCGCCAAGGAGGCCGGCCGCCCGGAGCCGCGCGTGGTCTGCGGGCTGCCGATCTGCCTCACCGACGACCCCGCCGCCGCGCGCGCCCGCGCCAACGAGGTCTTCCATGGGTACGGCCGGCTGCCCTCCTACCGGGCGATGCTCGACAAGGAGGGCGCCGAGGGCCCCGGCGACGTGGCCATCGTGGGCGACGAGGACTACGTGCGGGCCCAGCTGGACGAGCTGGCCGAGGCCGGCGTCACCGACTTCATCGGCTCGATCTACTCCAAGGCCGACCGGACCAGGGAATTCCTCAAGGAGCTGACGTGAGGACCGCCCTGGCGATCGTCGGCGTGGTGCTCGTGCTCGTCGGCGGTCTGTGGGTGCTGCAGGGGCTCGGCTACGTGGGCGGCAGCTTCATGAGCGGGGCACGCCAGTGGTTCTGGATCGGGCTGGGAGTCGCCGCGGTGGGCCTCGTGCTGGCCGTACTGGGCGTGAAGGGCAGAAGGGGCTGATTCGGCGCGGCGCGGGGCCGGTGGAAGGCTCCTCTCCTAAAATCCGGCAAGGTGAAGCGCGTGCTGCATGGCATTGACGTGTCCAACTGGCAGGGCACGGTCGACTGGTCGGACCATGCCGACGCCGGGGTGAGCTTCGGCTTCGCCAAGGCCACCGAGGGCGGCCACTGGACCGACAAGTACTTCCCCCGCAACTGGCAGGGCATGCGGGAGAGCTGGCTGGTCTGCGGCGCCTACCACTTCGCCAGGCCCAAGGGCGATCCGCACGAGCACGCGCGCCACTTCCTGAGCACGATCAGGTCGGCGGGCGGGCTGCGCCGCGGCGACCTAGTGGCGCTCGACCTGGAGCGCAACGACGGGCTGCCGCCCGAGCGGGTCGCCCGCTACGCCCGCCGCTGGTGCCGCCACATCGAGCGCCAGGCCGGTGTGCGGCCCTTCGTCTACACCTTCGAAGCGTTCGCCAGGGCGGGCAACTGCGCGGGACTGAGCGAGTACCCGCTGTGGATCGCCGCCCCCCACAGGCCGCGCGGCGAGCCCGTGGTGCCCACCCCGTGGCGTGACTGGACCATCCACCAGTACTCCCACAGCCCTCTCGATCGCAACATCTTCCACGGCAGCCGGGAGGACCTGACAAAGCTGGGCTTTCACCCGCGATAGCATCGGTGTCCACCGACTATTCAAGGGAGAGCACCGTGTCTGCCGAGCTACACATCACCCTCGCCGGAGCCGAGCGTGTGGTGGCGGCCGGCACGACGGCCGGCGAGGCGCTCGAGGCCGACGGGCGCACGGTCATCGCCGCCCGGGTCAACGGCGAGCCCCGCGACCTGGCCCACGTGCTGGGCGAGGGCGACGAGGTCGAGCCGATCGAGATCTCCAGCCAGGACGGGCGGGCCATCGTCCGCCACTCCACCGCCCACGTCATGGCGCAGGCGGTGCAGGAGCTGTTCCCCGAGGCCAAGCTGGGCATCGGCCCGCCCGTGGAGAACGGCTTCTACTACGACTTCGACGTCCCGCAGGCCTTTCACCCCGACGACCTCAAGCGCGTCGAGAAGCGCATGCGGGAGATCGTCAAGCAGGGCCAGCTGTTCTCCCGGCGCCCCGTCTCGGACGAGGAGGCGCGGGAGGAGCTGGCGGCCGAGCCGTACAAGCTCGAACTGATCGGGCTGAAGGGCGGCGCCGACCAGGAGGAGTCCGTCGAGGTCGGCGCCGGTCAGCTGACCATCTACGACAACCTCGACGCCAAGAGCGGCTCGGTCGAGTGGAAGGACCTGTGCCGCGGGCCGCACGTGCCCTCGACCCGGTCCATCCCCGCCTTCAAGCTGATGCGCACCGGCGGCGCCTACTGGCGGGGCAGCGAGAAGAACCCGCAGCTGCAGCGCATCTACGGCACCGCGTGGGAGTCGCGCGACAAGCAGGACGAGTACCTCCACCTGCTGGAGGAGGCCGAGAAGCGCGACCACCGCAAGCTCGGCGCCGAGCTCGACCTGTTCAGCTTCCCGCCGGAGCTGGGCAGCGGGCTGCCGGTCTTCCATCCCAAGGGCGGGATCATCCGCAAGGAGATGGAAGACTACATGCGCAGGCGGCAGGGGGAGGCGGGCTACGAGTTCGTCAACACGCCGCACCTGACCAAGTCGTCGCTGTTCGAGACCTCGGGCCACCTGCCGTGGTACGCCGACGACATGTTCCCGGCCTTCGAGCTGGACGGCATCGACTACCGCGTCAAGCCGATGAACTGCCCGATGCACAACCTGATCTTCCGGGCGCGCGGGCGCTCCTACCGTGAGCTGCCGCTGCGGATGTGCGAGTTCGGCACCGTCTACCGCTACGAGAAGTCGGGCGTCGTCCACGGGCTCACTCGCGTGCGCGGCATGACGCAGGACGACTCGCACATCTACTGCACCAAGGAGCAGATGGGCGGCGAGATCAAGTCGCTGCTGTCCTTCGTGCTCAGCGTGCTGCGCGACTTCGGGCTGTCGGAGTTCTACCTGGAGCTGTCCACCCGCGACGAGTCCGACAAGTTCATCGGCGACCCCGCTGACTGGGACGAGGCCACCGAGGCGCTGCGCCAGGCGGCCGAGGAGTCCGGGCTGCACCTGGTCGACGACCCGGGCGGCGCGGCCTTCTACGGGCCGAAGATCTCCGTCCAGGCCAAGGACGCCATCGGGCGCACCTGGCAGCTGTCGACCATCCAGCTCGACTTCAACCAGCCCAAGCGGTTCGAGCTCGAATACCAGGCGGCCGACGGCACGCGGCAGACCCCCGTCATGATCCACCGGGCGCTGTTCGGCTCGATCGAGCGCTTCCTGGGCGTGCTGGTCGAGCACTACGCCGGCGCGTTCCCCGCCTGGCTGTCGCCGGTGCAGGTGGTGGGCATTCCGATCGCCGACGCGCACGCGCCCTACCTGCAGGACGTGGCCAAGAGGCTGCGTGAGCAGGGCATCAGGGTCGAGGTCGACGCGGCCGACGACCGGATGCAGAAGAAGATCCGCAACGCGCAGAAGGCCAAGGTGCCGTACATGCTGCTCGCGGGCGACGACGACATCGCCAACGGGGCTGTGTCGTTCCGCTACCGCAACGGCGAGCAGAAGAACGGCGTGCCGATCGACGAGGCGATCTCCGAGATCGTCAACGCGGTCGAGCAGCGACTCTGAGCCGGGTACCCCGGCCGCGCCCCTGGTGGCGCGGCCGGGCCTTCACGATCTTGCCGACGTGTTCGGTGCATGTCACATGCTGAACAGGCGGAATGTCACCGCCGGGCGGCCGCCGAAACGCGGGGCGGCGCCGCCGGTGAAGCGCTCGATCAGGCCCCTCGCATAGACCTCGGGAGCCTCGTCGGTCAGCGCCTCGATGTAGGCCCTGTGCTCCACCAGGGACTGGACGCCTAAGTCCAGGCCGTCGGTGACGTCCACGGCGTGCGTCGGCTCCGAGGAACCGGCCACGGCCACCCATCGCACGCCCTGCCATGCCGGTGCCTCGGTGTCGGGGAAGATCCACCGGTTTCCCGCGTCCGCGGCGGCGTCCAGTACGGCCCGCCCTACCGCCCGGTGGTCGGGGGTGTTCCAGGACACGCCGCCCCAGGTGTCCTCCGGGTTCAGCGTGATCACCAGGTCCGGCTTGTGCCTTCGGATGACGGCGGCGATGTCCCTGCGCAGCGGCACGCCGTACTCGATCACGCCATCGGGATGATCGAGGAACTCGACCGCGGACACGCCCACCACGGCGGCGCTCGCGCGCTCCTCCTGCTCGCGCACCTGCGCGGACTTCGCGGGCTCCAGCGTGTCGATGCCGGCCTCGCCCCTGGTGGCGATCACGTAGACGACCTCGCGCCCCTGCGCCGTCCAGACGGCCACCGCTGACGCGCAGCCGTACTCCAGATCGTCGGGGTGCGCCACGATCGCCAGCGCCCGCTGCCAGTCTTCCGGCATGGGCTGCAGCTGCTCCGTCATGCGCCCCACCTTAACCCCGCCGATCACCCCCCGCGCAGCCCCAATTCCCACACTTCCCCGCCTCTCGTACGGCCGGCCCCAGCCACCGGCAGCCCCCGCCCGGCGGCCTCGCCTCCCTCGGCGCCAGGTAGCGCGATGCCGTCCAGTGCCCCATGTACGGCGGCGACACCTTCCCTGGTCCATGCGGCCGGAGCTCTTGGCGCTGGGGCGGCGGGCGTCGGCGTGCCCTTGTTGGGCGGCGACGCCTTCCCTGGCTCTTGCGGTTGGGATTCTTGGCGCTGGGGCGGTGGGGTGTTGGGCGGCGGTCGTCGGCGCCTCTGTATGGCGGCTGTACGGCTTCAGGG
Organism: Nonomuraea sp. NPDC050536; assembly: GCF_044457685.1. Classification (NCBI taxonomy): domain Bacteria; kingdom Bacillati; phylum Actinomycetota; class Actinomycetes; order Streptosporangiales; family Streptosporangiaceae; genus Nonomuraea; species Nonomuraea sp. NPDC050536. Next base: position 269,342 of record NZ_JBITHD010000009.1, read on the forward strand.
ACGCGGAGCCCGAACCGTGCGAGCTCCACCCGGCGGCCCGGGTCACGATGAGCCGGATGGGCGGGCACAGCGAGGCGGCCCGAGAGAGGCGCATGAGCGAGCGGGACGGACGGGCGCTATGAGCGGGTGGGGCGGGCGAGGATGTAGCGGAAGACGTTCTGGTCGTGGATCGAGCCGTCCGGACGCGCCTTGGGGCCGATCACCGCGCGGAGGGTCTCGCGGGCGGCATCCTCACCGGCCACGTCGATCACCCGCTGGAACGGACCGGCCGACGAGTGCCCGATCCAGGCCGCCTCCAGGTCGGGATACGAGAGGGTGATCATCACCTCGCCGCCGCCCACCGGCTCCAACCCCGCACCCGCCAGGTACGCCTCCAACTGCCCCGCCCCACTCAGCGCCAGCGGCGCCGGCGACCCAGGCGGCAGCGGAGCCAGCGCGCGCAATGCCTGGAAGAGCACCTCGGTCTCGCACCGCGAAGGATCGCCCCAGTTCCCCACGGCGACCAGCCCATCGGGCCTGACCACCCGCGCCAGCTCCTCCACCGCCCCCTCGACGTCCTGCGCGTACTGCAGCGAATTGAAAGCCGTCACCCGGTCGAACCGATCCGCCTCGAACGGCAAGCTCTCCAGATCCCCCTCGCGCAACTCGGCCCCCGGCGCCGCCACCCTGGCCTGCTCCAGCAACCCCTCCGACGCGTCCACCCCCGAGGTCCGCGCCCCTCGCTCAGCCGCGATCGCCAGCGCAAGCCCCGCCCCACACCCGACGTCGAGCAACTCCATCCCGTCAAGGGGCTCCAGCGCGTCAAGCACCGCCTCGTACAGCGGCCGCGACTGCGCCTCCTGCCACCGAGCCCACGCACCCGGCGCCCGCCCCCACAATTCCCCCTGAACCGCCCCCGATCCCATGCCCCCCTCCTTCCCCCCACCCCTCCCCCCACCCCCACGTTGAACCAACCCTTACCCTCCCCACCGCTCTCCCGCCGCAGCGGGCCCGTGCGGTGTCTTTGATCATGGCGAGGGCGCACTCACTTCGTTCGCCTTCCAGGTGACCTCCGGTCATGCCGCCGGCCCGCACGCTCCCAACCTGATACCAATCCACGCCAAGCTCGCCTCTCAAGAGATGCGCGCGGTGGCGATGATCGGTGACGCCGGCCGTATGACACGCGCCCGGCGTCACGCCGCCCCGGCGATAACGGCGCTGCCCTCCCACACTCCAGTGACCGGCGTCTATTCCATCGCTCTCGCTGAGGATCCGCCGTACACCGCGACATCCTTGCTCCTCGTGGGCCGCTTCAAAGAAGCTGTGTCCGCCGCCAACCGCGTGATCCAAACCGTCTATCAATCAGAGACGCGCCAACGGGGCGAGCATCCGTCTGGTTACGCGCGATCCTTGCTGATTCAGGGTCTCGCCCAAGCCGGGACTGGACGCCTGGTCACGCCGCCCTGGCCGGGAGCCGTCCAGCGTCGCCCACCATGGTCCTTGCGAACAAGCTCGATCGGGTCCTGGCACAGGACTTCGCCGATGCTTGCCAACTGCGGATTACCATGTGCGCTACCTGGAAGCGACGGCTGCAACCATCTGACCCCGTTGAGGATCGTGGATGACTGACGAAGACATCAGCGCCGAGCAACTGGCTGCCATCACTGCCTTCGTAGATACCGAAGCGCCTCCACCCGACGCTCAACCGACCGCTCACATCATCTTCGGGACCAACCAGGCCCAGCCCATCGAGATCGTGGCCAAGCGATACCACCATGGACTCGCGCCACTGATCATCGCTACAGGCGGGGTCAATCGTCACAACGGCATCATCGAAGGCCGCGTGTTCCACCGCCTCCTCCTTGAGCGCGGAGTACCCGACGAAGCGATCCGCTACGAGGATCAATCCATCAATACCTGGCAGAACGTCGAACTCGCTCTGCCATTCCTTCGCGAAGCACTGGAGGCCGGACTGACCATCACGGCCGTTTGCAAGTGGTATCACCGCCGAGCGGTTCACGTCCTGAAGACCCTCATGCCCGACATCGGTCCATTGCACGTCATCACATGGGATCCCATCTATGAGGACCAGCCTGTCGCCCGAGCCGAATGGCCGCTCATTCCGGCGGGCAGACGCCGAGTAATCCGCGAGTGGGAAGAGGTAACCCGCCGCGTAGCCGAAGGCAGCTTCAGAGACACAACGCTCGCCGACGGTGCGTGGCGCTGAGCATCAGCGTGATGATCCCGTCCGCTCCCCGAGACAGGCTGGCGGACTGCCATCAGCACTGTTTCCACAGGTCAAACACAGGACAACCGCTCGACGCACAACGCCCCGATGTTTTTCCCGGGAGACGCTCCGCCAGGCGACGTACGGCTGACCGCCGCGTGGGCGGCGGCGGATCTGGGGTGTGGTGGGCGGGGATGTGAAGGTGGGGTGGTGAGGGGGTGGGGCGGCCCTATGCTGCTAGATATGCACGATCAGGCAGGGGACAACTTTCAGCGGCTGTGGACTCCGCACCGGATGGCCTACATCAAGGGCGAGAACAAGCCGACCTCCTCCGAGGCGGGCGACGGGTGCCCGTTCTGCGCGATTCCGAAGATGAGCGACGAGGAGGGCCTGATCGTCGCCAGGGGCGAGGTCGTCTACGCCGTGTTGAACCTCTACCCGTACAACTCGGGACACCTGATGGTCGTGCCGTATCGTCACGTGTCCGACTACGACGAGCTCGATGAGAACGAGCTGTCGGAGCTGGCCCACTTCACGCAGCGGTCGTTGCGGGCGCTGCGCAAGGCGAGCGGCGCCCAGGGCTTCAACGTCGGCATGAACCTCGGCGAGGTCGCCGGCGCGGGCATCGCCGCGCACCTGCACCAACACGTGGTGCCACGGTGGGGCGGCGACACGAACTTCATGCCGGTCGTGGGCCACACCAAGGTCCTGCCGCAGCTCCTGCGCGACACCCGCCAGTTGCTCGCCGACGCCTGGGGTTAGGCCCGGCTGGGTAGTGGCTCCTTGGGGTTGGGGGCCGGCTGCTCCTCCTCGCGCGGCAGCGCCGCGATGCCGACCGACAGCAGCAGTGGTACGGCCAGCGCCAGCGCCATCGACAGGATCGCCGCCCCCGAGTCGTTGACCAGCATGCCCACGACGCCGCTGACCAGCGTGCCGATCAGGCCGGCCTTCAGCGCGGGGGAGTGGCGGAACGCGGCGGGCACCGCGCCCGCCGAGGCCTGCTCGGGACGCATGATCGCGTAGACGAGGAAGGCGGTGGCGGCGATGACGACCGGCATCAGGTTCGGGCTGAGCAGGGTGTGCAGCATCGCCATCAGCTTGCGGAAGATCACGTCGAACGCCTCGCCGCTGAGCACCTGCCCGACGAACCTGCCCAGGTGCGTCTGCTCCTCCGGCGGCTTCAGGTAGTTGACGACGGCGAACCCGCTCACGATCACCGCGCCCGCCAGCCCGGCCAGGGCCAGCTTGATCAGGGAGATCCGTTTGCCGGCGATCAGCAGTGCGGTCACCGCGATCCCGGGCACGAACGCGATCACGCCGCCGAAGTCGCTGCCGACGCCTGACCCGTCCAGGAACATGGCGAACAGCCCGAGCCCGGCCACCACCGCGACGCCGACCTTGCCGGGGAAGCGGTGGGCGATGACCGTGGCGATCAGCAGCGTGCCGGTGGCCAGCAGCGCGAACGGGATGTTGCCCATCCCGTAGTAGCGGGCGCCCACCTCGGCGGTGTAGCCCATCACGCTGTTGAGCTGCAGCGTCGTGCCCGTCAGCAGGTCGCCGGCCAGCGTGAGCGCGGTCGCGCCCGCCACCACGGCCAGCGGGCCGAGCGGCCTGCGCCGCCACGGCCCGGCGAAGGCCACCGCGGTGATCACGGCCGTCCAGCCGAGCGCTCCGGCCAGCAGGCCGGTCACCGACGACCACGGCAGCAGGTTGACCAGGTAGCTGGCCACCGGGAGGGAGGCCAGGGCCACCGCGGCCAGCCGTACCCAGGAAAGGCCCTTGCGGCGGCGCAGCAGCAGGAACGCGATCAGGTAGAACAGGACCTGCAGGATGGCGACGACAGTGAAGTAGATGCCCTTGATCGAGCGGATGGCCTGCGCGGTCGCGTCGGCCCGCTGCAGCCGGTCGAACGTCGCCCCGTGGTCGCCCGCCTGCAGAGGCACGCCCACCACGGTCGCCGGCACCGCGACGCCCAGGTCGGTCAGCGCGGTCGTGGTCAGGTCCGGGATGATCGAGATGTCCTCGCGGTGCGTGGACTCGGCGCCGAGCAGCCGCCCCTGCACGCCAGGCTGGCGCATCATCGCGACCCGCAGATGCGGCACGGAACCGTGGTCGGACAGGCCCGCGAGCAGCACCGTCGTGTCGGCGGGCAGCACCGACAGCAGGGCGCCCGCCTTGGCGTCGGCCAGCCGGAGCGCGTCACGCCGCTGGGCGGCGCTGAGCCTCTCGGGCACGCGCGGCATCGTGCCGCCGGCCAGGTAGGGGCGGATCAGGTCGTCGACGTCCATCGCCACCATCGAGCAGGCGGCCACGTCCTCGGCGCGCACCTGCAGCGGCGAGGCGTGGTAGCGCGGCACGGCACCGCTCCGGTCGGCCAGCGCCACGGCGGCACCGGGGCCGATCGCGATCGAGCAGGTGCCGGCGCTCTTGAGCGCCTCGCCCAGGGTGCCCGCGCCCTTGGCCTCGGGCAGGTTCGTGTAGCCGGGGACGACGGCGCCCTCGCCCCGCTGCTCGGGGATCGGCGGGGCGCCGCAGCTGCCGCCCGAGGCGGACCTCATGCCCGCGGCCACGGTCAGCCAGCCGTCGTAGGGGCAGGTCACGCCGCCCACCGTCCGCACGGACAGCGACCCGATCGCGCTCGAGCGGGCGAGCTCCCACAGGTTCGGGGTGTCGGCCTGGGTGATGTCGTTCCAGTGGAGCCCCGGCACACCGATGAGCGCGACGCGCCCCTTGCCAGCCTCCACCCCGTCGGCCTGCGCCACCCCAGCGAGCAGCACCTGACCGATCAGGACGGCCAGCACGACCAGCGCCCGCCTCACGGCATGACCTCCCGGGCTCGACATCCGTGGCAGGCCATCGTCTCATCTCCCCAGCACCCGGCGTGCCACACTTGGCGCTCGCGCGGGGCCTTCTTTCCCGTGCTTCGTCCCGTGCGGGTGTTCTCTCCCGTACGGCGAGCCGTGCGGCTGTTCTCCCCCGTACGGCGATCCGTGCAGGAGTTATCTCCCGTACGGCGAGCCTACGTGACCGCCGCCCGCCGTCGTGGGCTTGCGTCCGCAGTTCAACGCCAGGCAGCCGGACGTGGTGACGACCATAACGTCTCGCCCGATCCCGGGCACGATGCCCCACCTCGCTCACCGCACGCCTTGCGCCGACCCTCCCCGCACCCCTGCTCGCCGCCCCGGTGCCGGGGCTGGCCGCCGCACGCGTCGCGCCTTCTCGCCGAGCGGGCTGGTGGGTGGCCCGCCGTGCGTGTTGCGCCGGGCTTGGCCGTACGTCTTCTCGCCGACGCGGCGCTTGGGGATCCGGTGCGGGCGGCGATCGGGGTTGGGCCGTACAGGTGGCGGTGAGGTCAGGCGACGTGGGTGAGCCAGTCGTTGGGGGTGGGGAGGTGGCCGGTGGTGGTGGCGGTGTAGGCGTCGGCGAGCTTGGTGGTGAGGGGGCCCGGCGTGTCCAGGGTGCGGGTGTCGATGGAGGTGACGGGGACGATGCCGGCGGCGGTGCCGCACACGAAGACCTCGTCGGCCGTGTAGAGGTCGTGGCGCTGCAGGTCACGGCGGGCCGTGGGGATGCCGAGGTCGGCGGCGAGCCGTTCGACCGTGTCCTGGGTGATGCCCTCCAGGGCGCCCGCGCTGAACGGAGGCGTGGTCAGGACGCCGCCGGAGACCATGAAGAGGTTGGCGCCGGTGCACTCGCTGACGTAGCCCTGGCCGTTGAGCAGGACCGCCTCGTCGTAGCCCGCGTCCAGCGCCTCGGCCTTGGCCAGCACCGAGTTGAGGTAGGGCCCGGTTGCCTTGGCGGCAGTGGGGACCACGTTGGGGTCGTTGCGCTTCCACGAGCTGGTCATCAGCCGGACGCCGGAGCCGAGCATCGGCTCCCACTCCCACGTCGCGATCGACACCGACGTCGGGCAGCCGCGCGCGGCGATGCCCATCTGGCCGTACCCCCAGTGGGCCAGGTGGCGGATGTAGCAGGCGCGGTGCCCGTTGGCGGCGACCGTCTCCAGGGTGGCGGCGCGCAGCTCGGCGGGGGAGTACGGCAGGCTCATCCCGATGATCTTGGCGGAACGGTAGAGCCGGTCCAGGTGGTCGTCGAGGCGGAACACGGCAGGCCCGTCGGGAGTCTCGTACACCCGGGTACCCTCGAGCACGCCCGTGCCGTAGTGCAGCCCGTGGCTGAGCACGTGAACTCGCGCCTCCGCCCAGGGCACCAGGCCGCCGTCCATCCAGATGTACGCGGACTCCCGCATCGTGAACCTCCTCAAGTGGCTACTAAACGATGACTTAATCGACCCACTTCGTCAATAATTGGTCTCATGGATGACCAGTTGGCGATCCTCGTCCGTGACCGCTACCGGCTGCGGCAGGGCAGGGAAGCGCCCAGCCGACGCCTGGCGGGAGCACTCATCGACCTGGCGCAGACCGGCGCGCTGGCGGGGCGCCTGCCGTCCGAGCGCGACCTCGCCCAGACGGTCGGGCTCAGCCGTGGCACGGTGGCGGCCGCGTTCAACCACCTGTGCGCCGGCGGCCTGGCGGAGCGCCGCCACGGCAGCGGCACCTACCTGCTGGACAAGCCGACCTTCACCGGCCTGCTGCAGGCGGGACCGGTCGTGGCCGACCTGTCGACCTCGGTGGTGCCCGACCCGTCGCACCTGGCCGTGCCCGCGCTCGACCCCGACGACCTGGTGCGCACCCCCAGCGGCCACGGCTACGACCCGCTCGGCGACCCGCGCCTGCGCGCCCTGCTCTCCGGCACGCCCGACGTGCTGGTGACCGCGGGGGCGCAACAGGCCCTCGACCTGGCGGTCCGCGTCCTGGCACGGCCGGGCGACCGGGTCGTGGTGGGGGATCCGACCTACGGCGGCATGCTGGCGATCCTGCGCAGGGCCGGCGCCCACACCGTCGCCGTGGACCTCACCGACCCCGCGGCCGTGGCGGAGTCCCTCGACCGCCACCGGCCCGCCCTCGTCTACGCGGTGAGTGTCGACAACCCGACCGGCGCGGTCCCCGGCCTGCGGCATGTCGCCGAGCTGGCCAGGTCGAGCGACGTCACCCTCGTCGAGGACAGGACCCTGGCCCGGCTCGTCCACGACGTCGCCCCGCCCGAGCCGCTCGCCGCGCTGCACCCGCACGGGACGATCACGGTCGGTTCTCTGTCCAAGGTGCTGTGGGGCGGTCTGCGCATCGGCTGGCTCGAGGCGCCCGAGCCGCTGCTGGCGCGCCTCGTCGAGGCCAAGCTCGACGCCGACCTGGCCACCAGCGCCGTCTCGCAGCGCCTGGCCACACTGCTGCTGGACACCAACCCGCTCGAACCGTGGCGGGCCGAGTTGGCCGCCCGGCGCGCCCACTTCACCGCCGCGCTGTCGGCCCACCTTCCCACGTGGACCTGGACGATGCCCGCCGGCGGCCTGTCGGTGTGGACCCGGCTGCCCGGCACCGACGCCGAACGCTTCGCCAGGATCGCCCGCGATCACGGCGTCGCCGTCGCGCCCGGAACGCTCTTCTCGCCCGACGGGCGGCACCGCGACCGGCTGCGCCTCAGCTTCGCGCTCCCACCCGCCCTCCTCGACCAGGCGATCGCCAGCCTCACCCGGGCCTGGGCCGAGGTGTCCTGACTTCTTCTCGTACGGCAGGCCGTCCCACCGCCGAACGCCGCACGGGGTTGCGGGCCTCCAGGGAGACGGCCGCTGACCGGGTGCCGGTCGGCCGCCGCTACGACGCTCAGGGACCCGGCCCTACAGGACAGGAGGTCAGACGGGGATGACCTTGATGGTGGCGGGCTTGCTCTCGTTCTGGAGGCGGTCCAGGGACGTGATGAGGTACGTGCCGGGCGCGGGCGCCGTGTAGGCGGGGGAGGTGACGACCGCCACCAGGCTCCGGGCGTCGACCGGCTGGCAGGTGGAGCCCTTCTTCGGGACCTGGTAGACGGCGTAGGAGCGGGCGCCCTGGATGGGCTTCCAGGAGATCGTCATGCCCGTGGACCTGGTCGCGGCGGGCTTGGCGGGGGCGTTGTGGTCCCGGTTCTTGAGGAGCGGGAGCAGGGCGGGCCGTGGGTACTGGTTCCTGGCCAGGCGGTCCATGACGCCCAGCGGGTTGGTCAGCAGCTGCTTGCCGCTGAAGTAGACGTCGCCGTCCACCTGCTCATAGGAGCGGTTGAACGTCAGGTGCGCGGGCAGCTCGCCCGGCTTGGTCCAGGCCTTGTCGTCCTTGGTGCCGACCCGGTAGAGCGCCTGCCCGATGTAGAGGTCGACGCCCGTGCCCTTGACCTCGTCGGCCCACCACGGCACCAGCGCCTTGTAGTCGGCCGCCTTGAAGCCGCGCGGCCAGTACAGCTGCGGCATCACGTAGTCGACCGTGCCCGCCTTGATCCACGCCCGTGCATCCGCATAAATCGAGTCATAGGCGGACATGCCGGCAGTCTTCGAGCCCGTCGGATCATCGGACTTGTTGCGCCAGATCCCGAACGGGCTGATGCCGAACTTCACGTATCGCTTGATGTCGTGGACGGCCTTGTCGACCTGTGCGACGAGCTGGTTGACGTTGGCCCGCCGCCAGTCGCCCAGCTTCCTGCCGTTACCGTACTTTGTAAAGGCGGCCGCGTCGTCGAACTTCCCGCCCCCGCCCGGATATGGGTAGAAGTAGTCGTCGAAGTGCACCCCGTCGACGTCGTAGCGCCTGACCACGTCCGTGATGACCTTGACCACGTGGTCGCGCACCGCGGGCAGCCCGGGGTTGTAGTAGAGCTTGCCGTCGTACTTGACGACCCAGTCCGGGTGCTGCCGCGCCGGATGCCCGGGGGGCAGCTGCTTCACCTTGGTGTCGTAGCCGGCCCGGTACGGGTTGAACCACGCGTGGAACTCCAGCCCCCGCTTGTGCGCCTCGTCGATCAGGAACGGCAGCGGGTCCCAGCCGGGGTCCTTGCCCGCCGTACCCGTCAGATACATCGACCAGGGCTCGTACGGCGAGCGGTAGATCGCGTCAGAGGCGGGACGGACCTGGACGAACACCGCGTTGAGCCGGCGCTTGACGGCGGCGTCGAGCAGCGTGGCGTACTCGGCCTTCTGCCGGTCGATCGACAGGCCCGTCCGCGAGGGCCAGTCGAGGTTGTGCACCGTCGCGATCCACACGCCGCGCAGCTGCCGCTTGGGAAAGCGCACGTCGGCCGTGCACGACTCGCGCACCGTCGCGGCAGTGGTGGCGGAGCCCTTGGGGGCCGGGTTCGCGTGCGATCCGGGGCCGAAGGCGTAGGCGGTGCCTGTGGTGAGGACGGCTAGGGCGGCTGCTGCGAGCAGGGGACGTCCAGGGCGCATGGTTCCTCAGTGTGACATCGCCCCCGTCGTGGTTCGGCCCAAAAAAAGAAATCGATTCGTGATGTTCGTGTGACGAAAGTAACGGTTGAGCCGGGTGGGACCCGGCTCAACCATCACGTCACGTCACTCCGTGGCCGCCACCTTGTCGGCCAGGTGCGGCGGCAGCGGCTCGTACCGCAGGAACGCGCGCTGGAAGGTGCCCGTGCCGTGCGACATCGACCGCAGGTCGATGGCGTAGCGGGTGATCTCCAGCTCGGGCACCTCCGCCTTGACCAGCGTGCGTCCGGTGCCCACGGGCTCGGTGCCGAGCACCCGCCCGCGCCGCGAGGACAGGTCGGACATCACCGAGCCCACGTGCTCGTCGGCCACCAGCACCGACAGCTCGTCGACCGGCTCGAGCAGCAGGGTCGACACCTTCGACGCGGCCTCCTTCAGTGCCAGCTGCCCGGCTATCTGGAAGGCCATGTCGGAGGAGTCGACCGAGTGCGCCTTGCCGTCGTAGAGCGTGACACGCACGTCCACCATCGGGTAGCCGGCGACCACGCCGCGCTCCATCTGGGCCCGCACGCCCTTCTCCACCGAGGGGATGAACTGCCGGGGCACGACGCCGCCCACGATCTTGTCCACGAACTCGAAACCCCCGCCGGAGGGCAGGGGCTCGACTTCCAGGTGGCAGATGGCGTACTGGCCGTGACCGCCGGTCTGCTTGACGTTCCTGCCCATGGCCTGGCACTTTCCGCCGAACGTCTCGCGCAGCGGCACCCGCAGGTCGATCCGCTCGACCTCCACGCCGTGCCGGTTGGCCAGCCGGTCGAGCAGGACGTCGGTGTGCGCCTCGCCCATGCACCACAGCACCAGCTGCCGGGTCTCGGCGTTGTTCTCCAGGCGCAGCGTCGGATCCTCGGCCACCAGCCTGCCCAGCGCCTGCGACAGCTTGTCCTCGTCGGCCTTGGACCTGGCCCTGATCGCGACCGGCAGCAGCGGGTCGGGCATCGACCAGGCCGTCATCAGCAGCGGGCGGTCCACCTCCGACAGCGTGTCGCCGGTCTCGGCCCGCGACAGCTTGGCCACGGCCACGATGTCGCCGGCCACGCCCTTGCCGATGGGGCGCTGCTGCTTGCCCAGGGGGCTGGTCAGCGTGCCGATGCGCTCGTCGACGTCGTGGTCCTCGTGCCCGCGGTCGGCCAGGCCGTGCCCGGAGACGTGCACGGTCATGTCGGGGCGCAGCGTGCCGGAGAACACACGTACCAGGCTGATCCGGCCCACGTAGGGGTCGCTGGTGGTCTTGACGACTTCGGCCACCAGGGGGCCGTCGGGGTCGCAGGCGTTGACCTTGACGGGCTTGCCGTCCAGGTCGGTGATCTCGGGAAGCGGGTGTTCGAGCGGCGAGGGGAAGCCTTGGGTGACCAGTTCGAGCAACTCCACCGAGCCCACGCCCAGGCCGGTGCAGAGCACGGGGAAGAAGCTGCCGCGGGCGACGGCCTTCTCCAGGTCCTCGATGAGGACCTTGGTGTCGATCGGCTCACCCTCCAGGTAGCGGTCCATGAGGGACTCGTCTTCGCTCTCCTGGATGATGCCCTCGATCAGGACGCCCCGGTGTTCCTCGATGCGCGCCTCGTACTCGGGTCCCGGCTCGTTCTCCGTGCGGCTGCCGGTCGCGTAGTTGAAGAACTTCTGCGACAGCAGCCCGATCAGGCCGTTGACGTGCCCGTTGGTGATCACCGGCAGGTAGAGGGGGGCGACGCCGTCGCCGAAGACGTCCTGGCAGGTGGTCAGCACCTCGTCGAAGTCGGCACGGTGATGGTCGATCTTCGTGATCACCACGGCCCTGGGCATGCCGACCTGGGCGCACTCCTCCCACAGCATCTGGGTGAGCCCGTCGATGCCTTCCGAGGCCGACACCACGAACAGCGCGGCGTCCGCGGCGCGCAAACCGGCGCGCAGGTCGCCGACGAAGTCGGCGTATCCGGGGGTGTCCAGGAGGTTGATCTTGATGCCGTTGTGCACCAGTGGCGCCAGTGCCAGGTTGACCGATCGCTGCTGGCGTACCTCGACCTCGTCGAAGTCGCTGACCGTGTTGCCGTCCTCCACGCGCCCGGCCCGCTGGATCGTGCCCGTCGCCGTCAGCAGCTGCTCTATCAGGGTCGTCTTGCCCGCTCCGGAGTGGCCGACCAGTACGACATTGCGTATCGCATCCGCCCTGTCGGCCGCTGGTGCCCTGCCCGCGGCTCCCGCGGCCCCGCCGGGGTTCCTTTCCGCCACAATTCCTCCGTCTCCATGGGGCGAGCCGGCCTCGCCTGGCACCCTGAGGTCCACGCGACGGCTACCTCTCCCTGCCGTCGGTTGAGGTCCAACACCGCGCCCGCGCGGAAGGTGATGGAAACCACATGGACGCGGTGTGTTCACCAAATACCCGTGTGGCGGATATCACAAGAGGGGTGAGGCAAAGAAAGTCGTCGGCCCCGCGATGGCCTACGATCGGGAGCGCGATGCTCAAACTCCTGCGCCCGGCCATGACCCGGATACTCACCCCGCTGGGCAGGGCTCTCGTCCGCCGCGGGATCGGCCCGAACGCCGTCACGGCGATCGGCACCCTCGGCACCGTGATCTCCGCCCTGCTGCTGTTCCCCCTGGGATACCTGACGGCGGGCGCCCTGCTGATCACGCTGTTCGTGCTGTTCGACCTGCTCGACGGCGTGGTCGCGCGGCTCGGCGGGGGAGGGGGCAGCACCTGGGGCGCCTTCCTGGACTCCACGCTCGACCGGGTCGCCGACGCGGCCGTGTTCGCCGGGCTGATCATGTACTTCATCTCCAGGAAAGACACCCTGATGGCCGCGGTGACGCTGGCCTGCCTGGTGCTCGGCGGGCTGGTCTCCTACGCCAAGGCCAGGGCCGAGGGGCTCGGGCTGACGTGTGACGTCGGCCTCGCCGAACGCCCTGAACGGCTCGTCGTGGCGCTGGTGGCGGCCTTCTTGTCCGGGCTCGGCGTGCCGTACATCCTGCCCGTGGGGATGTGGCTGCTGGCCGTGGCCAGCGCCGTCACTGTGGTGCAGCGCGTCGTGCACGTCCACAAGCAGACTGGTGGCAAGCAGCCGGGGGAGCGATGAGCGAGCCGTCCATCACCGATCGTTTCGTGGCCGCGGGCTTCGCGGCCGGGTGGAAGCTCGTCCCGTTGCTGCCCCAGCGGCCGACCGCGGCGGTGTTCGCGTTGCTGGCCGACCGGGTGTGGCGCAAGCGCGGCAAGTCGGTGAGCCGGCTGGAGACCAACCTGGCCCGCGTCACCGGGCTCGACCCCGACAGCCCGCAGCTGCGCGAGCTGAGCAGGCGCGGCATGCGGTCCTACTTCCGCTACTTCCACGAGGTCTTCCGCCTGCCGTCCATGCCGGTCGACGAGATCGTCCGCCGTACCCACGTCACCGGCGCCGAGCACGTCCACGACACCGTCGCCGCAGGGCGCGGCGTGGTGCTGGCGCTGCCGCACATGGGCAACTGGGACCAGGCCGGCGCCTGGCTGGTCGGCGTCGGGCACCCCTTCACGACCGTGGCCGAGCGGCTCAAGCCCGAGTCGCTGTTCCGCCGGTACGTGGCCTTCCGCGAGGGGCTGGGCATGGAGGTGCTGCCGCTCACCGGGGGTGACGGTCACAACTTCGGCACGCTTGCCACCCGGGTGCGGCGGGGCGGCGTGGTGTGCCTGCCCGCCGAGCGCGACCTGACCAAGAGCGGCGTGGAGGTGCGTTTCTTCGGCGCGACCACCAAGGTCCCCGCGGGTCCGCCGCTGCTGGCCGTACAGACCGGGGCGGCGCTGCTGCCGGCGATCGTGTACTTCGACGGCGACGACTGGGGGATCGACATCCACCCCGAGGTGCCCGTGCCCGAGGAGGGGACGCGGCAGGAGAAGGTCGCCGCGGTGGCGCAGGGGCTGGCCGACGTGTTCGAAAAGGGGATCGCGCAGCATCCCGAGGACTGGCACATGCTGCAGCGGTTGTGGCTGGAGGACCTGCCACGATGAAGGTCGGCATCGTCTGCCCGTATTCCTGGGACATGCCCGGCGGGGTCAAGCAGCACATCGACGACCTCGCGCAGGCGCTCATCGCGCAGGGCCACGACGTCTCGGTCATCGCGCCCACCGGCGACGACGCCGACCTGCCCGCGTACGTGACGGGGGCGGGCCGGGCGATTCCGGTGCCCTACAACGGGTCGGTGGCGCGCATGTCGTTCGGGTTCATCTCGGCGGCGCGGGTGCGGCGCTGGGTGCGCGACGGCTCCTTCGACGTGCTGCACATCCACGAGCCGCTGATCCCCTCGCTCGGGGTGCTGGCCTGCTGGGCCGCCAGGGGGCCGATCGTGGCCACCTTCCACGCCTCCTTCTCCCGCTCGCGGGCGATCGCGGTGGCCGAGCCGCTGCTGCGCAGCGCGCTGGAGAAGCTGACCGGCCGCATCGCCGTCTCCGACGCGGCCCGCAAGAGCCTGGTCGAGCAGTTCGGCGGCGACACCGTGCTGATCCCCAACGGCGTCACCGTCGCCCGCTACGCCGAGGCCGAGCCGCTCGACGACTGGGGGCCCGACGGCAGGACCCTCGGCTTCCTGGGGCGGCTCGACGAGGAGCGCAAGGGCTTCCCGATCCTGATCGAGGCCATGAAGCTGCTGCCCGCCGACGTCAAGCTCCTGGTCGCCGGGCCCGGCGAGGCGAAGATCCCCAAGTCGCTGCGCGATCGCGTGACCCTGCTCGGAATGGTCAGCGAGCAGGACAAGATCCGCGCCTACCACTCGGTCGACGTCTTCTGCGCGCCCAACACCCGCGGCGAGAGCTTCGGCATCGTGCTGGCCGAGGCCATGGCCTCCGGCGCGACCGTGCTGGCCAGCGACATCCCCGCCTTCCGCAGGGTGCTGGGGGAGGGCCAGGCGGGCGCGATGTTCGCCAACGGCGACCCCGAGTCGCTGGCCCGTGAGGCCACCGCGCTGCTCGAGGCTCCTGAACGGCGGGCCAAGCTGGCCGCCGAGGCGCTGGTGGCGGTGCGCAAGTACGACTGGTCCACGGTGGCGCGCGACGTCGTGCGCGTCTACGAGACGGTCACCGCGAGCGGCGCCGGCCGGGTGGAGGAGGACCTGCTGTGACGTCCACCCTGATCGTGCTGATCGTCGGGATCGTGGTGGTGCTGGCCGCCGTGTACGTCTCCTGGCGCGCGGGCCGGCTCGACCGGCTGCACATCCGGCTCGAGCTGGCCAAGGAGGCGCTGGATGCCGCCCTGATGCGGCGCAGGGCCGTGGTGCTCGAGCTGGCCGGTTCCCGCCTGCTGGATCCGGCCACGTCGCTGGTGCTGGCCGCGGCCGCGCACGAGGCGCGCATGGCCGGTCCCGACGAGCGCGAGCACGCCGAGAGCGACCTGTCACGGGCCCTGCGGGCCGCCGTCGACCAGGAGCGCTTCAGGGAGAAGCTGTCCGAGGCGCCCGGCGGTCAGGACCTGCTGGAGGAGCTCGACGCGGCGGTGACCAAGGTGGTCTACTCGCGCCGTTTCTACAACAACGCCGTCGGCGTCACCCGTACGGCACAGCGGCGCTGGCTGGCCAGGACGCTGCGGCTGGCGGGGCACACCGAGTTCCCGCGATTCTTCGAGATCGATGACAATCCGCCGGAAGCTATGGCAACTGAATGACCTAATTTGGGGAGCGCCGGTAAGCTTCTCCCGTTTTCTTGCCTTTTTGCTGGAGCGGAGGAGTTCACAGGTGCGGCTACCCCGGATGATCACGGTATCTCTGGCCGGAGCGGCCGTCCTGCTGCCCGTTGCGGCCTGCTCCTCGGACAAGCCGGCGCCGGGCACGGTGCCCCAGGCCGCCACGGCCGCGCCCTCCGCCTCGCCGACGGAGACGGGCGAGGGGCACCCCTTCACCGGAGAGCCCGGGCAGGACCTCAAGCCGGTGCTGGCGGTGAAGATCGAGAACACCGCCGCGGGCAAGCCGCAGATGGGGCTGAAGAGCGCGGACATCGTCTACATCGAGCAGGTCGAGGGCGGCCTGACCCGGCTGATGGCGATCTTCTCGTCGAAGATCCCGGCCAAGGTCGGCCCCGTCCGCTCCGCCCGCATCTCGGACCTGCACATCGTGCCGCAGTTCGGCAAGCCCGCCTTCGCCTACTCCGGCGTCCAGACCAAGATGCTGCCCTTCATGGCCAAGGCCTCGCTCTTCGATGTGGGCGACACCAGGAATCCCGGCGCCTACTTCCGCCAGCCGGGCCGCGTCGCGCCGTACAACCTGTTCGCCAGCACCAAGAAGCTGCTGGCCAAGGCGCCGGACGCGGACAAGGCCAAGGACATCGGCTTCACCTTCGGCGATGCGCCCGCCGCCGGCGGCGTGGACAAGAAGTCCTGGACCGTACGGTGGCCCGCGGCGCACTTCACCTTCGACTGGTCCGACGCCAAGAAGCAGTGGATGATCTCCCAGGACGGCAAGAAGGACATGGCCGCGGAGGGCGGGCAGCAGAGCGCGCCCACGGTCGTCATCCAGTACGTGCAGACGGTCCGCTCGCAGTTCCACGACTTCCACCAGAGCTACACGCCGCTGGTGAAGACCATCGGCAAGGGCAAGGCGATCGTGCTGCGCGACGGCAAGGCCTACAAGGCCAACTGGTCGCGGCCCGACGAGGAGCACGGCACGACCTACACCACCGAGGACGGCCAGCCGATGAACTTCACGCAGGGGCCGGTGTGGGTCGCGCTGGCCAGCAAGAAGCCCGTCTCGCCTTGATGTACAAAACAGCCCATAAATCCTGACAGGGTGGCCTGTCCGGGGAGGTAGGCCTCAGGACCTACCATGGGTTTGATAACTTACCGATCGCCCTTGTGAGGATGACCGTGTCCACCAGCACGCCCGAAAACACCCCTGCCACCGGAACCGCCCGCGTCAAGCGAGGCATGGCCGAGATGCTCAAGGGCGGCGTCATCATGGACGTCGTCACCTCCGAGCAGGCCAAGATCGCCGAGGACGCCGGCGCCGTCGCCGTGATGGCCCTGGAGCGCGTGCCTGCCGACATCCGCGCGCAGGGCGGTGTGTCCAGGATGAGCGACCCCGACATGATCGAGGGCATCATCTCCGCCGTGTCGATCCCCGTCATGGCCAAGGCCCGCATCGGCCACTTCGTCGAGGCGCAGGTGCTCCAGTCGCTCGGAGTCGACTACATCGACGAGTCGGAGGTGCTCACGCCCGCCGACTACGCCAACCACATCGACAAGTTCCGCTTCACCGTGCCGTTCGTGTGCGGCGCCACCAACCTCGGCGAGGCGCTGCGCCGCATCACCGAGGGCGCGGCGATGATCCGCTCCAAGGGCGAGGCGGGCACCGGTGACGTCTCCAACGCCGTCACCCACATGCGCACGATCCGGGGCGAGCTCAAGCGCCTGTCCACGCTTCCCGAGGACGAGCTGTACGTCGCGGCCAAGGAGCTGCAGGCGCCGTACGAGCTCGTCGCCGAGGTCGCCAAGGCGGGCAAGCTCCCGGTCGTCCTGTTCACCGCCGGCGGCATCGCCACCCCCGCGGACGCGGCCATGATGATGCAGCTCGGCGCCGAGGGTGTCTTCGTCGGCTCCGGCATCTTCAAGTCCGGCGACCCCGCCAAGCGGGCGGCGGCCATCGTCAAGGCCACCACCTTCTACGACGACCCGGACGTCATCGCCAAGGTCTCGCGCGGCCTCGGCGAGGCCATGGTCGGCATCAACGTCGACGAGATCCCCCAGCCCCACCGCCTCGCCGAGCGCGGCTGGTAACAACCCCCTCCCCACGGGCTGGTTTTCCGTGTGCCCCGGGACGCCTTCGGCGGCGCCCCTGGGAGCCATGGTCCTTGCCTTGGTCAGCGCTATCGCGCGAATCAGTTCTTCGTGGGGGGCCCAGCCCCCCACGAAGCCTGGCAGGGGAGCGCCCCTGCACCCGCGCCCTCCTCGCTTCGGATGACGGCCCAGTCGCAGCAGCGGTGCCCCTTGGCGCCGGCCCCGGCCGACAGGTTCTGCCAGGCCCGCTTGGGCACCCGCGCGGAACCTCCCGGCACCGGTGGTGACTTCGGCTGAGCAGGCCACCGCGAGCACGTAGCCGACCTGGCGCTCTTCCAGCGCGGACCGCAGCTTCGCGTTGCCGCCGTAGACCTCGTCCCCCGCGACCAAGCCCACACGGTGCCCGGCGTCGAGGAACCGGCCGATCATCCGCGCGGCCCGAGCCTGTGGAGATCTTCCAGATCTGCCTGCGCGTGCTGCGCGGCGCCCCTCGCAGTTCCGGCTTGGTCGCGAAGACGGTGTTCCCGTCCAAGCCCGCGGCCCGGCAGCAGCCCGAGTACCAAGTCCCGCACCCGGCGCCGAGGTTCAACCCGCGCGAACCGGCCCACTATCCGGCACATCAGAACCTCGAACGCCTCCTGCCAGCGGGCAGGACCCGCGGCCACCATAAGATCGTCAGTCAACAAACCGATGATCAGCGGTTGGCCGCAACTCCCCCGCAAGACCAGGGCCCATAACGATCTACGGCTGGTACTAGGACCGAGGCGGATCGCGCCGCGCGGACCGGCCGCGGGTGGTGGGTTCGTGCCGCTCTAGCGGGCGGCGACCCCCTCGATCTCCAGGAGCCACGACTCGTCGTAGATCCCCGCGATGACCACCGTGAGCGCCGGTGCGTGCTCGCCGAGGACCTCGCGCCGGATCGCCGAGTAGTGTCACCGGGCCCAGGGGCACGGGCACGGCCAGCAGGGCCAGTGCCAGCCCGCCCAGCGCGAGTCCCAGCGCCGCGCCCACGGCGAGGTCGCGGACGAACCCGCCGCTTGACCGGCGCGGGGCTGCTCGGACGAGGTAGCAGATCCGCGGCAGCGCCGCGATCAGCAGTCCGCCAGCAGGCGGTGGGCCAGGCCCAGCAGCTCGGTCGACTTGCCCGCGCCGGGCGCGCCGAGGATCAGCAGGCTGCGGTCCATCAGCTCCCAGGCGTGCCGGATGTCGCCGCCGCGCACCTCGACGGGTTCCGGCGGGCGCAGCAGCAGGTCCGCGGGCGGGACGACGGCGTCGGGGCGGGGTTCGAGGTCGAGCGCGATGGACGGCAGGGCGGGGGCCGCCTCCCAGCGGGCCGCCAGGAGCTCGAGCACCCGGCGCCGCTGCTGGTCCTGGTGGTAGGCGCCGTAGCTGCGGCGGGCGCCGGTCAGGACCCGGTCGAGGGCGAGCCGCCACAGCGGCACCACCACCATCGCCAGCCCGAGCAGGGCCACGGCCGGCCAGGCCAGACCCCGATAGGGCTCCAAGAGCGAGGGCAGGGTGCCGCCGGTGGCGACGTTGATCATGATGGCCAGCAGGGTCGTCAGCACGGCCTCGATGGCCACCAGTAGGGGGATGCGGCCGCGCATGGCGGCCATTATCCGGTGTCAGATGCCGCAGGTGAAGCGGAACATCTCCCACGTGCCGATCCGGGTGGCGTCGGAGTGGATCGTGTCGGTGGTGCGGCCGCCGCCGCCGACCGCCGTCAGGTAGTGGCCGTCGATCGTCTGGATCGCGTCATAGCCGTTGCCCAGCGAGACCACCGACAGCTTCTCCCAGGCCTGCAGATGGGTCGCGTCCGAGTGGATGACGTCGGTGGTACGGCCGCCGCCGCCCACGGCCGTCAGGTAGTGGCCGTTGGTGGTCAGGAAGCCGTAGTGGATGTTGGGGCTGCCGTCGCCGGAGTCGATGAGCATGAAGCGCTCCCACGAGCCGATGCGCGTGGCGTCGGTGTGGATGACGTCGGTCGTGCGCCCGCCGCCGCCTACCGCCGTGACGTAGTTGCCGGTGTTCCTGGTCTGGATGGCGCACGTGATCGGCCCGTTGATCGGCGCGCTGGCCGAGGCCGCGACCGGCAGGCCCAGCCCGAGTACCCCGACGGCGACCGCCGCCATGCCCGCCGCCTTGGTGAGCGCGTTCTTGATACGCATGAGCTGTCTCCTTGTCGATGATCTCCCGGTCCGGATGTACGGCATGCCGCATCCGGACCCTCGACGGAGAAGGCGTTCCTGGCCGTTCCGCCCCGTTCCATGTGGTGAAAATCGTCACTCAAAGTGGCAGATGTGAAGAATGTCGCCTTGTGTTCACCAAGGAGTCATGATCTTCAGTCAGGCTTCGAGGCGTTCCGAACGCTTGATCGTCCCAGGAGTGCCCCCGTGCCCCAGCTCAACCGCCGCCACTTCCTCGTCACCGGGTTAGCGGCCGCCGCCGCGATCCCCGCCGGGCCCGCGTTCGCCGACCCCGACCCCTCGGCGGAAACCGCGCAGACCCTCGCCTCGCGCGGGCTCAGGACCGACCCGTTCACGCTGGGCGTGGCCAGCGGCGATCCCGATCACAGCGGTTTCGTGCTGTGGACCCGCCTGGCGCAGCAGCCGCTGGCCGAGGACGGGATGGGCGGGATGCCGCTGCGGCCCTTCCCGGTGCTCTGGCAGGTCTACGCCGACGAGCAGTGCAAGCGTGTGGTGCGTGCGGGCGTGGCCGTGGCCGCCCCCGAGTGGGGTCACAGCGTGCACGTCGAGGTGGACGACCTCGGCTCCGACCGCGAGTACTGGTACCGCTTCCGCGTCGGCCCGTACGTCTCGCCGGTCGGCCGCGCCAAGACCGCGCCGCACCCTCTGTCGTACGGCGGGCCGCTGTCGATGGCGTTCGTCTCCTGCGCCCAGTACGAGCACGGCTACTTCACCTCGTACCGCAGGCTGGCCGAGGAGCACCCGGACCTGATCCTGCACCTGGGCGACTACCAGTACGAGTACACCAAGAACACCTACACCATCCCCGGCGGCAACGTCCGCGACCACGAGGGGCCCGAGACGGTCACGCTGGCCGGCTACCGCCAGCGGCACGCCCAGTACAAGGCCGACCAGGACCTGCAGGCGGCGCACGCCGCCGCGCCGTGGCTGGTCGTGTTCGACGACCACGAGGTCGACAACAACTGGGCCGACGAGATGCCCGAGCATCCGGAGGAGGCGCCGACCTTCCCCGAACGGCGGGCGGCGGCCTTCCGCGCCTACTACGAGAACATGCCGCTGCGCCGTACCTCCATCCCCCGAGGTGTGGACATGCAGCTCTACCGGCGCATCCGATGGGGGAGGCTGGCCACCTTCCACATGCTCGACACCCGGCAGTACCGCGACGACCAGGGCTGCGGCGACGGCTACAAGGACTGCCCCGCCTCCGTCGACCCGAGCAGGTCGATCACCGGGGCCGAGCAGGAGCAGTGGCTGATCGACGGGTTCCACCACTCGCGGGCGCAATGGGACATCCTGGGCCAGCAGGTGTTCTTCGCCCAGCGCGACAACAACGCCGGACCGGCCAAGGTGACCAGCCAGGACGCCTGGGACGGCTACGTCGCCTCGCGGCAGCGCATCACCCAGGGCTGGGTGGACGCCAAGGTGCGCAACGCGGTCGTGCTCACCGGCGACGTGCACGCGCACTGGGCCGGCGACCTCAAGCTCGACTACGACGACCCGACGGGACCGTCGGTGGGCTCGGAGCTGGTGGCCACCTCGATCAGCACCGGGGGTGACGGCGCCGACTCAGACCCGGCCAAGCACCCGTACCTGAAGATCAACCCGCACCTGAAGTTCTACAACAACCAGCGCGGCTACGTGATCTCCAGGATCGAGCAGGACCTGATCACGGCCGACTTCAAGGTGGTCCCGCAGCTGCGCCAGCCCGGCGCCGAGGTGTACACCAGGGCCACCTTCGTGGTCGAGGACCGGGTGCCCGGCGTGCAGCAGACCTACCTGCGCCCGCTGCCGCCCTCGATCGCCGCCGAGCGCGAGATCACCGTCGACGAGACGGTCCGCTTGGAGACCGAACGCCCGTAACCGCTGGGTAAGGCGGCACCCGCGCGCCGGGTGCCGCCTTTTATACGCTTGATTACTTAGTCTGGCTAAGTTAGCCTGGCTAAGTATGAGCGACGATCCCGGTGAGCTGGCGGAGCAGGTCTCTGCCGTGCTGCGGCACCTGGTCCTGCTGCTGCGCCGCACGACGGCCGGGCAGCCGGTCACCAGCCAGCAGTACTCGGTGCTCGGTTCCCTCGAGCGCGGCCCGCGCAGGATGACCGAGCTGGCCGAGGAGCACGCCGTCCAGCTGCCGACCATGACCGTGCAGATCAACCGGCTCGAGGACGCCGGACTGGTCGCCCGCGGCTCCGACCCGGCCGACGCGCGCGTCAGGACGGTCGAGCTCACCGTCGAGGGCCGCCTGCGGCTGCTCGCCGTACGGCAGGCCAGGGTCGCCCACCTCAGCCGGGAGCTCGCGGCGCTCACCGCGCAGGAGCGCGCGGTCCTCCGAAGCGCGCTGCCCGTCCTGGCCAAGCTCGGAAACCCGCGATAAGGAGTCTCATGTCATCCGGTGGCGGAATTCTGCGCCAGCCGACGTCCGTCTGGGCCACCGCGTTCGCCGCGGTCGTCGCCTTCATGGGCATCGGTCTGGTCGATCCGATCCTCCCCTCCATCGCCCAGGGGCTGAAGGCCACGCCCAGCCAGGTATCGCTGCTGTTCACCAGTTACTTCATGGTGACGGCGGTGGCCATGCTGATCACCGGCTGGGTCTCCAGCAGGATCGGCGGCAAGCGCACCCTGCTGCTGGGCCTGGCCCTGGTGATCGTCTTCGCCGCGCTGGCAGGGACCTCAACCAGCGTCGGCGAGCTGGTCGGATTCCGCGCCGGGTGGGGCCTGGGCAACGCGCTGTTCGTGGCCACCGCGCTGGCCGTCATCGTCGGCTCGGCCAGCGGCGGGGCCGAGTCGGCCATCATCCTCTACGAGGCGGCGCTCGGCCTGGGCATCTCGATGGGCCCGCTGGTCGGCGCGCTGCTCGGCGACTGGAACTGGCGGGCGCCGTTCTTCGGCACCGCCACGCTGATGGCCGTCGGATTCGTGCTCATCACCACGCTGCTCAAGGCCACCCCCAAACCAGACGTCAAGACCAAGCTCAGCGCCCCCATCAGAGCCCTGGCCCACGGCGGGCTGTCGACCACCGCCTTCACCGCGCTGTTCTACAACTTCGCCTTCTTCACCGTGCTGGCCTTCACCCCGTTCATCCTGCACATGACGCCCTACGGCATCGGCGCCGTCTTCTTCGGCTGGGGCGTGTGCGTGGCGCTCTCCTCGGTGTTCGCCGCGCCGCCGCTGCAGCGCAGGATCGGCTCGGTCAACGTGCTGCACCTGGCGCTGGCGCTGCTGGCGCTCTTCCAGGTCGGCATCGCGCTGTCGGGGCACGCCGGGATCATCGTGTTCACCATCCTGTCGGGCATCCCGATCGGGCTGAACAACACGGTCTTCACCGAGTCGGCCATGGAGGTCTCCGACGCGCCCAGGCCCGTCGCCTCGGCCGGCTACAACTTCGTGCGCTGGATGGGCGGCGCGCTGGCCCCCTTCATCGCCACCAAGCTCGGCGAGGAGATCTCCCCGGCCCTGCCGTACTACGTCGGCGCCCTCTGCTGCGCCGTCGGCATGGCCATCCTGTACGGCAGGCGGCACCACCTGCGGTCGCTGGCCCGCGTCGACATCGATCACGCCTTCCAGGACGCGCCCGCCCCCGCCGGATGACATGATCGAGGCGTGGCCCCGCCTACCGCTCCTACCAGGAGTGCGACGCGCGGCGCAGGCCCACCCACGGGGTCAGGAAACTCGCCTACCTCTTCACCGCGACAGGCGGGATCCGCGCGTGCCGGGTCGACGTGACGGCAGCCTCCGACCATCACGCCCTGTACGCCGAAGTGGGCCGGTAGGAAGACGCCGGGCGCTCCTGGTGTTGAATTAGCTGAACCCGGACCCCTGGCGAAAGGATGAGGCGTGCCCACGATCGGTGTCCTCGCTCTCCAAGGAGACGTGCGCGAGCACCTGCGCATGCTCAACGAGGCGGGCGCGACGGCGACAGCCGTACGCAGGCCCGGCGAGCTGGAGGCGGTCGACGCCCTGGTGATCCCCGGCGGCGAGTCCACCACGATGTGGAAGCTCGCCGAGATCTTCGACCTGCTCGAGCCGCTGCGCATGCGGATCAAGGACGGCATGCCCGCCTACGGCTCGTGCGCCGGCATGATCATGCTGGCCGACCAGATCGAGGGCGGCATCGACGGACAGCAGACCGTCGGCGGCATCGACATGGTCGTGCGGCGCAACGCCTTCGGCCGCCAGGTCGACTCCTTCGAGGAAGATCTCGACTTCGCGGGCCAGACGATCAGAGCGGTTTTCATCCGCGCACCCTGGGTGGAATCCGTCGGCCCGGATGTCGAAGTGCTGGGCCTGGCCGAACCGGGGGATAGGATCGTCGCCGTCCGTCAGGGGCCGTTGCTCGCGACATCGTTCCACCCGGAGCTCACGGGTGACACGAGCGTGCACGCCTACTTCGTAGACATGGTGAGAGGGAGCTCTAGGTAATGTCCGGCCACTCCAAATGGGCGACGACGAAGCACAAGAAGGCCGCGCTCGACGCCAAGCGCGGCAAGCTTTTCGCCAAGCTCATCAAGAACATCGAGGTGGCGGCGCGGACCGGTGGCCCTGATCCCGAAGGCAACCCCACCCTCTACGACGCCATCTTCAAGGCCAAGAAGCAGTCGGTACCCAACGAGAACATCGATCGGGCCCGCAAGCGCGGCGGCGGCCTGGAGGCCGGCGGCGCCGACTGGCAGACCATCATGTACGAGGGATACGCGCCCGGCGGCGTGGCGGTCCTCATCGAGTGCCTCACCGACAACCGCAACCGCGCCGCCTCCGAGGTGCGCGTGGCGCTGACCCGCAACGGCGGCTCGCTGGCCGACCCCGGCTCGGTGTCGTACATGTTCAACCGCAAGGGCGTCGTCATCGTCCCCAAGAACGGCCTGTCGGAGGACGACGTCCTGATGGCAGTCCTCGAGGCGGGCGCCGAGGAGGTCAACGACCTGGGCGACTCCTTCGAGATCGTCTCCGAGGCCGGCGACCTGGTCCCGGTCCGCAAGGCGCTGCAGGAAGCCGGCATCGACTACGACTCGGCCGAGAGCAGCTTCCTGCCGACGATGAGCGTGCCGCTGGACGAGGAGGGCGCCAAGAAGGTGTTCCGCCTCATCGACGCGCTCGACGACAGCGACGACGTGCAGAACGTGTGGGCCAACTTCGACGTCTCCGACGAGATCATGGAGAAGCTCGAGGCCTAAAGGTGGCCGGATCCGGACATCTCCCGTGATCTATTGATTTCTTAGAGCGATGCTTCCTCTGGAGGTATCGCGCTCATGAAGAGATTAGCCACCCTCACTTTCGCCTTGACGTTAGGCATCACCTCTCTGGTGGCCGCCACGCCCGCCTGGGCGGCCACCAGGGAGATCCCCGCCTCGGGGACCACCACCTTCCACCCGGCGCCCAGCGTCGACGGCGGCATCCAGGACCCGGAGATCCGCGGCTCCGAGCCCGAGGGGGACGCCAGGACCCTCACCAGACCGCGGCAGCCGTGGGACCGCAGCCAGTCGCAGGGGCGCCACCAGGGGCCCGGCGTGCTCGGGTCGGTGCTCGGCTCGCACCCCAAGGTCGACGTCAGCTTCAACGGGCTCAACTTCCGCGACCAGCGCACTGCCAACGGCGGCAACCAGTTCTCCGTCGAACCGCCCGACCAGGGCATGTGCGCCGGCAACGGGTTCGTGCTCGAATCGCTCAACGACGTGCTGCGCGTCTACGACACCAAGGGCAACGCCCTGATCGGCACGACCGACCTCAACACCTTCTACGGCTACCCGCCCGCCATCGACCGCACCACCGGCGTCGTCGGGCCGGAGATCACCGACCCCACCTGCTACTACGACAACGACACCCGGCGCTGGTTCCAGGTGGTGCTCACGCTCGACGTCGACGCCGACGGGAACCTCACCGGCCACAACCACCTCGACCTGGCCGTCAGCAAGACCGCGAGCCCGCTCGGCCAGTGGACGATCTACAAGGTCGACGCCACCGACGACGGCACCAACGGCACCCCCGCGCACCCGCACTGCCCGTGCATCGGCGACTACCCGCACATCGGCGCCGACCTGAGCGGCTTCTACATCACCACGAACGAGTACTCCTTCTTCGGGCCCGAGTACAACAGCGCCCAGATCTACGCCTTCCCCAAGCGCAAGCTGGCTCAGAGCGCCGCCTCGGTGCCGGTGCAGCAGTACGACACGACAGGGCTGGTGAACGGCAAGCCCGGCTTCACCATCTGGCCCGCCCAGGCCCCCTCGTCGCTGTACTCGCTGGAAGGCGGCGGGACCGAGTACTTCCTGTCGTCCAACGCCGCCGAGGAGGCGCAGGGCACCGGATCCAGCACCGACCTCATCGTCTGGAAGCTCTCCGGGACCCTGGGGCTCGACGCGGGGCGCACCCCCGTGCTGAGCGACCGGGTGACGCAGGTCGGGCAGTACTCCTTACCGCCCAAGGCCGACCAGAAGGCCGGATCGGTGCCGCTGGCCGACTGCATCAACGACACGACCACCGTCACACCCGCGGGCACCGGCTGCTGGCGCCTGCTTTCGGACGTCGAACCCGGCCACGACGAGGTCGAGTCGGTGCTCGACGCCAACGACACCCGCATGCAGCAGACCGTCTACGCGCTCGGCCTCGTCTGGGGCGCCCTCGACACCGCGGTCACGGTCGGCGGCCAGACCAAGGCGGGCGTGGAGTACTTCGCGGTCAACCCGCGCAACGGCAAGGTCGTCAAGCAGGGCTATCTCGCGGTGCCCGGCAACAACCTCACCTACCCGGCGGTCGGGGTGGACTCGCTCGGGCGCGGCGTCATCGCGATGACGCTCGTCGGGGCCGACCACTATCCCAGCGCCGCGTACGCGCCCGTCGACGTCTTCAACGGCGCGGGGACCGTGCAGGTCGTCGCGGAGGGCGCCGGGCCGCAGGACGGCTTCAGCGGCTACAAGCTCTTCGGTGACCCGCCGCGGCCCCGCTGGGGTGACTACGGCGCCGCCGCGATGGACGGCCGCAGCATCTGGATCGCCTCGGAGTACATCGCGCAGACGTGCACGCTGCAGCAGTGGCTGGCCGGCCCGATCGGCAGTTGCGGCGGCACCCGTGCCGCCTTCGGCAACTGGGCCACCCGCATCTCCCGCCTTACTCTCTGACGCCCCGGGGCTGCCGGGACCCGGCAGCCCTCAGGCTGTTGAGCTTCCTGAGGTCGCCGGTTCGTGTCGGGGCGGCTTGGTAGTGTCGGGCGACGTGATCCCCCCGACGCCGACTACGACAATCGCCCCGCCGCCCCGCGCCCTGGGATGGCTGCTCGCCGTACCCGCTCTGCTGGGAACGGTCCTGACCCTGGTCATGCCCACGATCCAGACGGTCTCGATGAGCTTCGAGACCGGCGACTTCATGCGCCCGAGCCGCTTCGTGGGCATGAAGAACTACAGCAGCCTCCTCGGCGACCAGGTCTTCTGGACATCCGCCGGCTTCACGCTGTCGCTGGTGGTGGTGCCGCTGCTGGTGTCCGTCGTGGTGGCGCCGCTGCTGGCGCTCGGCCTCGCGTTCGGCGGTTCCTGGGTACGGCGCGCCGGGATGACCCTGCTGACGCTGGCCCTGGTGACGTTCTCGCCGGTGGCCGTGGCCGCCGCCTGGATCCAAGGGCTGACGCCGGACTCGTCGGGAATCGTCGCGCTCGCGACCGGCCTGCGCGAGCCCGCCACGGCGCCCGGCGCCATGCGCCTCGTCATCGCCGCGGCCACGTTCGGCGCGGTGTGCGCCATCGCCGTGATGGCCTACCTGCCCGCCCTTCGCGGCGACACCCCAGGCGTTGCGGCCGTCGCCGTCGGCGCCCTCGTCGCGCTGGCCGCCGTCGCGGCGGCCTTCCAGACGTTCGCCTTCGCCTTCGCCCTCACGCAGGGCGGTCCCAACCACACCACGACCACGCTGGCGATCCTCCAGTACGAGGGCGCCTTCCAACGCGCCCAGCTCGGGTACGGCGCGGCCGTCGCCACCATCCTCGGCCTGCTGCTCGGCGTCCTCGGCCTCGCGGCCACCCTGGTGGCCGTCCTCACCCGCCTCCGCCTCACCGTCAACCACGCCCGTCCCACCCCGGCCCCCGGCGACGCCGCGTCCCCGGGCGCTCCGGAGTTCGCCGGATCGCGTGGGCCTTCGGGGCGTGGCGGGCAGGCGTCCGGGGCTGGGATCGCCGTCGGTGTGGGCGCGGTCGTGATGGTGGCCGCTGTGGTGGTGTTGTGCTCGGGGCCGGCGCTGGGGAGCCTGTTCTCGCCGTCCGCGCGGGCGGGCGACTACGGCGTGCAGGTCACCACCTGGTGGCCGGCCATCGCGGGCGCCGTCGTTTCCGTGGGCGTCGGCCCTGGGCATCGGCGGCATGCGACCCCTCGGCAAGGGGAGCGAGTGGCTGCTGCTGGCGTTCGCGCCGTGGCTGTTCGTCGGCATGGGCCCGCTGAGCATCGCCAACTGGAAGCTCATGAGGAACCTGGGCCTGCTCGACCGTGCCCCCGCGCTCATCCCGCCGATCCTGGTGAGCATCCCCGCCCTGTTCGTCCTCACGCTGCTGTGCAAGGGTCTCGCGGAACGCGGTTCCGGCGACTTCCTGCGCGGCGTCCTGCTCCCGTCGCTGCCGATGGCCGCCGTGCTCACCGGGGCCATCGCCCTGATGAACGCCCAGGAACTCCTCTGGCCCCTCCTGGCCGAACAGGACCCGGGCCTGGCGACAGCCCCCGTCGAACTCGTCAAGGAACTCGGCCGGTTCCTCCGCCCCGAGGCCGGCCTCGGACCCGCCCCCATCGCGATCGTCGTCCTCACCGCCCTCGTGGCGGTCGCGGCCCAGCTCCTCTACCTCGACCGCCTGAGAATCACCGCCGGCCGTACCAGCGACACCTGACGCTCTTGTGAATCGCCCCCGGCCGTAGCAGCGACACCTGGCGCTCTTGTAGGGCGAGCCCGCACGCCGCGCGCTCGGCCCGCCGTACAACCGACATCTGATGCCCTTGTACGGCGAGCCCGCACACGGCCCGCCGTACAACCGACACCTGATGCTCTTGCGTGGAGAGTTCGCACGCCGCACGCTCGGGCCGCCGTGCAACCGAGGCCTGGTGCTCTTGTACGCGGGGGCGAAGTTGTGTCGGTGGGGGCGGGTAGGTTGTCGTAGCGTGGAGATTCGCTACCTGACGCCTGATGACCTCGACGCCGTGCTCGACGTCCGTCGGCGGTCCTTCGGCCCGATGCCCGCCGCAGACGTGGAGCGCTGGCGTGGCCTGGTGGCGCCGATTCTGGACGAGGGGCGCTACCTGGGCGCCTACGACGGCACGCGGCTGGCCGCGGCCGCCAGGCTGCGCCCTTTCACCCAGTGGTGGTACGGCAGGCCCCAGACCATGGCAGGCGTGGCGGGCGTCACGGTCAACCCGGAAGACCGGGGGCGCGGCGTCGGGTCGCTCATCATGCGGGCGATCATCGACCGGGCCGTCGAGCTGGGCGATGCCGTCTCCGCCCTCTTTCCTGCGACCACACCGATCTACCGGTCGCTCGGGTTCGAGCACGTGGGCGCGCAGCACGCGGTGACGCTGCCCGCCGAGGCGTTGCGCACGATCCGCCCGGCCGGTCAGGTCAAGCTGCGCCGCATGGGGCCGGACGACGCCTCCGACGTGATGGCCGTCCTCGACCGGGTCCACCGCGCCACCCGTGCCAGCGGGCCGATCTCCGGCGACGAGGCGGCCTGGCGCCGGCGGCTGGAAGAGCCCGACGACTTCCTCTACCTGGCCGACGACGGCTACGTCATCTACCGCTGGAGCGGCCACGACATGGAGGTCGACAGCCTGGTGGCGGGCTCGGAGGAGACCGCCAAGGCGCTGTGGTCGCTGGTCGGCTCGTCGTCGTCGGTCGCCAAGACCGTCACCGCGTACGTGGCGCCCGACGACCCCGTGCTCTGGCTGCTGCGCGAGCGCTCCAAGGATCAGGTGCGGCAGACCCGCTGGATGTTCCGCGTCCTGGCCGTGCCCGCGGCCGTCGCGCGGCGCGGCTACCCGGCGGGCGTCACGCTCGACGCAGTCGTCGAGGTGTCCGACCCGGTGCGCGAGTCCAACGCGACCGCGTGGCGGCTGGAGGTCTCCGGCGGCACCGGCGCCGCGATCCGCAGCCTGGACGTAGGGCCCAAGCTGACGATCAACGGCTTCTCCGCGCTCTACGCGGGCATTCCCACGGCCACCCTGCGCCTGGCGGGCCTCATGTCCGGAGATACCCGATACGACGAGGCCCTCGACACCGCCTTCGCCGCCCGGCCGTACATGCTCGACTACTTCTGACGCGCGTTTCCCGATGCACACGCACGTCGGCCGGGGTAAAGTCACGTGCCGAACAGATGTTCGGCGATCGCGGTCCGGCGCGCCGGGCGCCCGGCAACCGAGTCGCGAAAGGCGGGCCATGCACCTGCAGCCACCACATCCGCCCATCTCGGCAACGGGCCGGCGGGATGGCCGGTGGATCAGGGAGGGGTTCGCGTGCGCGTGATGGGGGTCGACCCGGGGCTGACCCGGTGCGGGCTCGGTGCCGTCGAGGGGCGGCCCGGGGCACCGTTGTCGCTGGTCGCCGTCGGGGTGGTGCGCACGTCGGCCGATGACGAGCTGGGCACTCGGCTCGTCGGCATCGAGGCGGGGATCGAGGAGTGGCTCGACGAGGTACGGCCCGACGCCGTCGCCGTGGAGCGCGTCTTCAGCCAGCACAACGTCCGCACCGTCATGGGCACCGCGCAGGCCGCCGGCATCGCCGTCCTCTGCGCGGCCCGGCGCGGCATCCCGGTCGCGCTGCACACGCCTTCGGAGGTCAAGGCCGCCATCACCGGCAGCGGCACGGCCGACAAGAAGCAGATCGGCACCATGGTGACCCGCCTGCTGCGGCTCTCGGAGATGCCCAAGCCCGCCGACGCCGCCGACGCCCTCGCCCTGGCCATCTGCCACATCTGGCGCGGCGCCGCCCAGAACCGCCTCACCCAGGCCCTGGCCCAAGCCCGCCGCCCCTCCCCGACCACCCGCCGCGCCCCGCGGACCATCCCACCCCGCGCAACCACCCCGCCCCCAGATGCCATGCGAGGCGCGGCTCCCCAAGGAGTCTCGTCAGGGGAGGCTGCGGTGCCGGATCGCGGGACGGCGCAGGGGCCGGGTGAGTCCTTGCGGGAGACCGCCGCGGATTCGTGGGAGCCCGGGGAAGCAGGAACACCCGCAGTGCCGCGTGGCGAAGCAGGAACGTCCGGAGGGCGGCGTGATGAAGCAGGGAACACCCCGAGGGCGGCGTGGTGAGGCAGGAACACCCGAGGGTGGCGTGGTGAAGCAGGCACGGACGACAAGGAGAGCACCGTGATCGCGTCAGTGACGGGACGGGTGGCCGCCATCGCCCCTGACGGGGCCGTGATCGAGGTGGGCGGCGTGGGCATCCTCACCCACTGCACCCCCGGCACCCTGGCCACCCTTCGCGTCGGCGAGGAGGCCCGGCTGTCCACGTCGCTGGTCGTGCGCGAGGAGTCCCTGACCCTGTATGGCTTCGCCACCGACGACGAGCGGGCCGTCTTCGAACTGCTCCAGACGGCCAGCGGCGTGGGACCGAAGCTGGCTCTGGCGATGCTCGCCGTACACACGCCGAACGCGCTGCGCGTCGCGGTGGCCGGCGCGGACCTCAAGGCGCTCACCCAGGTGCCGGGCATCGGGCAGAAGGGCGCGCAGCGCATCGTCCTCGAACTCAAGGACCGCCTCGGCACCCCCGAGGAGATCGTCGACGCCGCGCTCAACGGCTCCCGGCGCGTGGCGTTCTGGCGCGACCAGGTCCACTCGGGGCTTGTCGGGCTCGGATACTCGAGCAAGGACGCCGACGACGCCATCTCCGCCATCGAGCCCGACGCCGGAGAAACGCCCAACGTGGCCGTCCTCCTCAAGGCCGCCCTCCGCACCCTGAGCGTCCGATGACCCCACCCGTCGCGCACATTCCGAGCCCCTACGCCCGCCGTCCGGCGCTGGACTGTGTCCCAGGCCCAACCCATTCCATCGCCCTGGCATCCGGGCAGACCGAGTCACACCGGTCGGCCGTCACACATGGCGCAGCGTCGCGGCGACGTGGTGCACGGATTGGGGTGGTTGTCCGGGGCCCGGGGTTGGGTTGGGCGTGGGTGGGAGGCTTGGCGGTGCCGTACCAGGTGTGTGAGGGGGGAGCGTGAGTTTTGAGCGGGAGCTCGTGTCGCCCGATGCCGGGGGAGACGAGCTGCAGGTCGAGGCGGCGCTGCGGCCGAAGCGGCTGAGCGAGTTCATCGGGCAGGCGCGCGTGCGCGAGCAGCTGTCGCTGGTGCTCGAGAGCGCGCTGCGCAGGGCGAGGCCGCCGGACCACGTGTTGATGAACGGCTCGCCGGGCCTGGGCAAGACGACGCTGGCGATGATCATAGCGGCGGAGCTGAGCGCCCCGCTCAGGATCACCTCCGGCCCCGCGCTCGAGCGCGCGGGTGACCTGGCGGCGATCCTGTCGACGCTGGCCGAGGGCGAGGTGCTGTTCATCGACGAGATCCACCGGATGGCCAGGCCCGCCGAGGAGATGCTGTACCTGGCCATGGAGGACTTCAGGGTCGACATCGTGGTCGGCAAGGGGCCGGGCGCGACCGCGATCCCGCTGGACATCGCGCCGTTCACGCTGGTCGGGGCGACCACCAGGGCGGGGCTGCTGCCCGCGCCGCTGCGCGACAGGTTCGGCTTCACCGCGCACATGGACTTCTACGACGTGGGAGAACTCGAGCAAGTCCTCTACCGCTCGGCCAGGCTGCTGGACGTCACGCTGCCCACCGATGGCGCGCACGAGATCGCCAGGCGCTCGCGCGGCACGCCCCGCATCGCCAACCGGCTGCTGCGCCGCGTGCGCGACTTCGCCGACGTGCGAGCGGAAGGCGTGATAAATCGTGACATCGCGTCGGCTGCGCTGAACCTGTACGAGGTGGACCCGGAAGGCCTCGACCGCCTCGACCGGGCCGTTCTCGGCGTGCTGCTGCGCAAGTTCGGCGGCGGCCCCGTCGGTCTGTCGACCTTGGCCGTGGCCGTGGGGGAGGAGCCGGAGACCGTAGAAGTGGTGGCCGAGCCGTTCCTGGTGCGTCAGGGGCTGCTCGCCAGAACTCCTCGCGGTAGGGTCGCCACGGCGGCGGCCTGGGTCCATCTGGGCATGACCCCACCCCCCGATGCGTTCGGAGCCACGCTCTTCGACTGATCACAGAACGGTTGCAACCGTTTCGAATTGGGAACTTCCCCGCGCGCCGGAACGCTGCCTCGTTGCCGCGTTTCGCAACAACCGCCTACACTCCGTGGCTTGGCTGGCTGTGTAGGCTGATGGGCTGAGCGGCGCGGCCCCACGCAACGCACGGAATTTCCGGCGCAGTGCCGGTGTCAACTTCTTGTACGACAATGGAAGGTCGCCCCGCTATGAACATGGGACAACTGGGAAGCATCCTGCCGCTGATTCTTCTGGTGGTGGTGTTCTACTTCCTGCTGATCCGCCCGCAGCGCAAGCGTCAGCAGGAGTCGGCCAAGATGCAGAACTCCCTTACTCCGGGCGCGCGCGTCATGACCACGACCGGCCTGTTCGGCACCGTCGTGGCGGTGGACAATGAGGACGTGATCCTCGAGGTGGCCCCTGGCATCGAGACCCGTTGGGTCAAGGCCGCGATCGGCCGCGTCGTCACCCCCGGTGACGAGCCCGTCGCCGACGAGCCTGCCGACGCGGACGAGGCCAGCGAGACCGACGCCAAGACGGAGACGGACACCAAGCAGGAAACGGAGCCCAGCAACGGCGAGCAGGACACGAGTACCAACAAGTCCTGACTAAGCTCTGCATAGACCCCTAACCGAAAGAACTGACGACCAGTGGCCCGACCGACCAGCCGCCACAGCTATCCGGGGCGCACGCTCCTGGTGCTTCTGGCGCTCATCCTCGCCCTGGGCGGGACGATGCTCCTGCAGAAGGCGTTCACGCCGAAGCTGGGACTCGACCTCGCCGGCGGCACCACGGTGACCCTGACCCCCAAGCCTCCGAACGGCGGCTCGCCTCCGCAGGAGATCCTCGATCGCGCGGTCAGCATCATCCGTGAGCGAGTCAACGGCACGGGAATCTCCGACGCGGAGGTCGCCAAGTCCGGCGACAACATCGTGATCTCCGTCCCGGGTGTGGGCCAGGACGAGGTCATCAAGCTGGTCGGCACCACGGCGGAGCTGCGCTTCCGCCAGGTGCTCGCGGAGCAGGCGACCCAGGTTCCGCAGAATCTGCCCACCGAGGCGCCCAAGCCGAGCACCACCCCGAGCGGCACCCAGTCGGGCAAGCCGTCCACCAAGCCGTCGGAGAAGCCCTCGGACAAGAAGCCGACGGCCACGCCGACAGGCAAGGCGCTGTCGTCGGCCCTGACGGCGCCCACGC
Source organism: Nonomuraea sp. NPDC050536 (assembly GCF_044457685.1). Taxonomy (NCBI): domain Bacteria; kingdom Bacillati; phylum Actinomycetota; class Actinomycetes; order Streptosporangiales; family Streptosporangiaceae; genus Nonomuraea; species Nonomuraea sp. NPDC050536. Next base: position 303,212 of record NZ_JBITHD010000009.1, read on the forward strand.
CGACGCCCTCGGCGCAGAACACCAAGAAGGGCAAGGACGCCAAGGCGACCCCCACGCCGTCGGCCACGCCGAGCGCGCAGCCCAGCACGCAGCCCAACCAGGACCAGAACGCGGGCATCAACACCCAGGGCGTCGACCCGGCGGTGCTCAAGCAGTTCCAGGCGCTCAACTGCGCCGACCCGAAGAAGCGCGGCCAGGGCGTGCAGGACGACCCGAGCAAGCAGCTCGCGGCCTGTGACAAGGACGGCCAGGCCAAGTACATCCTGGACGTGGCCAAGGTCGTCGGCACCGACATCGACTCGGCCGGCGCCGGCATCCGCCAGGGCACCACCGAGTGGCTGGTCCAGCTCGACTTCAAGAGCAAGGGCGCCGCCGAGTGGAGCAAGCTCACCTCGGTCGCCTACAACAGCCAGGAGCCGCGCAACCGGGTGGCCGTCGTCCTGGACGGCGTCGTCATCACCGCGCCCAACATCCTCGGCCCGATCCCCGGTGGCCGCGCCGAGATCACCGGCGGCTTCACCCAGAAGACCGCCAACGACCTGGCCGAGCAGCTCAAGTACGGCGCGCTGCCGCTGAAGTTCGAGCGCAGCTCGATCGAGACCGTGTCCTCGACGCTGGGCCAGGACCAGTTGCAGGGCGGCCTCATCGCCGGCGCCATCGGCCTCGGCCTGGTGCTCATCTACTCGCTGCTGTACTACCGCGGCCTGGGCATCGTGGCGGTCCTGAGCCTCGTGGTGGCCTCGATCATCACCTATTCGGCGGTGGTCGTGCTGGGACACAACGCGGGCTTCCGGCTGTCGCTGCCGCACATCATCGGCCTGGTGGTCTCGATCGGTATCACAGCCGACTCCTTCATCGTCTACTTCGAACGCATACGTGACGAGATGAAGGAAGGCAGACGGACGCTGCGTGCGGCCGTCGAGGTGGCCTGGGTCCGCGCCCGGCGCACGATCCTGATCGCCGACGCCGTCATGTTCATCGCCGCGGTCGTGCTGTACGTGCTGGCCGTCGGCGGCGTGGCCGGCTTCGCCTACGCGATGGGCCTGACCACGCTGATCGACGTCATCGTGGTGTTCCTGTTCACGAAGCCGTTCATCGCCCTGCTGGCGAGGCTGAAGTTCTTCGCCAAGGGCCACCCGCTGTCCGGCCTCGACGCCGAGCGCATGAGCACCGCGCCGGACACCTCCACCGGCCGCCCGACCACCCCGCAGGAGGCCTGAGATGGGACTCGCGCGTCGCCTCTACCGCGGCGAGATCAACGTCGACTTCGTCGGCCGCTGGAAGCTGTGGTACAGCCTGTCCGGGTTCCTCCTGATCGTGTCCCTGGCGGGCCTCCTGATCAACGGGCTCAACCTGGGCGTGGAGTTCAGGGGAGGGACGGTCTTCACCTTCCCCAGCACCACCCAGAGCCACAGCATCGAGGAAGTCCGCACCACCTTCCGCGACGAGGGCGTGCACCAGCCGATCGTGCAGTCCACCAAGAACAGCTGGCGGGTCACCACCGAGGTGCTGCCCGAGAGCGAGCTGACCAAGGTGCAGAACGCGGTGGCCAAGGACTTCAGCGTCTCCGTGAACCAGGTCAGCGTGCAGGCGATCGGTGCCACCTGGGGCGGTGAGGTCTCCAACAAGGCCTGGATCGGCCTGGGCGTCTTCATGCTGGCGATCATCCTGTACCTGTCGATGGCGTTCGAGCCCAAGATGGCCCTGGCCGCCATCGTGGCGCTCATCCACGACCTGGTCATCACCGCCGGCGTCTACGCCTGGTCCGGGTTCGAGGTCACGCCCGCCACGATGCTGGGCTTCCTGACGATCCTGGGCTATTCGCTGTACGACGCGGTCGTGGTGTTCGACATGATCAAGGAGGTCACGGCCAAGCTGGGCTCGGCCTCCAAGCAGACGTACTCCATGGCGGCTAACAACGCCCTGAACCACACGCTGATCCGGTCGCTGAACACCTCGCTGGTCGCGATCCTGCCGGTGGCGGCGATCCTGTTCATCGGCACCACGCTGCTCGGCGCGGGCACGCTGAAGGACCTGTCGCTGGCCCTGTTCGTCGGCATGATCGTCGGCACCTACTCCTCGCTGTGCGTGGCGACGCCGCTGCTGGTCACCTTGAAGGAGCGGGAGCCGAAGTACCAGGCCATCGCCCGCAGGGTGCTCGCCACCGGTGGCAAAGGTTCCAAAAGGGCCGCGGTAGCCAAGGGCTAGGCACGAACCAATCGCCGGCGCCTCCTCCTGACCCAAGGGGGAGGCGTCGCCATGAAGGAGCGCGGTGATGAGCGACCTGACCGACCTGATCCTGACGCACATCAGGGACGTGCCGGACTACCCCCAGCCCGGCGTGCTGTTCAAGGACATCACGCCGCTGCTCGCCGACGCGGAGGCGTTCACCGCCGTGGTGGACGAGCTGTCCGGCCTGTTCCAGGTCGACAAGATCGTCGGAATCGAGGCGCGCGGCTTCATTCTGGCCGCTCCGGTCGCCCTCCGGGCGGGCGCGGGATTCGTCCCGGTCAGGAAGAAGGGCAAACTGCCCGCCGAGACGATCGAGGAGTCCTACGATCTGGAGTACGGCTCCGCCACCATCGAGGTGCACAAGGACGCCTTCACGCCGGGTGACCGGGTTCTCATCGTCGATGACGTGCTGGCCACAGGGGGTACCGCGGAGGCGGCCGTGGAGCTGGTGAGGCGGGCGGGCGGCGAGGTCGCCGGGCTTGCCGTACTCATGGAGCTTGGTTTTCTCAAGGGCCGTGAGCGCCTCGCGGGAGTGGATTTGCGCTCCCTCGTGATCGTCTGAGCCGGACCCGCGGCAGGCCAGGTTGGACACCTGGATACACTAAGGGGCCTGGACTCGAACGTGAGGAGTCTGTGTGCCCCGTGATGTGGTCGTGCCCGACGTAACGGACGCCGGGAATGCCGAGACGGCACCCGGCGCTGCGCCCGCACGTCGAAGGCGATTTGGGGGTGGGGCCATGAATCCGGTGCTGGAGCCGCTGTTCAGGACGGTCCGTGCCACCCATCCCAAGGCCGACCTGCGCCTGATCGAGCGCGCCTACGACATGGCCGCCTACCACCACCGCGACCAGAAGCGGAAGTCGGGCGACCCGTACATCACGCACCCGCTGGCCGTGGCGACGATCCTGGCCGAGCTGGGCACCGACGACGAGACGCTGTGCGCGGCGCTGCTGCACGACACCGTCGAGGACACCGCCTACGGCCTGGAAGAGCTGCGCGGCGACTTCGGCGAGACGATCGCCTCGCTCGTCGACGGCGTGACCAAGCTGGACAAGGTGAAGTTCGGCGACGCCGCGCAGGCCGAGACCGTGCGCAAGATGGTCGTGGCGATGTCGCGCGACATCCGGGTACTGATCATCAAGCTGGCCGACCGGCTGCACAACATGCGCACCATGCGCTACCTGCCCGAGCACAAGCGCCACCAGAAGTCGCGCGAGACGCTGGAGATCTTCGCCCCGCTGGCCCATCGCCTGGGCATGAACACGATCAAGTGGGAGCTGGAAGACCTCGCCTTCGCCATGCTCTACCCCAAGCGCTACGACGAGATCGCGCGCATGGTGTCGGAGCGGGCGCCGCGGCGCGACCTGTTCCTGCAGGAAGTCATCGAGAAGGTGTCCGGCGACCTGCGCGAGGCCAAGATGCGCGCGGTGGTCAAGGGCCGGCCCAAGCACTACTACTCGGTCTACCAGAAGATGATCGCCAGGGATGTCGCCTTCGACGACATCTACGACCTGGTGGGCATCCGCGTCCTGGTCGACACGGTCCGCGACTGTTACGCGGCGCTCGGAACGATCCACGCCAGGTGGAATCCGGTGCCCGGCCGGTTCAAGGACTACATCGCGATGCCCAAGTTCAACATGTACCAGTCGCTGCACACCACGGTGATAGGTCCCGAGGGCAAGCCGGTCGAGCTGCAGATCCGCACGCACAAGATGCACCACAAGGCCGAGTACGGCGTGGCGGCGCACTGGAAGTACAAGGAGGAGGTCGGCAGCGGCGGGCCGCCGGGCAAGGTCAAGCCGGGCAGCGACATGGCCTGGCTGCGCCAGCTGCTCGACTGGCAGAAGGAGACCTCCGACCCGGGCGAGTTCCTCGAGTCGCTCCGCTTCGACCTGTCGGTCTCCGAGGTCTACGTCTTCACCCCGCGCGGCCAGGTGGTGTCACTGCCGGAGGGCGCCACGCCCGTCGACTTCGCCTACGCCGTGCACACCGAGGTGGGACACCGCTGCATCGGCGCCCGGGTCAACGGGCGGCTGGTGCCGCTGGAGTCCAGGCTCGGCAACGGCGACACGGTGGAGATCTTCACCTCGAAGTCGCCGGACGCCGGGCCGTCGCGCGACTGGCTGAAGTTCGTCAAGTCGGGCCGCGCCCGCAACAAGATCAGGCAGTGGTTCTCCAAGGAGCGCCGCGAGACCGCGATCGAGGCGGGCAAGGAGGCCATCGGCCGCGCGATGCGCAAGCAGGGCCTGCCGTTGCAGCGCCTGATGTCAGGTGAGTCTTTGCTGGCGCTGGCTCGCGACCTGCGCTACCCGGACGTGTCGGCGCTGTACGCGGCGGTCGGCGAGGGGCACGTGGCCGCGCAGGCGGTCGTGCAGAAGCTCGTGGCCTCCATAGGCGGCGTCGAGAGCGCCGAGGAGGACATCGCCGAGACCGCGCTCCCCACGCGCCTCAGGGGCCGTCCCAGGGGCGGCGGCGCCGGTGTGGTGGTCGCCGGCGACGCCGACGTCTGGGTACGCCTGTCCAAGTGCTGCACGCCCGTCCCCGGTGACGAGATCGTCGGCTTCGTCACCCGCGGGCACGGCGTGTCGGTCCACCGCGCCGACTGCACCAACGTGCAGCAGCTCAAGGAGCAGCCCGACCGGCTGGTGGAGGTCAGCTGGTCGCCGAGCGACGACTCGGTGTTCCTGGTCGCGATCCAGGTGGAGGCGCTCGACCGGCCGCGCCTGCTGTCGGACGTCACACGGACGCTGTCGGACCAGCACGTCAACATCCTCAGCGCCTCGGTCACGACCTCGCGCGACAGGGTCGCGGTCAGCCGCTTCACCTTTGAGATGGGCGACCCGAAGCACCTCGGCCACGTCCTCAAGGCCGTCCGCAGCATCCAGGGCGTCTTCGACGTCTACCGCGTCAGCGGCGCCAGCGGGTGACTTCTTCGCTCCTGTACGGCGAGCCGCCGCCACCCGCCACCCGCCGCCCGCCGCCACGGGCTCGCGCCGCGCACGCGGCGTGTCCCTCACAGGTAGCCCCTTCCCCGCCGCCACGGCGCCCCATAACCGTGGCCCCACGGCCCCCACACCCCACCGCCCAGGGCGCCGACCTCGGCCGTCCCCCGTCTCACCGACGCGGCGCCTGTGGGGGCTGGTGCTGGGGTGCCCGGCTTGCGGCCGTACAGGGCGCCGGGCTCCCGCGCGAGTCGATCAGTGAGAAGGCCTGACCGAGCAACCGCCTGGCCGTGGACAGCAGCGGAGCCGTCTGGTCGGTGGCCTGCGCGATCGTGTGGGACCTGGTCACCCGCGCGAAGTCCTCGAAGCGCAGGCGCGGCCGTTCATCGCGGTTCGGACACCGCACGCCTTGGCCTCGTAGCTGGCCGCCAGCACCACGCCGGAGCCGACGATGACGGGCCGCCCGCGCAGGGAGCGATGGTCGCGCTGCTCGACCGAGGCGTAGAACGCGTCGAGGTCGGCATGCAGGATCGTCGCTTCACCTACCACGAACACATGTTCGCATAGAACAGGCTAGCCCGCGAGTGACGGCAGGTTGACGACGATGGCTTCCTGGGTGTTGCGGGCGATGACGACCACCGCCTCCTGCGACGGATCCGGATTCTCCTCCCGATGGGGGACGTAGGGCGGCACGAAGACGTAGTCGCCGGGCCCGGCGTCGATCCGGATCTCGTCGCCGTCCTCGAGGAAGACGAACGACGGCCGCCCGCTGACGACGTAGATGGCGGTCTCGGAGGCCCCGTGGTGGTGGTCGGCCGAGCGGGTCAGCGGTGCCACGTGCGTCTGCCCCATCCAGAGGTTGCTCGAGCCCACGGTACCGCCGCTGATCGCCGCCAGCCGGTGCATGCCCGAGCTCTGCGCCGTCTCCGAGCTCAGCGAGCCCGGCGTCACGTGCCCGAGCCGCAGGTGGAAGGCGTCCCCGGAAACCTTGTACCCCTCCCACAGGCGCCCTCCGGCCCGCTCCAGCACCGAGGCGGCCAGGGCGGCCAGCCGTACCGGATCCTCGCGAGCGGCCAGCAGGTCGGCGGCCAGCGCCGGGTCGTGCGCGCGCAGCTCGCGCAGCAGCCATTTGCCCGAGCCCCGCCAGTGGGAGTCGACGTCCAGCGCCAGCCGAGCCGTCTCCTCGACGACCCTCCACCGGATGAACGCCTGCTCACCGGGGTCTGTGGCTCCCGCCAGGTCGTCGAGCAGGTCCGACAGCACATACCGTCCCCGATCCAGGGACACGGAACCGGGACCCGCGGCCACCCGAGCCCGCATGGCCTCCTGTACGGCGGGCGCGCGCCCCACCCGATCGACGAGGATCACCCCGTCGGCGCACATCCGCGGCAGAGTGGGCACCCGCCTGGCCAGGTCGCGGTCCGCCCACCCGATCAGGCTCAGCTCGTTGTGCACGGCCAGTTCGACCGGCCACTCGCGCCACCGCAGCGTGTCCCGGTACGGACGTGTATCCGGGAGCACGACCACGATGTCGAGGTCCGACGTGGGCGTCCGCCGTGACGTCAGCACGCTGCCGCCCAGGAAGGCGTAGAGCGCGTCGGGAAAGCGCGACGAGACCAGGGCGCGCGCGTCGGCTACCGGGTCCATGTCAGCTGAACTCGGCCAGCGTCCGCTCGGCCTCCTCCAGCCACGAGCGGCGGGCGATCAGCGCCTCCTCGGCCTCCTTGACGTCCTTGGCCCGGCCGGCGGCCTGCGCCTTGGACAGCCGCTTCTCCAGCTGCTCGATCGAGGAGCGCAGCTGGTCGACCGTGCTCTGCGCGCGGGCGCGGGCCTCGGGGTTGGAACGCTTCCACTCCGCGTCCTCGGCCTTGCGCACGGCGTCGTCCACCTTGCGCAGCCCGCCCTCGAGCCGGTCGCGCTGCTCGCGCGGCACGGGGCCGACCGCCTCCCAGCGCTCCAGGATCGAGCGCAGCGCCGCCCTGGCCGGCCGTACGTCGGTGACGGGCAGGATCTTCTCGGCCTCGCCGAGCAGCACCTCCTTGGCCTCCGCGTTGGCCGCCAGGGAGGCGTCACGCTCGGCGAAGACCGCCGAGCGCGCCTGGAAGAACTGGTCCTGGGCGGCCTTGAAACGCGCCCACAGCTCGTCCTCCGCCTCCCGGGAGGCCCGGCCCGCGGTCTTCCACTGCTGCATCAGCTCGCGGTAGACGGCGGCCGTCTGGCCCCAGTCGGTGGAGTCGGCGATGGCCTCGGCCTCGGCCACGATGCGCTCCTTGGTGGCGCGCACCCCCTCGCGCTGCTCGTCGAGCCCGGCGAAGTAGGTCTTGCGCCGCTTGGCGAAGGCCGTGCGCGCGGCCGACAGCCGCTTCCACAGCGCCGCCTCGGTGACCCTGTCGATGCGGTCGGCGGCCTTCCACTCCTCGACCAGCTGGCGCAGCCGCTCACCGCCCGACTTCCAGTGGGTGGTCTCGTCGGCGATCCGCTCGGCCTCGTCGACGATGCGTTCCTTGACGTGCCTGGCCTCGGCGCGCGCGTGCTCGCGGGCGACCTTGACCTCTTCCCGGCGCTGGGCGACCAGCTCGGTCAGGTGGTCGAGCCGGGCCGTCAGCGCGGCCAGGTCGCCGATGGCGTGCGCGTCCGCGACGGCTTCGCGCAGCTTGACGATGCTGGCCTCGGCCTGCGCCGGAGCCAGGTCCGTGCCGCGCACCCGCTGCTCGAGCAGCTGCACCTGGCCGGCCAGTTCGTCGTACTTGCGATGGAAGTAGGCCAGCGCTTCCTCGGGCTCACCGGCCTGCCAGGACCCGACGGCTCGCTCTCCCTCAGCCGTACGCACGTAGACGGTGCCGTCGTCGTCTACCCGGCCCCACGGGTCGGTGCTCACCGTGTCCTCCCGCACTTTCCATCAGACCCTTCGGGACTACCCGTCCCTGGTTGTATTACGTCAGCTCTTGCCAGAGATTGTCACGTCTTTGATTTCGACGGTTTGCTTGGGCGCCCCGGTGCCATCACCCATGTCGGCCATGACGCCCGCCTTGTTGACCTTGTCCAGAATGTCCAGGCCCTTGGTGATCGTACCCACCGGCGTGTAATCCGGGGACAGGCTCAGGTCACCGTAAACCAGGAAGAACTGGCTGCCGGTGGTGCCGGGCGCCTGCGTCTTGGCCATCGCCATCGTGCCGCGCTTGTAGGTGGCGCCCGTCAGGTTCTCCTCGGCCATGACGTAGCCGGGGGTGCCGGTGCCGTCGTTCTTGTTCTTGCCGTCGGCCTTGGCAGTCGGGTCGCCGCACTGCAGCATCGGGAACTTGTCGCTGCCGAGCCGGTGGCACTTGCTGCCGTCGTAGTACTTCTTCTTGGCCAGGAACTCCAGCGAGTTGACCGTGCAGGGAGCCTTGGCGTTGTTCAGCTCGACCACGATGTCGCCCTGGTTCGTCTTGAACGTCATCGTCTTGGTCGCCGGCGTGGCCGTCGCCTTGGTCGGAGGCAGGCCCACGCTCTTGACCTTGCCGTTGGTGTCCTTGACGTAGTCGCAGGTGCCGGTCGCGGCGTTGTAGGGCTTGGGGCCCGTGGACGGCGGCGCGGAGGTCTCCGGCGCCGAGGCCGAGGGCGTCGCCGCCGCCTGGGTCTTGGTGTCGCCCCCGTTGAGCAGCGTCACGGCTGCCACGATGCCGCCGACCACGACGACCACGCCCACGCTTGAGCCGATGATGGCGTTGCGCTTGGTCCGCTGCTCGCGCTCGATACGGCGCTGCAGCTGCCGCTCGTGGTGCTCGCGCGCCAGTTGCTTCTGCCGGTCCTTCCCCGTGGCCACCGCTTTGCCTCCCATAGTCAATCAACTGAGGTGGGCGAATCGTATCGGCCAACGGGTAATGATTCGCAGCCCGGCGACCCGCACCGGTACCCTTCAGTTACATTCCCATTGGCTTATTGACGAGATCACCTGAGGCAGATGCTCATCGCAGGCTTCCCCGCAGGGGCGTTCCAGACCAATTGTTACGCCGTCGCGCCCGCCGCGGGCGAGGAATGCGTGATCGTCGACCCAGGTCAGGACGCCGTCGAGGGTGTGGACGAGCTGCTGCGCGAGCACCGGCTCAAGCCCGTGGCCGTCATGCTCACGCACGGTCACCTCGATCACGTGTGGTCCGTCGCCCCGGTCTGCGGCGCGCGCGACATCCCCGCGTGGATCCACCCCGACGACCGTGAGATGCTCAGCGACCCCACCAAGGGCATCGGCGCGCCGATCTTCGGCGACCTCAAGCTGACCGAGCCCGACGACGTGCGGGAGCTGTCCGACGGCGCCGTGCTGGAGCTGGCCGGGCTGGAGTTCGTGGTCGACCACACTCCGGGCCATACCAGGGGGTCGGTGAGCTTCCGGCTGCCCGCAGACGAGATCATGTTCTCGGGTGACCTGCTGTTCGCCGGCTCCATCGGCCGCACGGACCTGCCCGGGGGCGACTACCGGACGATCCTGCGCAGCCTGGCCACCAAGTGCCTGCCGCTGCCGGACGAGACGGTGGTCCTGCCGGGCCACGGACCACAGACCACGATCGGCCGCGAGCGCGCCACGAACCCGTACCTGAAAGAGGCCGCGCCGCACGCCGGTCCCACACGAGGGATCTGATGACGTGAGCGAGCGAAGCGAGTGAACAACCAAAGCTTTCAAGCACCCAAGGGCGTCAAGGAGTACGTGCCGCCGCAGGCGGCCACCTTCTTCGCCATCCGCCGGGCCTTCGCCGACGCGGCCGGCCGGGCGGGATACGCCTACCTGGAGACCGCCGTCTTCGAGGACACCCAGCTGTTCGCCCGCGGCGTCGGCGAGTCCACCGACGTCGTCAGCAAGGAGATGTACACCTTCACCGACCGCGGCGGCCGCTCGCTGACGCTGCGCCCGGAGTTCACCGCAGGCGTCCTGCGCGCGGTGCTTGAGTACGGCCTGCACCGCGGCCAGCTGCCGGTCAAGGTGTGGACCGACGGACCCGTCTTCCGCGCCGAGGCGCCCCAGGAGGGCCGCTACCGCCAGTTCTACCAGCTGGACCTGGAGGCCATCGGCAGCGAGGACCCGGCCGTCGACGTCGAGACGATCGCGCTGGCCTGGCGCTGGTACGAGGAGCTCGGCCTGACCCGGGTGCGGCTGCTGCTCAACTCGCTGGGCTGCAAGGAGTGCCGCCCCATCTACCGCGCCCGGCTGCAGGAGTTCCTGCGCGGCCTCGACCTCGACGCCGCCACCAGGGAGCGCATCGAGATCAACCCGCTGCGGGTGCTCGACGACAAGCGGCCCGAGGTGCGCGCGCAGCTGGAGGGCGCGCCGCTGATCGCCGACCACCTGTGCGCCGACTGCAAGACCTACCACGACACGGTCAAGCAGCTGCTCGCCGACCTGTCGATCCCCTGGGAGGACGCGCCCAGGCTGGTGCGCGGGCTCGACTACTACACCCGCACCACCTTCGAGTTCGACCACCCGATGCTGGGCGCGCAGTCGGGCATCGGCGGCGGCGGGCGCTACGACGGCCTGTCGGAGGCCATCGGCGGGCCCCCGCTGCCCGGCATCGGCTTCGGGCTCGGGCTCGACCGCACCGTCATCGCGCTGGAGCGCGAAGGCGTTCAGGCCGCCACGGCCGCGCGCGTCGAGGTGTACGGTGTCCCGCTGGGTGACGACGCGCGCCGCCGGATGTTCCTGCTCGTGGACGAGCTCCGCCGGGCCGGGGTCAGCGCCGACATGTCCTTCGGCGGCAAGGGGCTGAAGGGCGCGATGAAGGGCGCCGACCGTTCCGGCGCCCGGTTCGCACTGATCCTGGGCGAGCGTGACCTGGCGGCGCGAGCCGTACAGCTGAAGGACCTGACCACCGCTGAGCAGACCGAGGTGCCGCTGGACTCGGTCGTGGACGTTTTGAAAGGGAAAGTGCAGTGATTCGCACGCACAACGCCGGCGAGCTCCGCGAGGAGCACGCCGGCCAGCAGGTGACGCTCGCGGGATGGGTGGCCAGGCGCCGTGACCACGGCGGCGTCGTCTTCATCGACCTGCGCGACGCCTCCGGCTCGGCGCAGGTCGTCTTCCGCGAGGAGGACGACGCGCACGGCCTGCGCAGCGAGTACTGCGTGAAGGTGGTCGGCCAGGTCAGGCGCAGGCCCGAGGGCAACGAGAACCCCGAGCTGCCCACCGGCGCGATCGAGGTCGTGGCCGACCAGGTCGAGGTGCTCAGCGAGTCGGCGCCGCTGCCGTTCCCGATCGAGGGCAACGTAGGCGTGTCGGAGGAGGCTCGCCTCAAGTACCGCTACCTGGACATCCGCCGCCAGCAGGTGGCCAACGCCATGCGGGTGCGCTCCAAGGCGACCTACCTGGCCAACGAGGTGATGCACGAGCTCGGCTTCGTCTACGTCGAGACGCCGACGCTGACCCGCTCCACGCCCGAGGGCGCGCGCGACTTCCTGGTGCCGGTGCGGCTGCAGCCGGGCAACTGGTACGCGCTGCCGCAGTCGCCGCAGCTGTTCAAGCAGCTGCTGCAGGTGGCCGGGCTCGAGCGCTACTACCAGCTGGCCAAGTGCTACCGCGACGAGGACCTGCGGGCCGACCGCCAGCCGGAGTTCACCCAGATCGACATCGAGATGTCCTTCGTCGACCAGGAGGACGTCATCGCCGTCGGCGAGAAGCTGATCGGCCGCATCTGGAAGGACGTGCTCGGCTACGAGATCGCCACGCCGCTGCCGCGCATGACCTACGCCGACGCGATGGCCCGCTTCGGCTCCGACAAGCCGGACCTGCGCTTCGGCCAGGAGCTGGTCGAGATGACCGACTACTTCGCCCAGACGAGCTTCCGCGTCTTCCAGGCCGAGTACGTCGGCGCGGTCGTCATGCCGGGCGGCGGCTCGCAGACCCGCAAGGAGCTCGACGGCTGGCAGGAGTGGGCGCGTTCGCGCGGCGCGCGCGGCCTGGCGTACGTGCTGGTCCAGGAGGACGGCACGCTCGGCGGACCGGTGGCCAAGAACCTGTCGGAGACGGAGCTGTCCGGCCTGGCCGACAAGGTCGGCGCCAAGCCGGGCGACGCGATCTTCTTCGCCGCCGGGCTCCCGCACGCCTCCCGCGAGCTGCTCGGCGCGGCCCGCCTGGAGATCGGCCACCGCTGCGGCCTGATCGACGAGTCGAGGTGGGAGTTCCTCTGGGTGGTCGACGCGCCCATGTTCGAGCCCGTGCACGACGACGTCGGCCGCGCGATCGGCTGGACGGCCGTCCACCACCCCTTCACCGGCCCCAAGCCGGAGTTCGCCGACAGCTTCCAGGACCACCCGGGCGAGGCGCTGGCCTACGCCTACGACATGGTCTGCAACGGCATGGAGATCGGCGGCGGCTCGATCCGTATCCACCGCGCCGAGATGCAGCAGCGGGTCTTCGACGTGCTGGGCATCTCCAAGGGGGAGGCCGAGTCCAAGTTCGGCTTCCTGCTCGAGGCGTTCAAGTACGGCCCGCCCCCGCACGGCGGCATCGCCTACGGCTGGGACCGGATCTGCATGCTGCTGTCCGGCGGCGACTCGATCCGCGACGTGATCGCCTTCCCGAAGACCGCCTCCGGCTTCGACCCGCTGACGGGCGCGCCCACGCCGATCACGGTCGAGCAGCGCAAGGAAGCCGGCGTCGACGCCAAGCCCAAGGAGTAGCACTTCTCGATGTACGGCAAGCGGGCAAGGTTCCCGCTTGCCGTACATCCATGCTCAGAAGCGGACGGGCAGGGCGGACAGTGAGCGCACGATCGCGCCGCTGAAGCGCCAGCTGAGCTCCGTCACGTCGCAGGCCAGCTCGATGCCCGGCAGCCGCTCGAGCAGTGTGGTGAAGGCGATCTGGCCCTCCATGCGGGCCAGCGGCGCGCCCAGGCAGAAGTGGATGCCGTGGCCGAAGGCCACGTGCCGGTTGTCGGACCGGGTGATGTCGAGTTTTTCCGGCCCGTCGAAGGCCTGCGGGTCGCGCCCGGCGGCGCCGATGGACACGTTCACGAACGACCCCTTCGGGATCAGCGTGCCGCTGATCTCCAGGTCCTCGACCGCGACGCGGAACGTGGCACGCTCGACCGGCGCGTCATAGCGCAGGAACTCCTCCACCGCGCTCTGCACCAGCTCGGGACGCTGCTTCAGCAGCTCGAGCTGGTCGGGGTTGCGCAGCAGCGCCAGGGTGCCGTTGCCGATGAGGTTCACGGTCGTCTCGTGCCCGGCGATCAGCAGCAGCACCAGCGTCGACAGCAGCTCCTTCTCGCTCAGCTCGGGGCTGGCCACCAGCACGCCGACCAGGTCGTCCTTGGGCTGGGCGCGGCGCTCGGCGATGAGCGCGCCGAAGTACTCGCGCAGGGCCTGGGTGGCCCGCTCGCGGACCGCGACGGCCTCCTCGTCGAGCGCGGGCACCAGCAGCGCGCCTGACCAGTCCCTGAACAGGTCGCGGTCCTCGGCGCGGATGCCGAGCAGCTCGCAGATCACGATGATCGGCAGCGGGAAAGCGAAGTCGGCGATCAGGTCCGCCTCGCCCTTGTCCGCCAGGCCGTCGACGAGCTCGGCGGTGATCTGTTCCACCCGGGGACGCAGCTCCTCGACGCGGCGCGGCGTGAACGCCTTGGAGATGACCTTCCGCAGCCTGGTGTGGTCGGGTGGGTCGGTCATCAGCATGTTGTCGGCCAGCACCGCGTCGTTCTTGAGCATCATGTCGCGGAACCAGTCGGGCCCGCTGGCCAGGCTCTTCGACAGCCGCGGATCGTTCAGCGCCGCCCTGCCGTGCTCGTAGTCCACGATCACGTATGAGCTGGCGCCCGGCGGGAAGTCGATCGCGTGCACCGGGCCCTTGGCGCGCAGATCCTCGTAGAGCGCGTAGGGGTCGGTGCTGAACTCGGGAGAGAAGAAGAACTCGAAAGGCAGGGTCTCAGCAGGCATCGGCCGCTCCTCGTCATGGGTTCACAACCCACTCTGTCCCCGGGGAGCGGCCGATCAGCCGAGTGTGACGTGAATCACTTGAAGGTCATCGACGTGATGATCACGGGCTTGCGCGGCGCGGTGGAGCCGCCGTCGTTCATCAGGTCCTGCTTGTTGACGATCAGGTCGGCCTCGGTGGGCGCCAGGTTGAGCAGGATGTCCATGCCCTTGCTGACCATGCCGACCACGTTGAACGGGCCCTGGATCTGGGTGTTCTGGTCCGACATGGAGAAGGCGAAGTTGCTGTTGCTCAGGTTCTTGTCCTCGCCCGGCTGGGTGAGGAACACCACGCCCTTGCCGAGCGGGATGTCGCCGTTCTCGTCGGGGAAGGTGTAGCCGGAGGTTCCCGTGCCGTCCTCGGTGTTCGCGCCGTCGGCCTTGGCCAGCGGGTCACCGCACTGCAGCAGGTGCACGGGCGAGACGGCCGGGGTGACCAGGCGGTAGCACTTCTGCTTGTCGTAGAAGTGCTTGCTGTTGAGGAAGGCCAGGGAGTTGATCGAGCACGGAGCCGCGTCGGACATCAGGTCGACGACGATGGTGCCGCGGTTGGTGTTGATCGTCCACTTCTTGAACTTGACGTGGGCCTTCTTCGGCGGCATGCCGACGAACTTCTGCCGGCTGTCCTTGTCTCGCACGTAGGTGCAGCTCACCGGGCCCGTCTTCTTGGGCGGTTCGGTGGGCAGGTCCGTGGGGGAGGCAGAAGCCGAGGGCGAGGCCGACGGTGTGCTCTCGGCCGCCGTCTTCTGCGCGTCGTCCTTCTTGGTCATCGTCGTGGCCGCGAAGATGCCGGCGGCCACGACCACGACGGCCACGCCCGCCCCGATGAAGGTGTTGCGCCGCCCCTTGGCGTTCTGCTCCGCGGCGCGCTGCTCCTGCCGCGCCTTGTGCTCACGCGCCAGCTCGCTCTGGCGGTCGTCGCCGCTCACCGGTATGTCCTCCATGTTTGCCGACATATGACCAAACAACTTCCGGAATGCTACCGGCCCTCCATATGTGTCGGACGTAAGTGACGGAATCGGCCCACTGGGACGGTGCTTGATCGCGAACCTTCTCGTGCTGAGATTCGTAGTTGAAATGAGAACTTCGTAGGAGTGCGCCATGTTCGACCAGATCCTGGGCCTGCCGGCCCACCCTTTGATCATCCACTTCGCCGTCGTGCTGGTCCCGTTGCTGGCGGCGGTGGACGTGGCGTACGCCCTGTTCCCGCGCTGGCGGGCCTTCCTGGCCTGGGCCGTGGTGGCCCTGTCGGTGGTCGCGCCGGGCGCGGTCTTCATGGCCAAGGAGAGCGGCGAGCACCTCAAGCAGGCCCGCTTCGCCTCGGCGGACGGCTCGCTGGCCACCAAGGTCGCCACCCACGAGAGCTTCGCCAACCCGCTGCTGCTGTCGGCCCTCGGCCTCGGCATGGCCGGCCTGGTGCTGGTGGTCGCCACCAAGCCGTCGCGCGGCTCGCTGGACGACCGCTTCGGCAGACCGGTCACGCTGGCGCTTTCGGCCGTCACGATGGTGCTGGCCGCGGTCGTCGGCTACTACTGTTTCCGCGCCGGCGACTCGGGAGCGAGGGCCGTATGGGGCGTGTAATCTCGCGTTGTGGAGAGTCTGTTCGATTCGGCGGCTGAGGAGGCCACCCCGCAGCCTCTGGCCGTCAGGATGCGACCGCGCACCCTGGACGAGGTGATCGGCCAGCGGCACCTGCTCGGGCCGGGCACGCCGCTGCGCAGGCTCGTGGAGAGCGAGGCCCCCATGTCGCTGTTCCTGTGGGGGCCGCCCGGCACCGGCAAGACCACGCTGGCCTACGTGGTCTCCAACGTGACCAAGCGCCGTTTCGTCGAGATCTCCGCGGTCTCGGCCGGGGTCAAGGACGTGCGCGCCGCCATCGACAACGCCCGCCGTGAGCTGGGCATGACCGGCCGCCAGACCGTGCTGTTCGTCGACGAGGTGCACCGCTTCAACAAGGCGCAGCAGGACGCGCTGCTGCCCGCCGTGGAGAACCGCTGGGTCACCTTCATCGGCGCCACCACGGAAAACCCGTTCTTCTCGGTGATCTCGCCGCTGCTGTCGCGCTCGCTGCTGCTGACGCTGGAGTCGCTCACCGACGACGACATCCGCGCCGTGCTCACCCGCGCCGTCACCTCCGACCGCGGGCTCGACGGCCGGGCCGCCGTCTCCGACGAGGCCCTCGACCACCTGGTACGGCTGGCCGGCGGCGACGCCCGCCGCTCGCTCACCTACCTGGAGGCCGCCGCCCTGCTGGCCGACGACATCACCGTCGAGGTGGTGGCGAAGGCCGTCGACAAGGCCGCGGTCCGTTACGACCGGCAGGGCGACCAGCACTACGACGTGATCAGCGCGTTCATCAAGTCGATGCGCGGCTCCGACGCGGACGCCGCGCTGCACTACCTGGCGCGCATGATCGAGGCGGGGGAGGATCCGCGCTTCATCGCCCGCCGGATCGTCATCTTCGCCTCCGAGGACGTCGGCATGGCCGACCCCACCTGCCTGCAGACGGCCGTGGCCACGGCTCAGGCCGTCCAGCTCATCGGCCTGCCGGAGGGGCAGATCAACCTGGCGCACGCCGTCATCCACTGCGCGCTGGCCCCCAAGTCCAACGCCGTGGTCAAGGCCATCGGCGCCGCGATCGGCGACGTGCGCCAGGGCCTGATCGGCCAGGTGCCAGGCCACCTGCGCGACGCCCACTACCCTGGCGCGGCCAAGCTCGGCCACGGCGAGGGCTACAAGTACCCGCACGACTACGATCACGGCCTCGTCCGCCAGGAGTACGCGCCCGAGCAGGTGCGCCAGCGCCGCTACTACGAGCCGACCACGCACGGCGCCGAGGCGCCGGTCGCCGAGCGCTGGGCCAAGATCCGCGACTTCCTGCGGGGCGACGGGTGACCGACTACCGCGCCTCGTTCGATGCCGTGATCACCTTCTCCAACGGCGGCGACCTGAGCGTGCACGGCTTCCGCGTCGACCTGCCCTCGGCGCGGGCGAACCGGGAGGAGATCGCCGCGCTGTTCGTGGCCTCGCTCGGGCTGCTGATGACCGACGAGGTCGTGCTGTCCAACGTGGAGGTCTTCGCCGAGCCGCACAAGGGCACCCGCGGCGGCCCTTCCGACGCCAAGGAAGCGGCGGTCGCCGACGGTGGCCGGCTGGTCGACCTCACCACGGCCGCCACCCGCATCCACCTGCCCGCCGGCGGGCTCGACCTGGCCCGCACCGTGGACCTTCCCGCGGTGGTCGTCCGCCTGGCCGGCGCCCGCGGCGCGGAGATCGGCGTGGGCGCGCTGGCCGCCTTCGACGTGCGGGGGAAGGCGGTGCTGCTGGAGGCCGGAGGACGGGCACTCACGGCCGAGGCGCAGGCCTGGCTGGCCGGCCAAGGGGCGGCCCTGGTGGGCGCCGATGCGTCTTTCGCCGGCTCCGCACTGACCGCCGCGGGAATCCCGGCGGTCGAGGCGCTGACGGCGCTGGACGACCTGCCGCCGCTCGGCGCCACGTTCACCGCCGTGCCGCCGGCGGGCGACCTCGCCGGGCCTGTGGTGGTGCGCGCTTTCGCCCGCCTGCCGTAACCAAGCCCTGCCCTCATGAGTAGGGGGTTACTCTTGCCGCCCCGCCGGGACAGGCCAACCGTGAGGGCATGACCGAACCCACACAGGACCGGCCGCTCGCCGACTTCCTGGCCAGGACACAGGACGTGCTCAGCCTCGCCGAGCGCAGGCTCATCGTCGGACAGGCCCTGCTCATGCTGGAGCAGAACTACGTCCACCTCCCGCTCAAGGCCGCCATGCACGGCATCAACCCGCTGCAGCGGCTGCGCGTGATGCTCGCGCGGATGAGCACCCAGGCCATGGTCTCCGAGCGGGACTTCCACGCCGAGCTGCTGGAGATCTTCCACTCGCTGCGCGACCTGCACACCAACTACCTCGTCCCGAGCCCGTACGGCGGGCTGACCGCCTACCTGCCGTTCCTCATCGAGGAGTGCTTCCAGCAGGAGGACGTGCACTACCTGGTGACCGCCCTGGCCAAGGGCTACACGCCGCCGGAGGGCTTCGGGCCGGGCGTGGAGGTCACCCACTGGAACGACATCCCCATCGAGCGGGCCATCCGCCTCAACGCCGCCAAGTACGCGGGCAGCAACGCCGCCGCCCGCTACGCCCGCGGGCTGGAGACCCTCACCCTCAGGCCGCTGATGAGGCACCTGCCGCCCGACGAGGAGGTCGTCACCCTCCGCTACCACACCCGCGACGGGCACACGCGGACGGTGAGCGAGGTCTGGCGGGTATCGCAGAACCCGCCGCTGCCCGACCCCGACATCCTCGACGAGGCGGCCCTCACCCTCGCCTACGACCTGCACGGCGCCGTCCTGGGAGCCGTCAAGGCCGACCTGTTCGCCGGCGAGGACGCCACGGGGATCGAGGTCATACCCGAGTTCAGGACCTTCTTCAGGGCCAGGAGCGTCACCACGGCCGCGGGCGAGTTCGGGCACCTGCGCATCTGGAGCTTCCTCACCCCCAACGCGCCCGGCTTCGTCGACGAGTTCGCCCGCCTCATCCGGCTGCTGCCGCAGACCGGGCTCATCGTCGACGTGCGCGGCAACGGCGGCGGCTCGGGGCCCGGAGCCGAATCGCTGCTGCAGATGCTCACCCCGCGCCGCATCGAACCGGAACCCATCCAGTTCATCAACACCCCGCTCAACAAGCTCATCTGCGACAGGGTGCGCGGCCTCGAGCCGTGGCGGCCGTCCATGCGGCAGGCGCTGGAGACCGGCAGCACCTTCTCGGCCGCCTTCCCGCTCACCGACCCGGAGATGGCCAACGACCGCGGCCAGATCTACCACGGGCCCGTCGTCCTGATCACCGACGCCCGCTGCTACTCGGCCACCGACATCTTCGCCGCCGGCTTCCAGGACCACGGCATCGGCCCGGTCCTCGGCACCGACGACGTCACCGGCGCCGGCGGCGCCAACGTCTGGACCCACCAGCTGCTCACCTCGCTGATGGACCCCGAGCCCGGCGAGGAGTCGCCCTACCGGTCGCTGCCCGGCGGGGCGGGCATGCGCGTGGCCATCCGCCGCACGCTGCGCGTCGGCCCGTCGTCCGGCACCCCGGTCGAGGACCTGGGCATCCACGCCGACGAGCGGCACCTGCTCACCCCGCGCGACGTGATCGGCGGCAACGCCGACCTGATCGAGCGGGCGGGCCGCATCCTGGCCGGCCTCGAAGGGCGCCGGCTCGACCTCGACTCGGTCGCCGGCGGGACGGCCACGCTCACGGTCGCCGGGCTCGACAGGCTCGACGTGTACGCCGACGGCCGCCCGCAGGCCTCGAAGGACGTGGCCGACGGGCAGGTCACCATCCAGGTACCCGCCGCAGGGACGCTGCTCCTCGAGGGATACAGGAAGGGGGAGCTGGTCGCCGCCCGCCGCGTGGATTTGACGCGCGCCACCACGGGATGAGCATCGGCGCGGGCCGGACGCGATAGGGTTCTTGGCGTTCCGGCCCAGCGTACGAGGGAGATGAGCGGATGCTTACCGGTGGAGAGGTCGCCGGGCTGATCGCGGCCACCGGCTGGGTGGTTCTGGTGTGCGTTCTCGTCATGGTGCTCGTCAAACTCGCCAGGCTGCTCACCGAGACCACCAAGGCGGTCTCCGAGCTGGCCGAGCGCATGGTGCCGCTGCTCGACGACGTGAGCGTCACGGTCACCGAGACCAACAGGCAGCTCGTCACCGTCGAGGCCATCGCCAAGGACGTCAAGCAGGTCAGCGGCCACGCCGCCAAGCTCAGCGGGGTCACCCAGACGATCTTCACCGGCCCGCTGATCAAGGTCTCGTCCCTCGGATACGGCGTGCGCCGCGCCATCGAGGCCCGCCGCCCCCGCAAGGCCAGGCGCAGGCCATGATCCGCCGGCTGTTCTACATTTCGCTCGGGGCAGCGCTGACGCTGTGGGTGGTGCGCCGGTTGCAGGCGCTCCACCCCAACCATGTGGCCCGCCGTACCGTGCAGAAGGCATCGGGCGTGCTGGCACAGGTGAGAGACTTTACCTCTGACGCGCTCGGCGAAGCCGCCGACCGCGAAATCGAGTTGCGGACCCGCTTCGGGCTCGACAACGCTGACCACAACAACTAACGCAAAGGATGGCCACCATGGAGTCGGCAGAGATCGCCCGCCGCTTCCTGCGCTTCTTCGAGGAGCGTGGGCACAAGATCGTGCCCTCGGCCAGCCTGATCGCAGAGGACCCAACGCTACTCCTGGTCAACGCGGGTATGGTGCCCTTCAAGCCGTACTTCCTGGGGCAGCGCAAGCCTCCGGCGGCCCGGCTGGCAAGCGTGCAGAAGTGCGTCAGGACCCCCGACATCGAAGAGGTCGGCAAGACCACTCGGCACGCCACCTTCTTCCAGATGCTCGGCAACTTCTCCATCGGCGACTACTTCAAGGAGTCGGCGATCCCGTTCGCCTGGGAGCTGCTGACCAGGTCGGAGTCCGACGGCGGGTTCGGCTTCCCCGAGGAGAAGCTGTGGGTGACGGTCTACCTCGACGACGACGAGGCGATCGACATCTGGCGTAAGGTCGGCGTCCCCGCCGATCGCATCCAGCGCCGCGGCCTCGAGGACAACTACTGGCACATGGGCGTGGCCGGTCCCGGCGGGCCCTGTTCCGAGATCTACTACGACCGCGGCCCCGAGTACGGCAGGGACGGCGGACCTGTCGCCGACGAGGACCGCTACCTCGAGGTCTGGAACAACGTCTTCATGCAGTACCAGCTCAGCGCGGTGCGCTCGAAGGTCGACTTCGACGTGGCGGGCGAACTGCCCGCCAAGAACATCGACACCGGCATGGGCCTGGAGCGCATGGCGACGATCCTGCAGGGCGTCGACAACCTCTACGAGATCGACACCACCTACAAGATCCTCGACAAGGCGGCCGAGCTCACCAAGACCCGCTACGGCCGTGAGCACCGCGCCGACGTCAGCCTCCGGGTGATCGCCGACCACGTCCGCACCGGCACCATGCTGGTCGCCGACGGCGTCGCGCCCAGCAACGAGGGCCGCGGCTACGTCCTGCGCCGCATCCTGCGCCGCTCCATCCGCAACCTGCGCCTGCTCGGCTCCGGCGACGAGCGCTACATGCACGAGCTCACCGCGACCACCATCGACGCGATGGGCGAGACCTACCCCGAGCTGAAGACCGACGCGCCGCAGATCCACGCGGTCATCGACGCGGAGGAGGCCTCCTTCCTCGGCACGCTCCGCACCGGCACCGCGATCTTCGACGTGGCCGTCGAGGAGACCAAGCGCAAGTCCGGCACCACGCTCTCCGGCGACCAGGCCTTCCAGCTCCACGACACCTACGGCTTCCCCATCGACCTCACCCTGGAGATGGCGGCCGAGCAGGGGCTCAAGGTCGACGAAGAAGGCTTCCGCCGCCTGATGAAGGAGCAGCGGGAGCGCGCCAAGGCCGACGCGGTGGCCAAGAAGACCGGCAACCTCGACATCTCCGTCTTCGGCGAGTTGCTCGAGCGGGCGGGCAAGGTCGACTTCCTCGGCTACGACACCACGACCGCCGACTCCAGCGTGATCGGCATCCTGGTCGACGGTGTCTCCGTCCCGGCGGCGGGCGCGGGCGCCACGGTCGAGGTCGTGCTCGGACGTACGCCCTTCTACGCCGAGGGCGGTGGCCAGCTGGCCGACCAGGGCGTGCTGCGCACCTCCGGCGCCGAGATCGACGTCCTCGACGTCCAGACGCCGCTCAAGGGCCTGATCGTGCACCGCGGCAAGGTCCGCACCGGCGAGCTCAAGGTCGGCGACGAGGTGCAGGCCGAGGTCGACATCGAGCGGCGCCGCGCGATCTCGCGCAGCCACAGCGCCACCCACCTGGTCCACCGCGGCTTCAAGAACGCGCTGGGCGAGACCGCGGCGCAGGCCGGCTCGGAGAACTCGCCCGGCCGCTTCCGCTTCGACTTCACCGCTGCCGGCGCGGTCCCGCCGAGCGTGCTGCGCGACGTCGAGGACGAGGTCAACGCCGTCCTGATCAACGACATGAAGGTCAACGCGTTCTACACCTCGCAGGCCGAGGCGCGCGCGATGGGCGCGCTGGCCATGTTCGGCGAGAAGTACGGCGACGAGGTCCGCGTGGTCGAGATCGGCGACTACTCCCGCGAGCTGTGCGGCGGCACGCACGTGCACAGCTCTGGCCAGCTCGGCCTGGTCAAGGTGCTCGGCGAGCAGTCGGTCGGCGCCGGTGTGCGCCGCGTCGAGGCGCTGGTCGGGCTGGACGCCTTCCGCTTCCTGGCGCGCGAGTCGCTGCTGGTCGCCCAGGTGTCCGAGCAGCTCAAGGCGCGCCGCGAGGAGCTGCCCGAGCGCATCGACGGCATCGTCACCCGGCTGCGCACCGCGGAGAAGGAGCTGGAGAAGCTGCGTTCCGCGCAGGTGCTCCAGATCGCCGGCGAGCTCGCCACGCAGGCGCGTGACCTGCAGGGAGTCTCCCTGGTGACACACCGCGCGCCTGATGGCACCGGAGCCGACGACCTGCGTAAGCTCGCGCTTGACGTGCGTGGCAGGTTCCCGGCCGACCGTCCGGCGGTGATCGTCATCGCCGGAGTCCCCTCCGACCGGCCCGTGGTCGTTGCCGCGGTGAACGAGGCGGGGCGCGAGCGGGGGCTCAAGGCCGGGAAACTGGTCGGCGTCGCCGCCAAGGCGCTTGGGGGTGGCGGTGGCGGCAAGGACGATGTGGCCCAGGGCGGCGGCACGCGGCCGGAGTCGGTCGACGACGCGTTGCGGCAGGTCGAGCAGGCCACCGCTGAGCAGATCACTGGGCAGCTCGGCTGACATGAGGTTCGGCTCACGCCTCGGCGTGGACGTCGGCTCCGTCCGCATCGGCGTGGCCCGCAGCGACCCATCGGGGCTGCTGGCCACGCCGGTCGAGACGGTCCGGCGCGGCAAGGGCGACCTCGACCGCATCGCCGAGATCGCCCAGGAGCACGAGGCCATCGAGGTGATCGTGGGGCTGCCCACGTCGCTGTCCGGCCGCGAGGGCCAGGCCGCCGCGATCGCCCGCGCCTTCGCCCATGATCTCGCGGTACGGCTGGCGCCGACGCCGGTGCGCATGTTCGACGAACGGCTCACCACCGTGGCCGCCCAGCAGGGGCTGCGGGCCAGCGGCGTCAAGGCCAAGAAGCAACGCGGCGTCGTCGACCAGGCGGCGGCCGTGGTGCTGCTGCAGGACGCACTCGACGCCGAACGCGCCACCGACAGACCACCAGGCAGGCCCGTCGATCCGCCCCCTGGGGCGGACGGCGGGCCCGCCTCATGACCAGGGAACACGACGACGACTCGCTCGGCGACCTGATCCCCTTCCCCGTCAGCCCGCCCGACCACGACGAGGACCCGCCCGGCCCTGACACGCCGGACGACGACACCCCTGCCGCGTCGGCCGACGGTGACCCTTCCGGCCCGCACGACGATCGCGCGGAGGGCCATGCGGGGCAGGGTGCCGAAAGCCTGGCCGGCGATGGCCAGGGGGCGGACGACGGCGGCCCGCCCGAGCAGAAGCGGTCCGCGGTCCGCAAGGCCGGAATCCTGGCAGCGGGGGCCGCCGCGTCGGCGATCGTGCTCGGCGGGGGCGCCTACGTGATGCTCAAGCCGATGCTGAGCCCCGACGACTTCCAGGGCCCCGGCACGGAGACCGTGACCGTCAAGATCAATCCAGGGGCCAGCGCGGGCGACATCGGTTCCCTCCTGGCCAAGGCCGGGGTCGTGGCCAGCGCCCGCTCCTTCGTCAACGTCACCGAGAACCGCTCGGTCGCCGACAGGCTGAGGCCCGGCAGCTACCGCCTCCGCAAGGGCATGGCCGCAGGCATGGCCCTGGACCTGCTGCTGTCGCCCGCCGCCAGGGTCGTCAGCAGGGTCACCGTGCCCGAGGGCCTGCGCCTGGTCGAGACGCTGCAGCGCCTGGCCAAGCAGACCGGCCTGCCGCTGAAGGACCTGCAGGCCGTCGACAAGGGCCTGGTAGGACTGCCCGAGTACGCTCCCGGGCTGGAGGGCTTCCTCTTCCCCGCCACCTACGAGGTCGAGCCGGGTGAGAAGCCCGCGGACCTGCTGGCCGCCATGGTCGAGCGGTTCGACGCCGCCGCGAGCCAGGTCGACCTCGTCAAGCGCGCCGCCGCGGTGCACCTCACACCGCTCGAGGCGGTCACCGTCGCCAGCATCCTCCAGGCCGAGGGCGGCAAGGACGAGGACTATCCGAAGATCGCCCGCGTCATCTACAACCGGCTCAGCCGCGACATGCCGCTCGAGATAGACAGCACCGTCCTGTACGCGCTGGGCAAGCACACGCTGAAGGTCTCGGAGCGTGACACCCATGTCCGCTCGCCGTACAACACCTACCGCCGCAGAGGGCTGCCGCCGGGGCCGATCTCCAATCCGGGGGAGAAGGCGCTGATGGCGGCCCTGCACCCAGCCAAGGGGGATTGGACCTGGTTTGTCACGACGGATCCGGCGCATAGAATCACCAAATTCACCGACAAAGAGAGCGAGTTCGTGAGATACCGGGAAGAGTTGAACGCCAACCTCGGGAAAGATTGATGCTCGCCGGGACACCCCCCGCGCGATGCTCCCGTGAAGGGGCACGCGCACTCTTCCCGTCGCCTAGCATGGCTACCCAGAGTGATTGCCGCTGGTCGTCCGCATATGACCGGTGGATCCCCCCGTTCCGCTCGGTAACCCCCTCCGGTTCGGTACAACCGCTTGACGGCGGACCGGTCATACCGGGAGATTGGCCAGCGCAGCTATGAACGATCTCGACATGGACTTCCTGCTCGGCGCCGAGGACGATGAGGGTCGTTCCGGGCGCCGCTCCAAGGGATCCGTCAAACGTGGCCGCAGGCGCCGTCGCAGGCGCAACCGCGGCGGATTCCTGGCCCCGCTGCTCGCCTTCATCGTGCTGGCGGGCATCCTCGGCGGTGGCGGCTACTACGGCTACCTGTGGATCAGCGACGCGCTGGTGCCCAAGGACTTCTCCGGCGAGGGCTCCGGCGAGGTGATGATCGAGATCAAGGACGGCCAGAACGCCGTCGACGTGGCCGAGGAGCTGGAGCGGCAGGGGGTCGTAGCCAGCGCCAAGGCCTTCACCAACGCCATCACCAACGCCGGCAAGAGCGGCAGCCTGCAGCCCGGCACCTACACGCTGCGCAAGGGCATGTCCGCCGCGGCCGCGGTGGCGATGCTCGGCTCCGACAACCGGATGCTGGTCAAGGTCACCATCCCCGAGGGCAAGCGGCTGTCCGACACGATCACGCTGCTGGCCAAGCAGACGGGCAAGCCGGAGAAGGCGTTCCAGGCCGCCGCCAAGGACACCAAGGGCCTCGAGCTGCCCTCCTACGCCAAGAGCCTGGAGGGATACGCCTTCCCCTCCACCTACGAGTTCCAGCCCAAGACCACCCCGGCCGAGATGCTGGGCCAGATGGTCGAGCGCTACAAGCAGACCGCCGACCAGTACGGCCTCAAGGGCCCCACCAAGCACGGCGGCTACACCCCGGCGCAGATCATCACGATCGCCAGCATCGTCCAGGCCGAGGCCGGACGGTCCGAGGACATGCCCAAGATCGCGCGCGTCATCTACAACCGGCTCTCCTCGCAGCCGCCGAGGAAGCTCGAGATGGACAGCACGGTCATGTACGCGCTGAACAAGTACGGCACCAAGGCCTCCCACGCGGACCTGAACACCACATCGAAGTACAACACCTACAAGTACCTCGGCCTGCCGCCCAGCCCCATCGCCAACCCCGGCGAGCACGCCATCGACGCCGCCCTCAACCCGGAAAAGGGCAACTGGCTCTGGTTCGTGGCCACCGACCCCAAGAGCAAGGTCACCAAGTTCGCCTCCACCGAGGCCGAGTTCCAGGCCCTCCTGACCGAGTACCGCGCCAACGGGGGCTGATCAGCTCAAGTTACGGCGAGCCGCCGTTTCCGGCCGCCCGCCGCACTCCAGCTTCGGGCCCGATCTTCAGGGTGTTCTTGTACGGCGGGCCGCCGCCACCGGCCGCCCGCCGCACTCCGGTTAAGGGCCCGCGACCGGCGCTGCCGGCGAGTCGGTGACGCTTGCTCGCCGTCACGGCGCCCGGGAACCGCTTTCCCCGGAACCTGGATACCGTGTGCCGCTTTGGCGAACGGTCGACGGCGGAACCGCCAAGCTGGCGACCGCCGCGAGACCTGGTCGTGTGGGTCGCGGCGGGGTCGTGGTTGACGCGGATTGGGCGGGTGGCTCGGGGCTGGTGGGGAAGCTGGTTGGATGGGTTCGGTTGGCTTGCCGTACAAGGGTTCGGTTGGCTTGCCGTACTGAGGGAGGGTGAAGATGCGGGCAGCGGTCTTGGGGTCGCCGATCGGCCACTCCCTTTCGCCGTGTCTCCATCGCGCCGCCTACCGGGCGATGGGCCTGGACGGCTGGAGCTACGAGGCGATCGAGTGCGACGAGGCCCGCCTGCCCGAGGTCATCGGCGGGATGGGCCCAGAATGGGCGGGGCTGTCGCTGACGATGCCGCTCAAGCGGGCCGTGCTCCCCCTGCTCGACACCGTGGCGCCGCTGGCCGTGGAGGTGGGCGGAGCCAACACGGTGATCTTCCGCGAGGGGGCCAGGCACGGCGAGAACACCGACGTGTACGGCATCACCCAGGCCCTGGCCGAGGCGGGCGTGCACCCCGCGTCGGCGCTGGTCCTGGGCGGGGGTGCGACCGCCGCTTCCGCGCTGGGCGCGCTGCGCGCCCTCGGGCTCGGCGCGGCGACACTGGCCGTGCGGGACCCGGCGCGGGCGGGGGAGACAGCGCAGGTGGCCGAGCGGCTCGGCGTGGCGCTGCGTGTGGAGACGTTCGACAAGCTCGACGCCCTGCTGGACGTGGACCTGGTGATCTCCACGCTGCCCGGCGAGGCGGGTGACCGCTTCGCCCCGCTGCTGGCAGGCGTGCCGGCCCTGTTCGACGTCGTCTACGCGCCCTGGCCCACCAGGGCCGCGAGCACGGTCGAGGCGGCGGGCGGGCGCGTGGTCAGCGGCTTCGCGATGCTGCTGCACCAGGCGGTCAAGCAGGTGGAGCTGATGACCGGCAGGACGGACGTCCCGGTCGAGGACATGCGCGCGGCGGGCGAGGCGGAACTCCGCCGGCGGGCGGGATGATTCTGAGCTCGCTCGTGGTTGTGGTAAAGTGGCTCCCTGATCGGTCCGGCATGCCTTGCTGGACGCGCAAGCGGAGGTCTCCCTCCCACCTGAGTCGCCAAGAGGCGGCCGGGTCCAGGATCACGCCGGACTTACTCCGGGGAGCTTACGGCTACTGATGCCGACGAGCTCAGTGGCCCCGCATGCGCGACGTGCGGGGCTTTTTCGCGTATAAGAGAGAGCTCCCGGCACGACGAGCACGTAGGGATCGCAACCTAGGAGGCCCCATCAGCACTGAGCCCCGCATCAACGAGCGTATTCGAGTTCCTGAGGTTCGCCTCGTGGGCCCGAACGGCGAGCAGGTCGGGATCGTCTCGATTCACGACGCACTGAAGCTCGCCCAGGAGTCCGACCTCGACCTGGTCGAGGTCGCGGCAACGGCTCGACCGCCCGTGTGCAAGCTCATGGACTACGGCAAATTCAAGTACGAGTCCGCGATGAAGGCGCGCGAGGCGCGCAAGAATCAGGCGCACACGATCATCAAGGAGATCAAGCTCCGGCCGAAGATCGACCCGCACGACTACGAGACCAAGAAGGGTCACGTGGTGCGGTTCCTCAAGGCGGGAGACAAGGTCAAAGTCACGATCATGTTCCGTGGCCGCGAGCAGTCGCGCCCGGAGCTGGGCTTCCGGCTCCTGCAGCGGCTCGCCGAGGACGTGACGGAGCTCGGCTTCGTCGAGTCGCAGCCCAAGCAGGACGGGCGCAACATGATCATGGTGATCGGTCCGCACAAGAAGAAGGCTGAGGCCAAGGCCGAAAGGGCAGCGGCCAAGGCACAGCGTGGCGGCGAGGAGCCCTCCGTAGAGGAACCTTCCGTAGAGGAAGGGTGACCCGCGGCTCGGGTTAGCCTTACACGGCACCCCGAGCAAGCCACCGCATGACGAAGACGCTGTAACCGGGCCGGCCAGCACCGGCCCGGTATGCGGCACGGACGAATGGGAGAGACGGCGACATGCCGAAGATGAAGACGCACAGCGGTGCGAAGAAGCGGTTCCGGCTCACCGGCACCGGCAAGGTCAAGCGCCGTCGTGCCGCCCGCGCGCACTACAACGAGTGGAAGTCGTCCACGCTGACGCGCCGTCTCAAGAACGAGGTCGTCGTCTCCGACAACGACGTGAAGAAGATCAAGAAGCTGCTCGCCAAGTAGCGCGAACCCCCGGGGAGATACAACATGGCACGCGTGAAGCGGGCGCTCAACGCCAAGAAGAAGCGCAAGGTCGTCCTCGAGCGGGCCGCGGGTTACCGTGGTCAGCGCTCTCGCCTGTACCGCAAGGCGAAGGAGCAGATGCTCCACTCGATGACCTACGCCTACCGTGACCGCAAGGACCGCAAGGGCGCTTTCCGCCGCCTGTGGATCCAGCGGATCAACGCCGCGGCACGGCTGAACGGCATCACCTACAACCGCCTCATCCAGGGCCTGCGTCTGGCCAACATCGAGGTGGACCGCAAGATCCTGGCCGATCTCGCGGTGAACGACGCCCAGACTTTCGCCACGCTCGTCGAGTCCGCCAAGAAGGCGCTGCCGGCGAACGTGAACGCTCCGGCCGCGAGCTGAGGCGCATCTGACTGGAGGGCCCACCTGACGGTGGGCCCTTTGTCGCGTGTACGGCCCGCGCGGCCTTCCACGGGAAGGCGGGGCGGGCGAACCAGGGGGAAAGACGAGCATGGCGGGATCCGAGCTGACCAACGTCAAGTCGCCGCGGGTGAAGGCCGCTCGCAGGCTGACCAAGCGCTCCTTCCGTGAGCAGGACCGCAGGTTCCTGGCCGAGGGCCCGCAGGCCGTGCGCGAGGCGCTCAAGCTCGACGGCGTGGTGGTGGAGCTGTTCGCCACCGCCGATGCCGAGCTGCGCCACGCGGAGATCGTCGCCGAGGCCCGCACACAGGGCATCCCGGTGCACCTGGCCAGCGGCGAGGTCATGGCCGAGCTGTCGCAGACCGTCACCCCGCAGGGCTTGCTGGCCGTGTGCGGCCTGGTCCACGTGCCACTGGAGGAGGGCGTGCCCGCCGACGCCCGCCTGGTCGCCGTGCTCGCGCACGTGCGCGACCCGGGCAACGCCGGCACCGTGCTGCGCGCGGCCGACGCCGCCGGCGCGGACTCCGTGCTGTTCACCGACGCCTCTGTCGACCCTTACAACGGCAAGTGCGTGCGCGCCAGCGCGGGAAGCCTGTTCCACCTGCCCGTCGTCACCGGGGCTCCGGTGGCGCATGCCGTACGGGCACTGAAGGAGCGCGGCATGCGCGTGCTGGCCGCCGACGGGGCGGGCCAGAAGACGCTGGACGACGTCGACCTGTCGGGCCCGACCGCGTGGATCTTCGGCAACGAGGCGTGGGGACTGCCCGACGACGTGCTCGCCCTCGCCGACGACGTGGTCAGGGTTCCCATCTACGGCAAGGCGGAAAGTCTCAACCTCGCCACGGCCGCCGCGGTGTGCCTTTACGCATCCGCCCGCTCTCAGCGGGTGCCCTAGGCGGCGGGAAACCCGCTATTGTCGGCGATGTAGGCGGAGGAGGCGAGGTCGTGCACGGCTCGGACACCGAAGGGCGGGTGGGCGCCTCCGTGTGCACGATCGCGATCGACGACCTGCCTGACGGGTTGATCGTCGCGGACAGGTTCGGCCGGGTGCTGGCCGTCAATCGCGCCGCCGCCCGGCTCACCGGTGTCACGCCCGAGCGGGCCGCCGGCAAGGACATGAACGAGATCTTCCCCTTCCGCGACCACGACGGCCGCGAGTGGTGGAAGGCGCTCGACCCCGAGGGCGGGCTGCGCACCCGATCCAGGGTCCCGGAGAAGCCGCTGCATCTGCCCGGCGGCCAGGAGCTGTATGTCGCGGCCCGGCTGGTGCGCGAGCCCGAACGCGGTGGCGACGTCGTCAAGGTCGCGATCACGCTGCGCGACGGCGGCGCCCGCGCCCGCCTCGAACGCAGCCGCGCCGACCTGGTCTCCACCGTCGCCCACGAGCTGCGCTCCCCGCTGACCAGCGTCAAGGGGTTCACCGCCACGCTGCTGGCCAAGTGGACCCGCTTCACCGACGAGCAGAAGCGGGTCATGCTCGAGACCGTCAACAACGACGCTGACCGCGTCACCCGCCTCATCACCGAGCTGCTCGACGTCTCGCGCATCGAGTCGGGCCGCCTGGAGGTGCACAGGCAGGTCGTCGACGTGCCCGCCAGGGCCAGGCGCATCATCGCCGGCCGCGTCGCGGCGGGTGAGCCGGAGGACCGCTTCCGGCTCGCCGTGACCGACGACCTGCCCGAGACCTGGCTTGACCAGGACAAGGTTGACCAGATCCTCGCTAACCTGGTGGAAAACGGGCTGCGGCACGGACGCGGTACCGTGACAATAGACATCGAATCCGTCGGATGGGGAGTTGCCGTGTCGGTGCGCGACCAGGGCGAGGGCATCGAGCCCGAGCTGGCTCCGCGCGTCTTCCGGCAGTTCTGGCGGGGCAACAGCCGCCGCCGCGGCGGCACCGGGCTGGGCCTGTTCATCGTCAAGGGTCTGGTCGAGGCGCACGGCGGCACGATCACCGTGCAGCGCGCGCCCGAGGGCGGGGCGGAGTTCCGATTTACCGTGCCCACCGGCACACCCGACTTCGCGTAGGGGACTTCCGGTGGGCTCCCACCGTTAGACTTTTCCCGCTCAAGCCCTGGATACGGAGCTCACTCTTGTCTGACTACGACCCCGTCGAGGTCACACCGTTGCATGCCGACGAGATGTCGCGCATGGAGGCCGACGCCCTCGCGGCGATCAAGGCGGCCGACTCCCTCGACGCACTCAAGCAGGTACGGCTCGCGCACGCCGGAGACCGCTCGCCCATCGCGCTGGCCAACCGGGAGATCGGCGCCCTGCCCCCGGCCGCCCGCGCAGAGGCGGGCAAGCGCGTCGGCGGCGCCCGCAAGGCGATCAACGAGGCGCTGGCCGCACGGCAGGCCGAGTTGGAGGCCGAGCGCGACGCGCGGGTGCTCGTCGAGGAGACCGTCGACGTCTCCCTGCCCTGGGACCGGCGCCCGCAGGGCGCCCGCCACCCGCTGACCACCATGCAGGAGCGCATCGCCGACACCTTCGTCGCGATGGGCTACGAGGTGGCCGAGGGGCCCGAGCTGGAGGGCGAGTGGTTCAACTTCGACGCGCTCAACATCTCCAAGGACCACCCGGCCCGCTCCGACCACGACACGTTCTTCGTCGAGGATCCCCACGGTGGGACCGAGTCCGGCATGGTGCTCAGGACCCAGACGAGCCCGGTGCAGATCCGCGCGCTGCTGAGCCGTGAGCTGCCGGTCTACGTGGTCGCGCCGGGCAAGACGTTCCGCACCGACGAGCTCGACGCCACCCACACCCCCGTCTTCCACCAGGTCGAGGGCCTGGCCGTCGACGAGGGCCTGACGATGGCCCACCTGAAGGGCACCCTCGACCGCTTCGCCGAGGTGACGTTCGGAGAGGGCATCACGACCCGGTTCAGGCCGCACTACTTCCCCTTCACCGAGCCGTCGGCCGAGGTGGACCTGAAGTGCTTCGTCTGCCGCGGCACCTCCGCCGTCCCCGGCAACCCGCCCTGCCGCACCTGCAAGAGCGAGGGGTGGATCGAGTGGGGCGGCTGCGGCATGGTCAACCCGCGCGTGCTCATCGCCTGCGGCGTCGACCCGGCCCGCTACTCCGGGTTCGCCTTCGGCATGGGCATCGAGCGGTCGCTGATGTTCCGCCACAACGTCGAGGACATGCGTGACATGGTCGAGGGCGACGTGCGCTTCTCGCTTCCGTTCGGAATGGAGATCTGATGAAGGCCCCGCTTTCCTGGCTGCGGGAGTACGTCGATCTTCCGCCGGTGACCGCGCAGGAGGTAGCCGACAGGCTCACCGCCGCAGGGCTCACGCTCGAGCGGATCATCCCCTACGGCCACGACGTCAAGAACGTCGTGGTCGGCGAGGTGCTCGAGGTCGAGGAGCTGGCCGGCTTCAAGAAGCCGATCCGCCACTGCAAGGTCGAGGTCGGCGAGGCGACGCCGCGCGAGATCGTCTGCGGCGCCACCAACTTCGTGGCCGGTGACCGCGTGCCCGTGGTCCTGCCCGGCGGCGTGCTGCCCGGCGGGTTCGAGGTCGGCGCACGCAAGACGTACGGCCGCATGTCCGAGGGCATGATCTGCTCCGAGCGCGAGCTCGGCCTCGGCGACGACCACGACGGCATCATGGTGCTGCCCGCCGACACCCCGATCGGCACCGACGTGGTCGAGCTGCTCGGGCTGCGCGACGACGTCATCGAGATGGAGATCTCGCCCGACATCAGCTACGCGCTGTCCATGCGCGGCGTGGCACGCGAGGTCGCGATCGCCTTCGACGTGCCGTTCCACGACCCCGCCGGGCTGGAGCCGCCGACCGCGCAGGGATCGGCCTGGCCCGCCAGGATCGCCGACCCCACCGCGTGCGACCGGTTCGTGCTGCGCGAGGCGCACGGCTTCGACCCGGAGGCCACCAGCCCGCTGTGGATGCGCGTGCGGCTCAACCGCGCCGGGGTGCGGCCGGTGTCGCTGGCCGTCGACATCACCAACTACGTGATGCTGGAGATGGGCCAGCCGCTGCACGCCTTCGACCGGGCCAAGCTCACCGGCGAGATCGTCGTACGGCGGGCCGAGCCGGGCGAGACGCTGGAGACCCTCGACCACGTGGTGCGCACCCTGCACCCGGGCGAGGACATCCTGATCACCGACGAGTCGGGCCCGATCTCGATGGCCGGCACCATGGGCGGCCTGGCCACCGAGATCTCCGACGACACCGTCGACATCGTGATCGAGGCGGCGCACTTCTCCGCGCCCGGCATCTCCCGCGAGTCGCGCAAGCACAAGCTGATCTCGGAGTCGTCCAAGCGGTTCGAGCGCGGCGTCGACCGCGAGCTGCCGCTCGTCGCCTCGTGGCGGGCGGTCCGGCTGCTGGCCGAGCTCGGCGGCGCCACCGCCCAGCCCGGCGTCACCCACGCCGAGGTCGAGGTCAGCCCGGCCAGGATCGCCATCCCCGCCGACTACCCCGGGCGGGTGGCCGGCGCGCCGTACTCCAAGGAGACGGTGGTGCGGCGGCTGGAGCAGCTCGGCTGCACGGTGGCCGACGGCAGCGACCCGGCCGTGCGGACGGGCGGGGTCGAGCCGACCGCGGTCATCACCGGCGGCGAGGTGGCCAGCAAGCTGGCCGTGGACGGCGACGACATGATCACCGTGACGCCGCCGTCCTGGCGCACCGACCTGACCGACCCCAACGACCTGGCCGAGGAGGTCATCAGGCTCGAGGGGTACGCCGAGCTGCCGTCGGTGCTGCCCAAGGCGCCCGCGGGCGCCGGGCTGACCGAGGAGCAGCGGCTGCGCCGCCGGGTCGGCCGCGCGCTGGCCGGGGCCGGCTACGTCGAGGTGCTGTCCTACCCGTTCATCGGGCAGGCCGACCTGGACAACCTGCAGCTGCCCGCCGACGACCCGCGCCGCCACGCGATGCGTCTGGCCAACCCGTTGTCCGACGACGAGCCGCTGATGCGCACGACGCTGCTGCCGGGGCTGCTGAAGACCCTGGTGCGCAACGTCGGGCGCGGCTTCTCCGACGTGGCGCTGTTCGAGACCGGCCTGGTCTTCCGTCCGCGCGAGGGCGCGCCGGCCACCGCTCCGGTGCTGGGTGTCGAGCGCAGGCCGACCGAGGAGGAGCTGGCCTCGATCGCGGCCGCGCTGCCCGACCAGCCGCAGCGGGTCGCCGCCGTGCTGGCGGGCGAGTTCGACCGGTCCGGCTGGTGGGGGTCCGGACGGCAGGCGTCGTGGGCCGACGCCGTGCAGGCCGCCCGCCAGGTGGCCGCCGAAGCGGGCATCGAGCTGTCGGTGGTCGCCGACCAGCACGAGCCGTGGCACCCGGGCCGCTGCGCCGCGCTGTACGTCGGCGACACGCTCGTCGGCCACGCCGGTGAGCTGCACCCGCGCGTCATCGAGGCCTATGGCCTGCCGCCGCGCACCGGCGCCATGGAGCTGGAGCTGTCGCGGCTCCCGCTCGACGGCCCGGTCCAGGCGCCGGATGTGCCGGCCTACCCGGTCGCCACCCAGGACGTCGCGCTCATCGTGCCCGACTTCACGCCCGAGGCGGACGTCGCGGCGGCGCTGCGCGACGGGGCGGGCGAGCTGCTGGAGTCGATCCGGCTGTTCGACGTCTACACCGGGTCGCAGGCGGGCGAGGGGCACAAGTCGCTGGCCTACACGCTGCGGTTCCGCGCCCACGACCGGACGCTGACCGTCGAGGAGACCACGGCCGCCCGCGACGCCGCCGTCGCGGTCGCCGCCGACCGCGTGGGCGCCCAGCTGCGCGGCGCCTGAGGTTTGTTCGCCGAGCAGGGCTGGTACGGCACGCCGTACCAGCCCTGCGTCGTTGGGGAGGTGGGATGACGCAGCTGCTGGTGTTCCCCGAGCGGGACGACGCCGAAGAGGTGGCGCGGAGGCTGGGTGAGCGGTATCCGGAGCTCGGCGCGCCCCGGGTGGTGCGCGAGACGCTCGCGGGGGAGGACGACGCCGAGGACGCGCAGTGGGTGGTCGAGGCCGACGGGTTCGACCCCGCTGTGGTGGAGGCGCTGGCCTGGGAGCACGACGGGTGGGTCGAGACCGGATGAGCCGCGTGCTGCGGGCTTACTCCGACGCTGAGGCGCTGGCCGTGTTCTCCAAGGACGCCTGAGCTCGGCGCGCCTTCTCGGCCAGCGCGTGCTCGTCGGTGCGCGCGTCGTAGCGCCGGAAGCGCGGCAGCAGCAGGCCGAGCCCGGCCACCGCGCCGACGCACAGCGCCCCGCCCAGCCCCAGCGAGAAGCGCGCCCCGCCGAGCTGGGCCATCAGGCCCGCCCGCGCGTTGCCCAGCATCGGGCCGCTGGCGTAGGACAGCAGCTCGATGCCGGCCAGCCTGCCGCGCAGCTCGTTCGGGATCGTCTGGTTCCACATCGTCGAGCGGAAGATCCCGCTGATCATGTCCGCCGCGCCGGCCAGCGCCAGGCAGGCGAACACCGCCCACACGTTCGGGATCGCCGCGGCCAGCGCCACCGCGACCCCCCAGATCGCCGCGGCCAGGATCACGCCGAGCCCGTGGTGGTGCACGCGCGAGGTCCAGCCGCCGGTCAGCGAGGCGATCAGCGAGCCCACCGAGCTGGCCGAATACAGCAGACCCAGGGCTCCCGGCGCGCCCAGCTCGTCGGCCAGGAACGGGAACAGCGCCGTCGACATCGCGAACACCATCGCCGCGATGTCGACCAGGTAGGTGCCCACCAGGTCGCTGCGCCGTACCGCGTAGCGCACGCCCTCCACCATTGACCGCAGCGAGGCGGGCTCGGCGTCCTCGGCGGCCGGGGCCGAGGCGATCCGCCACAGCAGCACCAGCGACAGCACGAAGCTGACCGCGTCGATCGCGTAGGCGGTGGCCGCGCCGAACGCCGTCACCAGGAGCCCGCCCACGGCCGGGGCCACGATCGCGCCGAAGTTCCACCGCAGGCTCGTCAGCACCGCCGCCGCGCCCAGCTGGTCGTGCCGCACCACCTGCGGGATCAGCGCCTCCATGCTGGGGCGCTGCAGGCAGGCGATGCCGGTCGAGATCGCGCCCACCACGTACAGCACCCAGGCCTGCGGGTGCGGCAGCAGCGCGTTGACCATCAGCAGGGACGAGGTGACCAGCAGCCCGAGCTCGCTGAGCAGGATGACCTTGCGCCGGTCGAGCGCGTCGGCGATCGCGCCGCCCCACAGCCCGCAGATCACCATCGGCACGAACTCCGCCAGGCTCACCAGGCCGACGGCCAGGTAGGAGCCGGTCAGCTGCTTCATCTGGTACGGCACGGCCACCATCGTGATGAACGTGCCGAACATGGTGATCACGCCGGAGGCCATCAGCAGCCGGAAATCGCGCGATGCGCGCAGCGGCCCGAGGTCGAGCGCGAGATGACGGAGCAGGCGTCGTAGCTGATCGGACACGAAGCCACATTGTGCGGTGCGGTCGCGGGGCCGGGCAAATGATTTTCCGCGCAACAGCAAGCCCCCCGGGACGGTGTCCCGGGGGGCTGTCATACCAGGGTTCAGGCGGCGGGCACCTTGTCCAGGAACCCGAGCACCCTGCGGATCCTGCCGTCCTCGGCCAGCTGCACCACGTCGAAGCCGACCACCACCGGCTCCTGCCCCTCGGGGCCCAGGTGCCAGGTGAAGCGGGCGACGTCGTGGTGGGCGTCGTAGACCTCACCCGCGCTGAAGACGAAGCCCTGGAACATGCCCTGCGCTCCCTCGATCACCGCCGCGATCGCCTCGTGCCCTGCGACGTCGGCCAGCGGGTCGGTGTAGGTGCCGTCCTCGGTCCACAGCTCGGCCACGGCCTTGGCGCGGGCGTCGGCGTCGGTCTCGTTCCAGGCGGCGATGTAGCGCTCAACGATGGTCATGATGTGTCCTCTCAGTGATATTGCGGGTTTAGGTACAGGGGCCCTTCCGGGCCGTGGCTAGCGGGTCCTGCGCAGGCCCATGATCTGGATCTCGGCGAAGACCCCGACCACCAGCGCCTGGGCGATGGCCCAGATCGCGCCCAGCGTCGTGAGGTCCAGCGCCCCGGCGATCACGGCGGCGACGCTGGCCAGGGTCCAGACGATGTTGAGGCCGATGACGGCCTTGATTCCCGCCGGGCTGATCGTGGCGCGGGTGGCCAGGAAGCCGACGGCCGCGCCGTACACCAGCAGGAAGACGCCGATCTCGCGCAGCACCGCCGGCGCCGGGCCGAGCAGGTCGCCCACGGGGCCCGCGGCCACGAGGTAGACCAGCCCGTTGACGCCGGTGACGACGGCGTCGAGGGCCAGCGCGATGCGCAGGAACTTGGTGCGGTCGGCGGTGGCGGTCAGGAAGGTCATCTCGGGCTCCTCGTTGCGTTCTTGCGGACATGAGAACCGTGTCATTCACCGCATAGGCGGCGCGATTACGCGCCAGGTAATGCGACCCGCTATGTCCGCCGTGACCTGCAAGAACAAAAACCTCAAAAGACTCAACCCCAGGGCGGAGTGGGTGCCAAAAGACCCAACCCCAGGGCGGAGTTGGGTGCGAAAAGACCCGCCCCCGGGGTGGGGGCGGGTCGTGGGAGGGTGGGTCAGCCGCGCGCCTTCCGAGGCAGGAGGAAGCCGATCGCGAAGGCCAGCGCCGTCAGCGCGAGCGTGATCAGGATGGTCACCTGGGCGGCGTGCACCGCGACCAGGGGAGCGGTGCCGGGAGCGTGCGCCCCGATCCGGCCGAAGAAGACCGTGCCCAGAACCGCCACGCCCAGGGAGGCGCCGAGCTGCTGGATGCTCTCCAGCGCCCCGGCCGCGGAGCCCACCTCGTGGTCCTCGACCTCGCCCATGATGATGTCGAACAGCGGCACGAAGATCATGCCCATCCCCGCGCCGAAGGCGAACATCGGGACGATCAGGTGCCACGCCGCCACCCCGGAGCCGGCCAGCTGGAACACCGCGTACAGCGCGACCAGCCCCACCGCCATCAGGGCCAGGCCCACGTGCAGGATCCGGCGGCCGAGCTTCGCGGTCTTGGTGGCCGCGAAGCCCGTGCCGAGGAAGGCGCCGACCGCCCAGCTCGACATCGTCAGCGTCGCGCGCAGCGCCGAGTAGCCCAGCCCGAGCTGCAGGAACATCCCGGTGGCCAGCGAGAACCCGCACACCGCGCCGAAGAAGACGATCACGAAGAGCACGCCGGAGGTGTAGGAGCGCTTGGCGAACACGCTCGGCTCGACCAGGGTGTCGGCACCGGCCCGCTTGCGGCGCAGCTGGTGGACGCCGAAGGCGGCGAACAGCGGGACCGAGGCGCCCATCATCGCCAGCGTCCAGGCCGGCCAGCCCAGCTCGCGACCCTGCACCAGCGGGAAGATCAGCAGCATCATCGCGGCGCCCGCCAGCACCACACCGGCCAGGTCGAGCCGGGTCGAGCGGGCGGCGGAGGGTACGGACGGCAGCACCTTGGCCCCGGTGGCCAGCGCGAACGCGCCGAGCGGCAGGTTGATCAGGAAGATCATCCTCCAGCCGGTGCCCAGCAGGTCGGCGTCCACGAGCACCCCGGCGACGATCGGGCCGAGGATCGTGGCCAGCCCGATCACCGGGCCGAACGCGCCGAAGGCCTTGCCCAGTTCGTTCGGCGGGAACATGTCGCGGATCAGGCCGAAGCCCTGCGGGATCAGCATCGCGCCGAAGAGCCCTTGCACCACGCGCGCCGCGATGAGCACCTCGGGCGTGGGGGCCAGCGCGCAGGCCAGCGAGGTGAGCACGAAGCCGGCCGTGCCGATCATCATCATCCGCTTGCGGCCGAACATGTCGCCGAACCGCCCGCCGGTCAGCAGCCCGACGGCCAGGGCGAGGGTGTAACCGGCGGCGATCCACTGCAGGCTGGCGTATCCGCCGCCCAGGTCGGCGCGGATGGCGGGGCCGCCCACGTTGACCACGGTCGAGTCGAGCAGGTTCATCAGCGTCGCCGACAGCACGGCGAACAGGCCCAGCCAGCGGCGCTTGTCCGGGGCTGCTACGGGGGCGGCGGGCGCCTCGAGGATCGCGGTCACTGGACTTCCTTCCTTGGAACGGATTGCTCTGTTCTAAGTTCAGATTATCGGAACGGAATGATTTATTCCATACATGAGAGCAAAGTAATCGTCTGAACTCGCTGCGTGACGATGACGGGAGCGGCATAGTTAGGCACTGCCGTTTTCGCAGGTCACGTGCGGAGGAGAGGCATACGTGGGGTTGTTGCGCAGGATCAGGAAGGCGGGCCGCCTGGCCGAGCCGCCGCTGGAACGTGCCGAAGGCCCCGGCGAGTTCGCCGGGTCGGTACAGATCCGGCACGTGGACGCGGGCTCGTGCAACGGCTGCGAGGTCGAGATCGCCTCGGCCTTCGGCCCGGTCTACGACGCCGAGCGGTACGGCGCGCGGCTGGTGGCCTCGCCCCGCCACGCCGACGTGCTGCTGGTGACCGGCCCGGTGACGCGCAACATGGAGGTGGCGCTGCGCCGCACCTACGAGGCCGTGCCCGAGCCTCGCCGGGTCATCGCGCTGGGCGACTGCGCGCGCGACTGCGGGGTGTTCGCGGGAGCGTACGGCGTGGCGGGCTCGGTGTCCGACGTGCTGCCGGTCGACGTCGAGGTCCGCGGCTGCCCGCCACGGCCCGAGGCCATCATCGACGCGCTGCGCGGGATGACCGGCCGATGACGGTCTACGCGTGGGCGCTGGGCCTGTGCCTGGCCTCGGCCCTGCTCGGCCTCGTCCGCGGCCCGGGCGCCTTCGGGCGGGCCGCAGCAGGCGTGGTGCTGGCCGCGGCGGGCGGCTGCGCGGCCGTCGCAGGCTGCCAGGCCATGCTGGGTCATGGCTGGTCGGCCTGGCTGCCATGGTTGCTGCCACTGTCAGGGGTACGGCTGGCCCTCGACCCCGTGGGCGGGCTGTTCACCGCCATCACGGGCGCGGTCACCCTCTGCGCGGCCGTCTACGGCATCGGCCACAGACCGGGCCGCGGCCGGGCCGTGGTCCCGCTCTTCGTGGCCGCCATGCTGCTGGTGCCCGCGGCCGCCGGCGTGAGCACGTTCCTGGCGTGCTGGGAGCTGATGGCCGTCACCTCGCTCATCCTCGTCCTGGCCGAGCACCGCGAACGACCCGAGGTCGCCAGGGCCGGCCTCTGGTACGGCGTGATGACCCAGCTCGGCCTGGTCGGCATCCTGTGCGGCCTGTGCTACCTGGCCGCCGAAGCCGGGGGAGAGTCCTTCGACCAGCTGCGCGCCGCGACCCTCAGCCCCGCCGAGCGTAACGTGATCTTCCTGGCGACCCTGCTGGGCTTCGCGTCGAAGGCCGGGATCGTCCCCCTGCACGTCTGGCTCCCCAGGGCCTACCCCGAAGCCCCGAGCCCGGCCGCCACTCTCATGAGCGGCGCCATGGTCAACCTCGGCGTCTACGGCATCGTCCGGGTCGGGCTCGACCTGCTGCGCGGCGGGCCCGGCTGGTGGTGGTGGATCGTGCTCGCCCTCGGCGCCCTGTCCGCGCTGTACGGCGTGCTGCAGGCCGCCATGGCCACCGATGTGAAACGCCTGCTCGGCTACTCCTCGACCGAGAACATGGGCCTGGTCCTCATCGGCGTCGGAGCCGCCGGGTTCTTCGCCGCCGACGGCGCCACCCTGCTGGCCGGGCTCGCGCTCACCGCGGGGCTGCTGCACGTGGTCAACCACGCCGCGTTCAAGACGCTGCTGTTCCAGGCCGCCGGCTCGGTCCAGCAGGCCACCGGCACCCGCGACCTGGACGCCCTCGGCGGGCTCCGGACGAGCATGCCGTACACCACCATGCTGTTCGCGGTCGGGGCGATCTGCGCGTCGGCGCTGCCGCCGGGCAACGGGTTCGTCAGCGAGTGGCTGCTGCTGCAGAGCCTCATCCACGCGCTGCCGTCCTCGGGCGTGGCGGGCGCGGTCACGATGCCGCTGGCCGTGGGCGCGATCGCGCTGTCGGCGGGGCTGGCGGTGGCCACGTTCGTGAAGGCGTTCGGCGTCGGGTTCCTGGCCAGGCCGCGCGGCGCCGGGGCCGAGCGGGCCGTGGAGAGCCCGCGGCCGATGGTGTGGGGGATGGCGCTGGCCGCCGCGGCGTGCCTGTTCCTCGCGCTCAACCCGACGCTGGTCGCGCCCGCGCTGGCCGGAGCCGTCGGGCGGGTGATCCCGGAGGAGGGCGCCGTCGCCGGCGAGGTGACGATGCGGCTGACCAGGATCACCGCGTCGATCTCGCCGCTGCTCATCGCCTTCACGCTGTGCTGCTCGGTGGCCGTGCTGGCGCTGCTGGTCCGCCTGGTGGCGGGGCGCAGGCAGCGCCGCACGGCCCGGATGTGGGACTGCGGCGCCGGCCCGATGTCGGCCCGCACCGAATACACCGCCACCTCCTTCGCCGAGCCGCTGCAGCGGGTCTTCGTCGACGCGCTGCAGCCCGAGAGCGCCATCGACGTGGTCGCCGTCGAGGAGTCCGGCTACCTCGTCGAGCACGTCGACTTCCGCTCCCGCGTGCCCGACCGGGTCGAGCGGCGGCTGTACGAGCCGGTGCTGGCCGCCGTGACCGCGCTCGGGCAGCGGGCGCGCCGCCTGGCCGACGGCAGTGTCCACCGTTATCTGTCCTACGGCTTCTACGCGCTGACCGGGGCGCTGATCGTGCTGGCGGTGATCTCGTGAACTGGACCGGCATGATCATCCAGCTCGTCCTCGTCGCGGGCGGCGCGCCGCTGCTGGTCGGCGTGATGCGGCAGATCCGCGCCCGGCTCGAGGGCCGCGCCGGGGCCGGGATCCTGCAACCCTGGCGCGACCTGCGCAAACTCACCCGTAAGCAGGCCATCACCCCTGACGGCACCGGCTGGGTGTTCAGGTCCGCGCCGCTTTTGCTGGCGGGGACGGCCCTGGTCGTGGCCGCCGTCGTGCCGCTGGTCACCGCCGGCTCGCCGCTGGACGACATGGCCGACCTGTTCGCCGTCACCGCCCTGCTCGCGCTCGGCTCGGTTGCGCTCGCGCTGGGCGGCATCGACACGGGCACCGCCTTCGGCGGCATGGGCGCCAGCCGCGAGATGACCG
Source organism: Nonomuraea sp. NPDC050536 (assembly GCF_044457685.1). NCBI lineage: Bacteria > Bacillati > Actinomycetota > Actinomycetes > Streptosporangiales > Streptosporangiaceae > Nonomuraea > Nonomuraea sp. NPDC050536. The sequence goes on from NZ_JBITHD010000009.1 coordinate 345,090, forward strand.
TGCTCGCCCTGGTCGAGCCCACGATCCTGCTGTCGGTGTTCGCCCTGTCCGTACGCGTCGGCACGACCAACCTGGGGGCCATCGTCACCGCCACCGCCGGCAGCCCGCTGTCGGTGATCTCCCCGGTGAGCCTGTTGGCCGCCGTCGCGCTCGGCGTGGTCACCCTCGCCGAGGCGGGCCGCATCCCGGTCGACAACCCCTCGACCCACCTCGAGCTCACCATGATCCACGAGGCGATGATCCTCGAATACTCCGGTCCCGACCTGGCGCTCATCGAATGGGCCTCGGCGATGCGGCTCACCGTCATGCTCGGGCTGCTGGCCAGCCTGTTCGCGCCGCTGGGCATCGCCACCGCCGGCGCGGGGCCCGCGGCGCTGGCCGTGGCGAGCGCCGCGTTCGCCGGCAAGGTCACCGTGCTGGGCGGGGCGCTGGCCGCAGGAGAGGTGTTCATGGCCAAGATCCGCCTGTTCCGCGTCCCCGAACTGCTCGCCGGGTCGTTCCTCATGGCCCTGCTGGCGGTCGCCGCCTCCTTCTTCCTGGCGTGAGGTGACCATGTACGTCAAGGCTCTCGACCTGGCCTGCGGGGCCTTCCTGCTCACCGGCGTGCTCGTGCTGTGGCGGCGCGACCTGTCGGCCATCGTGTGGCTGTTCGGACTCCAGGGTGTCGCGCTCGGGGCGATCATCGTGATCCGCGGCCTGCACGAAGGAACGCTCGAGCTGCTGGCGCTCGGCGTGGGCGTCGGGCTGCTGCGGGCGCTGGTGCTGCCGTTCCTGATGCGCCGCGCCCTGGCCGCCGGCGAGGAGCGGCTGGAGACGCGCCCGCTGGTCGGCGTCGGCACCTCGCTGCTGGTGGCGGCCGTGCTGACCATGCTCGCCTACGCCGTCTCCCAGCCGCTGGTACGGCTGTCGCCCACGCCCGCCACCCAGGCCGTGCCGATCGCGCTGACCGTGCTGCTGGTGGGCTTCTTCGTGCTGGTGACCCGGCGGCGGGCCCTGTCGCAGGTCGTCGGGTTCCTGCTGATGGACAACGCGATCACGGCGGCGGCGTTCCTGACGACCAGCGGGGTTCCGCTCGTGGTGGAGCTCGGGGTCTCGCTCGACGTGCTGCTCGCCGTACTGGTGCTGAAGGTGCTGACCACCCGGATGCGGGCCGCGTTCGGCGGCACCGACCTGGACGAGCTGCGGGAGCTGCACGACTGATGAACCTGCTGGTGATCGCCCCGGTGGGGCTGCCGCTGCTGGCGGCGCTCGGATACGCGCTGCTCGGCTGGAACCGGGTGACCGCCTGGCTCGGCGCGCTGGCCGCCGCCGGCGTGCTCGGCGCGGCGCTGGCCCTGGCCCGCTCCGGGACCGGTGAGGCGCTGTGGGGGCTGGCGCGGGTGGATCCGCTCAGCGCGTTCATGCTGATCGTGATCGGGGTCGTGGCGCTGCTCGCGATGCTGGCCAGCCCCGCCTACCTGGCCGCCGAGCTCGCCGCGGGGCACACCGGGCACCGGGCGGCCCGGCGGTACGGGGTGTTCACGCAGTGCTTCGTGGCGGCCATGGCCACGGCCGTGCTCGCCGCCAGCCTCGGCGTGCTGTGGGTGGCGGTCGAGGCCACCACGATCCTGACCGCCTTCCTGGTCGGCCACCGGCGCACCCGCAAGGCGACGGAGGCCGCGTGGAAGTACGTGGTGATCTGCTCCGTCGGGATCGCGCTCGCGCTGTTCGGGCTGGTGATCGTGCACTACGCCGCCGTGCACGCCGGGCTGTCGTCGCCGGCCGGGCTCGACTGGCGGTCGCTGGCCGGGCACGCCTCCGCGCTCGACCCCGGGGCCACGCGGATCGCGGTGGTGCTGCTGGTGCTCGGGTTCGGGACCAAGGCCGGGCTGGCGCCCATGCACGCCTGGCTGCCCGACGCGCACAGCCAGGCGCCCGCGCCGGTCTCCGCACTGATGTCCGGGGTGCTGCTGTCGGTGGCCTTCTACGCCGTCCTGCGGGTCAAGGTGATCTCCGACGGGGCGCTGGGTCCGGGGTTCGCCCGGATGCTGCTGGTCGTGGTGGCGCTCGCCTCGCTGCTCGTGGCGGCGGCCCTGCTGATCGGGCAGCGCGACTACAAGCGGCTGCTGGCCTACTCCAGCATCGAGCACATGGGCGTGATCGCGCTCGGCGCCGCCGTGGGCAACCCGCTGGCGCTGGCCGCGGTGCTACTGCACATGCTGGGACACGGGCTCGGCAAGTCGGTGCTGTTCATCGGGGCCGGGCACATCCAGCAGGCCTCGGGCAGCAGCGACATCGCCGCCGTGCGCGGGCTGGCTCGCCGGGCGCCGGTGCTCGCCGGGGTGTTCGGGGCCGGGGCGCTGGCACTGCTCGGGTTCCCGCCGTTCAGCCTGTTCTCCAGCGAGCTGGGGATCGCCAGGGCCGGGTTCGGTGCGGGGCTGGGGTGGGTGGTGGCGGTCGCGCTGGCGCTCATGCTCGTGGTCCTGGCGGGGATCGGAGGGGGAGTGGGGCGCATGCTCCTGGGCGGATCTGCTCGACGGTCTTCTTCTGGCGGCGTCCCTGGTGCTTTCGGCGGGATGACAAGGCGGCTGCGGTTGCGGAGCGTGGGGGTGCCGCTGGTCGCGGGGCTGCTGGCGTGCGCGGCGCTGGGGGTCGCGCTCGGGCCGCTTCGGGACGTGCTGAGCGCCGCCGCCGGGGTGGTGGCCAGGTGATCGTCGACCTGGGGCCCGGCGAGCTGCCCGACGTGGCGGCCGACCTGTTCGGGCAGGGATACCGCATCGCGCTGGTCTCCGCGGCCGTGGCCGGCGCCGGTTACCGGCTCGTCTACCTCTTCACGGCCGCCGATCCTGCCCGCCGTACCGAACTGCACGTGCACCTGGACAGCCCTGCGGTGCCCAGCCTGGCCGCGCTGTCGTTCCCCACGGGGCGCTTCGAGCGCGAGATCCGCGACCTGTACGGCATCACGCCCGAGGGCCACCCGCTGCCGCGGCGGCTGGTCAGGCACCACCACTGGCCGCGCGGCTGGTATCCGATGCTGCCCGACGCGGGACCGCCGCCGGGCTTCGGCGACCCAGAGGGGCCCTACCCGTTCGGCGAGGTGGAGGGCGACGGCGTCTACGAGATCCCCGTCGGCCCCGTGCACGCAGGGATGATCGAGCCCGGACACTTCCGCTTCTCGGTGGTGGGGGAGACGATACTCAAGCTCAAGGCCCGCCTCTGGTTCGTGCACAAGGGCGTCGAGCAGCTCTTCGAGGGCCGCCGCCCGGAGGAGGCGCTGCCGCTGGCCGAACGCGTCAGCGGCGACACGTCCGTCGGGCACGCCCTGGCGTACTGCCTGGCCGTCGAGGAGGCCACCGCCACGCCCGTCGATCCCGACGCGCAGCGCGGCAGGGCGATCCTGCTGGAGCTCGAACGCCTCTACAACCACGTCACCGACCTGGGCGCGCTCTGCAACGACGTCGCCCACAGCGTGCTGCAGTCACACTGCGGCAGCGTCCGCGAGCAGCTGCTGCGGATCAACGCCGAGGTCACAGGGCACAGACTGCTGCGCGGCGGCGTCCGGCTCGGCGGCGCCCACCTGCGCTGCCTGCCCGACCCCGGACGCCTGGCCGCGCTGGGCGCGGAGCTGGAGGAGATCGTCGGGCTGGCGCTCGGCCACGGCGTCGTCTCCGACCGCTTCACCGGCACCGCCGTCCTCACCCGGCAGGCGGCCACGGACCTCGGCACGCTCGGCTACGTCGCCCGCGCCAGCGGCCTCGACCAGGACGCCCGCCGCGATCACCCCTTCGTCGACCTGGGGCCCTTTCCCGTCGCCCGCCGCGCCACCGGCGACGTGCTCGCCCGCTTCCAGGTCAGAGCCGACGAGATCGCCACCTCGATCGACCTCATCACCCGCCTCACCTCGGCCACTCCGGAATGGCGGCTGCACGACGGCCCCCGCGGCTCGGGTGTCGGGATCGTGGAAGGCTGGCGCGGCACCATCGTCCACCGCGTCGAGCTGGCGTCCGGCGGCACGATCACCCGCGCCAAGCTCGTCGACCCGTCGTTCTTCAACTGGCCCGCCCTCCCGGTCGCCTTGGGCGGCGCCATCGTCCCCGACTTCCCCCTGGTCAACAAGAGCTTCAACCTCTCCTACGCCGGCAACGACCTCTAACGGCGGGCATGCCTTCCGCAGGGTGAGACGCGCGACCAGCAGATGAGACGTGCGGATATTGTGGCGATATGTCGCTCAAGTCCGTGCGGGTCGCGGCCGTCTACGCGGGCGGGTTGCTCGGCCCGCTCGGGGGTGGCGTGGTCGCACCGATGCTCCCCCTGGTCGCCGGATCCCTGCGGACCACCACGGGAGCCGTGGCCACCGCCCTGACCGCGTACTTCATCCCGTTCGCCGTGCTCCAGCTCGTCTCCGGGACGCTGGGTGAGCGGTGGGGGCGGCGCCGGAGCGTGCGGATCGCCTACCTCGTCTACGCCCTGGCCTCGCTGGCGTGCGCGCTCGCGCCGGGCCTGCTGCCGTTCCTGGCCGCCAGGGCGGCGCAGGGCGCGGCCAACGCGTTCACCTCGCCGCTGCTGCTTGCGGGACTCGCCGGGATGGTGCCCAGAGAGCGGCTCGGCCGGGCCGTCGGCCGGTACTCCAGCTGCCAGGCCGCGGGCCAGTCGTTCGCGCCGCTGGTGGGCGGGCTGGCGGCGGCCGTCGAGTGGCGGATCGGGTTCGCCGTCGTGGCCGTCACCGCGGTGCTGCTCTCCCTGGCGCCGCCGCCCGGCGATCCGCGTCCCGGTGCCGCCTCGCCGCCGTGGCGGCCGCTGGCCGGACGGCGGGTGGTGCTGCTGTCGCTGTCGGCCATGCTGACGTACGCGGGCTCGGCCGGGCTGGCGTTCCTGGTCGCCATCTACGCCGCCGACCGGCTGCGGCTGCCGTCGGAGGCCGTCGGGCTGGTGCTGGTCGGCTTCGGGGTGGCCGGGCTGGTGCTGGGCTCGGTCTGGGGTGCCGTGTCCGAACGCTTCGGCGACCGGCGCTGTGCGGTGCTGGCCACCGTACTGACAGCGCTGCTCATCGCCCTCGTCGGCTGGACCGGGGCGTCCGGCTGGCTGGCCGCCTGCTGGACGCTCGCGGGGGCCGCGGCGTCGCTGCTCATCGTCGCCCTGCAGACGCTCGCGGCCCGTGCCGTCCCCGGCAACACGGGCGGGGCGCTGTCGGTGGTCGCGGCCTTCCGCTTCGGCGGTGGCGCGCTCGCGCCGCTGGCCTGGCTTCCGCTCTATGCCGTCGCCCCGCCGCTGGCTTTCGCCGGCGCCGCGGTCACGACCCTGCTCGCCGTACCTCTCCTCGCGGCCCTGCCCGGCCCCTCCACCGGTACGGCCGACACCACCAAGCCCCACTCCGCCACCACCTGTCCGTCCTGATTTCCGCCACGGCCTGTCCGTCCTGATTTCGCCTCGTGGCCTGTACGGCAAGCCGCCGCCACCGGCCGCCCGCCGTACTTCGGCTCATGGCCTGTGGCCGGCGCTACCGGCGAGTCGATGCCACTTGCCCGCCGAAACGGCGTCACGTGGCCGTGGCTCCCCGGTCGCGGGGTTCCGGCCGCACGCCCGTTGAGCGTCGGCGGCACTGGTCGTGCGCCCTGAACGCCGGGAGTTCGGTGGAAGCGGGCGCGAAGTGTCGGTAGCGGCCGTTAGTGTCGCCATGCAGTCGAACCGCTACGAGGAGTGAGCGATGGATCTGCTTGAGCGCGCCTGCGAGCTGAAGCCCGAGCTGGTGCACTACGCGACGTCCGGCCGTTTCGCCAGGGAGCTGAGCGTCGTGCTCGACCGGTTCTACGCCGACGGCGCGGCGCCCGACGAGGCGGCGGCGTTCCTGCCGGTCGACTTCTTCGTCCACCAGCACCGCCTGCCCGGTGGCGACACGGTCATCGACCGCTTCCTCGACGACCATCCCGGGCTCGACGACGTCTCCCGCGATCTGCTGCTGAGCTGGAAGGACGTGGTGGAGGGCGTCTTCGAGGTACGCGGCCACGACCACGACACCGCCACGCTGCACAACCTCGTCGACGAGCTCACCTACCAGGCCCGCTCCAACCTCGGCGCGGGCGCGTTCGAGCCGCTCAGTCCCGGCATGTTCGTCGTCGGCCGGCTGATCCCGCTGGGGGAGGAGTGGCTGATCAGCGGCACCCCGGCCGTCCACCCCGCCGATGCCCGGCAGACGCTGGTGAGCGTGGCCGCCCACGTCGCCCTCGCCAACCCCGCCTACGTCTTCCGCAACCCCGAGGCGCTGGCCACGGCCAGGCGGCTGCAGAGCGAGCAACGCCGCTGCTTCGTCGCGTACTTCGGCACCGACCAGGTGGTGTGCCCGGGTTCCGAGGTCGAGGAGCGCATGCGCGGCTACCTGGCCTACCAGTCGGACAGGATCCCGTCCGCGGGCACGCAGCCGGTCTTCGAGGTCCCCGGGCACGTGCGGTCGTCCGACACCGTGGCCCTGATCTTCGACGAGACCCACGGCTTCGCCTACTACCGCGACTTCGGACGCCTCGAGGAGATCTTCGCCGATCCCCGCCTCCTCGACCGCCGGCCGTACCGCGACCTGCTCAGCGGCTATCTGCGCGGCGACGAGGTCTCACCCGTGCCTCTCGTACGGCTGGCCGAACGCGACCCCGCCCGCGCCGACGCCGTCTTCGCCAAGCTCCTGGGCCGGTCGGGCTTCCGCTGGGACCGCAGCGGCGAAGCCCTCCTCCGCACCCACAAACCCGCCCACTACACCGCCCCCCACCTCCCCAATCTCACCCCCACCACCCAAGCCATCACCGACCACCTCACCCTCCCCACCACATAACCCACCCAGCGCGCCGCCCCGCCCGCCCCCTCCCCGCCGTCGGGCGCCGGGGTGCTTGGACGTCGGCGCGTGGATGAGGGCCGCGCGCTTGTGAGCAGTCGCGAGTTGCGGTGCGTGGTGGCCGTAGCGGTGCGGCGGCGTCGTGGTGGGCGGAGGCCGTAGTGGTGCAGCGGGGTCGTGGTGGGCGGCAGCCGTGGCGCGCGGCAGGTGCGCTGGGGCATGCCGCATCACGATGGGCTCGGGCGGCGACGATGGCGCGGGGTGGTGTCCGGGTGCGTGACCCGCGCGGTGGTGAGTGGGGTGTTCGGGGTATGAAGGGTGGGCCGCCCGGGGACGGCTTGGGGGCTAGGGCCTGTACGGACTTCTGATCTTTAGACGGGTTGGAGGCTTCGGATCCACAAGATGGCTCCGCGGAGATGAAGGCCGGCCAGGTAGCTTGCGGGAGTCTTGTCGAAGCGGAAGGCCAGCCCGCGCCACTCCTTGATCCGGTTGATGCAGCGTTCGGCCGTGTTGCGCTGCTTGTAGAGGTCGGGATCATGGCTGATCGGACGGCCGCCGCGGGAGCCGCGCTTCTTGCGGTGGGCCGCCTGGTCGGCCTTCTCCGGGATGACCGCCTTGATGCCGCGTCGGCGCAGATACGTGCGATTACCTCGGGAGGAGTACGCCTTATCGGCAGCCACTGCGCCCGGCCGGGTGCGGGGGCGTCCGACGGGCAACCGGATCTTGATGCGCTCCAGCACGGGGCGGAACTGCGGACTGTCTCCCGCCTGGCCCGCAGTCAGGACGAAGGACAGCGGACGGCATCGCCGCTCGGCCGACAGATGGACCGGCGACGGCCGCGGCACGGACGCATACACGTTGATCATGTTGGCGCGGCTGAGCCGGGCCCCGCCCCGCCGCTGCTCGACGCCGAACCGCTCCTGCAGGCCGCGGTTCCAGTCGGCGACCCGCTCATCGGTCCACACCAGCGCCTTGGGACGTTCGGCGTTGGGAAGTTCGACCACCGCCGCCGGGTTGAAGTCGATCACCCGATCCTGCTTGATCGCAATATTGAGCGCGTGCCGGAGGGTGGCCCGGATGCGGTGCGGCGTGGCCCCCTGCTGTTTGAGCAGCTCGGCCGCCTGACCGCCGTCGGTGGCCAGGCCAACCAGCAGGTGCTCGGTGAAGACGTAGTCGTCCTCGAGCCGCTTGGCCCGCTGCGCCGCCGTGTTGATCACGGTCAGCAGCTGCCGCAGGCTCGACGGCGCGCTGACCGTGGGCCCCTGTGCCTTCGGCAGCGCCGCGAGCAGCTCCTCCGTCATACGCGTCCTGGCGGCGGGGGCGATGGCGTTGACTGTGACCCCGTAGCGGCCGAGCTCGGCGGCGGCGACCGCGGTGAGGGCCGGCCTCGTCCGGGCAGCCTCGGCCAGTCCAACTAATCCGCAGCCAAGGCCGGCATCCCTCGCTCGCGGCGGCCGGACCGTCGCCTGCCGCCGGCGATGCACATCCAGCACCAGGACGAGCTCGTCGTGTACGGAATTGTCCGGAGTTCTGGAATCGGTCGACAGCCGCGCCGGATGCTGGAGGCACCGGGGCGACCTCAGGCGCCGCTCGCGATCGCATCGAGCACGAAAGGCCGACAATGCGCAAGAAGATCATCGGAGTTGCGAGTCCAGCCTTGGCTCTCGTCAGTATCATGGCGTTCTCAGCGCCCAGCGCGCATGCCAGCACCAGCAGCTATGTCCAGACATCAGAGTGCTCTGCCGTGGTCAATCCGGAGCCTGACGCGCCTCACTGGGGATATGGGTCGGAAGGCCATAACGACGCCGCATGTCGCATCAGCCTCGGGCAGCTCAACACCCATACCTGGGGACAGCAGTGGACGCCTTACACCGTGCATGACTGGGACCCGGCAGGCCCCCTCTACTACGCCGATGGCGTCCACGAACTCGCGGTGTGCATCTGGGACACCACCACCGGGGAGACCAACTGCGGCGACTGGGTGTGGTCCGGGTCCTGATCACGGACGCCTCGTCAGCTGAGTAACAGGGAGCTCCCGAACCGTGGTTCGGGAGCTTCGCGCGGTTCCTCGTGGAGATCTCGGACGATGGGCTCGCCGATGTCCTCACTGGGCGGGTGTCGATCACCCTGGCGTCCACCGGGGTCCCGGATTTGTGGCAGGAACGCCAATGCGCCACGGCATGCCGTAAGGGCAGGAAATGGCCCTTGAGGTGGACGCGGATGACGTCGTCCCACTCCTGTTCCGACATGGACACCAGTGCTCAAGCGCCAAGCCGAAACCGATTGGCTCCCCAGCGAGATCAAGCTCATCCACGGCCGACTCCCCGAGCGCTACCGAGCCCCGATCCAAGACGATCTTCTCCAACGCCTCGGCCCCAACCCTCAGGCCGAGGACCGCGCCAAGGGGGTACCGAACCCCGAACGCCCACACCGCATGATCCTCATCACCACACAAGTGCTCGAACAGTCCCTTGACATCGACGTGGACTTCATGATCACTGACCTTGCGCCCGTCGACCTGATCATCCAACGCCTAGGGCCTGTACGGACTTCTGATCTTTAGACGGGTTGGAGGCTTCGGATCCACAAGATGGCTCCGCGGAGATGAAGGCCGGCCAGGTAGCTTGCGGGAGTCTTGTCGAAGCGGAAGGCCAGCCCGCGCCACTCCTTGATCCGGTTGATGCAGCGTTCGGCCGTGTTGCGCTGCTTGTAGAGGTCGGGATCATGGCTGATCGGACGGCCGCCGCGGGAGCCGCGCTTCTTGCGGTGGGCCGCCTGGTCGGCCTTCTCCGGGATGACCGCCTTGATGCCGCGTCGGCGCAGATACGTGCGATTACCTCGGGAGGAGTACGCCTTATCGGCAGCCACTGCGCCCGGCCGGGTGCGGGGGCGTCCGACGGGCAACCGGATCTTGATGCGCTCCAGCACGGGGCGGAACTGCGGACTGTCTCCCGCCTGGCCCGCAGTCAGGACGAAGGACAGCGGACGGCATCGCCGCTCGGCCGACAGATGGACCTTGCTGGTCAGCCCGCCCCGCGAGCGGCCCAGCGCGGCGGCCTTCAGCTGGAAACTGCGCTGTCGTCGTAACCGTCGTCGTCCGTCTCCGTCTTCGCCGGGGCCGCCGTTGTGGGGGTTTTGCCCCTTTGACGTAGCCCCTTTTCCTGCTCGGCGACCTCTTCCAGCGCCTGGGCCAGCTCGCCGTCCAAGACCATCCCCGCGGCGTGGTGGTGGGCGCGGGCCGTGGTGGAGTCCACGCTGACCAGGTCGAGATCGGCCTGCCCGCGGGCCGCGGCCTCGGCGATCATCGCCTGCATCAGCTGCTCGAAGACACCCGCCATCGCCCAGGACCGGAACCGGTCATAGACGGTGGACCACGGCCCGTACTCCGCGGGTAGATCCCGCCACGGAGTGCCGGTACGAAAGCGCCACATCACCGCGTTGAACTGCTGCCGCAGGTCCGGAATCGGGCCCCGCTCGCCTAACGGCAGGTGAGGCTCGATCAAGGACCATTCCTCATCGGTGAGCTCTCCACGCGCCATGGCGATGGCCTACCAGGATCGCAGGCCAGAGCGCAGGCAATCCCGCTGATCTCAACTCCGTACAGGCCCTAGAGGGAGGCGAGGACTTCTTGGCGGAGGCGGGTTTTGAGGATCTTGCCGCCGGGGTTGCGGGGGAGTTCGCCCTCGCGGAACCAGACATGCACCGGGATCTTGAACTTGGCGATGCTGTCGGCGAGGAACTTCTGGAGCTCTGCGGCCGTCACCGAGGCTCCGGGGGCGAGCTTGATGACCGCCCCGACCTCCTCACCCAGCTCGTCATGCGGCACCCCGATGACCGCGGCGTCGTCCACCGCCGGGTGTTCGAAGAGGGCGGCCTCGACCTCGGCGCAGTACACGTTCTCCCCGCCCCGGATCACCATGTCCTTGGCCCTGTCGACGATGTACACGAAGCCCTCGGAGTCGATCTTGGCGAGGTCCCCGGTGTGCACCCACCCGTCGATGAACGTCTGCGCCGTGGCCTCCGGCTTGTTCCAGTAGCCCAGGATCACGTTCGGCCCGCGCAGGCACAGCTCGCCCACCTCCCCGGGCGGCAGCGTCCCGCCCATCGGGTCCACCACGCGCACGTCGACGACGGCCGAGGGCAGGCCGATGCTGTCGGGCCTGGCCAGATAGTCGGGCCCGCCGTTGCCGATGGCCAGCGCGGTCGTCTCCGTCATGCCGTACCCGTTGGACGGCGCCCGGTCGGGCAGGTTCTCGGTGATCCGCTCCAGCAGCTTGGGCGGCGCGGGAGCCCCGCCGTACCCGAGAGTCGTGAGGGACGAAAGGTCATATTTCCTGAAATCGGGGTGGGACATGAGCTGCCACGCGTTGGTGGGAACCCCGAGCATCGTCGTGGCCTTCTCCCGCTCGATCACCTTGAGCGCCTCCAGCGGATCCCACTTGTACATCAGGATCAGCCCGCCCCCCAGGAACAGCGTGGACGTGAGCCCGGAGAAGCACCCGGTGACGTGGAAGAGCGGCACGGTCAGCAGCGTCACCCGCCGCACCGACGAGGCCGCGGCGGGATCCTTGCCGGCCAGCGCGACCGCCCGGAGGAACCCGTAGGCCAGCGTCATCGGCGACTGCCCGAGGTTGCGGTGGCTGCCCAGAGCCCCCTTGGGCCGCCCGGTGGTGCCCGAGGTGTAGAAGATCGTGGCCGGGTCGTCGGGCGACGGCTCCACGGCAGGAAGCGTGACGTCCGCGGAGACCTCGCCCATGACCTCGGCCAGCGACCGCGCCCCGTCAGGCACGTCGCCGCGCGCCACGATCAGCGGCACCCCGGTGGAGGCCAGCCGCGCGGCCCGCTCGCCGTCCGCGATCAGCACCTTGGCCCCGGAGTCGCTCACCCCGTAGGCCAGCTCCGCCTCCGTCCACCAGGCGTTCAGCGGTACGGCTATCGCCCCGGCGGCCAGCGTCGCCGAGAAGGCGACGACCCATTCGGGGTAGTTGCGCATGGCGATCGCCACCCGGTCGCCCTTGGCCACGCCGTACTCCGTGACGAGCCGGCCGGCCAGCGTCGCCGCCCGCCTGAAGTGCTCTTCGAAGGTGATGTGCTCGTCCTCGTAGACCAGGAACACCTTCTCGCCGTGGAAGCGGCTCATCTCCAGCAGTGCGCGGAAGTGCTGGGGCGCGTGTTTCCACGTGCGCACCGCGGTGTCCCCGATCTCCTCCATCTCGAAGAGCTGTCCCGGCCCGGTGAGCTGGGCCTCGACCTCGGCGTGCGAAAGAGACATACGCAGAACTCCCGCAGTGACGGCTATCCCGGATAAATCACAGTACCGACCGGTAGGTACGTCGCGCTAGAGCGTCATTCTGTGAGTGGTTATGCACTAAATGACCGTTTTGTCGACATAAGCGGGCTTGCATATCCATCCCGTCCAGTGCATCATCTTCAGAAAGCAAGACCATGAGGCAGAGTGCATGAACATGCAGGAGGTCGGATGAGAGCGGCGATCGCGGGAGCCAGCGGCTACGCGGGAGGCGAGCTCCTGCGCCTGCTGCTGGCCCATCCCGAGCTCGAGATCGGCGCGCTCACCGCGGCTTCGAGCGCGGGCGGCAAGCTCGGCGCGCACCAGCCGCACCTGCCGCAGCTGGCCGACCGGACCATCCAGGAGACCACCCCGCAGACGCTGCAGGGCCACGACGTGGTCTTCCTGGCCCTTCCGCATGGTCATTCGGCCGAGGTGGCCGCCGCCATCGGCCAGGAGGCCATCGTGGTCGACTGCGGCGCCGACCACCGCCTGACCGCCGAGCAAGCCTGGCAGGAGTTCTACGGCGGGCCGCACGCGGGCAGCTGGCCCTACGGCCTGCCCGAGCTCCCGGGCCAGCGCGAGATCCTCGCCGAGGCCCGGCGCATCGCCGTCCCCGGCTGCTATCCGACCGCGGTCGCCCTGGCGCTCTTCCCCGCCTTCCAGTACGGCCTGGCCGAGCCGGACGTCGTGGTCGTGGCCGCCAGCGGCACCAGCGGCGCCGGCAAGTCGCTCAAGCCGAACCTGCTCGGCAGCGAGGTCATGGGCTCGGTCAGCGCCTACGGCGTCGGCGGCGTCCACCGCCACACCCCCGAGATGGAGCAGTCCCTCGGCGCGGTCTCGGGCGGACCCGTCCGGGTGTCGTTCACCCCGACGCTGGCTCCGATGAGCCGCGGCATCCTGGCCACCTGCACGGCCCCCGCAGCCCCCGGCATCACCAGGAACACGGTCAGGGAGGCCTACGAGGCGGCCTTCGCGAAGGAGCCCTTCGTCAGACTCCTGCCGGAAGGCGCCTGGCCCGCCACCGCGATGACCTACGGCGCCAACACCGCCGCCCTCCAGGTGACGCTCGACGAGCGCGCGGGCCGCCTCGTCGCCGTCATCGCCATCGACAACCTCACCAAGGGCACGGCCGGAGGCGCCATCCAGAGCGTCAACCTCGCCCTCGGCCTGCCGGAAGAGACCGGACTTCCCCTGACAGGAGTCGCACCGTGAGCGTAACCGCCCCTCTCGGCTTCAAGGCCGTGGGTATCGCCGCAGGCATCAAAGCCAGCGGCGCCCGCGACCTCGCCCTCGTCGTGAACGAGGGCCCCAGCCGCGCCGCCGCGGGGGTCTTCACCGCCAATCGCGTGAAGGCCGCCCCCGTGCTCTGGTCGCAGCAGGTGCTGAAGGGCGGCCGAGTCCGAGCGGTGGTGCTGAACTCCGGCGGCGCCAACGCCTGCACGGGCCCCGAGGGCTTCCAGGACACCCACGCCACCGCGGAGAAGGTGGCCGAGGCGCTGCAGGACTCCGCCGGCGAGATCGCGGTGTGCTCCACCGGCCTGATCGGCGAGCGGCTGCCCATGGAGGCTCTGCTCGGCGGCGTCGAGACCGCCGCCACCCAGCTGTCGCGCGACGGCGGCCTGGCCGCGGCCGACGCCATCCGCACCACCGACACGGTGTCGAAGATCTCCTTCAAGCGCGGCGACGGCTACATGGTCGGCGGCATGGCCAAGGGCGCGGGCATGCTCGCCCCGGCGCTGGCCACCATGCTGTGCGTCATCACCACCGACGCCGACGTGACCTCGGAGGAGCTCGACGCGGTGCTGCGCGGGGCCACCGCCAGGACCTTCGACCGGCTCGACGCCGACGGCTGCATGTCCACCAACGACACGGTCCTGCTGCTGGCCAGCGGCGCCTCCGGGGTGAAGCCGGACCTGGCCGAGTTCGGGCAGAAGGTGACCGAGGTCTGCGCGGACCTGGCCAGGCAGCTGCTGGTGGACGCGGAGGGCGCTTCCAAGGCCATCGCCATCGAGGTCGTCGGCGCCGCCTCGGAAGCCGACGCCGTCACCGTGGGCCGCACGGTCTCCCGCTCCAACCTGCTCAAGTGCGCCATCCACGGCGAGGACCCCAACTGGGGCCGCGTGCTGTCAGCCGTCGGCACCACCGACGCCGTCTTCGAGCCGGACCGGCTGAACGTGGCCATCAACGGCATCTGGATCTGCCGCGGCGGCGCCGTCGGCGACGACCGCTCCAAGGTGGACATGCGCCCCAGGGACGTCACGATCACCGTCGACCTGTCGGCCGGCCCCTACTCGGCCACGATCCACACCACCGACCTCACGGCCGACTACGTCCACGAGAATTCGGCGTACTCGTCATGAGAGCCAACGAGGCGCACGCCAAGGCCGAGGCCCTGATCGAGGCCCTGCCCTGGCTGGCCAGGTTCCACGGCGCGACCGTCGTCATCAAGTACGGCGGCAACGCGATGACCGACGAGGCGCTCAAGGAGGGCTTCGCGGAGGACGTCGTCTTCCTGCGGTACGCGGGCCTGCGCCCGGTCGTGGTGCACGGCGGCGGCCCCCAGATCAGCGAGCACCTGGACAGGCTGGGCATCGAGTCCACCTTCACCGCCGGCCTGCGGGTCACCACGCCCGAGGCCATGCAGGTGGTCAGGATGGTCCTGGTCGGCCAGGTCAACCGCGAGGTCGTCGGCCTGGTCAACCGCCACGGCCCGTTCGCCGTCGGCATGTCGGGCGAGGACGCCCACCTGTTCACCGCCGAGCGCAAGCACGCCGTACTGGACGGTGTGAAGGTGGACATCGGGCAGGTCGGCGAGATCGTCAAGGTGGACCCCGGCACGATCGAGGCGCTGCTCGACAACGGCCGCATCCCGGTCGTCTCCAGCGTGGCCAGGGGCGAGGACGGGCAGATCTACAACGTGAACGCCGACACAGCGGCCGCCGCGCTGGCCGTGGCACTCAAGGCGCAGAAGCTCATCGTCCTGACCGACGTGGAGGGCCTGTACGCCAACTGGCCCGAGGACACCGACGTGATCGACAAGCTCGGCTCCGAGGAGCTGCGCGCGATGCTGCCCACGCTGTCCAGTGGCATGGTGCCGAAGATGGAGGCGTGCCTGACGGCCGTCGACGGCGGCGTGCCGCACGCGCACGTCCTGGACGGCCGCGTACCGCATGCGCTACTGCTGGAGATCTTCACCAACCAAGGAATCGGAACCATGGTGACGCCCTCATGACGTTGTTTGACAGGTTCGAGAAAGCGTTCATGCCGAACTACGGCGTGCCGCCCGTCGCGCTGGCCCGCGGTGAGGGCACGCGCGTCTGGGACGTCGACGGCAAGGAGTACCTCGACTTCATCGGCGGCATCGCGGTCAGCTCGCTCGGCCACGCCCACCCCGCCCTGGTCGAGGCCGTCTCCAAGCAGGTGGCCACGATCGCCCACACCAGCAACCTGTTCCTGCACGAGCCCGAGGTCCTGCTCGCCGAGAGGCTCCTGGCGCTGCTGAACGCCCCCGGCCGCATCTTCTTCGCCAACTCCGGCACCGAGGCCAACGAGGCCGCCTACAAGCTGGCCCTCAAGTACGGCAGGCAGGACGGCCGCAGCTACTTCGTGGCCGCCGAGAACGGCTTCCACGGCCGCACGATCGGCGCCCTTTCGCTGACGGGCAAGAAGTCCATCCGCGACCAGTTCGGCCCCTTCCCCATCGAGGTCAGGTTCGTCCCGTACGGCGACGCCGCGGCGTTGAAGGAGGCCGTGACCGGCGACTGCATCGCGGTGTTCCTGGAGCCGACGCAGGGCGAGGCCGGGGTCGTCCCGCCGCCCGACGGCTACCTGGAGGCGGCCAGGGAGGTGTGCGACTCCACCGGCGCCCTGCTGGTGGCCGACGAGATCCAGTCGGCGATCGGCAGGACCGGCCACTGGTTCGCCCACCAGGCGGAAGGCGTCACGCCCGACATCCTCACCCTGGCCAAGGGCCTGGGCGGCGGCCTGCCGATCGGCGCCTGCATCGGCTTCGGCGACACGGGCAAGCTGTTCGACAAGGGCGACCACGGCTCCACGTTCGGCGGCAACCCCGTGTCGTGCGCGGCGGCGCTCGCCGTACTGGACAATCTCGACCTCGACCACGTGAAGAAGGTCGCGGTCCAGCTCAGGAGCGGCCTGGAGGCGATCCAACACCCGCTGCTCAAGGGCGTGCGCGGCCGCGGACTGTGGCTGGCCACCGTGCTCAACGAGCCGGTCGCGCCGAAGGTGCAGCAGGCCGCCGCTGAGGCTGGCTTCCTGGTCAACGCGCTCCAGCCCGACGCGGTACGGCTCGCCCCGCCCCTCGTCGTGACCGAGGCAGAGATTCAGCAGTTCGTCGACGCGTTCCCGGGGGTTCTGTCCCATGCCTAGGCATCGCGCGGACTCGGCGCAAATCAGACACTTCCTGAGGGATGACGACCTCGCCCCGGCCGAGCAGGCCGAGGTGCTCCAGCTGGCCGCCGCCATGAAGAAGGACAGGTACGGCTACCGCCCCTTCGAGGGGCCCAAGACCGTGGCCGTGCTGTTCGACAAGCCGTCCACCAGGACCAGGATCTCCTTCTTCACCGGCATCGGCGAGCTGGGCGGGCTGCCGCTGGTCATCGACGGAGGCACCTCCCAGATGGGCCGCGGCGAGCCCGTCGAGGACACCGCCCGCGTACTGGAACGCCAGGTCGCCGCGATCGTCTGGCGCACCGCGGGCCAGGAACGCATCGAGGCCATGGCCAAGGGCACCACGGTCCCGGTGGTCAACGCGCTGACCGACGAGTTCCACCCGTGCCAGATCCTGGCCGACCTGCAGACGGTCGTCGAACGCTTCGGCACCACCAAGGGCCTGACGCTGACCTACCTCGGCGACGGCGCCAACAACATGGCGCACTCCTACCTGCTCGGCGGCGCCACCGCCGGCATGCACGTGCGGATCGGCGCCCCGGCCGGCTACCTGCCCGACGCGGTCATCCTCGACCGGGCGGCCGCCATCGCCGCCCGGACCGGCGGATCGGTGGTGGCCCTCTCCGACCCGGTCGCCGCCGTCCAGGGCGCGCACGTGATCGCCACCGACACCTGGGTCTCGATGGGCCAGGACGGCAAGGAGGAACGCGTCAAGGCGCTCATGCCGTACCAGGTCAACGGGGAGCTCCTGGAGCACACCGCCGACGACGTGATCGTGCTGCACTGCCTGCCCGCCTACCGCGGCTACGAGATCACCGCCGAGGTCCTCGACGGCCCCCGCAGCGCCGTCTGGGACCAGGCCGAGAACCGCCTCCACGCGCAGAAGGCGCTCCTACACTGGCTGGTGAATCGCCCATGATTCCGATGACGAAGGCGGCGCGGCAGGCGAAGATCACCGACCTGCTGCAGCGGCAGGCCGTACGGTCGCAGCCCGAGCTGGCCAAGCTGCTCGCCGAGAGCGGCGTGGAGGTCACCCAGGCCACGCTCAGCCGCGACCTGGACGAGCTGGGCGCGCTCAAGCTGCGCGCCGAGGACGGCTCGCTGGTCTACGCGCTGCCCGGTGAGGGCGGCGGCCGCATTCCGCTGGCCAGGCTGGGCGTCGGCGGCGAGACGCCGGCCGCCCGGCTGCTCCGGATCGCGGAGGAGCTCCTGGTCTCGGCCGAAGCCAGCGCCAACCTCGTCATCGTCAGGACCCCGCCGGGCGCGGCCCAGTTCCTCGCCTCGGCCATCGACCACGCCGACTGGGAGTCCATCCTGGGTACGGTCGCGGGAGACGACACCATCCTCGTCATCAGCCGCGACCCCCAGGGCGGGCCGGCGGTCGCGGAGTCGCTGCTCAAGGTCGCGGATCGACGTAGTTAGCCCGCTTCACGAAGCGGGCTCGCCGTACAAGATCCAGACTTTTCATGACAAAGAGGCAGCACATGAGTGAAAGAGTGGTACTCGCCTTCTCCGGCGGGCTCGACACCTCCGTGGCCATCCCGTTCCTGGCGGAGAAGATGAACGCCGAGGTGATCGCCATCGCCCTGGACCTGGGCCAGGGCGGCGAGCACATGGAGGTCGTCCAGAAACGGGCCCTCGACTGCGGCGCGGTCGAGTCCGTCGTGGTGGACGCCAAGGAGGAGTTCGCCGCCGACTTCTGCGTTCCCGCCCTGCAGGCCAACGCGCTCTACATGGACCGCTACCCGCTGCTGTCGTCGCTGTCGCGGCCGCTCATCGTCAAGCACCTGGTCAGCGCGGCCAAGCGGTTCGGCGGCACGGTCGTCTCCCACGGCTGCACCGGCAAGGGCAACGACCAGGTCCGCTTCGAGGCGGGGCTGGCCGCCCTCGCCCCCGAGCTGAAGGTCGTCGCCCCGGCCAGGGACTTCGCCTGGACCAGGGACAAGGCCATCGAGTTCGCCGAGTCCAAGGGCCTGCCGATCGAGACCAGCAAGAAGAACCCGTTCTCCATCGACCAGAACCTGTGGGGCAGGGCCGTCGAGACCGGCTTCCTGGAGGACATCTGGAACGGTCCGACCGAGGACGTCTACGCCTACACCGCCGACCCCGCCACGCCGCGCGAGCCCGACGAGGTCGTCATCACCTTCGACCAGGGCGTGCCCGTCAAGCTCGACGGCAGGACGCTCACGCCGTACCAGGTCATCGCCGAGCTCAACCGGCGGGCAGGCGCGCAGGGCGTCGGACGGATCGACATGGTCGAAGACCGGCTGGTGGGCATCAAGTCCCGCGAGGTGTACGAGGCGCCGGCCGCGATCGCGCTCATCACCGCGCACATGGAGCTGGAGAACGTCACCGTCGAGCGCGATCTGGCCCGCTTCAAGCGCGGCGTCGACCAGCGCTGGAGCGAGCTCGTCTACGACGGCCTGTGGTACTCGCCGCTCAAGCACGCGCTCGACGCGCTCATCGCCGACGCGCAGAGGTACGTTTCCGGCGACATCCGGATGACCCTGCACGCCGGCCAGGCCACCGTCACCGGGCGCCGCTCCGAGCAGTCGTTGTACGACTTCTCGCTGGCCACCTACGACACGGGCGACACGTTCGACCAGTCGCTCGCCAAGGGGTTCGTGCAGCTGTTCTCGCTTCCCGCGAAGATCGCCGCCGCCCGGGACACCAAGAACGGCTGAATGCACTATGGTCGCGGAGGACTTCGCTGTGGAGATTGAGGAGCTGACGGTGAGTGAAGGCAAGCCGATGCGGCTGTGGGGCGGGCGCTTCGAGGGTGGCCCGGCCGACGCGCTGACCCGGCTGTCGGTGAGTGTCCACTTCGACTGGCGGCTCGTGCCGTACGACCTGGCGGCGTCCCGCGCGCACGCCCGCGTCCTGCACCGGGCGGACCTGCTCAGCGAGGAGGAGCTCGAGCGCATGATCGGCGCGCTGGACGACCTCGAGCGCGCCTGCAAGGCGGGCGAGTTCCGCCCCACCGTCGCCGACGAGGACGTGCACACCGCCCTGGAGCGCGGACTGCTCGAGCGGCTCGGCTCGCTCGGCGGCAAGCTGCGCGCCGGACGCTCGCGCAACGACCAGATCGCCACCGACCTGCGGCTCTACCTCCGCGACCACGCCCGGCTCGTGGTCTCCCGGATCGTCGAGCTGGAGACCGCGCTGATGTCGCAGGCCGAGCAGCACGCCGAGACCCCGGCGCCCGGAATGACGCACCTGCAGCACGCCCAGCCGGTCTCCTTCGGCCACCAGCTGCTCGCGCACGTGCACGCCTTCGCCCGCGACATCGACCGCATCACCGACTGGGACAAGCGCGCCGCGATCTCCCCGCTGGGCTCGGGTGCGCTGGCCGGCTCGTCGCTGCCGCTCGACCCGGTCGCGGTCGCCGCCGAGCTGGGCTTCGACGCCGCCGCACCCAACTCGATGGACGCCGTCGCCGACCGCGACTTCGCCGCCGAGTTCCTCTTCGACGCCGCCATGATCGGGGTGCACCTGTCGCGGCTCGGCGAGGAGATCGTGCTCTGGGCCTCGCAGGAGTTCCGCTGGATCGAGATGGACGACGCCTACTCCACCGGCTCGTCGATCATGCCCCAGAAGAAGAACCCCGACGTCGCCGAGCTCGCCCGCGGCAAGTCGGGCCGCCTCATCGGCAACCTCATGTCGCTGCTGACGGTCTTGAAGGGGCTGCCCCTCACCTACAACCGCGACCTGCAGGAGGACAAGGAGCCGGTCTTCGACGCCGTCGACACGCTGCTGCTCGTCCTGCCCGCGGTGGCCGGCCTGGTGGCGACCATGCGGGTCAACACCGCGCGGCTCTCGTCGTCGGCCCCCGACGGGTTCGCCCTCGCCACCGACCTCGCGGAGCTGCTGGTACGGCGCGGCGTCCCCTTCCGCGAGGCGCACGAGGCGGTCGGCCACCTGGTCGTGTGGTGCCAGGTGCACGACAAGGACCTGGGCGAGCTGACCGATGACGAACTGGTCAAGGTCTCCCCGCACCTGACGCCCGACGTGCGCGACGTGCTCAACGTGCCCGGCGCGCTCGCGGCCCGCAAGGCCCACGGCGGCACCGCCCCCGACCGGGTCCGCGACCAGCTCGCCGCGCTGCGCGAGGCCGTCGACGCACAGGCGGCGTGGGCGAGCGGCAGCTGAGCATGGACGGCCTGCCGGCCACCGCGCCGCTCACGCGCGACTTCTTCGACCGGCCCTCTCCCGAGGTGGCGCCCGACCTGCTCGGGCGCGTCCTCGTGCACGGGCCGGTCGCCGTCCGCCTCACCGAGGTCGAGGCGTACGGCGGGCCGGGCGAGGACCCCGCGGCGCACACCTACCGCGGCATGACCCCGCGCAACGCCGTCATGTTCGGACCGCCCGGGTTCCTGTACGTGTACTTCACCTACGGCATGCACTTCTGCGCCAACCTGGTGTGCCTGCCGGAAGGATCAGGATCGGCGGTGCTCCTGCGCGCTGGAGAGGTGGTCGCGGGGGTCGACATCGCTCGCGCCCGGCGCGCCAACGGGGCTCCGCGTGTCGAGGGCGCGCGCCGGCATGTCGATCGCGACCTCGCACGCGGCCCTGCTCGCCTCGCGGTGGCGCTGGGGTTGCTGCGCGAGCACAACGGCATCGACGCCATCGACCCGGCTTACCCAGAAATTTCGGCATCTGGGGCTGCGATGCTCGAAGGCGCCCCCGCCGACCCGGCGACCATCCGGTCGGGCCCGAGGACCGGCATCTCGTCCGCCAAGGAAACCCCTTGGCGGTTCTGGATCGACGGCGATCCGACCGTGTCGCCCTACAAGGCTCACGTGCCGCGACGGCGCAGCGTGGCGGCCACCTCCGTGAGGGAGGCGCCGCCCAGCTCGTGACGGCTGAAGATGTGCAGACCGTCGCCGGTGTCGACCTCGAGCATCTCGCTCCGCAGGCCGTACCTCCGGCGCACGTCAACCCGGATGTCCTGGATGTCGTCCCAGGCGACGTGGTGGCGGCCGGCGAACCCGTGCGCCACGGTGATGCCGGTCTCGTCGACGGCCAGCCGTACGGGGACGAGCACGTCACGCAGCCCCATCCCGCCCACCAGCACAGCCGCGGGGACGGCGAGCACCAGGCCGCGCAGATCGCCCTGGAGGTACCACCAGACGGCGAGACCCGCGCACGCCAGACCCCCTAGGATCTTGAAAACGGCCAGCTCGCGACGGACCCTCCACATGGACACCGAGAGTATCCAAGTGGCGGTCATGTGTGCGGATCGGGCAGGCTGTAACCACTCGCCGTCTACCCGGAAAGTTTTGGGCCGTGACCGACATTCTCGATGAGCTCGAATGGCGCGACGTCCTCGCGCAGACCACCGACATCGACGCCCTGCGTGAGGCGCTGTCGAAGGGTCCGATCACGGTCTATGCGGGCTTCGACCCGACCGCCCCCTCGCTGCACGTCGGAAACCTGGCCACGCTGCTCATCCTGACCCGCTTCCAGCGGGCGGGACACAAGCCGATCGGGCTGGTCGGCGGCGCGACAGGGCTCATCGGCGACCCCAGCGGCCGCAGCACCGAGCGGGTGCTCAACACCTCGGAGGTCGTGGCCGAGTGGGTGGCGCGCATTCGCGTGCAGGTGGAGAGATTTCTGGACTTCTCAGCTGAGGCGAACGCCGCCACGCTGGTCAGCAACCTCGACTGGACCGCTGAGATGTCGGCCATCGACTTCCTGCGCGACGTCGGCAAGCACTTCCCGATCAACCGGATGCTGGCCCGCGAGTCCGTGGCCGCTCGGCTCGGCGGCGACGGGCTCAGCTACACCGAGTTCAGCTACCAGCTCCTGCAGTCCAACGACTACCTGGAGCTCTACCGGCGCAATGCCTGCACGCTGCAGATCGGCGGCAGCGACCAGTGGGGCAACATCACCGCGGGCGTCGACCTGATCCGCCGCGTCGAGGGCGCGCATGTGCACGCACTCACCGGCAAGCTGATCACCAAGGCCGACGGCACGAAGTTCGGCAAGACCGCGGGCGGCGCCGTGTGGCTCGACCCGGCGCTCACCTCGCCGTACGCGTTCTACCAGTACTGGCTCAACGCCGACGACCGCGACGTGATCCGCTTCCTGAAGGTCTTCACCTTCCGCACCCGCGAGGAGATCGACGAGCTGGAGAAGGCCGTGGCCGACCGGCCCTTCGCCCGCGAGGCGCAGCGGGCGCTGGCCGAGGACCTGACGACGCTGGTGCACGGCGCCGACGAGCTGGCCGCCGCCGTGGCGGCCTCCAAGGCGCTGTTCGGCCAAGGGGAGCTCGCGTCGTTGTCGGCTACCACGTTGGAGGCGGCGCTGCTCGAGGTGCCGCGCGCCACCGTGCCCGCGCTGGGGGCGCCGCTGGTCGACCTGATGGCCGAGAGCGGGCTGGTGGAGTCCAAGTCGGCGGCGCGGCGCGCGGTCAAGGAGGGCGGCGCGTACCTCAACAACGTCAAGATCACCGACGAGAACTACGTGCCGAGTCCCGACGACCTGCTGCACGGGCGCTTCCTGGTGCTGCGGCGGGGCAAGAAGTCCGTCGGCGGCGTGGAAGTCAGCGCCTGACCAGGCGCGACGCGGCCCGCGCCGGCGGGCCGCGTGCGTCGATTTGACGATCCGCGGATCGCGGCCTAGTCTTTTACTTCGCCCCGAGAGCGAGCCGGACGCCGAACACGGCGGACGGGCCCCAGGGGCAGGCCCCTTGAGAACCTTTCATCTCGGGCGCGTGTGATCCGCCGGAAAATCGGTTGATTCGACATGTCCTGAGTGAGACGGTACCTTACGGAGGTCGCCCAGAAATTCTAGAGCGATTTCGGTTGTCCGAAAGTCTTCGATTTGACTTTACGCCGATGAAACTCCTAGAATTAAAGGGTCGAAACGAACGAAAGCCTCCTGAAGTTTGGGAGTACGCGTCCGTTTCTTGAGAACTCAACAGTGTGTTAAAAGCCAGTGCATGAATTTTCATGCAACACCTCGTCTGTTTTAGACGGACATTT